>NZ_CP015622.1:609474-1218949 GCF_001643015.1 Corynebacterium crudilactis
GATCAAAATTATTACCACCGTCCAAGCACCCCAGCCCGTACCGAAGCAGTGCCCGCCAGCCCAGTGCTTTATGCTCCTGATCCGACAAAACCACATACAGTGCCCAACTAGCCTTATAGTTAGACTGCAAAATACACTATTTGGTTCCCTCTCAAGCATATTTTGAGAGTCTTCCCACTCCCACGCGCTGTGCGTTGTTATCCGAACTAGGATGGCTTAAGCAAAGGGGCTTGAGGGGGAAACAAGTGGCTGAAGGCATGCTGATGCCCACGACATCGGCGCAGGTATCGGGGCATAAATTTCTAGTTCGACGTATTGAACACGGCTTGGTCATGGGCGATGTCCGAATGATTCATGATCCATTGGGGCGCCGGCGCAGAGCACTGATTTTTGGGGTGGTTGCGTGTGTGATGTTGGCGGTGGGATCTGTAGCATTAGCGATGTTTCGGCCTGCGATGGATCCCGCCGATGCGTCACTGATCCGCGCTGAATCCGGTGCCTTATTTGTGCGTTTGGATCAGGCCGTGCATCCGGTGGCAAATGTGGCCTCGGCACGATTAATTGTGGGCGAGCCTGTAGAACCAGTTAATGCCAGCGATGCGATTATTGCGGATATGCCGCGC
This sequence comes from Corynebacterium crudilactis, assembly GCF_001643015.1. NCBI lineage: Bacteria > Bacillati > Actinomycetota > Actinomycetes > Mycobacteriales > Corynebacteriaceae > Corynebacterium > Corynebacterium crudilactis. Next base: position 610,098 of record NZ_CP015622.1, read on the forward strand.
GGAGTGCCGGTTGGTTTAGCGGATGCGCCGGGGATTTTCAGCTTGAACAACCCTGACTCGGAGTGGTTTGTGTGCCAGGATGTGGGCTCGGGTGAATTACATGTTTTAGCAACATCCGGCGAACAGCAACCCACCCTGCTTGGGGAGGGGAAGGGATGGCTGGGGGCGTCGAAAAGTGAATCCGGGGAGGTCAGCTGGCACCTGATCACTGCGGAGGGACGCCGTGTACTGCCTGCTGCAGAGAGCCCACAGGGGCGCATTATGCGCCGCCATCTGCGCATTGATGAGGATACCCCGCGCCTTTACCTCACCACCGAGCTGCTCAACACGATCCCGGAGCGCGAGGAAATTCGCTTCCCAGATCCACTTCCAGAGCTTGTTGATGCCACACCCCGCAGTTGGCTGCGCACCGAAGGCAAGCTCACCGAGATCACCCCGCTGCAACGTGGACTGCTTATCGACGCCGGCTCCGTTGCTTCCCCCGACGCTACCGCACCTCTAGGCGTACACGTGGAAGGAAACAACACATTAGCGTTGCCTAGCATGGCAGTGGAGTGGCACAACCTAAACGGCGGTTTTGCCTGCGCAGATGGACAAGGCAAGATAGGTTTCTTGGAATCCATAGACTCAGGGGTGGCATTATCTGGCGATTCCCGCGCAGTAACTTTCAGCACCCAAGCTGGCGGTGCTGTGGGTGTAGACAGTGGATTTGGCTACTATGTGATTTCTGAATATGGACTCATGCACCCCGTTTCAACTGGCGATACGCTCTTATCCTTAGGAATTACCGAGGTAGATCAGGTGCCCTGGAGCATCTTAAGGCTACTGCCACAGGGAAGTGAACTCAGCAGAGAGACCGCGCTTACCCCTGCATACTGAGGAATATAGGCGCGGGGAGCGAGTAAACTCGGTGCTGTTCTTATGTCCTCTGCTCTGCAGCCGTTCAATAGTTCCAGGATGCATCTGTACTCATGTTTATTTTTGCTGATTTTCCCTTTTCCCTATGGGGATGTTGGGCTAACCCATGAGCACGATGCGAGAAATGGTCAGCGACCGCATTGACCGGCTACAAGATGCCCATGCGCGTTCCAAGCAAAAGAAATTCGGGTTTTTAGTTCGCCCCGGCACCTTGGCCCTTGGTTGGTTAGTGACGATCATCGGATTAATCACCATCCCGCTGCCTGGTCAAGGTTGGCTCACCACCTTCATTGGCGTGGGTATTTTATCCCTGGAGCAAAAGTGGGCGAAGAACCTGCTGGGCTGGGGAGTACACCAATATGACCGCTTTTTCACCTGGTATGGCAAGAAATCATTCCGTTTCCGCATGAGCGTATTGGCATTGATGATCCTGCTCATTTGGGCTGTTTTTATCGTGACGTTTTGGGCCTTGTGGTACACCGGGACGATCTCTTGGGCGGATGAATTTTTCACCTATCTGGGACTGAGCCGCTAGAGCTTGATTTAAGACCTCCAAATTTCAGAATGAGTGTTCGTATGATTCGAGCTTTCCGAGGCGCTTAGGCGCAGTTCTGAGAAGGCGCTTTTTTCGGGCTTTGGGTGCAGTTTTTAGCCAAACCAGACAGGGCTGCCCACGAAGCTGAAAAATCGACTCCGTGGGCCTCTGTGACCGGTTTTGAAGCCGAATAACCAAACCAGGCTGCCCACGATGCGGTTTTTTAGGATCGGTGGGCACTGTGGTTTGGTTTTAAAAACCCCTGCGCTGGCGGTGTCTGATTCCCACCACGATTGCCAATAACCCAAGGGCGCCACAGATCATAACGAGCACCGCAAGGCTTCGTTGACGCGGTGACTGATCAGAAGTATCAGGAATGCTTAGAGCGATCTCATGAATTACGGGATCGGCAGGATATATCTCCTGAGTCAGAGCTAGATAGGGGTCTATGGCCCCTCGTGCTGGGTCGATGCTGTTGAAAATCCGCAGACGAATTTCCTGAGGGGTAGCAAAAGGAAAGTGCTGTCTTAAAAGGGCAGCAGTGGCACTGACTACCGGTGCGGCAAAACTTGTTCCGGCAAAAGGGCTATCGCCTGATGTGGTGATCATATGGCTGGCGAAGCCGTCTCCGCGTGGAGATAATCCAGCGGGGATCTGACTCGGAGCGGAAAGCAGTTGTTGGTCCCCAGGCATGGAATAGTCGGCGAGGGTGTGGGAATCGAAACGCGCAGATACTGAAAGCACAGTATCGGAATGTGCGGGATAGACGGTGGAATCAGCGGGACAGTTTTGGCCCAGATTTCCTGCGGCAGCCACCACAATGGTTCCGTGTAATTCTGCACGGTTGAGCGCATCGGTTAAAGGTTGAAATCCATTCACATCTTCTGGCACATCAGAGAGACACGACACCACAGAAATATTGATTACGTGTGCACCGGCATCAAGTGCGCGGTGAATGGAATCCGCCAAGGTGCTTAACGTGCCGATGGTGGAGTTTTCGTGGGTGCGTATATAAGAACTGGTTTGTTTGATGGAGATAATTCCAGCATCGGGAGCCACTCCAAGGTAGGAATCGGCGGTGCCATCATAAGGCCAGCCTGATCCGGAGTTGTTTTGGGCGGCAATGATTCCAGCAACGATTGTTCCGTGTCCATCGCAATCGATAAGTTCGCCGGGCATATCTGGGCTTTGATGAGCACCAACAAAATCTCCACCAGGAACCAAATGGGGGAGCCGTGGATGAGGAGATACTCCTGTATCAATAACTGCCACCATGGTTCCAGCTCCAGTGGCGATGCGGTGTGCTTGCTGCAAAGACTGCGTTAGATGTTCATCCATGGTGGCTATGGAAGAGTCTGCGATGGCGACATCGGGGCATGCTAAAGCTTCAACTTCTTGGGAAAACGCAGCTGGAGTAGTAGCGATCAGCGCACAGAGCGCCAGGCCGAAGGTAAGAATCCGGCGCATTTATCCACCAAATCCAATATCCAGGGCACGCAGCATTCCAAAAATATCAAGTAAATGCAACGCTAACGGTAGGCTTATGGCCAGGCATAATGATTCCAATCGTTCCAACCACACGATGGTGGTGGGCTCGAGTGTAGGAATCTTATGGATCCACAAGGCAACACTGAAAAGTACCATCATGATCAGAGCAGTGGCAATGAGCGCAGCCACGGAATGCTGCCGGACAGTGGAAAGCGCAAGAGCTAAGAAACTGATTGCGGAGAGTGCCATTAAAGACCACGTGGGGATGGGCGCTTGATGGCGGTTTGCATGAAGAAGTGAAGACACTGCAATGCATAATGCAAAGATGGTGGTGCTCCACGTTCCAGGCGTGACCGACAGCAGCATCAGTGGCCCGCTTAACACAGTGAGCCCAAGGGTCTGGGCGTCGAAAAGCGTCTTTGTTCTCTGGATCTTTATTTGAGGATCCGCCATGGTGAGGTCGCTGACGGAGAGATCTTCGCCGGCGGTGGGCAGCGTTGGGACCCGAAGGCCTGCTAGCTGCGCTGCAATTTTTGGGGCGAAACACATGGTGATGGTGGTGCAGGCCGCGACAGTTAGCGCTGCGGGGCCACTGAAGGCTGAGTTTTTATCCCAAAGTGCCGTTGCTGCTGCGAGCACCAATAACCCAAATCCTGATGTGGATAGCGCTGCCGTGGTTAAAAGTGCAGGCCGATAAATCACATGAACCAGCAGACACGCAGCAAGCATCGCGCATGCACCGGCCAGAATTATCCATGTCATCCCTGTGTCGGGGACCGAAACGGAACCGCCAGAAACTATTAAAGATGCGCAGGCCCCAGCTCCGAGGATGAGTGCCACCGGCAAAAGAACTTTGAGAATTGGTGCGCGCCCACCTGGCAACCACAATAAAAGTAGTGCGCATAAAGCAAGGAAAAGCCCGATGCGTCCGGGTATCGCAAGTGGTGAAGCCACAGGGCTGGCCAATAAAGTTGCCACACCGCCAAGACCGGCGATGGTCATCAACTCAACGAGGTGTCCAGCACGGTGCTCGGAGGAGAACTCCACCAAAGCCTCTGCAACATCGCGCATTACCGGTGCTTCTAGATCTCGTTCAGGCGACAGCACAATGACGCTGCCTTGTCCCACCTGAGTATGTGACAACGGAATGCCACAATCAATGGGACTTCCAGCAGCAGTGTGGGCCACCCAAGGCCGAGAGATCCGAGGCGCATCCGTGAGTTCTAATACCTCATCCAAAATATCCGCGAGGCTCGAACCTGCTGGTAGTGATACATCTGCCACAGCTGCTGGGGTGTCCCCAACGGTGAGATCAATGCGGATGCTTAAGCGCAGTGCATTATCGATTGTCACAAGTTATCCCCCGAAAACTTTCACAAAATGTTCCCCAACAATGTGTCCTTGAGTATGCCAGCAATCTCTACAGCTAGCAGGGTTGGTGAGAATTCCCCCAGTTTTTAAAAGGAGGGAACCTTTTGGTGAGTTTTCCAGTCAAACCCTTATTGACAGCCCTTTTTATTTTTTGGCGGGGGACAACTGCAGGGGGAGGACGTATTCATGACAACATCGATGGAACAACACCAGGTTGATCAAAGTTTTGGGTTTATTGTGGATCCGGTGACGTGGTCGGAGCGTGATCCGGCTCCGCCTTTGCCTACGGAGCCACTGATTGCAGAAGCTGTGCCACAGGCGGTACGTCCAGCGCCGAAACCGCTATTTAAAGTGCTCATGCCGGTAATCATGGTGGCGTTGGTACTGGCAATGGTGGGTTTGATGATTCTTACCTCTGGGCAGCTCAATCCCATGGTGCTGATTTTTCCTCTCATGATGGGGATGAGTGTGTTGATGATGTTCGCGCCACCGGAAGGCGATGACACGGATGAAATCCGACGAACCTATTTACGCCACTTGAGTGCACTGAGGGTGAAGGCAACAGATCATGCCACGATGCAACGCAGACACGAATGGCATCGGCATCCGGATCCGGTGACCTTGTGGTCCATGCTGGGGAGTCGGCGCATGTGGGAGCGTGCACAAGATGATCAAGACTGTTTGGAGATTCGTTTTGGGTTGGGTGTAACCAGGCTTGATCCTGCGATAACTGTGAGTGATTCGGGCGCTCCAGAAGATCTTGATCCCGTGTGCGCAGTGTCTTTGCGCCACGCCATTAGAGATGTGGGTTCGGTGCAGAGCATGCCCGTATCGGTGCAATTGCAGGCGTTTCGGTTCATTGGTCTTAATGGTTCTGGCGCGCATGATCTAGCGCGGGCGATTGTGTTGCAGTTGTTGTATCACCATGGCCCTGAAGTGGTGGGAATCAAAGCGCTTGGAAACAGTGAGTGGGAATGGCTGAAATGGGTGCCGCATACCCGCGATCTGGAGAAAGCCGCCTTTCGGATTTTGCTGGTGGATTCGGTGCTGACCAACGGCACAGAAAGCTATATTGATGATCCCCAGTGGACCACAATCATCAATATCGGTGCCCAGACCAGCACCGCATTGGGCCAGCTGGCGGAGGATGAAGGGCTGCTGTTGCACGTCGATAAGCATATTCATGTGGCAACGGCCCACGGTGCCGAGGAGCTGGGCGCGCCGGATGCGGTGGCACCTGAGCTTGCGGCTGTTTTTGGCCGCCGGATGACTGCTTTTCGACGCGCGACCACTGCGCACTCAGCGCAGTCCGGCGAGTTGCTCTCGCTGCTGGGTATCGATGATGTGGAGCAGTTAACGCCGGAAACGCTGTGGATAACTAAGCGGGCGCATCCGCGATCGCGGCTGGCTGTGCCCTTGGGTTTGGACGCAATGGGGCGTCCGATGGTGTTGGATTTGAAAGAATCTGCACACGGCGGAATGGGGCCACATGGGTTGTGCATCGGCGCAACGGGCAGCGGAAAATCCGAATTATTGAGAACCCTTGTGCTCGGTTTGACGATCACGCATTCACCAGAAGAATTAAACCTGGTGCTGGTGGACTTCAAAGGTGGTGCCACCTTCCTAGGCTTTGAACAACTGCCCCACACGTCCGCGGTAATCACCAACTTGGAGGAAGAATCCATGCTGGTAGAGCGCATGCACGATGCTATTTCGGGGGAGATGAATCGCCGTCAGGAAGTGCTCCGCCAAGCGGGAGGGTGTGCCAATGTCGATGAATATAACAAGCGCCCGGATCTCAAACCGATGCCCGCGCTGCTCATTGTTATTGATGAATTTTCGGAGCTACTTGGCCAGCACCCAGATTTCGCGGATCTTTTTGTCGCCGTGGGACGACTGGGGCGTTCCTTGCATATTCATTTGCTGCTTGCCAGCCAAAGATTAGAAGAAGGTCGCCTGCGAGGTTTAGATTCCCATTTGTCCTATCGCATTGGTTTGAAAACCTTCTCCGCCTCTGAATCACGCCAGGTCCTAGGCATTACTGATGCCTACCAACTGCCCAGCCAACCGGGCGCGGGGTTTTTAAAATCAGACGTGGGTACCGTCACTAGATTCCAAGCCAGCTATGTATCCGGCCCCGTGCTCATCCGCCAAAATACGAACCCGCAGCACATACAAGTACGCCTGTTTAACGGTTGGGAAGAAGACCCCGCAGAAGTACTCATAGAACAAGGCACGGAATCGCTTATCGACGCCGTGGTTGCGCGCGCCATTAGCGCCGCTGGGCAGCGGCACTTAAGCGCTCATCGCATCTGGCTGCCACCGCTCCCGAAAGAAGTATCCATTGGTGCACTAGCCGATGAGGTTGGTGAGCTCAACGCAGTTATCGGCATGATCGATAGACCATATCAACAACGCCAAGATCCGCTGCTGATTAATTTTTCACTCAGCGGTGGCAGCGGACACTGGGCTATTTGCGGTGGACCACAAACTGGAAAATCCACTGCTTTGCGCAGCATCGTGGTCTCTTTAGCAGCCACCCACAGCACACAAGCCATCCGTTTTTATGTTCTTGATCTTTCCGGCAGCTCCCTAGAAAACCTCTCCCGCTTACCTCATGTTGCAGGTGTCGCAGGGCGTAAAGATCCAGAACGAGTCCGCCGTGTAGTCGATGAAGTGCAAGGTTTAATCAACAACCCAGAACCACGACACACTTTCCTCATAGTTGATGGCTGGCACACCATCACCCAAGAATTCGATGAGCTTTTTGATGCCTTTGTGGATATCGCAGCCAACGGACTTGCCGCAAAAGTCCACTTGGTTTTAAGTACTCAACGCTGGAGTTCCATCCGCCCAGCAGTCAGAGACCTGGTCACCGGAAGAATCGAACTGAAATTAGGCGAGGCGATGGATTCCGTCATTGATCGCAAAGCTCAGTTGCGTATTCCTCCACAACCTGGCAGAGGATTAAACCTGGACAAAGAACACATACTGATTGCGCACACCTCAAGCCAAGACATCGCCCAAGTATGCGTCATGGCACAAAGCAACAACTGGATGCCCGTTCCACAACTTAATGTGTTGCCAGCCGAGATTGCTCTTCATGAACTCACCCCAACTTCCGCGCCGGGAATCCCACTCGCGCGAGGTGGCGCGGAACTAGCTACCGTGACCTGGGATCCGGAAACAAGCCGACATCTTTTGGCATTTGGTTCCCAAGGCTGCGGTAAATCCACACTGATCAGCACAATCGTGACTGGCCTGAGCATCGTGGGGCGAGACAAAGCACGCTTGGTATTTTTCGATCTCCGCAGAACCCACTTGGGATTAGTGCCTGAAGATATGTTGGCTGCCTATTGTGCGACATCAGCGGCGGTGCACGACACCGTGAAAGACATTGTCGCCACGTTGTCGGCCCGCTTGCCCGGCCCCGATATCACTGCTGCGCAATTACGTGAGCGTTCTTGGTGGCACGGCCCGGATATTTATCTCATCATTGATGATTATGATCTGCTTCCCGCCGGTACGTTGCACCCGCTGCGCGAGATAATCCCACATTCCAGAGATATCGGATTACACATCGTGCTGGCTCGCAAAGCTGGCGGAGCATCGCGTGCGCTCTACGATCCGGTGCTCGCAGAGATCAAAGATCAATCACCGCACGTAGTGCTTTTCGACGCCGACCGCGACGAAGGTGCCATCTTAGGCATTAAACCCACAGCCCAACCACCAGGGCGCGCGTCGATGGTCATCCGTGGAGAAAACATTGGCGTTGCACAGATGGCACGGATTGGTGATGGCTTGTGACACTGCAGAAAATAACCATCACTGTGCTAGAAACCGCAACGATTTTTGATGGGTCAGAAACCATCTATCGTTATGACCTTGCTGCCGGAAGCATTCTGGACGGATGGGCGCTGCCAGCCATTTTGGATCAAGCAAAACAGATTGCTGCGGAAAACTGGCCAGATGCGGAAATAATCATCGATGGCACAGAAGAAGTAATCGAAGCATTAACCACAATGTTTGTATCCAAAGGGGTGAAATCAGCTCCGGTAGAACAAGAAATGCCAGAAGTCGCAGAAAATGAAGAAGCCCCGAAAATTAAACGGCCAACCAGTGGGAAACAGGTACGACATTTCTACGGAATCAAACCCGCGCATGTACTCCTTGCCAGTGTTTTAGTGGGCTCAATTTCTGGAGTGTGGTTGATTTCAGGGTTCATGCGCCCAGTAGATGCTCCACGAGTAGAACAGGTGGTGGATAAATCGCCGGAGGGTGCGTCGACAAGCATGCAGCCGACACCTCAACCGACCGTGCTGGTCACTGAAGACCTGCTCATTGAGGCCCCGTTTGGTTTTGAGCTTAAGAGCGATGGCGATGGGCCGGCGCGTTATCTGGAAGGCCCGGATCCAAATCTGCGGATTCATGTGAATGCTGATCCACTCCACGGTGCGGATGCAGCGCTGGTTCGTGAAGAGTTACAGCGCCTTATCGCGCAAGATCCCGTTTTGGAAGAATTACCGGCAGGGGAGTGGGGCGAGAAAACAACTATTGATTACCGCGAAACTCCCGGGGATGGTTCCAGTGTTTTTTGGGTGACCTGGTTTGAATCCGACCGACAACTCAATGTGGGATGCCACAGTAAAACTGCAGAAACCCTCGCTCACAAGGCACAATGCCGCAGCATCATTGAGCATCTCACATTGAAATAAAAAACTTTTGAAAAATAGGGAACCTAAACGTGGTTTTCACAGTCCAATATAAGTAGGAGGAGCAAAAAGCTTCTTCCGGGGGAACACCAGAAAAACTGGTGAACTAAACATCATTTCGTTCGAGGAGGGTCGAACCCAATGTCACAGCTTTTTAGGACAGAATCCGACGTCATGCTGGCCACTGCAGGCCAGGTAGACGATACAAATGACCAAGTTCAAAGCGAACTCAGCAGACTGCGCGGAGTCGTAGATTCCGTACGCGGCAGCTGGGCTGGCCAAGCACAAGTCAGTTTCGATGCATTGATGAACCGCTGGAATTCATCCGCACGTCAACTGCAGGAAGCATTGGCATCAATTTCTGACAACATCAGGCACAACGCGCGCAGCTTCGAAAACACCGAAGCAGACAACTCCCAGGCTTTCAACGCCGTCGGAGCTGGCGACAGCGGTGCTGGACTGTCTCTTTAAAAACACTGATTTCTGAAAAAGGATAAGGAATTTAAAAATGGATATGATCCGCTATGAATTCGGTGCCATTCAAGGTGCCTCAACCGATATCAACTCCACCTCAGGTCGTATCAACTCACTTCTTGATGGCCTCAAATCCCAGCTCCAACCAATGGTGGCCAGCTGGGAAGGTGAATCCAGTGAAGCCTACAACGAGGCGCAGTTGAAATGGGATCGCGCAGCAGCAGAGCTCAACACCATCCTGGCAACCATCTCAAACACCGTTGCCCAAGGTGCAGAGCGCATGTCTGATGTAAACCGCCGTGCTGCAGCAAGCTGGGGTGCATAACCTGACAGATTTGAAGGCGCGTGTCGGAATGAATGAGAAAATAAATTTTACAAAGGCGAAAACACACCCCGAACTTGTAAAAATCTTTTGACACGTTGCCACCCATATAGCAAAGAAGGTCATCAGTCTTTTGGCTGGTCACCTTCTTTTTTGTTTTTTCGGCCAGAAAGAGTACACTTTTATCTTTGTGTGTGGAGTCAAGCACGTCTTTTAAGGCACGCTTGGCAGCAGAGCGAATTCGGGTCACCACCGGCCGCCGTTTTCAGAGCTTTTCCTTAACACGTTTCTGGCTGGCAGTTCTAGACAGACTTATTTAAGGAGTCATAGTGTCTACTTACCACCCGAAGAGCGGTGACATCACCCGTAAGTGGTACGTCATCGATGCTGCTGACGTGGTCCTGGGTCGCCTTGCAACCCACGCCGCTGACCTGCTTCGCGGCAAGGGCAAGCCTTTGTACGCACCTAACGTTGACTGCGGCGACCACGTTATCGTGATCAACGCTGACAAGGTTGCAGTTACCTCCAACAAGCGCGAGCGCGAAATGCGTTACCGCCACTCTGGTTACCCTGGTGGACTTAAGTCCATGACCCTGGGTCGTTCCCTGGATCTGCACCCAGAGCGTACCATCGAGGATTCCATTGTTGGCATGATGCCACACAACAAGCTCACTGCTGCTTCCGCTAAGAAGCTGCACGTTTTCTCCGGTTCCGAGCACCCATTCGCTGCTCAGAAGCCTGAGGCCTACGAGATCAAGAAGGTGGCCCAGTAATGTCCGAGCCTATCCAGAACGAGAACGTAGAGAGCAACGTCGCAGACGCTGCTGACATCGCTGCAGCAGCTGCTGCAACCGAGGAATTCACCAACACCATTGGTGATGCAATCGCTGTCTCCTCCGAAGAAGAGACCATTGAGGCTGCTCCAGTAGTCCTCGAAGGCCCAATCCAGACCGTTGGTCGTCGTAAGCGCGCTATCGTTCGTATCCGCGTTGTCGCAGGATCCGGCGAGTTCAAGTGCAACGGCCGCACCCTGGAAGAGTACTTCCCTAACAAGCTGCACCAGCAGCTTATCAAGGCTCCTCTGGTCCTTCTGGACCGCGAGAACCAGTTCGACATCGTTGCAACCCTGAAGGGTGGTGGCCCAACCGGACAGGCTGGCGCATTCCGCCTTGCAATTGCACGTGCACTGAACGCATACAACCCAGCAGAGCGCGGCGAGCTGAAGAAGGCTGGCTTCCTCACTCGTGACGCTCGTGCAGTTGAGCGTAAGAAGGCTGGTCTGCACAAGGCACGTCGTGCACCTCAGTACTCCAAGCGTTGATATTTACTCATCGTTTGCGTCAAACCCGTTTCACCGAATTTTTTCGGTGGGGCGGGTTTTCCGCTTCTTTCAGGTCTTTTAAGGTTGGAGCCAGGCATTAATGTCGGGATGCAACCACATAGAAATCTCTTTTGAGTAATCGAGGAGCTCTTCTAGATTATTTGGGGTGCGGACATCATGGAAGGTACTTCCCCAATGAATGGTGTGCGGGGCATCGAGATCAATTTTTGAAATGAAATGATCACCGGCGATCGAACCCGCGTACATTAATTCCACTGCGCCGAATTCAATACTGGCAGGATTGTATCTGGGGAAGATTTGTGAAAAATAGGCCATAAAAGTGCTCTTCTCTCGTACTTCTACCCGAAACACAATCAAGATCAGATCTTCCTGGAGCCATGCTGCTGTCGTAGTAAGAGTCGGCCAATAGGTTTTGTCGTACATGTCGCCGTATCCGAAAGAATTCTCGGAAGGAATAAGATCTTCCAAGTATTGTGACATTCGGAAAACTACTTTTTCAAAGTCAAGATCATCAACTGGTTGATCATTCATCAATGCGCTGCTTTCTGTGAAACTACCCTGGCCACTAAATAAAAGTGTTCTTTAGTTCACATTTAACCAGCTTAGGCAAAGAAACTTTGGTGAACGGAGTTTTACTACCCAGCGATCTTTGCCAAGCGGTGCATAATTAACTGCATGACTCGACTTTTTGGAACTGATGGCGTCCGCGGACTAGCCAATGAAGTACTCACCGCACCTCTGGCTCTGAAATTAGGAGCAGCAGCTGCCCATGTACTCACTGCTGAGAAGCGCGTAAACGGCCGCCGCCCAGTAGCGATTGTTGGTCGAGATCCACGTGTCTCCGGAGAAATGCTTGCAGCAGCACTCGCAGCAGGTATGGCCAGCCAGGGCGTTGATGTAATCCGCGTTGGTGTTATCCCAACTCCTGCAGTTGCTTTCCTCACCGATGATTATGGTGCAGACATGGGCGTGATGATTTCCGCGTCGCATAACCCAATGCCTGATAACGGCATCAAATTCTTCTCTGCAGGTGGACACAAGCTCCCAGACCATGTGGAAGATGAAATCGAACGGGTCATGGACAGCTTGCCAGCGGAAGGCCCAACCGGTCATGGTGTTGGTCGCGTGATCGAAGAATCCCCAGACGCACAAGACCGTTACTTAGAGCACCTCAAGGAAGCTGTACCAACCTCTCTTGAAGGCATCACTGTAGTTGTCGATGCAGCGAACGGCGCTGCCAGCGTTGTTGCGCCGAAAGCATATGAAGCAGCGGGAGCCACTGTCATTGCGATTCACAACAAGCCAGACTCCTACAACATCAACATGGACTGCGGTTCTACCCACATTGATCAGGTACAGGCCGCAGTGCTGAAGCATGGTGCTGATCTTGGTTTGGCTCATGATGGCGATGCCGATCGTTGCTTAGCAGTAGATAAAGACGGCAACCTCATCGACGGTGACCAGATCATGGCTCTTCTCGCAATTGCGATGAAGGAAAATGGTGAACTACGCAAGAACACCCTCGTGGGCACTGTGATGAGTAACCTTGGTCTAAAAATCGCTATGGATGAAGCCGGAATTACTCTGCGCACCACCAAAGTAGGCGACCGCTACGTGCTCGAAGACCTCAACGCAGGCGGATTCAGCCTCGGTGGCGAGCAGTCTGGACACATCGTGCTTCCTGATTACGGTACTACTGGTGATGGAACTCTGACTGGTTTGTCGATCATGGCTCGCATGGCAGAAACCGGCAAGAGCCTCGCTGAATTGGCTCAGGCCATGACAGTGCTGCCACAGCTGCTGATCAACGTCCCTGTCTCTGATAAATCCACTATCGTTTCACACCCAAGCGTGGTTGCAGCGATTGCGGAAGCTGAAGCTGAACTTGGATCTACCGGCCGTGTATTGCTTCGTGCATCAGGCACTGAAGAACTCTTCCGCGTAATGGTTGAAGCCGGCGATAAGGAACAAGCACGCCGCATCGCAGGACGACTTGCAGCGGTGGTTGCTGAAGTCTAGTTCTTCCCATTCGTAGGCAGGTGAGGATTCACCATTTTGGAGCGGGGAGCTCAACAAAATGGTGAATCCTCACCTTTTTAGTGTCTAAAAACGTGGGGATCCCATTTTTCGAGGAGGGGTTTCGATAAATGGTAGATTGGCACACTTTGTCGGATGCACCATTTGTAGCACCTACAAAAGACCTGGAAAATAAACAGTATTTAAGAAAATCCAGTTATATGGGAACCTAAATGCCTTTGAAACAGTCAAACCTTAGTGGAGGGCAAAATCTTTGCCACATTTTCACAAGGGGGATTTTTAGGTGCTTGGGTTTGAATTAAAAATTGCAGAATCATTGTCGGCACTGAGCGGTTTAATCGGGGAAACCGCGCAACAACAGAGTATTCATCGTCAACGACAGCCTCATTTTCCACCCGCGGCCGCTGGCCGGGGGTTTAGCGCGCACGGCCAAGCCTTGGCGGAGATGCTTGAGAGGCTGCACGGGGGCGTCGACAAGCGTATTAATGCTTTTGCCCAAACCACCCAAGCCGCAGAGCTAGAAGTTCAACGATTTGAAGAAACTGATCGGATTTTTGGTGCAGGTTTTGATGGGATTGAGCATAAATGAGCGATCCATTAGCTGGCTATGGCGCAGCGATTTCTGCCCTGCAGGCTACAAGTCGTAGCGTATACCGCGGGCCTGCCAAAACTGAAGAGTTCTTGCGCGGAATATACCAAAGCATCGAAGGCCTTAATACTGGATCATTACGGGAAGCCGCCAAAGCCGCAGCCGGTGAAACCAATGAAGCAAGAATCCAAGGCTGGGTCGGCCCATTGCTGAAATTCTTTGGAACCGTCGGCGGAGGAATGATCGCGACAGAACTTGCACAACGAGCTGTCGATTGGTTCAAAAACCGCAATGATGCTGAAGAAGTCAGCGAAGCCGCAGGTAAAGCAGCAGACACAATCGATACCACGGTGGATGAATCTGACCAAGGCATGGTGCAGATTGTTCAGCAATTACTAGATATCGTATCGACATTAACGCAGGTCTTAGCAGGTATTGATCAGAGTAAATACCCACAGGAATTTAGAGAATGCGTGCAAGCAGGATCAGATTTAATCGATCAAGCAGGAGAGATGATTTATAGTCTATGCGCAGATCGAGATGAGGTTATTTCACAATGCTTTTCCGCGTTGACAGATCACGGAAAACAAGTCTGCGAAGCGGAACAAAAACCACTGTGTAGTGCTGCTTCATCGGAAAGTTCAGGCGGCACAGCCAGCTCAGGTGGAGCATCTAGTTCAACAGGCGGTTCCGGTGGTGCGACTTCTTCATCGAGCAGTTCCAGTAGTTCTGCGTCTTCAGATTCCTGGACTTCTTCTGAGACAAGTGAAAAACAAGATAAAACTAAACCTGCTGCAGCAGAAGAAACTGATTGTGAAGAGAACCCCAAGCCAGCACCTGAACCTAAACCTGAAAAGTGTAAGCCTGAGCCTGAACCAGAGGATTGCGAGCCAACGCCTGAGCCGGAACCAAAGCCTGAGCCGGAGCCTGAACCTGCTGAATGCGAACCCGAAGAACCCGTGGAGTGCGAACCGGAAGAAACTCCAGAAGAACCTGATGTAATTGGAAAACTTATTAAGGGAGCTATTGGAATCGGGATTGTGGTTGTTGGTGTTGGTTTGCTGGTGAATTTCCTGGAACAGTGCGTGCCTGTTATTGAAGAACCTCCAGTACCTGAGCCAATGCCGGAACCACTGCCTGAACCTGAGCCGGTTCCTGCGCCAATTTCAGAGAAGCCACCAGAAGCTGATTTGGATAAGGTGCCTGAACCTGCGCCGAAGCCGATTCCTCAAGCTAATTACACTGCTGCAGCTGCGACTAACTATTCGGCTCCAGTAATAGCTGAGGTTCCTGCACCTGTCTTTGATTCGAGTCCGAGTGTGAATGTGCAGAAAGCAGGCGGGTGGTAGCGGTGGAGTATGCAGAGTTTCTTCAAAAATTTCGGGAGCGTACTGCGCAGCGGATGGAGGAGTTTGAAAAATCATTGGCGTCCACTCAGCAAAAAATTAGCAGTGCTGCGATGGCTGTGGAAGTAGAAGAAGCAGATAAGAAAAAGCGTGTGACGGTATCGGATGTATCGGATAAGCCTGTTTCGATGATTCGACGATCTACCCGTAGTCGAGGGCCTGTGAAATCAGTGCTACGAGATGCTTGAGGGGCAGATGCCGGAAGACGCGTTTTTAGGCTTCGAGTTTTTAGAATAGATGTTTGTATCCCCCGGGGGTTGGGAGGCCCTTAGGATCGATTCTGTGAGGGCACTTTTTTCGTGTTTTGGATTGCGTTTTCGCCAGACCAGACAGGGAGACCCAGATTCCGTATTCCCCACTAATTTTGGTCGCCTGGTCTGGTTCCGAAATCACCAAACCAGACCAGGCGACCAAACGGTCAAGATAAATTGAGGTTCTTGGTCTCCCTGTCTGGTTTCGCACAGTGTGACCACTCAGTGCAACTAAAAAGCATGCCAGAATGAGAAAACAGGCTGGAACCATCACATCCTGTGACAATTTCAGCCTGTTTAATGCCAGATTACTTCTCGTTTAGAAAAGCGAATGGGGAAGTGTCTTTAGGGAAGGCATGATCTTGCAATTCCTGGCCAAAATAGGAGATAACTTTCTTGGCTTCAGCGTCTGGTTCGGAGAATGCTTTGTATTTCTTCTCACCGGCAAGTTGGTGGAGGAGGAATCCGGTGAGCAGGCCGCGGACGGTTTCTTGTGCTCCGGTCTGTGGGCTGCCGATTCCTGCTACCAATTTGAACATGGTGTCTTCGGAGAAGCCCTGTTGGTTGCCTTTTTCTGATTCGCGGTAGCAGATATCGCCGGCCCAGTTGGCGGCTAGTTTTGCTGGTTCACCGGATTCAAAAAGTCCCAGGCTGGAGGAGCCAATGACAAGGCCGGGTGCTTTTACTGCGAAAGCAGCATCGAGTGCTGCTGGGGAAGTTTTTGCTGGGTAGATTGCACCAACTGCACGGACAAGATCACGGTTTGCTGCGGCAAGTACTGCGGCACCTCCACCCATGCCGTGACCGATAACGCCAAGGCGAGCAGGGTTGACGGTGACTTTTCCGGAGCCGAGTTTGACGCCGCCGAGGATTTGCATAGCGGAATCGAGATCAGAGGCGAAGCCTTTATGATCTGGCATGAAGCCGGTCTCTGTATCGGGAGCTGCTACGGCGATACCCCAGGATGCGAGGTGGCGCAAAGTTTGGTGGTAGTACTTGATGGATTTCATCCAGTCGTGGCCGAAAGCGACACCTGGAATGCCGTTGCCTTCTGCTGGCGTGTAGATTTTGCCTGGAATTCCGGCGTAGTTCATATCGCCAACCAACACGCGGTGGGGGCCACGCTTGGATAGTTTGGACAGGTGTTTGTTCAGATTCTCAGCCACGTACCCAAGGATAGTTGAAAGCGGCTGCCAATACTGGCACTAACCCCGCCAACCTCGGCACCAATCGCAATTCTATCTTCTTGTGGTGGCAGAATAAGTGAATATGAACTTGCTGACCACTAAAATTGATCTGAATGCCATCGCACATAATACGAGAGTGCTGAAACAAATGGCGGGGTCAGCGAAACTTATGGCTGTGGTGAAGGCGAATGCGTATAACCATGGCATTGAGGAAGTGGCGCCGGTTATCGCTGCTCATGGTGCGGATGCATTTGGTGTAGCCACGCTTGCGGAAGCGCATCAATTGCGTGATTTGGGCATTGAACAGGAAGTCTTGTGTTGGATTTGGACTCCGGAGCAGGATTTCCGTGCTGCGCTTGATCGTGGCATTGATTTGGGTGTGGTTTCGCCGAAGCATGCGCGTGCGGTGATTGCCACGGAGGCTGAACATATTCGGGTCACTGTGAAGGTGGAGACGGGGCTGCATCGTTCTGGTGTGGATGAGGACGAGTGGGCGGAGGTATTTAGTGCCTTGGCTGCCGCGCCTCACGTTGAGGTTACGGGGTTGTTTACGCATTTGTCGTGTGCGGATGATCCGGCAGATCCGGAGACTGATCGTCAAGTAGCTGCTTTTCGACGCGCCCTTGCGCTTGCTCGCGAGCTCGGTCTTGAGTGCCCGGTCAACCATGTATGTAACTCGCCGGCGTTTTTGACTCGTGCTGATCTACATATGGAGATGGTCCGACCAGGGTTGGCTTTTTATGGGTTGGAACCTGTGGATGGTCTGGATCATGGATTGCAGCCGGCGATGAGCTGGACGGCGAAGGTGAGCGTCGTGAAGCAAATTGAGGCCGGGCAAGGTACGTCCTATGGTTTGACGTGGCGCGCAGAAGACAGCGGTTATGTAGCTGTGGTGCCTGCGGGTTACGCCGATGGCCTGCCACGGTTTGCGCAGGAGAAATTCTCCGTCACGATTAATGGCGTGGATTATCCGCAGGTAGGACGCATTTGCATGGATCAGTTTGTCATCTTTTTGGGCGATAATCCGCATGGTGTGGAGGCTGGTGCCGAGGCTGTGATTTTCGGCGAAAATGGCCATGGTGCCACTGATTTTGCGCAGCGTTTGGGCACCATCAACTATGAAGTGGTGTGCCGTCCAACTGGTCGTACGGTCCGCGAATATATTTAAGGAGCAGCAACAATGAAATCTGAATTTCCGGCTTCCGGCACGAGGCGTTTTGAACATGCCACTGACACACAAAGCTTTGGTGAAGATTTAGGAAAGCATCTGCAAGCGGGCGATGTCGTTATTTTGGATGGTCCTTTGGGTGCTGGCAAGACGACGTTTACGCAAGGAATTGCGCGTGGATTGCAGGTGAAGGGGCGGGTGACATCGCCTACTTTTGTCATTGCCAGGGAACACCGTTCTGAGGTTGGCGGACCTGATCTGATTCATATGGATGCGTACCGTTTGCTGGGCGAGGATAGCGATGATGCCGATCCGATTGGTGCGTTGGATTCCTTGGATTTGGACACTGATTTGGATTTAGCTGTGGTTGTTGCCGAATGGGGTGGCGGTTTGGTGGAGCAGATTTCCGATTCTTATTTGCTGATCACCATTGATCGGGAGACTGCTGTGCAGGAAGATCCGGATTCTGAGGCAAGGATTTTCCATTGGCAATGGCGTGAAGGTCGCTAAAAGGTTTTCCTCAATGAAATAGTGTGATTCTGTCTGAATCTGTTGTTTTAGTTTTGGATCTGCGGGATCATGGGAAGTAGTGAAAAGTGAATTTTAGTTCTGTGCTTTCTCTGCCCTTAAAGTGAGTTCTCGTTGGCATAACACACTCCTGGGGCAAGAAACGTCCTTGGATAAAAGGGAAGTGATTGTGCGTGCTTGATTTCTTAGCTGCAAACCCCATGATCGCCTTGGTGGTCATTTTGGCCATCGGTTTAGCATTGGGCCAGATTAAATTTTTGGGATTATCGCTTGGAGCCGCAGCAGTGCTGTTTGTGGCTTTGGGTTTTGCTACTGCGAACCCGGAGATCTCCATACCTGCCATTGTGTATCAGCTGGGCTTGGCGATGTTCGTGTACGTTATCGGACTATCTGCCGGCCCCGCATTTTTTAGTGAGTTTGCGAAAAAGGGCTGGAAACTCACCATTTTCATGATCCTGCTGTTGCTGACGCTCATTGGTTTAGCGTGGGTGCTAATCAAAGGCCTCGGGCTCAATGCAGCCATTGGCACAGGCATGTTCACCGGCGCATTGACCTCGACACCAGGAATGGCAGCCGTGGTGGAATTAATCGAAGGCATTGATCCAAGCCTTGCCAGTGAACCTGTTATTGGATACTCCCTGGCTTATCCCGGTGCCGTCTTGGGCTCAATTTTAGTAGCGGCAGTTGGTGCAAAACTACTGAAAGTAAATCACCGTGAAGATGCCCGCGAAGAAGGCCTGATCACCGCACCGTTGGTCTGGAAAGGTGTGCAACTTAAAGCTGGAATTACCGGCCGTGTGGGGGATCTTCCTCGCTTGGCTGGACAAAGTATCATTGCCACCAGAATCGTGGACGATCCACATTCGCACCGCCTCGCTGATCCAGAGTTACCCATCACCGAAGGCATGGAACTACTGATCAACGGCACTGAAGAAGCCGTAGACAACGCGATTAAAGCCCTGGGTGAAGAACGCGAAACCAAAATTGAAGATACCGAACTGATCTATACCCGCCTGACCGTATCGAACCCAGACGTTGCTGGTCGAACCGTTGCAGAACTCGATACTGTTACCCACGGTTTTATGATTGCGCGTATCCGCCAAGGCGATTCTGAAGTAGTGCCGAAGCCGGACACCGTGCTTAATTATTCAGACCGCATCCGCGTGGTGTCCGCGCCGGGACGTGTTGCGGAGGTCCGAAAATTCCTTGGTGATTCTGAAAAGTCTCTTGCAGATGTCAATCTGCTTCCTTTTGCCATTGGTTTAGCGCTTGGCTTATTAGTTGGTGCGATTCCGATTCCACTTCCGGGAGGAACCACCATGTCGCTTGGTTTTGGTGGTGGCCCAATCATCGTTGGCCTTATTTTGGGCGCGCTCAAGCACAGCGGTCCTGTGACATGGCAGATGCCATTTCACGCTAACCGTACTATTTCCACCTTGGGTTTGGCGCTATTTTTGGCGGGTGTGGGTACCTCTGCCGGTGCAGGGTTTAGAGCTGCGCTGACGGATTCTTCATCATTTATTTATATGGGCGGTGGCCTGTTGATCACGCTTGTGTCTGCATTGTTGTGTGTCGCGATTGGTGTGTGGGTGCTGCATCTAAAATGGGATGAAGCAATGGGAGTGGCTGCTGGTGCAACAACTAATCCAGCGATCATTTCCTATCTCAACGGACAAACCGGAACTGATCTGGCAAGCAGAGGATATGCCACCGTGTATCCCACTGCGATGATCGGTAAAATATTGGGCGCCCAGATATTGTTCTTGCTGCTCTAGGCCTATATTTTAGGTGGGGTAGGGGTGGTGTCTACCCCTGCGCGTAACCTTGGGAGCATGACAACAACACTGGGTTCGCTACAGCTCGAAGAAATCACTTTAACCCTCCCGCTTGCTGCAGACGTTACAGATGCGCGCACCATTGATGTGTTTGCACGGATTGCTACCCGTGTCGGTGGCGAGGACCTGCCATATTTGGTGTTCCTGCAGGGTGGTCCAGGAAATGAATCACCTCGGCCAAGTTTGCATCCCTTAAACCCAAATTGGTTGGGTGTTGCGCTGGAAGAATATCGTGTGGTCATGCTGGATCAGCGTGGTACCGGCCGCTCCACTCCAGTGGGCAATGAGATTTTGGCGAAGCCTACAGAAGACGTAGTGGAGTACTTATCCCACCTTCGTGCAGACGGCATTGTGCGTGATGCGGAAGCACTCCGTGAGCACCTAGGTATTGCGCAGTGGAATCTTTTAGGCCAGTCCTTTGGTGGCTTTACCACCTTGCATTACCTCTCCCGTCACGCAGACGCTTTGGACAATGTCTTTATTACAGGTGGCCTCAGCGCTATTGACCGCCCATCTGAGGATGTTTATGCCAATTGCTATAACCGCATGCGCCGTAATTCGGAGGAATTCTACCGCCGGTTCCCACAGCTGCGTGATACCTTCCGGGGTTTAGTCGATCGTGCTCGTGCCGGAGAAATTATCCTGCCCACCGGCGAGGTTGTCTCCGAATCACGGCTGCGTTCCTTAGGGCACCTGCTGGGTAGCAACGACGGCTGGTTTGATCTCTACAACCTGCTGGAATTAGACCCAACATCCAATGCCTTCACCCATGATTTGGCTGGACTTTTGCCTTTCGGCAATCGCAATCCGATCTACTATGTGCTCCATGAATCCTCCTATGCAGATGGTGTAGTGACCAATTGGGCTGCAGAACGTGTAGTGCCAGAAGATTTCCGCGAAGATGCCACCTTGCTCACCGGTGAACATGTTTTCCAAGAATGGACAGACACCGTTCCATCGCTGAAACCATGGAAAGAGGTGGCTTTGGCCTTGGCACAACAGGAATGGCCAAAGCTCTACGATGCCGCTGCATTAGAAAACTCCCAGGCTAAAGGTGCGGCAGCTGTCTATGCCAATGATGTCTTCGTGCCGCTGGATTATTCCCTAGAAACTGCCCAGCACCTGCCCGGCGTTCATGTTTTTATCACCAGCCAACATGAACACAATGGTCTTCGTGCCAGCTCTGGCACCGTATTGAAGCACCTTTTCGATCTTGCCCACGGCCGAGAGGTACGCTGATTCCTCGTGTTAGTACTAGCCCTAGACACCTCAACCCCTGATCTCATCGTTGGAATCGTAGATTCTGCAACGGGACTCACGCGTGCCGAAACCATCATCGAAGATACTCGCGCACACAATGAGCAACTCACGCCCACCGTCCAAAAGACACTCTCAGATGCCTCGCTTAACTTTGCAGACCTTGATGCAGTAGTCGTTGGCTGTGGCCCCGGACCTTTTACCGGCCTTCGCGTGGGCATGGTATCCGCGGCATCCTTCGGCGATGCTCTCGGAGTCCCAGTCTTTGGAGTCTGCTCCCTGGATGCCATCGCGCACAATATTGGTGCAGAAAAGCTTGAGCATGCACTGGTGGCCACCGATGCGCGCCGCCGTGAAATCTACTGGGCAACCTACCGCTCCGGTCAGCGTGAACTTGGACCAGATGTGATTGCACCTGCAAGCATTGCCATTGATGGGGATTTAGATGCCATCTCTATTCCTGAGCACCTGATGGAAAAACTTCCTGAAGAACTCCACACCACCACCATGCTCAAGGGCAAACCTGCCCCAGCAAGCTTGGTCGCAGTCGCTGATTTCAGCACTGAACCACAACCCTTGGTTCCGCTGTATCTACGCCGACCAGATGCCAAAGAACCAAAGCCCAAGCCTAAATCCGCAGCTATCCCAGAAGTGGATCTTTCATGAGTGAACAATTCGAACTAAGAGAACTACGCAGAGAAGATGCCCAACGCTGCGCAGACCTCGAACAGATGCTCTTTCCTGGAGATAATCCCTGGCCAAGAGATGTCTTCGCCGTGGAATTCTCCCACCCCACCAATTTCTACATCGGCGCTTTCGATGACACGCTCTTGGTCGCCTACGCAGGTCTAGCCATGATGGGCCCTGTCGATGATCCAGAATTCGAAATCCACACCATCGGCGTTGACCCGGAATACCAGCGCAAAGGCCTCGGCCGTGTGCTCATGGATCAACTGATGCATGCCGCTGATAGCCACGACGGTCCAGTTTTTCTGGAAGTGCGAACCGACAACGTGCCGGCAATCTCCATGTATGAAGCATTTGAGTTCCAACAGTTGGGTATACGGAAAAACTACTACCGCCCTTCCGGTGCAGATGCCTACACCATGCAACGACCACGCCTGAGCGATAGAAGAAAAGACCACACCACTGATACCGAGGGGACATCAAGCTAAACCATGATTGTTTTAGGAATTGAAAGCTCCTGCGATGAAACCGGCGTAGGTGTCGTCAAACTAGATGAACAAGGAAATCTTGAAGTCCTTGCAGATTCTGTTGCCTCCTCCATGCAGGAACATGCCCGTTTCGGCGGCGTCGTGCCAGAAATCGCCTCCCGTGCGCACCTGGAATCTATGGTCCCCGTGATGCGTGCAGCGCTGAAACAGGCGGGCGTCGAGAAGCCAGATGCAGTAGCCGCAACAGTCGGCCCAGGTTTGGCAGGCGCACTGCTGGTTGGCGCCAGCGCTGCCAAAGCCTATGCCGCAGCATGGAACGTCCCGTTTTATGCCGTCAACCACCTGGGTGGACACGTCGCTGTGGCCAACCTCGAAGGCGAAACACTGCCACACTCTGTCGCACTGCTGGTCTCCGGCGGACACACACAACTCCTCGAAGTAGACGCCGTCGGCCTACCCATGAAGGAATTGGGCTCCACACTCGACGACGCCGCCGGCGAAGCGTATGACAAAGTCTCCCGACTCCTCGGACTTGGCTACCCAGGCGGCCCCGTGATCGATAAATTAGCGCGCCGGGGCAACTCAGAAGCAATTGCTTTCCCGCGTGGTTTGATGAAGCGCTCTGATTCTCGCCATGATTTCAGTTTCTCTGGCCTGAAAACTGCCGTGGCGCGTTATGTGGAAGCATCTGAGCGCAACGGAGAAGTCATCTCTGTGGAAGATGTATGTGCATCTTTCCAGGAAGCCGTATGCGATGTACTTACCCGTAAAGCGGTGCGCGCCTGTGGCGATGTGGGTGCAAAGGTACTGCTTTTGGGAGGTGGCGTGGCTGCGAATTCGCGTTTGCGTGAGCTAGCTCAAGAGCGATGCAAGAATGCAGGCATTGAATTGCGGGTGCCACGATTTAATTTATGCACCGACAACGGTGTCATGATTGCGGCGTTGGCAGCCCAAAGGATCCATGAAGGCGCACAAGAATCACCTATTTCGGTGGGAACTGATCCTTCTTTGTCCGTTGAGACTCCTCAGGTGTTTTAAACATTTAGTATTAAATGCATGAAATCAGTCTTCTCCGTTGACCAGATCCGACGCGCAGAAAACACCCTTTTTGAGTTTCAAACAGATTCGGATGAGCTGATGATCTCAGCGGCATCAGCCGTTGCAGATGTAGCACTAGCCATGCTCGCGGGTCCCGCGCCTTCGCCCTCAAGCGAAGAATCCATCCTGCTTTTAGTCGGTCCGGGTGGCAACGGTGGAGATGCCTTGTATGCGGGTGCATTCTTAGCGGAGGAAGGCCACCACGTTGATGCTTTGCTGTTGGGAAATGGCAAAGTACATCAATCGGCATTGTCTTATTTTGAGTCTTTGGGCGGACGCGTCATCGCAGATTTTCCACTCCATTACATGTACCGCTTGGTCATTGATGGTTTGTATGGCATCGGTGGTCGGGGAGGGCTTTCCGTCGAGCTGGCGTGTTTGGTGGAGTCTTTTTCCTCCTCCGGAATACCCATTTTGGCCATCGATGTTCCTTCTGGGGTGCACGCTGATACCGGAGAGATCCCACCTGGGGTGATGATCACCGTTGATGGTTTTGATCAAGATGCTCCAATGGCTCGCCAGAAGGTACCCGCTCATATCAACGCTGAGGTCACTATTACTTTTGGTGGTTTGCGTCGGGCTCATGCGGTAAGTCCTGCATGCGGTGAAGTGTTGCTTGCCGATATCAATATTGCAGGTGGCGGTGGAAAATCTTTATCGGCGGAGCTGCTGCACATCCAGAATATCGATGAGACACCGCAGATATTTGCCTCTGCGGCGTGGCCCAAGGAGCAGTCGCTTTTTGAGCGTGCCAAGTTTGCTGAAACTGCGCCGCATATTCAGAAAATCGGCCAACATTTCATGATTTTAAACATGGAGCCAAGTCCGGATCATGATAAATATAGTGGCGGAATTGTTGGCATTGTAGCTGGCAGTGATATTTATCCTGGGGCTGCAGTGCTGGCTGTAAAAGCTGCGGTACGTGCGACGAGTTCGATGGTTCGTTATGTCGGACCTGCGGTGAATTTTGTGTTGCATGCGCAGCCGGAGGTCGTCGCAACGCAGTCCTTGCAGGACACTGGCCGTGTGCAGGCGTGGGTGTATGGGCCCGGGCGTGGGCTGGCTGCCGAGCAGCAGGCGGAGCTTGCGGAATTGCTTAACCAGCCAGAGCCTTTGCTTATCGACGCCGACGGCCTGTCTTTACTTGAGCGCTCAGCGGAGCTTCGGCAGGCGCTCAAGCAGCGCAGTGCACGAACTGTGTTGACACCACACAAAGGCGAATTTGAGCGCGTTGCGGATAGCTTGCGTATCGAGGGCGTGGAGATACCCGAAGCACACAAAGATCCCATTGGTGCTGCGCAAGCTTTATCTACAGAATTGGATTGCTGCGTGCTGCTCAAAGGCCGCTTCACCGTGGTTGCCGCACATGATTTTGTACATGTGATTAATTCCGGGCATTCCTGGTTGGCAACACCTGGTTCTGGGGATGTGCTGGCAGGACTTATCGGTGCGCATTTGGCACAAAGCTATGCGGAATTAAATCGGTTGCCTGAGTTTTTCCCAGACCTCGTGCTGTCTGATTCCGCGATTTATACTCAGGTAGCTCCGGCAGTCACCATTCATTCAGTTGCTGCAGCATTGGCAGCGCGTACGGAATTTGGTGCTGCGCCCACCTCAGCAGGGTTCATTGCCGATGCTATTCCTGCGGCAACAGCTAAGGTGGATTTAAAACGAATTGGCTAGCGTGGGGTGAATTCCGTATGAATTCTTGTCTTTCAAGTGGCTGAGTTTTAAGACACCAGGTTAATTGAGAGATATGACTCATGGATTTCTCGTCAACCCAGATCTTACCCACCGCGCGATTGACTTTGATCTAGAAGGAGCAGCCAAGTTCCTCGGCGGCACTGATGACGGCCGCGTTGCTGTGGCATTTCAAGAAGACGGCACCTTGTATGCAGCGTTGTACAGCGCAGAAGCTAGAGCAGAAGGTGCCGCAGCAAACCCTGTGGCATCTCTTGGGCGTAATGCTGCTGCCACCGGTGACGGTTCTTTCTTTTCTGATCCATCCACGGCTATTTGTGGCCCAGTGATTTTCGTTGGAGCAGAAGGTGAAGATATCACTCTTGATGAGATTGAACGCATTAAGGACGGTATCCGTGCTTCACGTAACTACCGTGATGATTATCCAGAAGAGTTTCACCTGTGGCGCAACGCTGTATATAACCTGCGTACGCCTTAAAGTGTGACCGCCACGTGAATTTTTAGCACCCTCAACAGTTGAGTGCTGGCACTCTCGGGGGTAGAGTGCCAAATAGGTTGTTTGACACACAGTTGTTCACCCGCGACGACGGCTGTGCTGGAAGCCCACAACCGGCACACATAAAATTTTTCTCATGGAGGGATTCACCGTGGCAAACGTCAACATCAAGCCGCTTGAGGACAAGATCCTCGTTCAGATCAACGAAGCAGAAACCACCACCGCTTCCGGCCTGGTCATTCCAGATTCTGCTAAGGAAAAGCCACAAGAGGCAACCGTTATCGCTGTTGGCCCAGGCCGCTTCGATGACAAGGGTAACCGCATCCCACTAGACATCAACGAAGATGACGTTGTTATCTTCTCCCGTTACGGTGGCACCGAGATCAAGTTCGGTGGCGTGGAGTACTTGCTTCTCTCCGCTCGTGACATTCTCGCAATCGTCGAGAAGTAGGGGATAAGTTCATGGCAAAGCTCATTGCTTTTGACCAGGACGCCCGCGAAGGCATTCTCCGGGGCGTTGACGCCCTGGCAAACACTGTCAAGGTAACCCTCGGCCCACGTGGTCGCAATGTGGTTCTTGATAAGGCATTCGGCGGCCCTCTGGTCACCAACGACGGTGTCACCATTGCCCGCGACATCGATGTCGAGGATCCTTTTGAAAACCTTGGCGCACAGCTGGTGAAGTCAGTAGCAGTTAAGACTAATGACATCGCTGGCGATGGCACCACCACTGCAACCCTGCTTGCTCAGGCACTCATTGCTGAGGGCCTGCGCAACGTTACTGCTGGTGCAAACCCAATCGAGCTCAACAAGGGCATCGCTGCAGCCGCAGAGAAGACCTTGGAAGAGCTGAAGGCTCGCGCAACCGATGTGTCTGACACCAAGGAAATTGCGAACGTTGCTACTGTTTCATCCCGCGACGAAGTCGTCGGTGAGATCGTTGCTGCAGCGATGGAAAAGGTTGGAAAAGACGGTGTTGTCACCGTTGAGGAGTCCCAGTCCATCGAGACCGCTCTCGAGGTCACCGAAGGTATTTCCTTTGACAAGGGCTACCTTTCCCCTTATTTCATCAACGACAATGACACTCAGCAGGCTGTCCTAGAAAATCCTGCAGTGCTCCTTGTACGCAACAAGATTTCTTCCCTTCCAGACTTCCTCCCATTGCTGGAGAAGGTTGTGGAGTCCAACCGTCCTTTGCTGATCATCGCAGAAGACATCGAGGGCGAGCCTTTGCAGACCCTGGTTGTGAACTCCATCCGCAAGACCATCAAGGTCGTTGCAGTGAAGTCCCCATACTTCGGTGATCGTCGTAAGGCGTTCATGGATGACCTAGCTATTGTCACCAAGGCAACAGTTGTGGATCCAGAAGTTGGCGTCAACCTCAACGAAGCAGGCGAAGAAGTTTTCGGTACTGCACGTCGCATCACCGTTTCCAAGGACGAAACTATCATTGTTGATGGTGCAGGCTCTGCAGAAGAGGTGGAGGCACGTCGCGGACAGATCCGTCGCGAAATCGCCAACACTGATTCCACTTGGGACCGCGAAAAGTCTGAAGAGCGTTTGGCTAAGCTCTCCGGTGGCATTGCTGTTATCCGTGTCGGTGCAGCAACCGAAACTGAAGTCAACGACCGTAAGCTGCGCGTCGAAGATGCCATCAATGCTGCTCGTGCAGCTGCACAAGAAGGTGTTATCGCTGGTGGCGGTTCTGCTTTGGTGCAGATCGCGGAGACTCTGAAGGCTTATGCAGAAGAGTTCGAAGGCGACCAAAAAGTTGGCGTTCGCGCGCTAGCTACTGCTTTGAGCAAGCCAGCATTCTGGATTGCTGCAAATGCAGGCCTCGACGGTGCTGTTGTAGTGGCTCGTACCGCTGCGATGGAAAACGGCGAAGGCTTCAACGCTGCAACTCTGGAATACGGCAACCTGATCAACGACGGTGTCATTGACCCAGTCAAGGTCACTCATTCCGCAGTTGTGAACGCAACTTCTGTTGCACGCATGGTTCTGACCACTGAGGCTTCTGTTGTTGAGAAGCCAGCTGAGGCAGTATCCGGCGGACACGAAGGGCATCATCACCACTAAGTGATTGATTTCTTTAAAACACCGTGAAGCTTTGTGCTTTACGGTGTTTTTCTATTGTGCTTTTTTGATTCTGCAAAAATTAAAGACCCGGCCTGTTTTTTAAAGGACCGGGTCTGCTCTTTTTAAACTGCTACTGGCTGCTTACGCTCGTTGTTACGAAGGATAAGCAGACGCTCGGACTCTGAAAGTCCGCCCCATACTCCATAAGGCTCTGCAACAGATAGCGCATGTTTGCGGCAAGATTCCAATACCGGGCAAGCTGCACAAATAGCCTTTGCGCGAAGCTCACGGCGCTGACGAGCGCGTCCGCGCTCACCGTCCGGGTGATAGAACACGTCGGAGGTCTCGCCGCGGCACGATCCGTGCAGCTGCCAGTCCCAGAAGTCTGCATTTGGCCCTGGAAGCTGGTGAGGCAATGTCATCTTCAAATACTCCCTATTTTCAGCTATTTGTTTAGCTTTGATCGCGTTCTCTGATGTGGGGTGTTCGCCCGAGAAAACAGTCTTGACCGCAATAGTGAACAAATTGTGACTAGTTAGTAACGCAGAGCTGTCCAAATGGTCATATGGAGAAGAACTCTTGCCAGTACGACCGTTCTGACCTGGGCTTATGTGCCGAGGTGAATCTCCGGTGAATTTTTGTAGTTAGGTTGTTTTTGCAGGTCAGAGTAGGGGTAAATGCTTAGGTATTACCAGTTTCGTTATATTGAAAGCAGGGGATTAACCGTTCTAGTTGCTAGGATGAGGAAAACTCATGGGTAATAAGCTCATTGGCGATTCACCCCTGCAAAAGTGCATGAGGGTTTTATGCTTGTCTTTTTATTAACCTTTAATCTTTGACGCAGGAAGGTGCGAGACCGTGGCTGACACTGAGCGTGAACTCGCTGACCTGGTACCGCAGGCAACAGCGGGCGATCGTCGAGCATTGCAAAGAATCATGGAGATCATTCATCCGGTAGTTTTGCGCTATGCTCGCGCGCGCATCGGAGGTGGACGGCAACCGACTGCTGAAGATGTTGCTCAAGAAATCTGTCTTGCAGTAGCCACCTCTATTAAAAACTTCGTAGACCAGGGCAGACCCTTCATGGCGTTTGTTTATGGCATTGCTTCCAACAAAGTCGCTGATGCACATCGTGCAATGTCTAGAGATAAATCGACTCCGATTGAAGAAGTGCCAGAGACCTCTCCTGACACCTTCACTCCGGAAGAATTTGCGCTGGTCAGCGATGGAAGTAACAGAGTGAGGGAACTTCTCGATCTACTGAGTGAAAAGGCACGCGACATTCTTATCTTGAGAGTAATCGTTGGTCTTTCCGCAGAAGAAACTGCAGAGATGGTGGGCAGCACCCCGGGTGCTGTGCGAGTGGCTCAACACCGAGCGCTCACGACACTTCGAAGCACACTTGAGCAGCAGGAGAACAAGTAATGACTCGACGTCTAAATGGTGGTGACCAGGATGGCCAAGATCTCGTCAAGGGGCAGCTGAAACAGCTGTTTGATGATGACGCATTTTTGACTGACCTGTCCCGTGGCGTTGATCCCTCAGAGGGTACTGATATCTTCGCTGGCCTCCTCCTCGATTTAACCAAGGAAGCACAGGAACCGCCGGCTGCAATGCCAGATTGGTCCACCTTACTCCCGGGTATTTTGGATCAGGATTCGCCAGTGGAAGCTACCTCGGACACCACGGTTATGCAGGACATTAGCCCTACAACCCAAGAATTCGCACCTGTTTCTCTTTCAGCTACCCCTGAGCACAACGCAGATACTTCCGCTACGGTTGTTCCTCTTGCTGCACGTCGTGAAAAGCGTGCCAGGAAGAACGCTCGCGGTACACACGTAGTGGCTGGTACTACAGCTAATCGTAAATCTCACCCATTCCTTAATGGTTTGGTGGGAGCTGCAGCTGCAACTCTTGTCATTGCAGGTGGTGGAACAGCGGTATATAACGCTGATGAAACCTCTCTGTTGTATGGCATGAACCAGCAGCTGTTCGGTAATCAAGATTCTCCAAGCGTGGTGGAACTTGCGTCCACTTTGGAGGAAGTTGATAGCCGAACTGCCAGCGGGGATGTTGAAGGTGCGCGTGCTCTCTTAGAGCAGGCCCGCGCAATGCTAGATGGCATGGAAAATAGTCGAAAGGCGCCAGCAGAAACCGTTATCCCAACTGAATCTGCTCCGCGCACTGAGACTTTGACTGCAACGGTTACTGAATCCTCAATGCCGGAACCACCGGTTACGGAAACTCAGACTGTTACCTCCACAGAGGTGCATACAGTGACAACTACAGCAGTAGCTCCACCGGTCTGGACACCAAACCCTGAGCCAATTCCTTCGATTACACCACCTACGGGTGTAGATCCGGAGGGACCAAGCCAGGGCGAAGATTCTGGGCTTGTGCCACCTCAGACTCCTGGAAACTAGGTCTACTAACAAAACTGCTAGCAACACCCCAGTTGCTAGCAGTTTTTATTATTTAGCTTCCAATCCATCGAGATAACCGATGCAGTAGTCCCACGGAACATAAGCGTTGATATTTGGTTGTGCACTTGGTTCATGCACTGGGCTTAACTCACCATTTAATGTCGCATGCATATTAGCTGCCATGATGTCCCAGTCGTAATAATGGAATTCCTCGCAGTCCTCGCACATAAAAAAGACGCCTTCTATGCCACGCGGCCCCAGCGTTGTCTTAAATTCCATCACGAGGCGAAGATCTTGTTGCACATGGATGCGTTCTTCTTCGGAGATGGGCTCAGCGTGATCAAACGGGTCATCGTCGGTGATAAACAATGCCGGATCGTTTGGATCATCAGCAAAGGGGTCACGGGGCATCATGGCATCAAAATTCACCTTCACCACCCTATTGCTCTACTCGAGTAAAACCCAACACAAAGCTAATTTTCGGGGCTAGGAATACCATCTGAGCTGCATCGGTTATCCGAATTGAGTACAAGCTACTAAAGTCAAGATAATTGTGGACACAAAATGAGGAGGAGCTGTCGCATATGACCACCCAGAGCCGAGTTTCTACCGGAGGAGACGACCCTAATAAGGTTGCTCTCGTTGGATTAACCTTCGATGACGTACTTTTGCTTCCAGATGCGTCGGATATTGTCCCGTCAGAGGTAGATACCTCTACGCAGCTAACGCGCAATATTCGTCTGAATACCCCAATTCTTTCTGCCGCAATGGATACCGTTACTGAAGCCCGCATGGCTATCGGCATGGCACGCCAGGGCGGCATTGGTGTTTTACACCGTAACCTGTCGATCCAAGAGCAGGCGGAAAATGTTGAGCTGGTGAAGCGTTCCGAATCTGGAATGGTCACTGATCCTGTTACCTGTACTCCTGACATGAGCATCCAAGAAGTGGATGATTTGTGTGCACGTTTCCGCATTTCCGGTCTGCCTGTTGTTGATGAGGCCGGAAAGCTCGTTGGTATTTGCACCAACCGCGATATGCGCTTTGAAAGCGATATGTCTCGTCGTGTCGCTGAAGTTATGACTCCAATGCCTTTGGTTGTCGCTGAAGAAGGTGTAACCAAGGACCAGGCTCTTGCGCTGCTTTCTGCCAACAAGGTGGAGAAGCTTCCAATCTTGGCAAAGGACGGCAAGCTTGTCGGCCTGATCACGGTGAAGGATTTCGTTAAGACTGAGCAGCACCCGAACTCCTCCAAGGATGCATCAGGTCGTTTGCTGGTTGCTGCAGGCATCGGCACCGGCGAGGAATCATTCCAGCGAGCTGGAGCGCTTGCGGATGCTGGCGTTGACATTTTGGTTGTAGATTCCGCACACGCCCATAGCCGTGGCGTGCTGGACATGGTCTCCCGCGTGAAGAAAGCATTCCCCGGAGTTGACATCGTGGGCGGCAACCTTGCTACTCGTGAAGCAGCACAGGCAATGATCGACGCTGGCGCAGACGCAATCAAGGTCGGTATCGGTCCTGGTTCTATCTGTACTACTCGCGTTGTTGCAGGTGTTGGTGCTCCGCAGATCACTGCGATCATGGAAGCATCTGTTCCAGCTCACAAGGCTGGCATCCCAATCATCGCCGATGGTGGCATGCAGTTCTCCGGTGATATCGCTAAGGCACTTGCTGCTGGCGCTAACTCCGTGATGCTGGGATCTATGCTCGCTGGTACCGCTGAGGCACCTGGTGAGACCATCACCGTGAACGGTAAGCAGTACAAGCGTTACCGTGGCATGGGCTCCATGGGCGCTATGCAGGGTCGTGGACTAAGCGGCGAGAAGCGTTCCTACTCCAAGGACCGTTACTTCCAGGCAGACGTGAAGAGCGAAGATAAGCTGGTTCCAGAAGGAATCGAAGGTCGCGTGCCTTTCCGCGGTGCTATCGAGGACATCATTCACCAGCAGGTGGGTGGACTTCGTTCCGCAATGGGCTACACCGGCTCTGCCACCATTGAAGATCTTCATAACGCTCGTTTCGCGCAGATCACCAGTGCGGGTCTGAAGGAATCTCACCCGCACCACATTCAGCAGACTGTGGAAGCTCCTAACTACCACTAAAAACTGCTCTTAAACAGCCTGATTTCCGTATGGAAATCAGGCTGTTTCTGGTTGTGTCGCGGGTCTCGGGTAAAGTCTTCGACGTATACGACCTATTTAAGGGAGGCTCCGTCACAATGCGTGACCACGTTGAAATTGGCATCGGCCGTGAGGCACGACGCACCTACACTTTGGACGATATTTCTATCGTTTCCAGCCGCCGTACCCGTTCTTCTAAAGACGTTGACACCACCTGGCACATTGATGCCTACAAGTTTGATCTTCCATTCATGAATCACCCAAGTGATGCCTTGGCAAACCCTGAGTTTGTCATTGAGATGGGCAAGCAGGGTGGCCTTGGTGTGATCAACGCTGAAGGTCTGTGGGGCCGTCACGCAGATCTGGATGAAGCGGTGGCTAAGGTTATCGCAGCATATGAAGAAGGCGACCAGTCGGCAGCAACCCGCATGCTGCAGGAACTGCACGCAGCGCCTTTGGACGTTGATCTGTTGAGCGAGCGTATCTCACAGGTGCGTGATTCCGGCGAGATTGTGGCTGTGCGTGTATCACCACAAAACGCTCGTGAAATTGCCCCTACCGTGATTAAGGCTGGCGCAGATCTGCTGGTTATCCAGGGCACTCTGATTTCCGCTGAGCATGTCAACACTGGTGGCGAAGCCCTGAACCTGAAGGAATTCATTGGTTCTTTGGAAGTCCCAGTTATTGCTGGTGGCGTCAATGATTACACGACTGCGCTGCACATGATGCGCACCGGTGCAGTGGGCATCATCGTTGGTGGCGGAGAAAACACCAACAGCTTGGCAATGGGTATGGATGTATCCATGGCTACTGCAATCGCTGATGTCGCAGCAGCACGTCGCGATTACTTGGATGAAACCGGTGGGCGCTACGTTCACATCATCGCTGATGGCAGCATCGACACCTCTGGCGATGTCGTTAAGGCTATTGCCTGTGGCGCAGATGCTGTTGTTCTGGGTTCACCTTTGGCACGTGCCAAGGAAGCAGCAGGCAAGGGCTACTTTTGGCCATCCGTGGCAGCGCACCCTCGTTTCCCACGTGGTGTGGTGTTTGAATCTGTGGAATTGGATGATGCGACTCCAAGCCTGGAGCAGATCCTGCACGGTCCATCCACCATGCCATGGGGTGTGGAGAACTTCGAAGGCGGCTTGAAGCGCGCGTTGGCTAAGTGTGGCTACACGGATTTGAAGAGCTTCCAAAAGGTAAGCCTTCACGTTAACTAGGTGGTGCTCGCGCGCCCCTTGCCGTGACTTGCGGTGGAGGGGCGCGTCGAAAAGCCTCTTTTTAAAGCGTTAAAAGCCCTTAAAGCTTTTCGACGAGTGCCTGGCGGTGTGGCCAAAGAATCTTATTTACTGACTCGTCTAGTAGAGTGATTCCTTGTGAGCCTTCAGACAAATCATCGCCCAGTACTCGTCGTTGACTTCGGCGCACAGTACGCGCAGCTGATCGCACGTCGTGTGCGCGAAGCCGGCATCTACTCCGAAGTCATCCCGCACACCGCTACAGCAGCCGATGTGCGCGCTAAAAACGCCTCCGCCCTTATCCTTTCCGGCGGCCCATCCTCCGTCTACGCTGAGGGAGCTCCTTCCCTTGACGCAGAGATCCTTGAGCTCGGCTTGCCAGTATTTGGCATCTGCTACGGCTTCCAGGCTATGACCCACGCGCTCGGTGGCACTGTTGCCAACACCGGTAGCCGTGAATACGGACGCACCGACATTAATGTTGCCGGTGGCGTTCTTCACGAGGGTCTAGAAACCTGCCACAAGGTATGGATGAGCCACGGTGACGCTGTCTCTGAAGCCCCAGCAGGCTTCGAGGTCACTGCGTCTTCTCAGGGTGCACCAGTTGCAGCCTTTGAAAACAAGGACCGCAAAATGGCTGGCGTGCAGTACCACCCAGAGGTACTGCACTCCCCACACGGACAGCAAGTGCTAACCCGCTTCCTCACTGAGATCGCAGGCCTGAAGCAGGACTGGACCGCAGCAAATATTGCTGAGGAACTCATTGAGAAGGTCCGTGAGCAGATCGGCGAGACCGGTCGTGCAATTTGTGGCCTTTCCGGTGGTGTGGACTCTGCAGTTGCAGGTGCCCTCGTGCAGCGCGCAATCGGTGACCGCCTCACCTGTGTCTTCGTCGACCACGGTCTGCTTCGTGCCGGCGAGCGCGAGCAGGTTGAAAAGGACTTCGTCGCAGCAACCGGTGCAAAGCTGGTTACCGTTGATGAGCGTCAGGCATTCCTGACCAAGCTTGCAGGCGTTACCGATCCTGAAGCAAAGCGTAAAGCAATCGGCGCAGAATTCATCCGCTCCTTCGAGCGCGCTGTAACCGGCGTCCTTGAGGATGCTCCAGAAGGTTCCACCGTGGACTTCCTGGTTCAGGGCACCCTGTACCCAGACGTTGTCGAGTCCGGAGGCGGATCAGGTACCGCAAACATCAAGAGCCACCACAACGTTGGCGGACTGCCAGACGATGTGGAATTCAAGCTTGTTGAGCCACTGCGTGATCTCTTCAAGGACGAAGTTCGTGCCGTTGGCCGTGAACTTGGACTTCCTGAGGAAATCGTTGGCCGCCAGCCATTCCCAGGACCAGGACTTGGCATCCGCATCATCGGTGAAGTCACCGAAGAGCGCCTAGAGATCCTCCGCCACGCTGACCTGATCGCTCGTACTGAGCTGACCGCAGCTGGCCTGGACGGAATCATCTGGCAGTGCCCAGTGGTTCTGCTTGCTGATGTCCGTTCTGTTGGCGTCCAGGGCGATGGCCGTACCTATGGTCACCCAATCGTCTTGCGTCCAGTGTCTTCTGAAGATGCCATGACCGCTGACTGGACTCGTCTTCCTTATGAGGTGCTAGAGAAGATCTCCACCCGAATCACCAACGAAGTTCCAAATGTGAACCGCGTGGTGCTGGACGTGACCTCCAAGCCACCAGGAACCATCGAATGGGAGTAAGCCTAAAATAATAGTTTAGGTTTAAAGCGGCAATCACTTGTGTGATTGCCGCTTTCCGCTTTTTAGGGCATGTGTAAAAGCGTATGCTGGGAATCGTTCTTTTCATCACAACAGAGCAGGAGAGTCTTCGATGAGCGAAATCCTCGAGACCTATTGGGCACCACATTTCGGATCCACCGATGAGGCCAGCGCATTAGTGTCCTACCTGGCACAAGCAACGAGCGATCCCATTGAGGTACATGCGTTGTTTGCTGATCTGGGTCTAGATAGACTCTCTGGAAATTACACCGACACAGAGCTAGACGGTTTCGGTGATGCGTTTCTCGTGGTAGCAGCACTGTCTGTGCTCATTGCAGAAAATAAAGCTGCCGGAGCTATAGATTTGGGACAGCTCGGTGGTGCACAGAAGACAGTGCGCCTGCATATGGATTCCAAAGAAAACACCCAGATAAATACTGCGTTGAAGTATTTCGCACTTTCACCAGAAGACCACGCCGCAGCAGAGCGCTTTGATGAAGATGACCTCACAGAGCTTGCCGATCTTAGTGAACAGCTGCGTGGCCAGCTGGATTAATCCAGGGAAACTAATTAGTTATCTTGATCGGCGAATACGACATCGACATCGCCAATACCTGAGCTCACGAAGATATTGAGCATCGGGCCTTCCAAACCATCATTGTGTTCAGCAAGGTTTCCGACATCACAATGAGTGGTGCCCACACCAGCAGAACATGTCAGGTTGATGGGCACATTATCAGGCAAAGTTACTTTTACTTCGCCGATGCCAGAACTGATCTGGACATTGCGTACCCGATCAAGTTCAGTCAATTGGCTGAAATCAAGATCCATTTCGCCAACACCTGAAGAGTAGTTATCGGCTAAATCTCCATTGGTAGGGGAGAGATAGACATCCCCGATACCGGAGGTGTCTTCTTCAAAATGCCCTGGATCTATGCCCATGACAATAACACCAGCGCCCACTGTGAGAACCGCGCCGGTTCCTACTACGCCACCGACAATCCACGGCCACACGCGGTGCTTTTTTGCAGGTGTTGGGGGAGCGACCTGCATATCCCAGGAGTTGTACTGGTTGTGGGCAAGTGGATCCCACTGAGGAGCATCTGCAGATTGCTGTGCAAAAGGCGCATAATAACCATCGACTGGGGTGATTTCGCTGAGATCGGGTTGGGGTTGCGGGTATTGATCTTCGTTTTTCATGGTGGGATCATCCTCGGGAATGGTGAATTCAGTGGTTAAAAGTCCGCGGGGTGGAATGGGTTGTTTTTTGTGCAAGGCCCACCACATGGTTAAAAGTGCGAGATAAGTAATTGCGGAGGCTGGGCCGAATAATTTCGTAGCGCCAGAACCTAAAATTCCAGAAAAAATTAGGAATGCGATGAGCAGCCACCAGCCGTGATTTCGATCTTTGGTATGCCCTGGGGTCCACAAAGCCTCAACCGGGGAGACGGGGACGGAATAGCGTGGCATACACATCCATGCGAGGAGATAAGCTGCAATACCGGCTCCGAAGACACCCGAAACAACAAAAAATAGACGAATGAGTACTGGATCTATTTGATAGCGAATGCCAATGCCTTCACATACGCCGGCGACTTTGGCATTGCCACCTTGTTTAGAAGGTAAACGAACTGGTCGGGTCTGCCACATTTGTTGCATCACACTATCGGAAAGCGTTGGTGCAGGAGATTGAAAACTAGGTTGTGCAAAAGGAATAAAACCGTGGTGGTTCTGTGACTCCTCAAAAGTACTCATAGCTTCTATTGTGAAGCGTCTTGTTATAAAAGTGAATGGGGGAAAGCCCTGAAAAATGGGCCTTCAGGGTGTTCCCTGATGGATCCGTGTCGCAGGGCCATGACATGATCAAAGACATGAGTAATACACCGGCACCTTATACTTCGCAGCCAGCGGGAAACATGGTGCCTTTATATCCAGCTTTTACTAGATCAAGAGATGGCAGAGTTGTTGCGGGTGTAGCTGCCGGCCTTGCCAAACACCTCAATGTGTCTGTGTTGTGGGTGCGTGCGCTGCTAATTTTGGCAGCACTGCTCAGTGGCGCGGGCGTTTTTGCCTATGCCTTGATCTGGACTTTTACGCGCATTGAGAAAAAGGGCAGTGGGGAGGCGTCGAAAAGCAGCCGCTGGATGTCCTGGGGCATGGTACTGCTGGCAGTCGGTGGTGCGGCTGCTTCGTTGATGCTGAGCACCGGCTTTGCGCTGGGCACTCTGGTGCCTATTGGTGTGGTGGGTATTGGTCTGCTGATGGTCTGGCTGGCCTATGACCGCGGAATTGATTCTGGGCCGAATGTGCTGATCATCGCCACCGGCGGTGTGTTGATGCTGGCTGCGATCGTATTGATCGTGATGAATTGGGGTACTCAGGACGGCTTTTTGATGGCGCTGGCCGCAGTGGTGCTCACACTGATGGGCGTGGCGGCGCTCGGTGTGCCGTTGTGGGTACGGATGTGGGATCAGTTGGGCGAAGAACGCGCTGAAAAAGCTGCAGCTGCAGAGCGCGCAGACATTGCCTCCCGCCTGCATGATTCGGTGCTGCAAACCTTAGCGCTGATTCAAAAGCGTGCTGATGATCCAGCAGAAGTCGCGCGCCTTGCCCGTGGACAGGAACGCGAGCTGCGCCAATGGCTGTTTGATTCTCAAGATAAAACACCACAAACAACAGGCACGGTGTTTACCGCCTTGGAACGTGCTTGCGGTGAAGTAGAAGATATTTATGCCCTGCGCATCGTCCCTGTAACAGTGGGAACTGATGAAGCTTTGACGGAGCAAACGCAGGCAGCCGTGATGGCAGCCAGGGAAGCGCTGGTGAATGTGGCCAAGCATGCCGGTGTAGAAACCGCCGATGTGTATGCCGAAATTATGCTCGGGGAGCTCAGCATTTTCGTACGTGATCGTGGTACAGGATTTGATCCGGATAACATTCCGGATGGACACCATGGCCTTGCCGAATCCGTGCATGGCCGGGTGGAACGAGCAGGCGGAAAAGTACGGATTAAATCCACCATTGGTGAAGGCACCGAAGTAGCTATCACCATGGATGTCTAGCTAGTCGTACGCGCTCGGCAGTGTCGTTGTAACCTGAAAGACATGGTTGATGTGTTTTTGGTCGATGATCACTCCGTGTTTCGTTCCGGTGTCAAAGCAGAATTAGGCGACGCTGTCACAGTAGTCGGCGAAGCCGGAACGGTGGCTGATGCCGTAGCCGGCATCAAAGCAAGCAAACCGGAGGTGGTGCTTCTCGACGTCCACATGCCCGATGGCGGCGGCCTCGCAGTCCTCCAGCAGATCAACGAATCCGATGTAGAAACCATCTTTCTGGCGTTGAGCGTGTCCGATGCAGCTGAAGATGTTATCGCGATCATCCGCGGCGGTGCCAGGGGATATGTCACCAAATCGATCTCTGGCGAAGAACTCGTAGAAGCCATCAACCGCGTTAACTCCGGCGATGCTTTCTTCTCCCCACGCCTCGCAGGCTTTGTTCTCGACGCTTTCGCAGCACCCGATTCCACCGCAGGTGCAGGCATCGTGGACGCACCCGAAAAAGACGCAGCCGTAGAATCAGGCAAGATTCTCGACGACCCCGTAGTTGATGCCTTAACCCGCCGTGAATTGGAAGTATTACGCCTTTTAGCCCGTGGATACACCTACAAAGAAATCGGCAAAGAGCTGTTTATCTCTGTTAAAACAGTGGAAACCCATGCCTCTAATATCCTGCGGAAAACCCAACAATCCAACCGCCACGCGCTTACCCGCTGGGCTCATTCAAGGGATCTTGACTAATGGCATCATCTAAAAAGAAGGGCGCTGGTTCGTCGGGCTCGCGGGCTCGGGCTGGGCGTGGGGCTGGTGGCTCTGAGCAGATTGATCAAAGCCAAGCGAAATTTACCTTCCAACCCACCAGAACACTGCTGTTCAGCATTATTTTCACCGTTCTAGTGATGTGGCAATCAGGCTTTTCCCTCTGGTATGCCATCCCGATGTGGTTCTTCGTTTGGGCGATCTTTATTCTCGGCCACAGTTTTTATAACTGGGCGAACCTCAAACTAATCCAGATGGGACGCCGCAACAAACAAGTCTTAGAAGAACAAGAACAGCAGAAAAAGAAGCGAGGATTCTAGACTTTTCTTCGGCCCGTTTGAGTGGCGAGCTTAGGCGTGCTGTTTGGGAATTTTGTCTAGGTATTTTTGCGAGGCTCTTGCGCAAACGCCAGCTTTCGGCTGCCATCCACATGGGGGAATGTGAGATAGGTCCAGCCGGCAGCTGCAATAAATACTAAAATTGTTGCCCACAGTGGCGCACCTGAAATAAGCGGTGTGAGCATTAGCGCCAACCACGTGAAAAACAGCGGCATGACTTGCCCGATAGTGGGGACCGGCGAAATATTGTGCTGGAAACGGTACATTCTCATTTCCCCACGATAAGGATGAGCAAACGCGATCAGTAGCGCAAGTGCCAGACCAATACCAGTGATAGAGAACTTCACGGTTGGAGCCAGGTCAGTGGTCAGAGCTGCAAGAGCTGCACCTACCAAGAATGAACAACTAATCCTTACACTCACAGGTGTTGGAATTGGAGTGACATGGGATTTCATATTGGAGTAGCTGTTCATCGGATCCATAGGTCTAAGAGTATCGCCTTCCGAAATCCCATGCCGCAGGAGTGCACTCTTTGAATTTAGACTTATGGTCCATAGACCCATTGGCCACCTGAGCACATCATCATATTTCCCGATGCATCTTGTCCACCAGCTTCGTATCCTTCACATGTCCCACCTGGTGTAGCAGTCCCGACTCCGAGAGGTTCTGGACCGTAGACCCAGATTGGGTTGGGGGTTCCTGCGTAAATACAGACTAAGTTTGAACCATCTGCAGCTTGACTTGGCTGCTGGAGCATTGAGACAGGGCAAGAAGCACCATAAGCAGGTGCCGCAGGAGCTGGGGCTACAGAAGTTTCAACGGTGTTTTGTGAGATTACAGTTTCCTGTGCTGGAGCTTGCAGAGGGGTGCTCGGATCGATTGGTGTTTCTTCTCGTGGAGTAGTTATTCCAGTGGCTGGCTTCGAATTGCTCAAATCATTGAGCGCAATCCAAGTTAGTTTCCCAGCACCGAGCTCACTATGCGAGAAACCAAATTGCTCTGCAGTGGCATCTTGAGGGATTTGGAATACCCAGGTCATTGGCGCATCGAAACCTGATCCCAAATGATGGTTGCATTCCGGGTTGCCAGGAATTAGGAATAAATCCCGTATTGGTTGGTATACGGCCTCTTGATCAGTAGAGATTTCCGTGTAGACAGTTGAACCAGTGGCTGCACAGGTGAGGTCCATATCTGCTCCACTTTCATTCTTTATAGTTGTTTCGACTACGACGAAGATTCCGTCTTCTCTAGACATCTCGGGTTGGATATCGCCAGAAGGCCTGTCTAGAGATTCCATATCTATAGAGCCTGTTGTGAAGGCGGAATTGATAGTGATCGTCACGCCGTCAGCTGATACTGCGGAGTTCATTTCAGGCAGAGTCGAGGTTGTTTCCGACGCAACACTAGACACTGTTGTTTCAGATCCATCAGTGTCTGCCGTGGAGGAACAGGCGGATAATCCTAGGCCCAAGGCGATTAATGCTGTGGCGAAGGTACCGGAGCGTTTAAACATGATTCGACTTTTCCTCAGCCTTTATTTGATTTCGTTTCGAGTAAAAAAACTCAATCTAACAGGTTTTGCTTCCATTGATGTTGAAATGGTTTTTGAAAAGTAGATAAGGGGGTAAAGCTTCGCTTGGGCGATGTGATGACGCGAGTGATGGTCTTGTGGTTTCCCGATTAGCCGGTGCAGGCGGTGCATTTGGATGAGGATGTACCTGCTCACAATAAATCTGTGGCTATTGCTGCGTATTTTAGTATTCAGGTGTGTGGCTTGGCTGCTTGGAAGCATGGTGTGCGCCGGGGGATGAAAATCCGTCAGGCGCAGGCGCTATGCCCTGAGCTGGAGGTTGTCGATGCAGATGTGGATCGTTGCCTCGCTCGGTGAGGTTACAGCCAGCATCGAAGTGCTTCGTCCAGGCAGGGTAGTCATTGATGAGGGTGCTGCTGCGCATTATCACGGTTCAGAAGATAGAGCTGTAGAAATGATTATCGACACCGCCCTATGCCAGGGCATTGACCTCTACGCCGGCGTTGCTGATGAGATTACGACGGCCGTTATTGCAGCGAGGTCGAATGGGGGGGGGGCGTCGAAAAGCTTTTTACTCCAGCAAGCGCTGCTGAGTTCTTCTCCTTATACATTATCGTGGGGTGCCACTAAATATCTGATCACCGGATGGGCGAGGCCGTGGCCTGTGGATGATCGATGGTGGGAGAAAACCGGCACAAAATATGCCCGATTCCAAGTGGTGGAGGCGGGCAGTATCTGAAGAAAGGCAGTTATGCGTGTGGCTTTTAATATGGAGGGAAAATAAGTGGCGTATCGAGGCCACTTATTAACCGCAGTTACTTCGCTAAAACATCGACAACCAGGCGTGGTGGATCTTGGAGCACATTGACAGAATAAGGGTGCTTGCCGTTGAGTCCGATGACAAATTGGGAGCGACCCTCAAAGGTGCCTGCGCTGATAACTTGGGAGACGATGCTGCCGGAGCCGTCGACAGTGCCGATGGCTGGATCTTCAAGGCCTAAATCAAAAGGATAAACAGTGCCATCGATATTCACATTGAGTGCGGTATCACCAGTGAATTTGATGGGGTTTCCGCTGCCTTGTTGGGTGGGGTTGGAGGTGTAATCAATGAACCAACCTGGATCGCCTTGGCCGGTGAGATCAAAGACTACTCGGTCAAAACCACTGTGTGAGCCGATCCGAACGCCGGTGACCATGAGCTGTGCAGGTGCTTCAGGTCGAAGAGTTTTCATGGCAACGTCTGCTTCACCGAGCGCGGTTGGGCCGGTGGAAGCTTGGTTGGAGAGCTGTGCGCCATCGGCAGTGGCAGACATTGTTTGGGTGGCAGAGCCTGCAGGGGTGGAGGATGTGGATGTTCCGCAACCGGCAAGAGCTAAGGCGCTGGCACTGAGGATGGCCAGAACACTGAAGCGGGCACGATGCTTTGATAGAGAGGTTGGCTGCACAATCATGCCCACACACTAACCCCGTTCAGCTACGGAAACCTAAGCAAGAAGCACTATTTTGCCTAATCGTGAACGAATTGTTGTAAAACATGCATAAAACACCAGGATGCTTCAGAATCTCGTGCACGTAGAAATGGTGCGATGACAACAACACTAAGCTGGTTGGCATGACTCTTCGCTGTTCTGATATCAATGTTGAACCCCTTCCCGGCACTGCTAAAACAGGCGCTGGTTTTGTGTTATTGGAACATGCTGGCCCCTGGAGCCACGATATTTTAGATGGTGGAACCTTTGATCTTGAGTTGACTGCTGCGTTGAAGAAGCATTTGAAAGCGTCCAACATGGGGTTGCAGTTGTTGAGGAAGCCGGGGCGGGAGGGACGAAACGTCGAAAAGCATAATCTTTTTCTTGTTTTTTCTGAAGCCTCAATTATTGAGCACTTGGAGCTCGATGCGCCGGCCGATATTTTGGACCTTGATTTAAGTGGGCCGGGGAAAAATAATGCACAGCGTATGGATGAGCCGATGTTGCTGATTTGCACGCATTCGAAGCGCGATGTGTGTTGTGCGCTCAAGGGGCGTCCATTGGCGGCGGCCGTGGAACCACAGTTTGGGCCGTTGCATGTGTGGGAGGCTTCGCACACCAAAGGTCACCGTTTTGCGCCATCGATGCTGCTTATGCCATGGAACTACTCTTATGGCCAGCTTAATGAGGCAGAAACCGTGCAACTTTTTCAAGGCGCGCTGGCTAATAAACTCTTCTTGCCTGGAAACCGTGGTCGAGGAACCTACGATGCCCGAGGACAAGTAGCAGAAAT
Source organism: Corynebacterium crudilactis (assembly GCF_001643015.1). Classification (NCBI taxonomy): domain Bacteria; kingdom Bacillati; phylum Actinomycetota; class Actinomycetes; order Mycobacteriales; family Corynebacteriaceae; genus Corynebacterium; species Corynebacterium crudilactis. The sequence continues at coordinate 653,528 of NZ_CP015622.1, forward strand.
CGCTGTGGCAGAAGCCTTCGGTGAAGCGGTCCAACCTGCAAGTTTGCAAGTTCAACTCGAAGAAAACTCTGTTGTAGTCACCCACCCTGAAGGACGATCGTGGAGTGTTGAACTAGATCGCATCGAAGTGGAAGGCGTGGTGTCATCCTGTGGTGATCAGCCAAAAACCGGAAAGGCGTGGGTAGCTAGGCAGGTTACAGAACTGAGCGGATAAAAGTAGGGTTATATCTGATGAATTGCCATTAGCAGTATCGTTATCACAGCACCAACAAAGTAATTCAGCCAGAGGAAAACCTTCCAGCTGCGATTAGCCTGTTCACAAGTTTCATTTGTGATATTCCAAAATCGTGCAGCGTTAAACACGTAAGTTAGTATCGCAAGCCCAACGATCCACGCCGGATTTGGCAAGGTAGTGGCTAAAACAGCGGCTAGTAGATAAAGTACTACCGAAAAACGAATAGCCCCACGAGCACCAATCACAGTGGCAATCGAACTCAGCTCAGCTTCCCGATCAGCATTAACATCTTGCACCGCTCCAAGTATCTGGCTGGCCATACCCCACAAGAAAAAAGATCCCAGTGCTATCCACATAGCTGTTGAAAGGTTTGCGCCAGTAATCGTTGCACCAACTAATGCTGGTGAAGTGAAGTGGGTCGAGGATGTCAGAGCATCTAGAAAAGGACGTTCCTTAAAACGTAACTTTGGCGCTGAATAAGCAATTACCGCTAGTGCTGAGATTGTCAGCCATGTAGCCGACATCCATGTGCCAAATATGAAAAGAATAACTAGGAAAGGAACTGTTGAGATAGCAGAAGCCCATAACAGTGTGCTGTGGGAACTTTTCGGTAGTACAGCTCCCTCGACCCCTCCTTTACGAGGATTACGTATATCAGATTCGTAATCAAAAACATCGTTGATGCCATACATAGCAATGTTGTAAGGAATGAGAAAAAATATAATGCCTAACCAAAATAGCCAATCGATATCTCCTCCATTGAGTAGGTACGCAAGACCAAAAGGGTAGGCAGTATTAACCCAGCTAATGGGACGAGAGGATAATAAAATTAATCTTATTTTTTCAATCATGACTACGGTTTTTCCTGCTCGGAGTGTGCTGTGGTCGCATTAGTTGTGCTTTGAGCAGTCATGTTTGGGGATGAACGGCTCGTACCGCTTTTAAAGCTGCTGAATATATTTCCGGGCAACCATATAGAGGGAATCAGGAGTACGGCAAAGAGCGGATAGAAAAGATCTTCAAGGGGGATCAAACCGAGCCAGATACCAAGATGCTGGGTATCGCCATAGCCGAAGAAATCGGCCCAGACCATGAGGTTATCAAATATGATAGTTAAGGTGCATAGTATCAGAGCACTCATAACGGTGATTAGTAAAAGTTTAGGTGTCCCAGACCGAAGCTTTAACAAAAATAGGATCATTGCGACTGCTAAAAAAGGGATACTCATAAAAACATAAGTCATGGCTCAACCTCCGGAGTGATAGTTGATTGGGGAGTAGCGCTCTGTGAGGAACGAGGAGACTTTTTTTCTGGCTTTTTGGGCAAGGGTACTTTAAGCAATAACGCCACTGCGGAGGTCAGGTTTAGCGTGATATAGCAGAGGAAGAACAGGAAAAATAGTTCTTCAATTGGCATATGGGGCGCAAGATTAATACCGGACATGAATGCAGAATCTCCGCGGTAGAAAGTGCCAGTAATAATGCCAAAAATATCCCACAACAGAAATCCACAATATGCAGCGCCTAGCGAGACGATGGCTCGCACTGGATGACGGAAAAATGCAAGTTTCCAGCGGTGATCGCAAATTGCCATACAGCCGATGAGAACGAGTACCGAACCTAGATAAATAAAGGACATGAAAATATCGCTATCCTGCTTACTCTTTTGAAATATCAATGATTGGGATCAGAATTAATGATCGTATGAGGTTCTTTGAGAGGGCTTGGTCTTGTATGGCAAGGGCTCAGGCAGCGGTCCTGCAGTGGTATCTGCATGTAAACGTTTAATAATATTCTCGGCAGAAATTAAACACATGGGTATTCCTACGCCTGGGACGGTGGTAGCGCCAGCGTAAAAAAGGTTGTTTACCTTGCGTGAGCTATTACGTCCTCTTAAGAAGGCAGACTGCATGAGAGTGTGTGCTGGACCAAGCGCGCTTCCTACCCATGAATGGTAGCGGCGTTCAAAATCAGCAGGGCCAATTGTGCGTTTAACTACGATTCGGTCAGCCAGGTCAGCAATGCCAGCTTGCTTAGCGATTTGGTTGATAGCATATGACGCGATTGTTTCCACTGGCGATGAAGCCGCCTGCAGATAAGCATCACCGTGGCCTATGCTGCTGGAAGCCTTGGTTGGAATCAAAATGAAAAGATTCTCAAATCCAGCAGGTGCAACACCATCTTCCGAAGTGGAAGGCTTAGAGACATAAATGGAATTTGACGCATTGTTGGGACGGGTAGATTGAGGACCATCGAAGACAACAGCAAAATCATCTGTCCAGTCCTCGCTGAAGAAAAGATTATGGTGATCGAGCTGGGGTAAGTCACCTCTCACACCCAGCAGGATTAATACAGCTCCGATTCCAGGATTACGATTAGACCAGTATCGTTCGGGATAGGTCCGAAGTTTCCGGGGCAGTAGATTATTTTCTGTATGGTGTAAATCGCCTGCTGAAACCACAAGATCTGCATCTAGATTGTCTACTTGGCCATTGTGCAGCATGCTGACACCGGTGGCGGTAGTGCTGCCATGGACCGCGGCAGTGTTGATGGAAGTGACCTCAGTATCAAACTGAAACTTGACCCCGTTTTCCAGCGCCAGCCGATGCAATGCATTGACCACTGCGGTGAACCCACCTACAGGGTATTTAACTCCCTGCACCAAATCGGTATGGCTCATTAAGTGATACATCGATGGGGTAGTAGTAGGACGCGAAGAAAGAAATACTGCCGGATAGGTAAGGATTTGACGCAATACCAGACTGGTGAACTGACTATTGACGTAAGTTTCTAAAGAACGGGTCAGTAAGGAAACTAGCCGGCCAGCACGGGTGAGCACGTCATAATGCAGAAAAGGGCCTAGACTGGAGAAATTATTATAGAGAAATCTATCAATTGCGATGTTATAAGCATCGGCAGCACCGTCAAGATAATCTGATAGTTTTGCGCCCGCACCGGATTCGATGGATTCGAATAAAGCGATTGCTTTGTCACGTCCGGTGGATACATCCACAGGGTTTAGATCACCGGAAAAAACTCGGTAGCCAGGGGTTAAATCTACCAAATCGAAATAATCGGAGGTGCGGGCATCAAAGAGAGCAAAGAAGTGGTCAAAGGCCTCAGGCATGAGATACCAGGATGGGCCGGTATCCCACCGGAAACCGGCAAAACCTGCTATTTCGAGTGACCCGGCCCGACCACCGACATCACTGTTTTTTTCCAGCACAGTTACTTGCCAACCATCGCGAGCTAATAGCGCAGAGGTGGCTAGACCGGCAACACCTGCGCCGATGACTACTGCTGTACCTGGGGAATGTTGAGTTTTACTTTGCGCTGTCATCGAGATTTCTTTCTGTAGATACTCAAAGATAAGCCCTTCATTGTGGCGCTGGTGAGTATGCAGAGTTTGGTCTGCAGTGGAACTCTGATTCGTTTGTGCAACAGATCGGAGGCTGGTGTGACCTGAATGCGGTCGGTGAGTTTTTGAAAGAGCAAAGAAGCAGAGATTACTCCGATTCGAGCCTGTAGTGGTATCTCGGGAAATGCAGCATGTGCAGTTCCTAGATCTTGACGAATATCAGCGATGAGATAGTTTTTTTGTTCTTCGGTGAAAGTTCCCGGGGTGGTGTCAGGGAAATAAAAACGGCCCAAATTTTGCTGATCTTCTGCTAGATCACGGAGGAAGTTGATTTTCTGGAATGCTGCTCCCAATGCGCGTGCTCCGTTTTGCATAAGCTCTAGCCGTTCGGCGCTAATCGCCCTACCTTGATTGAAAACGCTTAGGCATAGCAGACCTATGACCTCGGAGGATCCGTAGACATACGTTGCGAAGCTATCTGAATCGTGCGTGTCAGCTATGAGGTCCTTGCGCATTGATGCAAAGAAGGCCACTATATGTTCCTGATCGAAGTCACAGCGCCGGGCGGTCTCACCATAGGCTTGCAAAATGAGATCTGTGTTGAAGCGTTGTTGTGGTGCTGTGAGAACGGCAACTTCATAAGTATCAAGGATTTCTTCAATTTTGGCAGTGGAATAACCAGCGGCATATGCAGTTCCATCGACAATCTCATCGGCGATACGAACCACCGCATAGAGATTGCGTATGTCTTTTCGTATGTGCGGTGATAGTAACCACGTAGACATACTGAAGCTTGTGGAGTATTTTTCAATCACTTTGTGTGAAGCCTTGAACGCTACCCGGTTGTAAAGTTGCAATGCGCGACTAAGAAAAATAGGTGAACGTTGGTGTGTCATAGCTCTAGCTGCTTCTGGTCTTTCTGCGTGGTCAGCTTCGAAGGCCACCAGATTTTTGGTCCGATGTCATAAAACAGCGCAGGTACTAAGAAGGCACGCACGAGCAAGGTATCAATAAGCACCCCGAAGGCGACGATAAAGGCAATTTGCGCTAGGAATAGAATTGGGATCACATAGAGTGCTGCGAAAGTTGCAGCGAGAACTACCCCAGCTGAGGTGATTACTCCACCTGTGACTGTCAAACCTCGAAGGATTCCCTGTCTTGTGCCGTGTGCTTTTGTTTCTTCACGGATTCGCGTGACTAAGAAAATGTTGTAGTCGATGCCCAAGGCCACCAAGAATACAAATCCATATAGAGGAACGGCGGGGTCTGCTCCGGGGAAGTTGAATACATGATTGAATAGCAAAGCAGCCACACCCAAAGCTGTAGCAAAAGACACCACAGTGGTGATGATCAGCAAAATTGGGGCGACAATGGAACGTAACAACAGTATGAGAATAACCAAAATCACCAGCAATACGATTGGGATGATCAGGTTACGGTCATGAAGAGAAGCATCGTTAGTATCTACGGAAGTGGCAGTGACACCGCCTACTAGTGCTGTTATATTTTCATCTGCTAATGCTTGACGGACTCTACGAATAGCATTTTGAGCTTCTTCGGAATCTGGTGCTTCAATTAGCGTTGCTTGTAATAGGACTTGTCCATCTACAACTATGGGGTTTGGTGCAGTGCCAGAACTCAATGGCATGATGCCATCAGCAGTAATTGGAGCTGAGCCAGACGGAGAGTCAGCACTGGATACAGTAACACCATCAAAATCGTCATTGTTGAGCACTACATCAGCAACCCGTGGTGCCTCTGTTTCATCAACGATGATATAAGCAGGGCTTCCGGAGCCGCCGGGGAAGTGTTCGCCTAAAGCTTGTTGGCCATCACGTGCTTCGGAGGCGCCTAGAATTAGGTCGGATTGGGAGACACCATCAGCATTCATCGTGGGGACAAAAGCCACACCCATTAGCAGCACGATAAGTGTGGATATCCAAATGGCACGAGGATGGTGCTTAACAAGGCGAGCTACTTTTGACCAGATTCCAGTGGCAGGGATGCCATTTTCAGCACGGACTACTTCAGGTTCATATTTTGGTCGCTTGGGCCAAAAGGCTACCCGACCGAATACAAACAACAGTGCTGGTAGGAGGGTAAGAGCAGAAAGCATAGCAAAGATGATGCCCACTGAAGCTACCGGGCCCAGGGTGGAGTTAGATTTCAAATCACTAAACAGTAGGCAGAGGAGACCGGCAATAACAGTGCTGCCCGAGGCAAGGATTGGTTCCACAGATGCCCGGATGGCTTTACCTGTGGCTAGTGCTTTGTCTTGGTGTACGCGAAGCTCTTCGCGGAAACGTGCAACGTATAGCAGTGAATAGTCGGTGGCAGCACCAATAACTAGGATGAACAAAATGCCTTGAGTCTGACCCGAAAGCAGCAGGATGTCCCACTTAGCTAGCCACCACACCACCAATAGAGCTACAGTCAGCGCAAACAAACTGGTGGCAAGCACGGCGATGGGCAGAATGAAGGAGCGATAGACGATGACAAGAATGACAAGGACGGCAGCCAAGGCGACTGCTAGGAGTAGCCCATCAATACCCGCGAAAGCTGCGCTGAGATCAGCGGTAAACCCAGCCGGTCCGGTCACATAGGTGCTCACATAGTCCGGCGTTTGCTGGGTCAAGGTCTCAGAGAGCTTCTCGACGCTTTCCGTCAGCTCCGCTGATGGATTGAGGGGGACAAACACTTGGACAGCTCTGCCGTCCTCGGATGGAATAGCAGGGGAGACTTCATCGGAAACTATGTCTAATTCTGAAAGCCCAGCAACAACTTCATTGAGTTGTGTGATGTCTTGCTGTGTTAAGGGTTCATCGCTGACCATTACGACAATGGCTGGGATGGATTCAGAATCAGTAAAATCTCCCAACTGTTCCTGTACTTGAGTGGCATCGGCAGATTCTGGCAGATATGTGGTCTGGCTGTTGGAGGAGACCTCACTAACCTTGCCAAAATAAGGACCGCCGACTCCAGCTCCTACAAGCCAAACTAAAATTAGCAAGGCGGGCAGAAAGATTCTCATCAAGCGAGGAGGACCAGATTTCTTCTTGTTCTCTGTTGTGATGCTAGTAGACATCAAATTCACTTCCGTTAAAGGCGTAAAGGTTAGTTCTAAGATTTGCGGCTGGCTAGTTGCTCAACTTGTTTAAGTAATAAATTTTGAGCCTTGGGATCTACCTGGCTGCTTAGTGTTTTGATCATCGAACGGCAGATATTTAAGTGGTTGGAGATGGCATTCAAGGAGTGATTCTTTGCTCCACACTGTATGAGAAGATGTTGAATTCGCTCTGCCTGAGAGGTGCTCAGATCTGCGGAGCCGAAGTTGTCTTGAATATCAGTCCATTTAGCAGTATCTCGAGCGAAGGCGATAATTGTAGTTTCTTTTCCTTCTCGAAGGTCAGAAAAGGCATCTTTGCCGTGTTCGGCTGCGTCACCAAAAGTAGATAAGTAATCGTCCTGCAATTGATAAGCGATGCCCAAGTTTGTGCCTATCTCACCTATCTTTGTTTCAATCTCCTGAGGTAGTTCCGCGAGAATTGCCGCTGCTCTCATTGGAAGTTCAAAAGTGTATGTGGCTGTTTTTAGCCGACTCATTTCTAGAGCAATGTCCATATTGGGGCTGATGGCTTTGCTGCTTAATCCCACATCAAGAAACTCACCCACAATAGTGTCATTTATCGTGTGGTTGAGTAAATCTAAAAGTCGAACCCGTTGGTGATGTGGAAGGTCAAGGCGCGCGAAGATTTGATGGGTGGCAGCAAGAAAAAGATTTCCCATAAGCAGTCCATTAGATTGTGCCCAATCTAGATGCTCTGGATCGCGCTGGATTTGTGCAAAACTTTCAGGTGTGCGATGCATGAGAATCTGCCCAATAAAATTAAGTTTGCCTCGGCGATAGAGGTCTCCGTCAATAACATCGTCATGAACCAAAAGGGAAAAATGCAGTAGTTCTAGAGCTACTGCTACCTGTAAAACGGTGTTGAGATTGACCTCAATGTCATCGTCTACAAGCGTGTTGTATAGCCCCAGTAGCATCCGAGGACGGATTAACTTGCCACCTCGCAAAGCTTGGAAAGCAGCATCTAGGCAGGTACGGAACTCTGGTTGATATGTGCTGCACTGTTGAGATAGCGAAGCGCAGATGCGGTTTAGTTCCCGATAAATCTCATCATTGAAATCAAGATCAGGATGAGTTGAATGTTCTGTGGTGATTGTCATGCCATTGTCCATTCGAATATCACACGGCCAGTTGTGTCACAAAAATTCCCGATCGTTGTATATGGCGCTTTATTTTAATGAAGTACGGAAAGTGTGAAATCGGGTTCAGAAAAATAATGTGCCTACAAGAAATTTATAGTATCCCATGAGTTAATATTTTTAAAAATAAACTTTATCTGACTTTGTAAAAGAATATGATTAATATACTGAATATGCAGGAACCAGATAAAATCCATGCGACAGAATCTACACTTCGTAATATTTATGACGTGAAAACTAGTGATCCCAGAAGTGAATTAGTTGATCGTTCTGGCATGTCGGAAGAAGACATTGCACAAATTGGGCGGCTAATGAAATCACTGGCGGGTCTTCGCGATGTGGAGCGTGGTATTGGTGAAGCATCGGCACGTTATATGGAGCTAAGTACCGTTGATATGCGAGCCTTGCACTATTTAATTGTGGCGGGCAATGCGGGCGAAGTGGTGACTCCGGGAATGCTTGGAGCTCACCTTAAGCTTTCCCCGGCATCTGTAACAAAGACGCTTAATAGGCTAGAAAAAGGTGGACATATTGTTCGTAATGTGCACCCCGTCGACCGCAGGGCTTTCGCCCTCACGGTGACTGATGCCACCCGTGGAGAGGCGATGCGGACGCTTGGTAAGCATCAGGCGCGTCGTTTTGATGCTGCTAAACGATTGACTCCACAAGAGCGTGAGGTGGTTATCCGATTCCTTCAGGACATGGCCCAGGAGTTATCCCTTAATAATGCACCATGGCTCAACGGGGAATAGATGACCATCTACGTTAATTAAAGTATGCAGAGCGGAGTGGCGGTGTTTAAGCCGCCTGTTGCTGGGACTGTAATGAATGCGCATGGCCACCATCCACGGTTTTCCGTGATGTTACGAATGTGAGACCATTGTTCACTGCTGAGGGTCGGTGTACGGGAAAGTATGAATCCTGAGGAGCGGCTTGGGCTGCCGACGATCGCCAGTGAATAGTCATCTTCGATATAGGTCACGCGGTAGTTTGCCTGATTGTCTTCACTCTGAAATGGAACGCCGGGGAAACTAACCTTTAGTGAAGCATTGGAAACTACTTTAGCGCTGCCTTCAATGACTGACGGTCCAAAAAGGGTGCCACAGCTGTTAGTCACGGAGATTGTACTTGAGTCGATCATGCCATATTCGGCGGTAGTGTCATGGGAGCACTGTAGTGAGTATGGCTGGGGAATGGCTGCTATTTGGTACCACGTGCCTTGGTAGCGTTCGAGGTCAATGCTGTTCTCAACTTCAGGCAGGGCTTGGTTTTCGGGTACTGAACTTAGGTTAGATACCTGCGAGGAGCCACCTGCAAGTCGTCCACCATCAAAAATGTCTTGGGCGTGTGCCGTGGCTATTCCGAAAATTGAAATGGCTGAGAGTAGTGCTGTGGTGACAAGTTTGCTTGAAATGCGCATAAACTAAATCCTTTCTTTATGTTTATATTAACTCAAGAGTTACTACTGCTAAAAGTATAGTACGTAGTTGTAGATGAGTGAAGAATTTCATAGAAATCGCAATTGATTCCCGAAAGACCCAAGAGAAAAATCGCACGATTTGCCTATACTTGCGCTCATGGATAATCAACTTCGCCCCACTTTGCATTATCAAGCTAAAAACCCGCACCAGCGAGTACTGGTCACCGGTGCGACAGGCTACATTGGCGGCAGGTTGATTACTGAATTACTTGCTGCCGGTTTCCAAGTTCGAGCCACCTCCAGGAAAAAAACAAGTCTTCAGCGCTTTGACTGGTACCAGGACGTCGAGGCAGTGGAAGCTGATCTGACTGACTCGACTGAGTTAGGTACCTTACTTAAGGATGTAGACGTTGTTTTCTATCTAGTGCATTCCATGGGAGGTAAGAATGTTGATTTTGAAGAGCAAGAGCAACGCACTGCTGAAAATGTAATCCAAGCTGCTGATCAAGCCGGGATAAAACAGATTGTCTACCTTTCCGGCTTACACCCGCGTAATCGAAAAATAGAAGAATTATCTAAGCATATGCGCTCGCGGGAGAAAGTTGCCCAGATCTTGCTGGCTGGCCAGACACCAGCATTAATTTTAAGGGCGGCCACCATCATTGGTTCCGGTTCTGCATCTTTTGAAATAATTCGTCATCTCACGGAGCGTTTGCCTAGGATGATTGCGCCTCAGTGGATCACTAACCAGATTGAACCTCTAGCGATACGTGATGTCCTGCATTACTTGATCTCGGCGGTCGATTTAGCAAATCCAGTCAACCACTCCTGCGATATCGGGTGTGGTAAATCCTATGAATTTGCGGAACTATTGCGTATCTATGCTGATGTCCGAGGGCTGAAACGTCATGTGAATTCAGTTCCCCTCAACCTGCCTATGGATAAGCTGTCTGGCCTGTGGATTAGTTTAGTTACACCTGTTCCATATCAACTGTCTTTTCCATTGGCGCAATCAATGGCAGAAGATGCCGTCACCGAAGAGCACAGCATCAAAGATATTATTCCAGATCCACCCGATGGATTTATTGAGTATCGGGAAGCAGTAGAACTGGCGTTAGCTGCGGAATCTGACCGTGGAGTCCCAACGTCCTGGGACCGTAGTTGGACCATACAACAGCCGTGGGCCAGCCAGCCGACTGATCCAGAGTGGGCAGGTAAATCAGTTTATGAAGATGTCCGCACGGAAGATACTGATCTTCAAGCAGCTCAAGTCTGGCCGATTATTGAAGGTTTGGGTGGCGCTAACGGCTGGCATTCTGCACCATTGCTATGGCGACTAAGAGGTATCGCTGACCGACTCATTGGTGGCCCAGGCCTGGGCGGACGGCGGGATCCCCGGCATTTGAAACTTGGTGATCGCATCGATTGGTGGCGTGTCACTGAAATCGATCCACCGAATAGATTAGTGCTCACCGCAGAGATGAAAGTAGATGGCGACGCTTGGCTTATCCTTGAAGTCAAGGACAATGAAGGCGGCGGATGTACTTATACCCAGCGCGCAGTGTTCGAACCAAAGGGGCTGCCCGGTTACCTCTATTGGTGGGTTGTCTCACCTTTCCATGCGATTATATTTCCTTATATGCGTTCGAATATTTTGAAAGCTGCGCATAAACTTATTTAATTGCCGTGTAGGCGTCTAAGGCGATTTGACGGGACTCTTTCAGATCTACGATGGGATCCGGATAGGCCGGTGTTCCATATTCGGGTATCCAGCGACGAATATAGGTTTCATCTGGATCAAATTTTTTCGCTTGGGTGGCAGGATTAAAAATACGGAAATAAGGAGAAGCATCATCTCCGCTGCCAGCGGCCCATTGCCAGTTAAAAGCATTAGAAGCAGGATCAGCATCTACTAGAGTTTCCCAAAACCATTCTTCGCCATGACGCCAATGGATCTGGAGATTCTTGGTTAAAAAACTAGCTACTACCATTCTGGCGCGATTGTGCATTGATCCGGTGGACCACAATTCTCGCATGCCCGCATCGACTAGCGGAATTCCTGTTTTTCCTGCACGCCATGCTGCTAAATCCTCATGGAATTGGTCAGCCTTGGTGGAAGTAAGAGGGGTGGATGGAGTGTTAAGTTTATCTTTTTCACTCGGGTCCCAGGACCATCCGAAACGATTAAATTGCGTACGAACGTTTTGCGTGTCCATGTGCGGCAGGGCGTAAAGTCGATGCCACGCAAAATCTCTCCAGAGAAGTTCTTTAAGAAATAACTCAGTTCCTTCAGAGTCTATTGCTGCAGTCTCTGCCCACACGCGGTGGATGCTGATCTCACCAAATCTTAGATGAGCAGATAATTTACTCGTAGCGGATCGAGCTAAGCTGTCTCGAGCTTGCGGGTAGTCCTGTAGATGTTCCAAAAAATCAAAGAGTTTTTCCGAAGCATTTTTTTCACCGGGAGCACAGTCCTTAACTAACTTTGTCGCCCAAAAAGGTTGCTCTATTTCTGGAATGCTTGGCAGCTCTACATGCTCTGGCCCTGTTAAGTGAGAGGGGACAGACACATTGTTTGTAGCAGTTTCATAGGCATTTGCTCTGGCTACTTCCCATGCTGCTTTAGAAAAAGGGGTATATACCTTGTAGGGAGTTCCAGTAGCGGTGCTGACTTCCCAAGGTTCAGTGAGTAAAAAACCTGGGTGGCTATGCACTTCAAGCCCCTGCTCGCGGAGATTTTTTTTGAGAGTGGCATCTACTTCACACAACGGTTGATGATAGCGTCGATTCCATGTGACGGCTTTGACTTCTATCTCGGATACTATTTTCGGCAGTATTTCAAGCGGGTTACCGATACGTCGTAGCAAAGGTACTCCGTAAGAAGAAAGATCTTGGGCTAAAGCATTAAGGCTTTGTTCCCGCCACCATCGTGCTGCGGCCCCAATGCTGCGATTGATGGTTTCGTCAATGAAGAGTCCAATAACAGGGCCATGATCAGCAGCCCATTTTAAGGCAGCATTATCACTTAGTCGGAGGTCATCGCGGAACCATAGAAGGGTGGGAGAGCTTTGTGGATCATGTATAGCTAATGAGTTTAAAATAAACACGCTTGCGTTTGCATTCATCCAACTGTGGAGAAAGCCAGATTTATGACAACCTCAATCCAACGCAGTATCAGTATCGTAATTCCATGTCTAAATGATGCGGTACTTCTAGAACAGTGCTTAAGCTCAATTGTTGCGCAGACTCTTCAACCTGAGGAAGTCATCGTCGTGGATAACGGTAGCACTGATAACTCAGTTGAAGTGGCAAATCGGATGGGAGCTCGAGTGGTTCATGAGCCACTTCAAGGCATCACTTGGGCTAGTGCCGCTGGATATAATTCTGCACGTGGAGATCTAATTGTCCGTTTCGACGCAGATTGTGTGATTGCTCCTGATTATCTAAGCCAAGTCAATGCCATTTGGAATCGTACAGAGGAGACACCTGGCCGCACTGTAGTTGCACTAACAGGTACCGGAAGTTTTGATATTCCTGGACGTATGGGAGAGTGGTTGGCTGCATGCTACCTAGGTGCCTACCGATGGTCCACGAAACAAGCACTAGGACACTATCCGATTTTTGGTTCGAATTCCGTTATTAGCAGGCAATGGTGGGAGGATGTAAAAGACCAAATTACGTTATCAGAAACTTTTGTGCATGAGGATATGTACTTTTCCTTCTTTGTCCGCCCACATGAGACAGTCTGGTTCCAAAAAAATTTAAAACTCATCATGCATCCACGTGCTTTGATGGGAGTCCGGCAGTCCTTTATCCGATTGGTGCGAGGATTTTATACTATTAAAATTGCTTGGAAAAGAGAACCAGTCCATCAGCGACTGGAATCTAGAAGAGATTGGACCTGACTTTTCTTTTTTTAGATTCCTAACATCCCCAACAATCTGGGGTTGGTAGCTCATCTGTTTATGGTGGTTAATCACAACACATCTCAGGGGATTAATTGCGTCTGAATCGATCAGAAAGCGCTGTAGCTCGATTCCTAGCCTATGCAAAAAGATTCAGCACAGAATTTTAGCGGCTTATAAACCCTGGTGCCTATGACTATTAGGGCTGTAGTAAGAAACATGGAAAGTCTAAGCCTAAAAGGAACTACATTGCGTCAGTATTGACCTGCGCTTTCTTTAGAAACCGAAGATCTTATGAAGCGGTACCGCAGATCCGATACGCAGAAAAGCGGTACTAAATAGCCGAACGCGTCAAAGTATTTGCTTTGCTTATGATCGTGTCCCTTGCGATTTTTGGCTTCATTGTTTTGCACAATAACCTTTTTTGGAGCACCCTGGTGGGTTTTCTGGTCTGGTATTGGTCTTGGGGCTGTATTAGTCGTAATCGGAATTTATGAGGTCATTGTCTAACCAGAACCTATGCTACTTATATTCCTTATTCCACTTGGCTTTGGATTCTGCTTAGGCGGTTTGGGAAATATTGCAAACTGGTTCTGGTTCGAAAAAGCCCAGGTAAATAGTTGAATTTATGAATTTTATAATCAAGCCATCCGACGCCGTTTGTTCGCCAGCACGATGAGCGCACACAGCACGGATCCAGCCACCATCGCGAGAACCGTTCCGCAGGAAATATCGCCTTGCAGTGGAGCCAATGCAGAGGTACTAGTGGCGGAACTGGCAACGAATCCTCCCAAGAATCCTCCCGAAACCGCACCGATAATGGCGGCGGGCAATGAGAGCGCGATCATTTCGATAGCCATCACAAGAATCTGGCCAGTTGATGTCAGACCGATGGTGCGCAGCAAATAGCGATCGCGGGCACGTTCAGAAATGGTGAGCGCTACTGTGTTGATCAAACCAACGGCGGCGATCGCTAAGGCCACAATGGCAAGCAGCGTGGACATCGTGGTGATGCGCGAAACCAGTTCGAAAGTGTTTTGGCGGGCGGAGAAGCCCTCGGTGATGGAGTATCGTCCGTCGAAAAGCGAAATAGTCTTGCGTACCGCTTGCGCCGTGGCGTTGTCGGGGGCCTGGTTGGCGTCGCCGTCGAGCAGGATTAGTACGTTGCGTGTGGTGCTGGGGCCGGTGGCGAGTGCTGGGTCGATCATGGAGAAGTAGTTGTCGCTGTGGAAGAGCTCGGCCTGTGTCGGGGTGTCCGCGACAGTGATGTCTGCAGCCTGGCCGGCCGGGTAAGCATCCTGGTCAGGGGCGTTTCTGCCCAAAACAAGGCCACCGATTGGTGCGCCAGTATCGCCTGCGCGCATCACGGAGACGCCGTCTTCTTCAGCGAGCATAAGCACAGAGAAGTTGCCGGAATCTTCCAACTCCACTGCTGTGGTGGCTGGCGCGATGGCGGTTTTCACGCCGTCGATGCCAGAAATTTCCTCCAACATTCCGGCCGGTATTTCCCCGTCGAGCGCGGTGACCATCAAATCGGTGCCGCCCATGCCTTTAGCCACGGACACCAAATGCGTGCCGATATGCGCTTGGCCATGCAGAACTGCGGAGCTTAATGCGGAACCGGCAAGAATCACAGCGATCAGTGCCGCCGAACGAGATTTCTGCTTTGCTGCAAACCCCAATCCCAACTGAATAGTGGGGACGGTGCCACCCAGAATCCTGGAGATTACGTGCAATAACCAGGGCACGAGCACCGCCGTGGCAATCAGTAACGCACACACCAAAGCGCCTGAACCGGCGATGGATAAAGCCACCGAACGCATGCCGCGGTAGTTCGAAGTTGCCCCATAAGCCCACATTCCGCCGGCGCTCACAATGCCCGCGAGCAGCAACCACAATGCGCCGAACCAGGGGGAAGTCCGTGAAATAGCAGGCGTACTCAGTGATTCCACCGCAGTTTTTCTGCACACGCTGTATACCGCCGGCAACGCAGCAATCACGGACATTACGACGCCGACGCCCGCGATGAGCCACATGGTGTTACTTGGTAGATCAATCACATCAATGGGCACGCGAATACCAAAACGTGTGGCATTATCCGCCAATAAACGCGCCGCCATCAACCCGGTGGGCGCACCAAAACCAGCAGCGACTACACCCAGTACACCAGCCTCAAAAATTACTGACCCTAAAATCTGCGGCGTCGATGCACCCACGGAACGAATCAGCCCAAACTCCCGAACCCGCTCACCAGTGAGCACCGAATATGCAGAAAACACCACCAAAAACGCCACGGCAGCAGCCACCGCCACAAACGCTGCGAGCAGCAAGAAATAGCGATCGCGCTGGCCTAAATAAGAATCAGCAAGCTTATCGACGTGCCCCTCCGCCGAAGCAACCACCACCGTAGCGTCGCTAAAGCTCGCAGCCTCTAGCGAGGCAGAGTCGGTTGTGGCGACCCGAAATTCGCCCCGCACGCTGGAAGAATTCCATTGTGTCAGTGCATCTGGTGAGGCCACAATGACAGGCGCGCCACCTAAAGTTTCTTGTGCCGCAGGCTCCACCACACCGACCACAAGGACATCAGTATCCTCAGTGTTTTGGGACAGCCGAATGGATACGTGCTCACCAACTTCAGGCGCATCAGGGGCGGTTGTTACTGCAATTTCACCAGGTCCTTGAGGCAATCGGCCTTCTATGATTGGCCGCCATTGCAGTGGACCTTCCGAAATTGATTGTACTGAAGTGCTGGCGTAAATCCCGTCTGATTGTTTTACAGAGGCTGCAAAATTTTGATCAAAAACCAGAGCTTCAACACCCGGTGTCGTAGCTAATTGTTGCTCAAAAGCGGCAAAAGAATCTTCGTTTTTCGCAGACACGGTAACCACAAGATCGGCGTTGTCATAGGGCTTAGCAAAAAGATCATTGACACTGGACACCAAAGAATTTGTCAATGCAGTGGTGCTAACAGTCAACGCAACCGAAGCGAAAATCGCGAAAAACAACGAAAAATAGCGCCCACCTCGTCGCCGAAGTTGAGCAAAAGCAAGCCTGAACATTAACGGCCCACCCGCAGATCTGAGGTTCCTATGATCTTGCCATCACGCATCGTGATCAACACGTCACCGCGGTGAGCTGCATCTTTATCGTGGGTAACAAACACAAGTGACTGTCCAAAATCATCAACAATGCTGCGGAACAAATTCAACACGGCATCGCTGGTAACGGAATCCAAACTTCCTGTTGGCTCATCCGCAATGACAATATCGGGCCTAGACATCAAAGCCCTGGCAATCGCAGCACGCTGCTGCTGACCACCCGATAGTTCGCTAGGCAAATGGCGCAAACGGTTATCAATTTTCAGCACACTGGTGATGTGTTCAAACCACTGCTTATCCACCTTTTGGTGAGCAAGCCGCAGCGGCAACAAAATGTTGTCCTTTACCGACAAAATGGGCACCAAGTTGAAATCCTGAAACACCATGCTGATGTGCGTGCGACGCAGCTTGGCGCGTTTATTCTCTGACAAGGAACTCAACGTGATGTTGTCTTTGCTCAGCGTCACAGTGCCCGAAGTTGGCTGCGCCAAACCTGAAATACACTGCAGCAACGTTGTTTTTCCTGAGCCTGATTGTCCCATGATCGAGGTCCATTGACCCGATTGAATCTGCACAGAAATGCCATCGAGAGCCCGAACTTCCGTTGAGCCCTTCCCGTAGATCATTGTTAAATCCTGAGCTGAGAGCACGGGTGGGGCATTGTCTGTGGCAGCGGTCAAGAGCATTCCTTTGGGCTTATCTATGGGGGGGGTGGACTAACAAGTCCACACTATATGGGCAGAGAAAAACCCGCGCTGTCTACTATCCAGTAGACAGCGCGGGTTTCTTACGCCAGCGAGTTTAGCGGCGCATGATCTTCTTGGACAGCCAGTTGCCCAGCAGCTGAGCAGCCTGAACAATGATGACGATAACCAGAACGGCAACGTACATGACTTCATTATCAAAGGCGCGGTAGCCATAAACAATGGCGAAGTCACCAAGGCCGCCGCCACCGATGTAGCCGACCATCGCAGACATATCCACGATCGCAATGAACAGGAAGGTGTAGCCAAGAACCAAAGGTCCGAGTGCTTCTGGGATGATCACAGTGCGAATTATGGTCAATGGTGCTGCACCCATGGAACGGGCAGCCTCAATGACACCTGGATCAATTGCCACAAGGTTTTGTTCCACGATGCGGGCAACAGAAAATGTTGCTGCGACCACCATGACAAAGATGCCGGCGTCTCGGCCAATGGAAGTACCCATCACCGATACGGTCAGTGGTTTCATTGCCGCGATCAAAATAATGAAGGGGATCGGACGAACAAAGTTCACCAGCAGGTTCAAAATGCCGTAGATGACTTTGTTCTTGAGGATTCCGCCTTCACGGGTGGTGTACAGCAACATGCCGACAGCCAAACCCAAGATGCCAGAAACGACCATGGTGATGCTGACCATCAGCAAGGTGTCGAGGATGGCGGTGGTGAATGTTGGTCCCAAACGACCCCAGTCAGCTGCGAGAATCATCTCGTTCATCGGGTGATCTCCTTGATGGTCGTAGTGGTGGACAAGGTGTTATAGAACTCTTCAATTGCAGCGGGACTGCCAGTGAGTCGGACAGTCATTTTGCCGAATGATTGGCGCTGCAAAGTGGTGACACCACCGTGCACAATGTTGATCTGTACACCTTGTTCAGCAGCTTTTGCGGAAGCAGTGAAGAATCCAGAAGTTTCGGTGAGATCAATGGTGAATAGGCGTCCCTCATGGCTGAGGAGATCTTCAGCTTCGACCTGATCTGGGGTGTTGCGCAAAGCGGTTGCCACAAAGCGTTGTGCAACGGGTGTTTGTGGATGAGAGAAAACGTCATAGACACTGCCGTATTCCACGACCTTGCCTGCTTCCATCACTGCCACTTTGTCAGCGATGGAGCGTACAACTTCCATCTCGTGGGTGATCACGACGATGGTGATGCCCAGTTCGCGGTTTACTTTTCGCAGTAGTTCCAATACCTCATGGGTGGTTTCTGGGTCTAGAGCTGAGGTGGACTCGTCGGCAAGCAAAAGCGTTGGGTTGGTGGCCAGCGCACGGGCGATGCCGACGCGCTGCTTTTGGCCGCCTGACAGCTGCTCTGGGTAGTTCTTACCCTTATCGCCCAGGCCAACAAACTCGAGCATTTCCTGCACGCGTGCTTTGCGTGCGGACTTGCTCATTTTGGCCAGTTCCAGCGGGTATTCAATGTTTCTCGCCGCGGTGCGGGATTGGAACAGGTTGAATTGCTGGAAAATCATGCCGATATTGCTGCGTAGTTTGCGCAGCTGAGATTCTGGCATGCCAACGATATCGGTGCCATCAAGCAGCAAAGATCCGCTGGTGGGGGAGTCAAGGCCGTTGATCATGCGGACCAGAGTTGATTTTCCGGCGCCGGAATAACCGATGATGCCAATTACTTCACCAGGTTCAACGGTGAGGCTGACTTCATCGAGAGCTGTAGTTTTAGCATTTTTGTTATTGCTAAAAACTTTGGTTACTCCGCGGAACTCCACGCGAGTGCCCGGGGTATGTGAGCGGTGCGTGGAGTTTTCCTCTGGCGTCGGGGTAGACGCGGTGTGTGACACAGCGGTGTCCTCAATTCAGGAAAGGGTCAGGGGACAAAAGTTGCAGACAAATAGTTTAACGCCCCGAGGAAGCGTATGCGACGTGGTGTTCGTCTAAAGATTCCATGCGGGGCGTTAAACATCACAACCAGGTATGAAACTGGGTTATGAAAAAGGGGGTTAAGCCTTCTGATCTGCTTCGAGGCGATCAAGGATTGCCTGAAGGTCAGCTGCTGGGCGATCAACTGGGACGGAGGTGCCCTTAGAGTCGCGGTCTACTGCATCGAGAACCTCTGGCGACTGCCAGATCTCAACGAGGCGAGCGATGTTTGCATCGTCCTTGTCTTCAGCCTTGGTGACGAAAACGTTGATGTATGGCTCTGCTTCTTCAGACTCTGGGTTGTCTTCGAAAACTGCCAGGTTCGGATCGATACCTGCGCGGTCAAGGAAAGAGTTGTTGATGATCGCAGGGCGACCTTCTTGGTATGCAGTTGGGGACTGAGCTGCATCAACCGGAATAACGGAAACCTTGGACTTCTCTGTATCGATATCAACAGGTGAAGGAGTGACCATGCCTGGAGTCTTTAGGGTAATAAGATCTGCCTGGACGAGAACGTTGATCGCACGGCCCTGGTTGGAAGGGTCGTTAGGGATAGCAACCTCTTCGCCTTCGATGCCATCGAGGGAATCGTGGTCCTTCCAGAACAATGCCAGTGGCACGATCTCGCTTGAGCCGATAGGGGTGAGTTCTGCGCCGGAGCCAACGTTGTACTCAGCGAGGAACTTGAGGTGCTGGAAGAGGTTAACGTCCAGCTGGTCCTGTGCGAGTGCTTCGTTTGGGGTGGAGTAATCAGAGAAAGGAACGATGTCTAGGGTGATGCCCTCTTCAGCGGCCTTATCCTCGAATACTTCCCAGGCTTCCTTGGCTGCATCGGTGGTACCGATGCGGATGGTGACGCCGTCGGTGCCTTCAGCAACGGTGGTGCTGCTTCCATCGGAATCGGAACCACAAGCAACAAGTGCGGTAGCTGCGAAGAGGCCAACGATAGCAGTGGTGGTAATGCGACGAAGTTTCATCTTTAAATACGTCCTTATTGGTGAATGGTCACTTAAGTAATTAGGAGATTAGCACTCTAGACCGCAATCTGTACAGCTTGGTCTATTTGCTTGTTTAAATGATGTTGAAAAAGTATTGGCAAATATGTTCTAAAAATGTATGACGGCCACCAGGTGAGGTGAGGTTTTAATAGCAGGTAGGGGTGGGGAAATGGTGCTTATAGGAAAGTGTTCCAGTCGGTGGCTAGTGGAGCTTCTTTGCATGTAGTTTGAGGTCGTTGCTCGGGGGAGTTTTACAGCCGAAGTACGCGGGATGATAGATAGTTTGGCAAAATAGATACCATGAGAAATAACCACGGACGTAACCCAGAACCACATGAGGGTATGAACCCCGTGTCGCCAAAATTGACTACAGCCCGGTATCTTGCACGCCTTCCATGGTTGGCGGTATCAGCTATTGTGTTCGGTGTCCTTGGATTTTTTGTATCTTCATGGTTTTACGCTGGTGTGGCTGTAATGGTTGTCCTGACAGCGTGGCAGATCTGGTTAATTCCGCAGCAAGTTAAACGTTTAGGCTGGTTAGAAACCTCAGATGAACTCCTGATTACTAAAGGAAAGCTCTGGCATAGTTTCACCGTTGTGCCGTATGGGCGTATCCAATTCGTCGATGTCACAGCAGGTCCCCTTGACCGTATTTTTGGTATGAAAAAAGTACAGTTGCACACCGCTTCTGCCTCCTCGGATTCCACCATTGAAGGCTTGCCCGCCTTGGAAGCTGATACTTTGCGTGAGCGTTTGGCAGAAAAGGCCCGTGAGAGGATGAGCGGACTGTGAGTGAAGTGCAATTTCGAAAAGTTCACCGCGCCACACCGTTGTTGCGTATCTGGACATTGCTCCTGGCCGTGCTGGCTGCATTCATTCTGAACGTTAATGCTTCTGCCGTTGCCTTCGTCTGGGGATTAATCAACGGCGAGCATACACTTGCGCTGGTTCCGATGCTGTTGACAATCGGCGGTGTCCTGCTCGCCGGAGTATTGATCTGGGGTTTAACTAAAATCTGGTGGAACGCCGTTGGTTTCCGCATCACAGCTGAAGAGGTGCAGCTCAAACGCGGAGTGGTCAGCAAAGACCTTCGCACCGCACGTTTTGATCGAATTCAAGCTGTTGACCTGGTGGAATCTTTTATTGCAAGAATTTTCCGCCTTGCAGAAGTGCGCGTGGAAACAGCCGGCGGTAGTGATTCGGCCATCAATATCGGGTTCTTAAAAAAGCACGAGGCTGAAGCCTTAAAAAGGGAGCTTCTCGACGCCTCCCAGTACCCCTCCCGCACGCCCGCGCAAGGACTGCGGGAGGAGGAGGCGGTGGAGGACGACGTCGATAAGCAATTCCTGGTTCCTAAAATCCCCGTGCAGCGCACCATCGCCAGTACACTGCTCTCGCTGACAACAATTGTTGCAGTCCTGGGCGCGATCATATTTTTCTTTACCCCATTGGGTATAAGTGCTGCGCTGCCATTTTTGGTTGGCATTGTGCCACCAGTGTGGAATCTGATTGATAAGTCATGGCAGTTCAACGCAGAGCTACACGACGATAGACTCAATGTCAGTTATGGACTGGCCAATCGACGCAAGCAGGCAATCCCGCTAGAGCGAATTCATGCCGTGAAACTGAAACAACCTTTGTTGTGGCGGCTTGTCGGATGGTGGACCGTCACCGTGACTGTGGTTGGTTATGGCGACACCACTCAAGGTGGCACCTCGAAGATCTTGCCGGTGGGTTCTAAAGAACTGGCCTTAAAAGTACTGGAAGCAGTAAGCCCTCTCAGCCGTGAAGATATTGCTACAGCAGCAGACCCAGCGCGTATAAGTCAGCCGAACTATGCTCCGCCTGAGGCCGCAAGATTTCTCACGCCAGTGGATCGCACTCGCCAAGGTGTCACCTTAATTGGTGCACAACCACATGCAGTGGTTCTTCATGAAGGTCGATTTGTGCCACGCATGGCAGTTATTGAAACTTCTCATATTCAAGAACTCACCCTCAAACACGGCCCCATTCAAAGAACACTGGGTTTATCCACAGTGGTACTCGACTTGGTTGCCGGACCAGTATCAATGTCGGCCTCTGATCTTGGCGCTGCCGATGGAAAAGAGCTTTTAGATATCCTTCGCCGCCGCCAGTTACCAGCATTGGAATCAACACCACTGGAGCAAAATAGCCTGGACTAAGGTGTAGGTCATGCACATCTCAGATCTTCCCGATAGATCCCAGGACTACCTGAAGACAATCTGGGACATCACTGAACTCCTCGATAATCAACCAGCAGCACTGGGAGATATCGCCGAAAAAATGAGTCAGAAAACCCCCACGGCCTCTGAAGCAATCAAAAAACTTGCAGCAAGAGGCCTCGTGCATCATGAAAAATATGCTGGAGTCACCCTCACCGAACAGGGCAAAGCATTAGCAATTGAAATGGTGCGCCGCCACCGACTCTTGGAAACATTCCTCCATGATGTCTTGGGCTATACCTGGGATGAAGTACATTCTGATGCTGACCTGTTAGAACACGCGGCATCAGATCAACTCATTGAGCGCATCGATGCGCATTTGGGGAGGCCTCGTAAAGATCCTCATGGGGATCCCATCCCCACCGCAGAAGGCATTATCGAGGAAGTCCCACGAACTACGCTCGCCGCAATCGGGGCAGGGGAGACCGTCACAATCTCTCGGGTGCAAGACATCGACCCAGAACTTTTGCGCTATCTCGCGCAATTTAAAGTGGCACCAGGCAGCAGGATCACTGTAGATTCCGGACCGCTAGCCGGCATGGTGCACGTGACGGTAGAAGAAACTCAAACTAAATTTCCACTTGCAGAAACCCAGTTGTCTTTAATTACCGTCCAAGACTAAGTAAATCCATCATGATGGCGCTCATATTTCCAGATGCCACCAAACCGATCTGAATAATCACCGCCACGGAGAAGACGAATAATAAAAACTTATCCGCAGGACCATCTGCACGAATGCTCAAAGCCTTAGGCAATTTTAGGTTCCACCAGCGTTTTCCCTTGAGGGGGACCAACGGTGCAAATGCTGGAATACCTGCCTTGGTAGCCATATCACCAGCCAAGTGAGTGAGACTACCGACCGTGATGGCAGAGCCTAAAATAATGCCGAAAGAACTTTCGGGAGCATAATTCCACACTCCCAATGCCAAGGCCGCCGAAGCACCAGTAACAAGAAGCCAATCTGCGTTCTTTGACCACTCCGGCAATAGGCCACGGATAGCAAGCCCTAGGAAGAAAAACAGCAAAGCAATTACTGCAGGTTTTCCAAAATAACTGATCAAAGCAGTAGCGCCTGCTCCTGAAGCAAGCGCACTCCACACAGTGTGTGTAAGCGTGCGGTGACCATTGTTGCACCGTTTATCTTTACGCCCTCTGGTCATGTTGACAAAGGCCTGGCACGTATTTTCCGTAAACCGTGAAATTGCCTGCGTAAAGGGGCCAAAAGAACGAGACACCGTGGCTGAAGGTGAATCAAGATCCGGAAGCAGAGCAGCACCTGCGGCAAGACCAGCATAGACAAAAGCTTCCGTTGAGGTAGTCACCCCGCCCCACTCTGCCGGCAGAATTTGAGCGACAGCAAGCCCCACGGCTGCTCCGCTCATAGCGTGGGTTGGCCCCATAACCACTTGTGCATCAACTACTTTCAAAAATAAAAAGGTTTGGCTTTAAGAATAAACTAAAGGCCGGACACTTATTCGAACGGGTGCTTGATTTTTATGAGTTGAGTTAAACCCTGCCATTTGACCAGAAATCGGGCTAGTTTTGAAGATATGAGCGAACGTCAGCTGGAAAAGTCTATTGAGCACGCCGTCGAATTAGCCCGTGAAGCCCGCAACATAGAAGTGTTTACCGGCGCTGGAATGAGCGCCGATTCTGGGCTCGACACATATCGCGATGAAAAAACTGGTGTGTGGAGCAACGTGGATCCACAAGCCATGGCAAGCCTCGAGGCCTGGCACAAAGATCCCGAACCCATGTGGGCCTGGTATCGCTGGCGCGCCGGGGTAGCAGCGCGTGCAGAACCTAATGCTGGTCACAAAGCCATTGCTTATTGGGAAGGCAGTGACACTGTAGAACACGTGCATATCACTACCCAAAATATCGATAACCTGCATGAACGTGCAGGATCGAGTGATGTGACACATCTGCACGGAAGCCTTTTTGATTACCGCTGCACTGATTGTGCACAGCCTTGGGAAGATGATAAAAACTATCCAATAGAACCCATTGAGCGGCTTAGCCCACCTCAATGCGTTAAATGCGGTGGGCTGATTCGGCCAGGTGTGGTGTGGTTTGGTGAAAACCTGCCGATGGATAAATGGGATATTGCCGAACAACGCATCGCTGAGGCAGATCTGATGATTATCGTGGGAACTTCGGGGATTGTGCACCCGGCAGCAGCATTGCCACAGCTTGCACAACAACGAGGTATCCCCATCGTGGAGATCTCACCAACTAGAACTGAGCTCAGCCGGATTGCTGATTTTACCTGGACATCCACAGCAGCTCAAGCTTTACCAGCATTGATGAGGGGATTGAGCGCCTAAGATGACCGAAGACGATTTAGATCTCCTGCACCGCACTGTAGAACTAGCTACTGAAGCATTGACATTAGGAAATAGCCCTTATGGTTCCCTATTAGTTGATCCGCACGGTGCTGTTGTCTTTGAAGATCACAACCGCGACGCCGATGGAGACCTAACCAGGCACCCTGAGTTTGCCATTGCTAAATACGCGATTGCGCATTACAGCCCTGAAGAACGAGCTGCCTGCACGGTGTATACCTCCACAGAACATTGCGCGATGTGTGCAGGAGGCCACGCTTGGGCTGGGCTAGGTAAAATTTACTGCGCCACAACTGGTGCTCAAACAGCTCAGTGGTATGCAAAGTGGGGAGCAGAAGCTGGACCATTAACGCCACTTTCTGCTGCCGAAGTGAGCCCGAATATTCAGATTGAAGGGCCCGCACCACGATTTGAAGAAGTGCTCTATGACTTGCATCGGTGGTTTTATTTAGGGGAACAGCAGAGTCAGTGATGCAAGGATCTGCCGCTTAAAAAGATCGAAAAGTTGCATCCTCATCTGCTCTGTCACACGCAGCGAAGGGACCTAGCTATGCTTTGCGGCTAGAAAATACGCTGGGCGGCAGGAAAGAGACGTCGAAAAGCAATATTTTTAAGCCCCGCCGATAAACCCGAGCTGGCGCCATGCCTCATAGGTGGCAACCGCTGCGGCGTTTGACAGATTCATCGAGCGGCGGCCCTCCAACATCGGGATGCGCAGCTCTGAGGTGATGCGGGCATGACCGATATGTTCTTGGGGAAGACCTGTGGGTTCGG
This sequence comes from Corynebacterium crudilactis, assembly GCF_001643015.1. Taxonomy (NCBI): domain Bacteria; kingdom Bacillati; phylum Actinomycetota; class Actinomycetes; order Mycobacteriales; family Corynebacteriaceae; genus Corynebacterium; species Corynebacterium crudilactis. The sequence continues at coordinate 678,806 of NZ_CP015622.1, forward strand.
TGCCGAAAAGCAAGGCATCGCCGGGCTCAAAAGCGATATCTGTGAAGCGCGTGGTTGCGGTAGTAGTAAAGGCAAATACGCGTCCGGGGACAGCTTTCATTGCTTCATCAAAGGTTGGATGCACTGTGACATCTGCCAAGTCATGGTAATCAAGGCCAGCTCGACGCAAGTGTTTTTCCGTCAGCTCAAAACCCAGCGGTTCAACAAGGTGCAGGTGAGCGCCTGTTCCAGCACACATACGGATGGCATTTCCGGTGTTTGGAGGGATAACAGGATTGTCAAAGATAACATGAAGTGGATGTTCCGGCATATGTTTGATTGTAAGGCCTTGGAAAAGGGTGGAATAATGACGGGTGTGACTGCAATCAAACTTGATGGAAACTTGTACCGCGGGGAAATCTTCGCCGACCTAGAACAGCGCGTCGCCGTGCTGAAGGAGAAAGGGATTGTGCCGGGCCTTGCCACTGTACTGGTGGGCGATGATCCAGCAAGCCACTCTTATGTGAAGATGAAGCACCGTGACTGTGAACAGATCGGTGTGAACTCAATCCGCAAAGACCTGCCTGCGGATGTCACCCAGGAAGAATTGTTCGCTGTCATCGATGAGCTGAACAACGATGATTCCTGCACCGGCTACATCGTCCAGCTGCCACTGCCTAAGCACCTCGATGAAAACGCTGTGCTTGAGCGCATCGATCCTGCCAAAGACGCCGATGGCCTGCACCCAGTAAACCTGGGCAAGCTTGTGCTCAATGAGCCAGCTCCACTTCCTTGTACCCCAAATGGTTCAATCAGCTTGCTGCGCCGTTTTGGCATTGAACTCAACGGTGCAAAGGTCGTTGTCATTGGCCGTGGCGTTACCGTTGGTCGTCCAATTGGTCTGATGCTGACCCGTCGTTCTGAGAACTCCACCGTCACCCTGTGCCACACCGGCACCAAGGATTTGGCTGCAGAAACTCGCGCGGCTGATGTCATCGTCGCAGCTGCTGGCCAGCCACATATGCTGACCGCAGATATGATCAAGCCAGGTGCTGCAGTGCTTGACGTCGGCGTTTCTCGCAAGGACGGCAAGTTGCTTGGCGACGTTCACCCCGATGTCTGGGAGGTTGCTGGCGCAGTGTCACCAAACCCAGGCGGCGTAGGCCCACTGACCCGTGCATTCCTAGTGCACAATGTTGTCGAGCGTGCAGAAAAGCTAGCTGGACTGTAAAACACATGACCAACCCCGGCCACGGCAAACAAGGCATTAGTGAAGAGCAACTTCTAGCAAATCCCCACGATGGCGGATTAGCCGCCTCGACGCTACCTCACAATGTGCAAAAAGCCGGGGTTATTTTCTTTGTGATCGCGGTAGTGGTCGCCACTATTTTTGCGCTCACAGAACACTGGCGCCGAGCCACGTTCACTTTAGGCGTATCGCTGCTGTATCTTGCTGTGCTGCGACTGACCTGTGATTCTAAGATCCTCGGCGTCTTATCTGTCCGCTCTAGGCGTTTTGATGCCATATACACCACAGTCCTTGGCGGACTGATGGTGTTTTTAGCGGCCTCAGTGGATTCTTTGGGAAGCTAATTATCCTGAACTGGGTTTCCTGAAGCTGGGTTTTCTGGCGCGGAAGAAGGAGCAACAGCGGAGTCGGCAGCGGAGAACGCTTCGCCGAAGGCCGTTCCTTGAGCTGTTCCGGTTACCCGTCCCTGGATGATTTCTGCCAGGTCAAGGCCAGTGGTTTGTTTGACGGATTCGATAATCGATTTCAAACCGAGCGCTTGTTCACCTGCGAAACGTGCTCCCACTGCATCGGCAGAACTATCTCCACCGGAGAGCACTGTCATGGATCCAATATTTGCGTAGCCAGCTGCAAAGTTACTCATAAGCTCCGGCAAGATTTCCATTGCTTGCTGCGCCAGCAGAGCGTCTTGGTTTTCGCGATAAGCTTCAGCCTTTGCCTTGATGGCATCAGCTTCTGCTTGTCCCTTCAAGCGCACAGCTTCGGATTCAGCCATGGCACGAACCTTTGCTGCGGTGGCTTCTGCCTCAGCGATTTCTACCTGAGCCTGTGCGCGTCGGGTTTGTTCGAAAGTATCTGCCTCTACTTGCTGCTTACGGCGGTAGCGCTCTGCATCGGCGACTTTGTTTACTTCGGCTTCAAGCTCAATCTGCTTGTTTTCAGCCTGCTGGCGGAGGACTTCTTGGCGAGCTTTTTCATCTGCGAGGCGTTCTGCTTGCATCGCTTGAGCGCGAGCTTCACCAACGCGGGCATCAGCGTCAGCCTTGTTTGAATCAAGCTGAGTCTGTTCAATAAGATCAGCTTCTTGATTCGCGATACGGGACTTAGCGATGGCGCGAGCTGCTTCAGTTTCTGCGATTTCTGCAGCTTGCTTCTTAGCCTGGATTTCTGGCGCACCCAAGGATTTGATGTATCCCACATCATCCGTGATGCCACGAATTTGGAAGGAATCTAGAATCAAACCTTGCTTTTCCAGCTCTGGAATAACAGTTTCCGCGATTTGCTCAGAGAACTTCTTGCGTTCACGCATCAAAGAAGTAACTGTCTGCTGCGCAACCACACCGCGGAGCACACCTTCCAATTGGTCCTGGGTGAACTGCGCGATTTCTTTGTCGTTTGAGGCAAAGCGCTGAGCAGCACGACGAATAAACGCAGATTCCGAACCGATCTTTACCAAAGCGACAGCTTCGACGTTGAGCGTGACATTATCATCGCTTTGCGCCGTGACCTGCATATTGACCTGGCGGGAACGCAAAGATATTTTCTGGTGCGTCTGCGTAATCGGCATCACCACGGCTTTGCCATGGACAATGACCTGAGATTCACCCTTCTTCTTCGCAGAGACAATGAGTGCTTCATCTGCAGCCGCGACCTTGATCCACGCGCGGGAAGTCAGGAAGAAAATACCTGCGACGACTGCCGCTGCGACCAGAATTATGACAACAACGATAATGAGGGCAAAAGCTTCCATATGTGGTTACTTGCTTTCTATACTGTTGGTTTTAATCAAAGGATTTAAATATAAGGACAGCTTTACTGTTTAAGAGCAAAATTTTTTCAGCGCAGACTCTCAGCCACTAGCTGGTGCAGGCAAACCATAGCGCGCGCAACCGCGTACTGAGAGAATATCCAAATATCCGGTATTAATTTTACCTAAGAATGTATTTTCGTGGAGCGTAAAACGGCTGCATAACTATAAAAGCGCAGATTTAAAGGCTTGTGAGCCGTGCATAAAAACTATGATTTGCAGTATCTTTGCGCAGGAAGCGGACTATAAAACCTTGATGGCATGAGCCATTTTTTGTAGTGAATTTAACTGGTGGATGCCCTTTAAGCCTTGAACGTTAGATTGACACCCCCCGGAAAATCTAAGGCTGCGCTATTTAAGGGATCTGGAATGACGTCTGGATATTTGGCACGCCTAGAGCAGAAAGCTCTTCGCCTTCAGGAAGGGTTTCTTCATATTTATATACCACTTCTGGGCCTTTAACCTGGAAGAAGGTGGAACCGTCAGGTTTTTCATCCCAGATGATGTAGGTGTCGTTGATGGTGTCGGTGATATCTTCTTGTTGGACAGATCCTGAATCGCCGCCTGCAGGAGCGATCCAGTTGGTAGTCATCTGGATGAAGAGACGTTTTTGTTCATCATTGAGTTGTGAACCACGCAGCCCAGAACCTCGCAGTGCAGATTGCTGAATATCATTCAAGCTGACTAGTAATTGTTCTGCAGATTTTTTAATTGGCGATTCTGTATAAGACAGATCCAAAGTTTCTGAAATACTCGCTACCTGTGCAGAAGTTAAGCCAACACGGGAGTCTTCGAAGGAGATTTGTCCATCGGGATCAAATTTCGCTTTTATCTCAACGGTGGGGCCCTCTAGTGTCATTTCCCAAGAATGTTCGGTGGAAGGTTCTGGGGAAAATTTGAGGAAATGGTGCAGATTATCGCCAGGTTCTTGTGCCACATGTTGAATCACGGCTGCCACCAATTGAAATGCATTCTCGTTAAAGAGTGATTCTAAAACACGCAACGCTGTTACCTGGTTTGCCCAGGACAGTGTGCTGATATCGAGGCCATCACCGAGCAACGCGGCGCGTTGCTCTTCATCAAGGTAATTCAAAAAGCCCAGCGCCGTCAGCGTTGTTTCGCGTGCTGCGTTGAAGTCGATGTCATTGCTTATCGACGTTTCCTTTGTTGTTGTCTGCATAGCGGCAGCAACTCTCGCCGGCGGTTCAGAAGAGCTTGTGGCACTGGGGGCAACGGAAGCACATCCGCCTAGTCCTAAAGTGCCAGCTACTAGCGTGGTGGCAAAGGCGCCAGCTGCTCGACGAGAATTCAACAAAGTCACAACTATTAATGTAGAGCTAGATTTTCTATTTATCCGGAAGATTGCCTGTGAATTCTTTAGTGATCTCTCATGATCTGTCGGATATACCTATTAGATGAAGAATTCGATGTAGGTGGAGGGATTATCTTCATCAGGGGAGATGAGGCTGAAGAAATTTCTGATGATGCGATCCATTTGACGGCTTTCGGTAAGGAACGCATCGTGGCCTACTGGTGAAACAATTTTAGCCATCGCAAGGAGGTTGCCCAGGTTTCGAGAGAGGTGTTCTTGTTGGTGGTAAGGGTACAAAATATCAGTATCTACACCGGCAACAAGCACTGGAACTTTAATGGCTTCAAGCGCCTTGTTTAGGCCACCTCGATCACGTCCAATATCGTGCCGGTTCAAGGCATCGGTGAGGATGACATAAGAACCAGCATCGAAACGTTTGACTAGCTTATCTGCTTGATAATCCAAATAGGATTCCACAGCGAAACGCTGGTCTGGGCTGCGATAAGCACCAAGGGGATTTTCATTCTTTTGGGCTTTGGTGCCAAAACGTTCATCAATTTCTAATTCACCACGGTAAGTAAGGTGGGCGATCCGACGCGCAGCGCTGAGGCCTGTGTCAGGGCTGCATCCGGATTCGTAATAATTTCCTTCATGCCAGTGGTGATCATTTTCAATGGCTTTGATCTGTGCTGATTGGATGCCAATCTGCCATGCGCTGGCACGTGCAGAAACTGCTAATACGGCGGCAGCTCCCACAACTTCTGGGTACATTGCAGCCCACTCCAGGGTGCGGGCACCTCCCATGGAACCGCCGAGTACAGCTGTGATTGTGGTGATTCCTAAAGAGTCGAGAAATTGCTTTTCAGCATTTACTTGATCGCGGATTGAGGTGGCGGGGAAGCGGTTACCCCAGAAATTTCCATCGGGGTGTGTGGAACCTGGCCCTGTGGAACCATTGCAGCCGCCGATGACGTTGGTGCAGATAACACAGTAAATATCAGTATTGATGGCTTTTCCTGGCCCTAAGAGGTCCGCCCACCATTCAGCGGCGTTGGAGTCGCCGGTTAAAGCATGTTCGATTAAGACAACATTGCTGCGCCCTTCGCTGTTAACGCGGTATTCTCCCCAGCGGTGATAGCCGATTACCGCATTGGCGATTGTTGTTCCGGCTTCGGTATGCACATCACCAATTGCTTGGATTGCACGTTGACCTATGGGGGCGAGGGTTGGCATTGGTTAAGACCGCCTGTTCTGGGTGGACAAGACTGAAACTTCGTACAGTGTATCTGGACAGCTCTGTCTAGTCTAGTTTGGATTCTTACTATTTTGGAAACACAAAACCCCAGTGCATGAGCACTGGGGTTGGTTGTGGAAAAACTTAGATGGCAGCGAAGCCAGCTTCGAGGTCTGCGATAATATCGGCGATGGTTTCAATGCCCACGGACAGACGGATGGTGGACTGGGTGATGCCTGCGCGTGCCAGACCAGCTTCATCGGACTGCGAGTGGGTGGTGGTTGCTGGGTGGACAACCAGGGAGCGAACATCACCAATATTGGCAAGGTTGGAGTGTAGCTTCAAGGCATCGATAAATGCCCATGCTTCACTCTGGCCACCATTGATTTCAAAGGTGAGTACGGAGCCGGTGTACTTGAGACCGAGCTTTTCCTTGGTTGCGTACCAAGGGGAGTCCTTCAGTCCTGCGAAGTTGACCTTTGCCACCTTGTCGTGGTTGTTGAGGAACTCTGCAACCTTGATGGCGTTTTCATTGTGGCGCTCGATGCGCAGAGGCAGGGTATCAATGCCCTGAACTGCAGCCCATGCGTTGAATGCGGAAAGGGTAGAGCCGGTGTCGCGCAGTAGACCGACGCGAACCTTGAGGCCGAATGCAGGAGCGCCAAGGTCTGCGTACTTCAAGCCGTGGTACGCAGCATCTGGGGTGACGAAATAAGGGAATACTGGCTTTCCATCGCGCTCGACGGTCCAATCGAACTTTCCGCCGTCGACAAGCACGCCGCCCAGGCCGGAGCCGTTGCCGGTGTAGAACTTGGTCAGGGAAGCAACAACGACGTCGGCGCCAAGCTCAAGTGGGCGCACTAGCGCTGCGGTGGCAATGGTGTTGTCGATAATTAGTGGCACGTTGTTGCGGTGTGCAACTTCTGCCACTGCAGGGATGTCGAGAACATCAGCCTGTGGGTTGGCGAAAGTCTCACCGAAGAAAGCTTTAGTGTTTGGCTTAACCGCTGCCTGCCAAGACTCTGGATCGTCTGGGTTTTCCACGAAGTCAACGTCGATACCCAGACGGTTAAGGGTAATGAGGAAAAGGGTTTCGGTACCACCGTAAAGGCGGGGAGAGGTAACGATGTGATCGCCCGCGCCTGCCAGGTTCAGGATGGCGTTGGTGGTTGCAGCCTGTCCGGAGGAAAAAGCTACGGCGTGGACGCCACCTTCCAGAGAGGCAATGCGGTTTTCTAGAGCCTCAACGGTGGGGTTGGTGAGGCGGGAGTAAACGGGTCCTAGATCTTCGAGTGCGAAGCGCTGCTTAGCGTGTTCTGCGGAATCAAAAACGAATGCAGTGGACTGGTAAATGGGGAGGTTGCGGGCACTGGCCTGTGTATCAACTGGCTGGCCGGCATGGATGGAACGGGTTTCAAAGCCCCACTGATCAGCGTTGGAATTATCGTACTTTGCCATGATTATTGTCCTTTAATTGATGCGTGAAAATGTTCTTTAAAGCACCCTACTGAACAGCTTTGTCTATTGCAATAGACTGTGCGGTATAAATTTATTCTTAGGGTTAATTTATGTTGCCCACTGAGGGAATCGTGGAATCGATTGCATGCAGTTAAGAGCATATATTCAAGAATGGGGGTGTGACTAGCCCCGCAGTTAATTGTTGTGGTGGTATAAAACATGTTCGAGTGTTACTTTTCCACTGTTAGAAAATTAAAAATCTCGGTCAATTTTCGCACACCTAGCCGTTAATGCTCCGAGAATCGGCACACAGAACCACCCTTATCTGGCCGGACTTTCCCTTTTTCTGTCGATAGAGAAAGCGTCCACGATCGTGACCATAAAACAGACTGACAACACCAATGATGATTTGGTGTATAGCAGTGCCACCGACCTTCCGGTTGGTGTGAAAAAGTCCCCGAAAATGTCTCCGACCGCTCGTGTCGGACTCCTCGTATTTGGCGTCATCGCAGCCGTTGGTTGGGGCGCAATTGCGTTTTCTCGCGGTGAAACCATTAACTCCGTGTGGCTAGTTTTAGCGGCGGTAGGTTCTTATATCATCGCCTTTACTTTGTACGCGCGTTTGATTGAATACAAGGTTGTTAAGTCTAAAGATCAGCGTGCAACCCCGGCTGAGTATGTCAATGATGGAAAAGACTTCGTTCCAACAGATCGCCGTGTTCTTTTCGGCCATCACTTTGCAGCAATCGCAGGTGCAGGTCCGTTGGTTGGTCCTGTTATGGCAGCTCAGATGGGCTATCTTCCAGGAACCCTGTGGATTATCCTCGGCGTAATTTTCGCGGGTGCAGTCCAGGATTACCTGGTGCTGTGGGTCTCTACTCGCCGCCGTGGCCGTTCACTGGGCCAGATGGTTCGCGATGAAATGGGTACTGTCGGTGGCGCTGCGGGTATCTTGGCCACCATCTCCATCATGATCATCATCATTGCTGTGCTGGCACTGATTGTGGTTAATGCTTTGGCCGATTCTCCATGGGGCGTTTTCTCCATCACCATGACCATCCCAATCGCACTATTTATGGGTGTCTACCTGCGTTACCTGCGTCCAGGTCGTGTGACAGAAGTATCCATCATCGGTGTCTTCCTGTTGTTGCTGGCTATCGTTGCAGGTGGTTGGGTTGCAGATACTTCATGGGGCGTTGAATGGTTCACCTGGTCCAAGACCACCTTGGCGTTGGCACTCATTGGTTATGGCATTATGGCCGCTATTTTGCCAGTGTGGCTGCTGCTCGCACCGCGTGATTACCTGTCTACTTTCATGAAGATTGGTGTCATTGGTCTGTTGGCAGTGGGCATCTTGTTTGCTCGCCCAGAAGTACAAATGCCATCTGTAACCTCCTTCGCGATGGAGGGCAACGGTCCAGTATTCTCCGGTAGCCTGTTCCCATTCTTGTTCATCACCATTGCTTGTGGTGCGCTGTCTGGTTTCCATGCGTTGATTTCTTCTGGCACCACGCCAAAGCTCGTGGAGAAGGAATCCCAGATGCGCATGATGGGCTACGGCGGCATGCTGATGGAATCTTTCGTGGCCATGATGGCGCTGATTACTGCTGTGATTTTGGATCGTCACCTGTACTTCTCCATGAATGCGCCACTGGCACTGACCGGTGGAGATCCAGAAACGGCAGCTGCGTGGGTTAACTCCATTGGTCTCACTGGCGCAGATATCACTCCAGAGCAGCTTGCTGCAGCAGCTGAAGGAGTAGGAGAATCCACTGTGATTTCCCGTACCGGTGGTGCACCTACCTTGGCTTTCGGTATGTCTGAGATTCTCTCCGGATTTATTGGTGGCGCTGGAATGAAGGCGTTCTGGTACCACTTTGCCATCATGTTTGAGGCACTGTTCATCCTCACCACCGTGGATGCCGGTACTCGTGTGGCTCGTTTCATGATGACCGATACTTTGGGCAATGTTCCAGGTCTGCGTCGTTTCAAGGATCCTAATTGGACCCTGGGTAACTGGATTTCCACAGTGTTTGTGTGTGCGCTGTGGGGTGCAATTTTGCTCATGGGTGTGACCGATCCACTGGGTGGCATTAACGTGCTGTTCCCACTGTTCGGTATCGCTAACCAGTTGCTTGCCGCAATCGCGCTGTCGCTTGTGCTCGTGGTTGTTGTGAAGAAGGGCCTGTACAAGTGGGCATGGATTCCAGGTGTGCCATTGGCATGGGATCTTATTGTCACGATGACTGCGTCGTGGCAGAAGATTTTCCACTCTGATCCGGCTATTGGCTACTGGGCGCAGAATGCGAACTTCCGCGATGCCAAGGCGCAGGGCCTGACTGAGTTTGGTGCAGCAAAAACACCAGAGGCCATCGATGCGGTTATTCGAAACACCACCATCCAGGGCATCTTATCGATTCTGTTTGCTGTGCTGGTGTTGGTTGTGGTCGGTTCTGCCATCGTGGTGTGCATTAAGGCTATTCAGGCGCGCTCTGCCGGTACTCCGCTGGAGACCACTGAAGAACCAGCCACGGAGTCTGCGTACTTTGCTCCAACTGGTTTCCTTGCTACAGCTCGCGACAAGGAAGTCCAAGAAATGTGGGATGAGCGTTACCCGGGTGGCGCACCGATTTCTTCGGGATCGCACTAAAAATGGCAACGCTTGCTGGTGCATTGTGGAAAATTCCACGAGCTGTGTGGTGGTACCTCACTGAGCTGATGGGGGATACCGCATATGCTAAATATGTTGTGCACCTGAAACACCACCACCCGGAGGCAGCCGTTCCCACGGAACGGGAGTATTGGCGGGCACGGTACGCGGAGCAGGATGCAAATCCTGGGGCTCGCTGCTGCTAGCTAAAAATAAAGGCGCGCTGATTCTTAAGAGGAGTCAGCGCGCCTTTGGGCGTCGAAAAGCAAAAGCTTGCTTCTCGACGCCTTCCTACTGCCCGTGCCTTGAGGTTTTGCGCGAGTTGCTCCAGGCTCTAATGCCTAGCACAATTACTGCCAAAGCCACCGCACCGCCGAGCAAAATATATTGCAACGGGAGCGGGCGCGCATCATCGATAGCATCAATGCAATGTTGAAAATCTTCCTGAAGCGCAACCTGGGATTCGTTATATTTTTGGGTGTGCTCAGCAAAAAACTCTGCTCGGATCTCCGCGGTGCGCGTGCCTGTGGATGCTGCTTGTTGTAATTGGTTCAACACATCTGCAGCAGGGTCTTGAGAAAAACCACTGACAATATTTGTGGCTTCATCATAGGTATATTCGGTTTGAAAACTGCCCTCAATATTTGGATCTGCCAGTGTGGGATCATCCGGCAGCAGCATCGCTAGGCCTTCGCCTGACTGCACTGCGTCAAGTCGAACCTGTAGCTCAGCAGCTGAAGGGGCTTCGGGGTCTTGGTTGATATAGCTTTCAATCGCGGTTTTAAGGCCAGGATCTTGGGTATCGAGCTCAGCAAGGCGTTGATTATGAACAGCATCCTCGATGAAATTCCAAAAAGATACCACCGCAGAATCATCAGTGTTGCTGGCGATGCATAATTCTTTGTCTGTATCAGCCGTTAGCGTTGCAGCAGATGCCGTGGGCATGCTCACAGCGGAGGCAAGAAGAAGTGCGGGAAGAACTCGAGAAAAACGCATATGCCCATTATTGCAATAAAAATATGAAAAGCGCTGTACTTCCATGTGAGGAAGCACAGCGCTTAACTGTGAAGTGATTACTTCTTCAGTGCGTCAACGATCTCGTTGAATTGCGCAACTGGGCGCATAACTGCAGAGGTCTTCTCTTCGTTTGGTGCGTAGTAGCCACCAAGATCAACAGCGTTACCCTGAGCTGCGATGAATGCAGCGTCGATTGCTGCTGCGTTTTCGTCCAGTGCAGAAGCAACTGGTGCGAAGGTAGCAGCAAGATCTGCATCCTCGGTCTGCGCAGCAAGTTCATCTGCCCAGAACTTGGTCAGCCAGAAGTGGGAGCCACGGTTGTCGATTTCGCCAACCTTGCGGGATGGGGACTTCTCTTCGTTTAGCAGCTTCTCAGCAGCCTTATCCAGAGAGTCAGCCAGCACGCCAGCCTTAGCGTTGCCGTTGTTGTTCAGCTCATGGCGGAAGGACTCGGACAGAGCCAAGAACTCACCAAGGGAATCCCAACGAAGGTGGTTTTCTTCAACAACCTGCTGGACGTGCTTTGGTGCGGATCCACCAGCGCCGGTCTCGAACAGTCCGCCACCAGCCATCAAAGGAACGACAGACAGCATCTTTGCAGAGGTGCCCAGTTCCAGAATAGGGAAGAGGTCGGTGTTGTAGTCACGCAGAACGTTACCGGTGACAGAGATGGTGTCCTCGCCACGACGGATACGGTCGATGGAGAGCTGAGTTGCCTCGACAGGGGAGAGGATCTGGATGTCCAGGCCTTCGGTGTCGTGGTCGCCCAGGTACTTCTCCACAAGGGTGATCAGGTTGCGGTCGTGTGCGCGCTCTGGATCCAACCAGAACACTGCAGGCATGCCGGAGAGACGGGAGCGGGTGACAGCAAGCTTTACCCAGTCCTGGATTGGGGCATCCTTGACCTGGCATGCACGCCAGATGTCGTTTTCCTCAACGTCGTGCTCGATGAGAACGTCGCCGTTGGAAGCAACAACCTGAACCTTGCCGTCAGCTGCGATGCGGAAGGTCTTGTCGTGGGAGCCGTATTCTTCAGCCTTCTGCGCCATCAGACCAACGTTAGGGACGGTACCCATGGTGGTTGGATCGAATGCGCCGTTCTTGCGGCAGTCATCGATAACAGTCTGGTAGACACCAGCGTAAGAGGAATCAGGAATGATTGCCAGGGTGTCCTGCTCCTGGTCATCCTTGTTCCACATGTGGCCGGAGGTACGGATCATTGCTGGCATGGAAGCGTCAACAATAACGTCAGAAGGAACGTGCAGGTTGGTGATGCCCTTTGCGGAGTTCACCATTGCAAGCTCTGGGCCTTCTGCCAGTCCCTTGTCGAAGGCAGCCTTGATCTCTGCGCCGTTGTCCAGGGAATCCAGACCGGTGTAAATTGCAGCCAGGCCGTTTTCGCCGTTGAGGCCAGCAGCCAAGAGCTGGTCACCGTACTGTGCGAAGACATCAGCGAAGTATGCGCGGACAACGTGGCCGAAGATGATTGGGTCGGAGACCTTCATCATGGTGGCCTTCAGGTGTGCGGAGAAGAGGATACCCTCTGCCTTTGCGCGAGCAACCTGCTCAAGAAGGAAAGCGTCCAGTGCCTTTGCGGACAAAACGGTGCCGTCTAGAACTTCACCCTGCTGCAGCTTGAGGCTGTCTTTGAGGATGGTTTCGGTGCCGTCAGCTGCGATGTGCTTAATCTGAACATTATCAGCTGCATCAAGGATGATGGACTTCTCGTTGTGGCGGAAGTCGTTTGCATCCATGGTTGCAACGTTGGTCTTGGAATCTGCAGACCAGACGCCCATGCGGTGAGGGAACTTCTTCACGAAGTTCTTCACTGCGATTGGTGCGCGACGGTCAGAGTTGCCTTCACGCAGCACTGGGTTCACAGCGGAGCCCTTGACAGTGTTGTAACGAGCGAGGGTGTCTTTTTCCTCGTCAGTGGTGGCGTTATCTGGCAGATCTGGGATGTTATAGCCCTGATCCTGCAGTTCCTTAATAACAGCCTTAAGCTGTGGAACAGATGCGGAGATGTTTGGAAGCTTAATGATGTTAGCTTCAGGGGTCTTAGCAAGCTCGCCGAGTTCTGCGAGTGCGTCGCCTACCTTCTGCTCTTCGGTGAGGCGATCCGGGAACTGGGCGAGGACGCGTCCAGCAAGAGAAATATCCCGGGTCTCGACCTCAATGCCCGCGGTAGCAGCAAATGCCTCGACGACCGGCTTCAGCGAGTAGGTCGCGAGCAGCGGTGCTTCGTCGGTGCGGGTCCAGATGATCTTAGCCATGAGTCTCCTTGGTTGATGGGCTCTTTTGTTCAGGTACCTAGAATACAGTGTTCTAACATTTGCTGAAGCCTATGGTGGCGGTTTTAACCCCGCATGGAAACACCGTGTTTCCAATAGCCCATAAATGCAACCTGAGAACGGGCTACACCTCTCTCTTTTATCAGGGAGCGACGAATATTGGTAACAACCCCACTTTCGCCCGCAATCCAGTAATAATCATCGTTTTTCGCGTGTATGTTTTGAAGGTTTTCACCTGCAGCAGAAAACGTAGGAGTTTCCCACACCATGTCTTCGGATATCACGGTTTCGCAATGATGAAGTGCGAGTTTTTCCATTAGGAGTTCGCCGTGTTTCCGGCCATTTCGAGGAAGCCAGGACACCTCTACCGAGGCGGGATTTTTGATCGGGAGCGCATCTTTAGAGGAGGGGATTTCAATCAGAGCTTTACCATGAATATCAGTATCTGCCAGGTCTTCTAGGATGCGCGCAATCGCAGGAGCCGCAGTTTCATCACCGACGAGGACAATGTTGGTGGCAGTGCCTGGATCAAATTCGATGCCTCCCATGGGTTCGGCATCTAGCCGTGGTGCGACAATCAAGATCTCAGCACCCGCAGTTGCAGCGGCAGCCCAGGTGGATGCAGGTCCAGTGCACCCCGGCGCGGTGTGGAGAACAAAATCGACGGTGAGTCGGGTGGCTTGTTCATCGCGTTCTAAAGATCGGATGGAATAGGTGCGCATTGTTCCGCGGGATGTGTCATGTAGCTGGGACCAGTGGTGGTACCAATTCACCCCTGGTGGGAAAACTGGAAGGGGGTTGCCTGGGGTGGGGAAGATTAATTTAATGCGTTGATCATAAAGGGGAGTGGTACTGCCCACCAGGTTAAGTTCGGGTCCGGAAAAGACAATCCTGATGAAATTGGGGCTGATCTGCGATACGGATTCAACGATGGCGGTGACTGGTGCAGGCATGTGGATCTCCTAATGAAGTGTGGCGATGTGGTGACGTCCCATGGGCATGACCAACGGTGCGCCTGAGACTGGATCTGACATGATGTGGGCATCGGTGGCGAAGACTTCGCGCATCATGGTTTCGGTAATGACTTCTTCGGGTGTTCCTTGGGAGTAGATGTGGCCGGTGTTCATAGTGATGAGGTGGTCGGAGTAGCGGGAGGCTAGTCCTAACTCGTGGAGCACCATCACAATGGTGGTGCCGTGTGTGCGATTGAGGTCAGTGAGTAGATCGAGTACTTCGAGTTGGTTGGCGATATCTAGGTAGGTGGTGGGTTCATCAAGAAGCAGGATGTCTGTTTCTTGGGCAAGTGCCATGGCTATCCACACGCGTTGGCGTTGGCCGCCTGATAGCTCATCAATGGGACGATTCGCCAGTTCAGTGGTGTTGGTCATCTCGAGTGCGTGGGCAACTACGTCATAGTCACGTGCAGACCAGCGACCCATGATTCCTTGGTGCGGGTGGCGGCCACGGCCCACTAAATCTGCCACGACGATGCCTTCTGGGGCGGTGGGAGATTGCGGTAACAATCCCAAGGTGCGGGCTAGTTCTTTGCCGGGCAGTAAACGCAAGGGGGAGGCGTCGAGAAGCGCTTGCCCGGAGCTGGGTTTAAGTAGGCGCGCAAAGGCGCGTAGCAACGTTGATTTGCCGCATCCGTTGGGCCCTACGATGGAGGTGATTTTGCCTGGGAGGATTTCGAGGCTGAGCGCATCGATGATGGTGCGCTCGCCATAGGACAGCGAAATTTCTTCGGCGGTGAGTTGATGATTGATGGTCATGAGTGCGCCCCCGCACGATTAGAATGGATGAGGAGATAGATAAGGAATGGGGCTCCGAACACACCGGTGACCACGCCAACGGGGTAGCGGGTGCCCAGAAAGTATTGGCCAATCAGATCAGCGGATAACACGAGCAATCCGCCAACACATGCGGAAGGGATGATTAACGATCCGCCAGTGCCGACAAGCCGTGTGGCAATAGGACCTGCAACAAAGGCCACAAAAGCGATCGGACCACAGGCTGCTGTCGCAACCGCAATGAGCGCGACTGCAGAAATAATGACGATGATGCGTGTGCGATTAGTAGCAACGCCCAAGCTCACTGCAGTATCCGCACCCAAACGCATAAGATCCACATTGCGCGCATTGGCAAGCAATATCGGAAACAGCACAATCGTGGTGAGCAGCAACGGCGAAGCCCTCTCCCACGTCGCACCATTGAGCGACCCCGTCAGCCACCGCGTCGCCGTGGGCAAATCCCAAGAATCAGCCTTCGACAGGGAATACGACACCACAGAATTCAGCATTGCCGCAATACCAATGCCCGTGAGAATCAACCGCGTGGCAGAAAAACCACCGCGATACGCCACCACATAAATCAACAACGCCACTAACAACGCAGCACACAACGCAACAGCTGAAACTGCAGACTGCGACATCTCAAAAAATACAATGCAGATAACACCCGCAGCTGACGCACCAGAAGAAATACCGATGATATCGGGAGAGGCCAATTGATTACGCAACAACGTCTGAAAAATCACGCCCGCCGCACCAAACGCCATTCCCGCGGCAAGACCCAGCACTGCCCGCGGCAAACGCAACACGCCGACGGTATAACTCGCGCCGGGCACCTGCTGGCCCGTGAGCACCTGAAACACCTGCGCAGGGCTATAAAATACCTCGCCCCACATCAATGAAAAAGCAAAAATACCTAGCGTGACGACGCCCAATGCCGCAACAATCAGCGCCCTGCGGGAGTTGCGCGCCCCACGCTGGCGCTTGAGTTGATCACTGATACTCATAGCTCTGCGACTTTCTGACGACGAATAATCCAGATAAACAGTGGCGCACCAATAATCGGCATGATGATGCCCACCGCAATTTCACTCGGGCGGGTCAGCACACGCCCACACGTATCAGCAGCAACGATCAGCACCGCGCCCGCCAATGCGGAAGATGGCACCAACCAGCGATGATCAGTGCCCACAACCAGGCGGGTTAGATGCGGCACTACCAGCCCAACGAAGGCGATGGGTCCGGCCAACGCGGTTGCCACGCCGCACAAAATAACAGCGCCTATCGACGCCACGATCCGTGTTCGAGGCACATGCTCGCCCAAACTGGTGGCTACATCATCGCCCAAAGCCAGTGCATTAAGCCCAGTGGACATAAGCAAACACAGTAAAAACCCGGTGGCGAGAAATGGAACAGCCAGCATCATGTGCTCCCATTCCGCACCACCTACGCCGCCGATCTGCCAAAAGCGGAATTTATCCATGACATCGATACGAGGCAATAACACAGCACTGACCAAGGAGGACAGCGCTGCCGTGGTGGCTGCACCCGCAAGAGCAAGCTTGAGTGGGGTGGCACCGCCACGTCCCAAAGATCCCACGCTGTACACAAACACAGCAGCAGCTGCAGCACCCAACACCGCCACGATCATCGTGGGAACTGCAGCCGACATTCCGAAAAATGACATACCAATAACAACAGCCAAGGATGCGCCGGATAACACACCAAAGATGCCTGGATCAGCCAGCGGATTCCTAGTCACAGCCTGCATGGTGGTTCCAGCAACTGCCAGTGCAGCTCCAATGATCAGCCCCAAGACCGTGCGTGGAATTCTTTTCAACGCAGCAGCTTGTTCCGTTGTATCAGCATGTCCCAGTAGTGCCTGAATCGCATCATGCGTACTGATGGAGCGCACTCCGAATTTCACAGAGCACACGCACACGAGAACCAACAGCATCAGCATGCTGCTGAGAAACACAATTTTTTTAGTCAGTGACATCAAGAACTTATTTCAAATTTATTTCAACGGCTCGGCAATTTTTGCCACATATTCGTCAATACCCCAAGGAATAGACAGCGGGGACTGATTAGCTGATGCCGCCAATGGGTTTGCACCTAAGAAAACCACCTTGCCATCAGCAATAGCCGGGATACGGGATAACAACGGATCGGACTGCATTTTAGACAGCAACTGCGCGTTGGCAGCAGCATCGTCCGTGCCATAAGTGATGATGACATCGACATCGCTGAAGGTCTCAGGAGTTTCTGCGGAAACTTGCTCAAAGAAACTTTTCGATCCAGCAAAACCCTTCAACACATCAGCTTCCTGCACGCCTGCATCAAGCAAGAACCTCATTCGAGGGTCAATGCTGGTGTACACACCAATCTGTGAGAAATCGCTTTCATCAAAGAACGCGAATAGTGGTTTAGCCTCCTTTAACTCCGGATTTGCGTCCATTGCAGTAGCAACTTGGGCATCAAGATCTGCACTGAGTTCTTTGCCCTCTTGTTCCAAACCAAGAGCTGTTGAATTCATACGGATCATCTCATCTAAAGAGGTTCCCCACGCCAGTTCTGGATAGGCCACCACTGGTGCGATACGGGAAAGCTGATCGTAATCTTCCTGAGTAATGCCGGAATAAGACGCTAAAATGATATCTGGCGCAGTGTTTGCGATTTCTTCAAACGGAATGGCATCGGTGGCATCAAAAAGAATCGGAGCATCTCCGCCGAGCTCATGCAAAGACTCTTCAACCCAGGGGAGTAAACCGTTGTTGTCATCATCGCCCCATGTGACTTTTTCAAAGCCGACTGGTTTTTCTCCCAGGGCCAGTGCCACTTCATGGTTAGACCAGCCGATGGTGGCGATGCGTTCAGGCTTGGACTCAATGGTGGTTTCACCAAACGCATGCTTGATGGTGACCGGGAACGCCTCGTTGGAGGTCTCAGCATCATGATCGCTAGAACTGGACGCGGATGGTGATGATGCTTGCGCCGGGGAGGTGTCCGCACTTGGAGAGCACGCTGCAAGGGAAACCGCGAGAGAGGCTGCCATCAGTCCGGCTAAAACGCGAGTGGTGCGCATATAAGATCCACTTTCTCAATATGGTTAGGTAAGGCTGGCCAATATGCTAGCACTGGATTTCTAATCTGGAAAATGTCTTAGGTCACAGTCTTTGATCTGATGGCTAAGTAGGCACATTTATTGTCTGTAATAGTGCTGGTGAGGGGCCTGTCCGATACTGTGGGCTTCCATGCGCGAATCTGGAAAATCCCCCGTAGAGCTTGTCGAGGCTTCAGCACCCCGAAGCCAAAGCGGACATTTAAAACGCCGTCAAATCCCTCGACAAACGGAAATTTCCGAGGTTCGTCGATATATCGTCATGACAGCCCTGGCATTAGGTGGCTTTGCCATTGGTGTTACGGAGTTTGTCTCCATGGGTCTGCTCAGTGCAATTGCTTCTGATTTTGCGATCTCTGAAGATCAAGCCGGGCTGATCATCACCATCTACGCATTGGGAGTTGTGGTGGGCGCTCCACTCATCACAGCATTCACTGGCAAGATTCCTCGTCGCCGATTGCTGCTCATCTTGGTGGCGTTCTTCGTTATCGGTAATGCACTTTCCGCTCTCAATACGTCCTATGAAGTGTTGCTGGCCGCTCGTTTCATCGCAGGCCTTCCGCACGGTGCGTATTTCTCCGTTGCGGGACTTTCTGCTGCATCCATGGCCCCAACCGGCCAGCGTGGACGCGCAATTGCCTATGTTGGAATGGGTCTTTCTGTAGGTACCGTTGCTGGTGTTCCAGCAGCCCAAGCACTGGGTGATGCATACGGCTGGTCCACGGCCTATGTCCTGGTTACCGTACTTGGCACCATGACTTTGCTCGCCTTGTGGTTCCTCATGCCACACATGACAGAGATGAAACCAACCAGCCCGCTGACTGAATTAAGCGCACTGAAAAACTCTCAGGTGTGGTTGACCCTGGGCATCGGTTCCATCGGATTCGGCGGCATGTTCGCTGTATACACCTACATTTCTTGGACCATGACCGAACAAGCTGGCATGCCAAGCTCCTTGATCTGGATCGTCCTGATGGCCTACGGCATCGGCATGATCGGTGGAAATTACGCTGGCGGACGCATCGCAGACTGGAACGTAGACCGAGGAATTCTCCTCGCACTCATCTGCATTGTGTTCACCTTGATCGGTTTCTATTTCACCTCTAACCACGCAATCTTGGGCATCATTAACTTTGGCCTCATCGGCTTCTTTGGTTCCACTCTGATTCCTTCACTGCAGATCCGACTCATGGACGTTGCTGGACGCGCGCAAACATTGGCCGCATCCCTCAATCAATCTGCACTCAACATTGGAAACGCACTGGGCGCTGCAATCGGTGGCGTTGTTATCGGTGCAGGTTATTCCTACAGCACTCCAGCACTAGCCGGTGCAGGTCTGGCATTCCTTGCCATCTTGGTGTGGTTCCCAATGGTCGGGCTGCGCAAAGAAAAGTAGAAACTTAAAGCCACATTGCCAACGAAGTCGGAGTTTCTGGCATCGTTGGCTTTTCGCTGTGCTGCACATGAGCATAAAAATTAGCCCTGTTTGGTGCTGGCTGGAATGGAGGATTACCTCAAAGAAGCACTAGTCTGACAAGCATGAGTTTTCACATCACAACCGTCAATGTCAATGGCATTAGGGCAGCTGTCAAAGAGCGAAGCGAGGAAAACCGAGGGTTTTTCCCGTGGCTGGAAGAGTCTCGCCCAGATGTTGTCCTCCTGCAAGAAGTTCGAGCAAGTGAGAAAGATACCGACAAAGCTTTGCAGCCTGCTTTTGATGCAGGATGGCACTATGTGGGAGCTCCAGCTGTAGCAAAGGGACGGGCAGGTGTGGGCATTTTGTCCCGGCACCCACTAGATGATGTAAAGATTGGTTTTGGTTCCTTCCTGGATTCGGGACGCTATATTGAAGCCACCATTAAGGACACCTCATTGGATGTTCCTGTCACTGTTGCTTCCCTCTACCTTCCGTCCGGATCTGCAGATACTGACAAACAAGATGAGAAGTACCGCTTCCTTGATGAATTTGAAGGGTTCTTAAGCGATAGTGCGAAAGAGCGCTCACACATGGTTATCGGTGGCGATTGGAATATTTGCCACCGCCGTGAAGATCTCAAAAATTGGAAAACCAACCAGAAGAAATCAGGTTTCTTGCCTGATGAGCGTGCCTTTATGGACGCCGTGTTTGGTACCTTCCCTGAGGACATCACTCAGGTTGCCGGCGCCGGTGACTTTATGGGCGCGGTGGACTATGACGGCAAGGGGAAGCGTCGAGAAGCAGCTGCAGATCCAGCGTGGTTTGACGTGGCACGTCGCCTACAGCCTGAAGGCGATGGCCCATACACCTGGTGGACCTACCGCGGCCAAGCTTTTGATACCAACGCAGGATGGCGCATCGATTATCAAGCGGCAACAGCCAGCATGCTCGAACGCGCTGAGCGCTCCTGGGTAGACAAAGACGCTGCCTACAATTTGCGCTGGTCAGACCATGCTCCTTTGAATGTGGTCTACTCCTAAGATGCTGCTCACAATTCTATGGGCTATCGGCATTACTGCCGAAGGCATGACAGGTGCGTTGGCGGCCGGCCGACAAAAGATGGACCTTTTTGGTGTATCCGTCATTGCGTGTGTCACCGCTATTGGTGGTGGCTCGATTCGCGATATGTTGCTTGGACACTATCCGCTGGTCTGGGTAGAAAAGCCACAGTTTCTTTTGCTCATCATCGGCGCTGCGATTTTAACCGTATCGATTTCCTTCCTCATGCAGCACTTTCGCGTGTTGTTCCTCGTGCTTGATGCGGTGGGCTTATCGGCATTTGCGGTGATTGGTACACAGATCGCACTCGAAATGGGCTATGGATTTATCATCGCGGTGGTGGCAGCCGTACTCACTGGTGTCTTCGGTGGCGTGATGCGTGATCTACTCTGTGACCGGATTCCATTAGTGTTCCAAAAAGAGCTTTATGCATCGATCGCATTCCTCGCGACCTGTGTGTATTTCGTCATGATGTACTTGGGAGCATCGGAAAACGTCACAGTCATTGTCTCCGTACTGGTGGCATTTGTCGTGCGACTTCTATCCATTTGGCGAGGTTGGAGTCTTCCTGTATTCGATTATCAAGAACGCGAATACAAAAGGGATCCAAAGCTACGGTTGTGGAGAATGTTCCGCAAATAGTAGGCTTGCCGAATATTTCTCCCCCTAATTGGGGAAGTTGCTTAAAAAACAGGTAAAGTCATTTCAGAAACTTTAATGAGGATGTATCAACTGTTTTGGTTGATATGAAACGTAAGGATTGCACATGGGTAAGGCATTCGCCCTTCTTGTTCTCGGCGCTATCGCCTTGGCTGCTGGTGTCTGGTACACCAATGAGGTTGGGCACTCTGTGATGGCTATTGTTGCTGGGCTGATCATGGCTGCTGGTGGTGGCATCATCACTTGGGGTCTTGCAGTTGCTGCAGATGTGCACTCTCCAACATCACGTAAGCTTTAACGCTTAAGAAGGCGCGTATCTACTTCATCTGCCATTGTGCAGGGGGAGTAGATACGCGCCTTTTGTTTATTTCGGGTGCTGCATAAGCCACAGCCGGACACAGCGACCAAACTTTCGAAATGTGGCGGGAACTTTGGTCACCTGGTCTGGTCCCGACTTTGCTTAACCAGACAGCGCGACCAAACGCTGCTCAGAAATCCAGATCTTGGTCGCTGTGTCCGGCGCAGCTGAAACTGGCTGAAAATCTCACCATAACTGTGGAAAAAGAGGGCCTTCAGAATCGATTTTAAGGGCCTCTCCGCACTCAGGTCATGCAAACACTCATTCTAAAAATATGCCCTCTTAAATCAGCGCTGAGGGCAGTTGTGCACAATAACTTTAGCTGATCATTTCTGCGACTTGCTGCAGGCCAGTAGTGATATCGGTTCCAGCGGTGACCCCAGTGGTGACAGTGTCTGCATAGAAAACTTTTCCATTAGCAATGGCTGGAACGCTAGCGAGTGCTGGGTTGGAAAGGAAATCGGCGAAGTCTTCGCGGCCTTTTCCTTGGAAATCTTGAATGATGATAATTTCTGGAGCCATGGCAACTACCTGCTCTGGGTCTGCAGTGATGGTGCCGGTTGCGCCGAGGGAATCTACAACTGGGGTGCCGCCGGCTTCGCGGATGAGTCCGTTAATCATTGAGGTTTCAGGCATCACCATTTGGCGTGGTCCGCGCTGCATCAAGGTCAATACCGTAGGAGATATTGCTGGTTTAGCGATTTCTACGCGGTTGGCATCGATTTCTGCGATGGCTTCAGCTGCTTTGTCTTCTTCGCCTACAAGCTCGCCGACGATATCTAGGTGTTTGGTGATGGCATCAATATCTGCCCATGCATCAGCATCGAAGTTGACCACAGGGACGTTAAGGCCTTCGAGAATGTCGATGGTTCCTTGTTCCGTGGCAAAGCGCGCGCTGACAATCACGAGGTCTGGATCAGCTGCGATTACTTGTTCTGGGTCGAGGCTGCCACCATTTTTGATTTGGTATTCCACTTGGGAAGCCAGCGCCGCAGTTTCTGCATCGGCGGTATCCATCTCAGCGGTCATGATGACACGTTCAGCTCCGGCGATAGGCAGTACCAGGGAGGCTGCTTCTGGGGTGAGGACTGCGATGCGCTCCGGCTTGGTTTCTAAAGTGATGGAAGAATCTTCCAACTCGATGGTGCGTGGGTACTCGCCGGTGGCTGGAGTCGCGCTGGTTTCAGTTGTCGGTAGGGCAGTTTCTGAAGTTTCCGAGGAGCAACCGCTCAAGACTAACGCGCAGGCAACAACGGCGATGAGAGACTTTTTCATGATGTTTCTTTCGTGGAGTTCAATGTGGAATATTAAGAAAGTGGATGCGGAATCACTCGAAGTGATTCAGTATCAGGATCATCCCGAACCGCAATGGGGAGTCCATAGACCCGTGACAAGGTGGATGGTTCCAAGACATTTGACACAGGTCCTTGGGAGACCACTTCGCCATTGGCCATCAGTACCGCATGATCGCACCATCTGGCCACATGGTTGAGGTCATGGAGCACCACGATCACGGTGGTGCCGGTATTTGCTCGGTCACGTAACAGCTGCAGCACGTCGACTTGATGGCGAAGGTCAAGGGCAGAGACGGGTTCGTCGAGAAGCACAACGGCAGTATCTTGGGCAAGTGCTCGGCCGATATGAATAAGCTGCTGTTGGCCGCCGGAAAGTTCGTTGACTGGTTGCTCTGCGATGTCTTGCGCATTGATGGCGCGCAGCGCGTCATCGGTGGCGCGGCGATCGGCGTCAGTTTCCACCGCGAAGCGTCCGCGGTGCGGATATCTGCCCATTGCGACGACGTCGCGGGCACTAAAACCAATGCGCAGCTCAGTGTTTTGCGGCACGAGTGAGAGGAGCTGGGCGCGGTTTTTAGCGCTTATCGACACCACCTCACGTCCGCCCACCACAACCTGGCCTGTGGAGGCCACAAGTCCTGCGATAGCTGAGAGAGCTGTACTTTTACCTGCGCCATTGGGGCCAATTAGCGCGGTTACTTGTCCAGCCGGTGCGCTAAAAGAGACATCTTTTACTGCATATTTTGTCGGGAATTCCACGTTGAGATTCCGCACTTCAACACGTTGAGGCATAGCTATTTCTACAGCCCCAATCCGCGTCGTTTGCGCATACTGAGCAGCAAATACAAAAAGATTGGTGAGCCAATAAACGCTACAACCACACCAGTTTGCAACACAATGGGGGAGAAGATCATGCGTGCCACAGTGTCGGCCACGATCACAAAAGTTGCACCCAAAATCGCAGCAGCAGGCAATAATGCTCGGTGATCTGCGCCCAACACAATGCGCACCAGGTGGGGAACCACCAAACCCACAAAGGAAATCGTGCCCGATACCGCAACCGCAGTGGCTGTTAGCAGCGCAGCTAAAGCCAACAAGATGATGCGTGCACGGTTGACATTGAGTCCGGAAGTTTGTGCCGTCGAATCGCCCAACAACAGCAAGTTCAGATCGCGGGAGCCACCGATCGCCAGGACCAATCCCACAATGATCGGCACAATTGCCACACCCACATGCTCCCAAGTGCGAGAGACTAGATCGCCGTTGAGCCAAAAAGTAACTGAACGCAGCTCTGAATCCTGGGGCGCATTGGCCGTTGCGCTGGCAATAATGGCACCCAAAAATGCGGTGATTGCCATGCCCACCAGGACTAAGGTGGCAGGATCTGCTCCGCGACCATCCATGGCTCGAGAGCTTGCGATCAAATAGACCACGGCAACAGTAACTAATGCGCCAACGAATGCAGCAAAAGGAACCGTCCACTGACCAAAGAAGCTCGCACCTGTGACAATCGCCAGTACTGCCGCGACAGCAGCACCCGAAGACACACCCACGATGCCTGGATCAGCAAGCGGATTATGGAACACCGTTTGCATGATTGCACCAGCAACCGCTAGTGCAGCTCCCACTAGAGCAGCGATGATGATGCGGGGCGTACGAATTTCGGTGACAATAGGATTGCTAGCTAGTTCATTAAAAGGGACTGTAACCGGACCCATCATGAGTGAGGCAATGAACGCAACAATCAACATGATGAGGGCGCCAATGATGACAACAGGAGCGGTGAGCTGTGGTTTTTTCTGGACACCGGTGCGCGACAAAACAACCCTTAATGAAAATTTCTATGGCTTAACTTACCCGTGTAATCCTAATCAACAGATTGAACAAAACCCTAAACTTTCGGCCGATAGTAGCCCCATAAGTTTTTGGGCTGTGATTTGATAATCGTTCCCTTACAGGAAAAGCTTCTTCTCAGGTGACTACACTGATACAGCATGACGACGCAGGATATTGATCTCACCGCACAAACCGCTTCCAGAGTTCTTTCTGGAATTCAGCCCACCGCCGATTCTTATCATCTAGGTAACTACCTCGGAGCGGTCAAGCAGTGGATTGACCTGCAGGAATCCTATGATGCTTTCTATTTCATCCCGGATCTCCACGCAATCACTGTTGATCAGGATCCAGAAGAACTCCGCAACCGCACTATTTCTGGCGCAGCCCAGCTCTTGGCACTGGGCATTGATCCAGAACGCTCCACTTTGTTCGTGCAGTCTCATGTTCCGGCACACGCAGAATTGTCTTGGGTGCTCACGTGCCTCACCGGTTTCGGTGAAGCATCCCGCATGACTCAGTTCAAGGATAAGTCTTCTAAGCGTGGCGCTGATCGCACCTCTGCTGGCCTGTTTACTTATCCAATGCTGATGGCAGCCGATATTTTATTGTACCGCCCACATCTCGTGCCAGTCGGCGAAGACCAGCGCCAGCACCTAGAGCTGACCCGCACACTCGCAGAACGTGTGAACAATCGTTTTGGCAAGGTTTTCGAAGTTCCAGAAGGCTTCATTCCACAGGGCGCATCCAAGATCTACGATCTGCAAAACCCAACTGCCAAGATGTCCAAGTCCGGTGATAACCCTAAGGGCATCATCAACCTGCTTGATGAGCCTAAGGTGTCTGTCAAACGCATCAAGTCTGCCGTGACTGATAACGATGGCGTGATTGCTTATGATCCTGAAAATAAGCCAGGCGTATCCAACTTGCTGGTCATCCAGTCTGCGCTGACCGGCACTTCCGTTGATGCGCTTGTCGACGGCTACCAGGGCGCTGGTTACGGTGCACTGAAGGGTGACACCGCCGAAGCACTTGAGGCATTTACTACTCCGCTGAAGGCTAAGTACGACGAGTACATGAATGATCGTGCGGAACTTGAGCGCGTCTTAGCAATTGGTGCTGAGCGTGCAAATGCCATTGCTAATGAAACTTTGGCAGATGTTTACGACAAGATCGGATTCTTGGCGCCTCGCCGCTAAAAAGCCTGCTCGATTATTACAATCCGGCTACCAAAGCAACATTGGTGGCCGGATTTTTCTATTCTGGTAGGTATTAATTATTTTCTAGGTTCGGAGGATTGCGCATGTCTACAAGAACGACACCCCAAGACCGACATACAGATGAATACGGTATTGAACGTATTAATCAAGACGAACCTGGGATGGTTGAAAAGCTGAGGGAAAAGCATAGCTGGTTTGATCACCTCATGCGGATGAACGAACGCTTTGGTGCGAAAGGCGGAAACCAACTCTCCGCCGGAATTACTTATTTTTCCGTGCTGTCTATTTTCCCGCTGGCAATGCTAGTTTTCGGTATCGCTGGTGTTATCCTCGCTGGAAACCCGGAAATTTTGGCAGATATCCAAGATCGGATTAATGGATCTGTAGACGGCGAAATTGGAAATACGATCAACGGAATCATCGATACGGCCATTGCTCAGCGTGGCGCTGTCTTAGGTATTGGTGGTTTAACCGCGCTGTGGTCCGGTTTGGGCTGGATGTCGAACTTACGTTTCGGTGTTTCTCGGATGTGGGCTATCGATCCGACAGAGGGCAATTTCCTGAAAAATAAGCTCACAGACCTCGTTGCTCTCATCGTGCTGATTCTGGCTTTGGGTGTGGCTTTTGGCGTTACTGCCATCGGTGCATCGGGACTTACCCAGAACCTTCTTGAGTTGGTTGGTCTGGGAGATTTCCCAGGCATTAGCTACATCACGTGGTTCGTGGCAGTGGTTGTTGGTGTGCTGGCCAACTTCTTAGTGTTTGGGTGGTTAATCTTTTCTCTTCCTCGTACCAAAGTCCCACTGCGCCCAGGTTTACAAGCCGCCTTGGTGGGCGCGATCGGTTTCGAAGTAGTAAAACAGGCTGGATCGCAGTTGGCTTCTAATGCGCTCGGAAACCCAGCCGGTGCTGCGTTCGGTCCGATCATCGGCATCATGGTTGTGCTGTATTTGAGTTGGCGCATCCTCATGTACTGCTCTGCGTGGGCAGCTACTAGTGAAGAATCATTGCGTTTGGCTGCTGTTCCGGCGCCAGAACCAGCAGTGATCAGAATTCGCCATGAAATTGATCCAAGCGGTGAAGTTTCGCAGTCAGCTCGAAAAGTAGGCAT
Source organism: Corynebacterium crudilactis (assembly GCF_001643015.1). Taxonomy (NCBI): domain Bacteria; kingdom Bacillati; phylum Actinomycetota; class Actinomycetes; order Mycobacteriales; family Corynebacteriaceae; genus Corynebacterium; species Corynebacterium crudilactis. The sequence goes on from NZ_CP015622.1 coordinate 705,667, forward strand.
TGGAGTTGCCGTGGGTGCAGCGGTCGCAGGTGCATTTACTTTGCTGCGGAAAAAATAACGTACCCTGACTGCACTTTTAAGGGCATACCCCGATTCCATAGTGCCGATGCATTGTTTATGGTGGAGATATGAACACGAACCTACCCGATCTATACAATGCCTTTGGCCTAGATCGAAGCGAAACTTCTGAAGCTTTAGGCATTTCCCTTTCTGCGCGCGACCTTCGCCTAGAGCAAATGGGTATTCCGCAAGAAGATCCTCGCAGAGCCCAAACTGTGCAAGCGTTTGCGGTGCTGGCCGATCCTGCCAAGCGAGCTACCTATGATGCCCAATTGGCAACCGGCGTTCCGTTGACCTGGGCGCAGATCCAGCATTTGGGAAATTTCGGCACGCTGCCTAACTCACAGCCGTTTGCCTCACCGCAACCGCCACAACCAGCTGCAGAACCACAGCAACAGTGGAACAGTGGACAAACCTATGCTTACGGTGATCCGACCATGGATTACAACGCACAGCACAGCTACAACCCACTGCAGGATCAAACGCAGGCTTCCATGTATGGTCAGCAGCCGTTTTCTAGCGTGCCAGCGCAGCAGATGTATGGTGCGCAGACTTTTAATCGACCAACAGCAAGCACGCGGTTGTGGATGGCTATCGTGGACGGCATCATCGCTAGTATTGCGGGTTCAATTGTCGCGGGTATTTTTGGTTTTGGCTCAGAATTCTTAACAGCCATCATTGTGGCGCTGTTTACCATCTTCTACATTGTGGGTAGTGAATCTCTTCTGGGAGCCACCCCTGTGAAGAAGATCATGGGCTATGAAACCCGCGATGTGGATACTCATGCACGTTTGTCAGCCGGAGCAGCAGCAAAGCGAAATTGGTGGAAGCTGATTAGCGTCACTGGTATCGGTACCGTGGTGTCATTCATCATGGCTGCTGTCTATGGTTCTTCAATTAATGAAAACAACCAGATGCGCGGTGCACACGACCGTCTGGCAAACGCAGAAGTAGTGAAGAAGAACGCTTAATTTCGGCGTCTAAATGTCCATGCCAGTGCAGCAATTAAAAGCACTGCGATGACACCGAGCGCTACAATGATTTTGAGCATGGTGTCCTCAGATCCACCAATATCCTGGGTAGGGGTGTCGGTGGATTCTGGCATTTCTGGGACCGTAGTCGGCAGCTCTGCTGGCACGTTGCTGCCGAGCTGGCCCACACCGGACCCTGGAGGGGTGCGGAGGGAGGCGTCGATAAGCAAGCGTGCTTGTTCCCACGGACGAATATCTGTGACCGTGGAATCCAAGATCACGGCGGCCAGGCGCCTGCCACCTCGATCAAGGCCACCCACAAACGTGTGGTTGGCATCGTCGGTATAGCCAGTTTTGCCACCGATGCCATCGGGATCATTCATAAACAAAGCATTGTCATTCCAGACCTCAAAACCCTCATTATCGCCCCAACCTGGGAACGCAATGTGATCAGTGCCGATGATGGCCTTAAATGTAGGGTTTTGCCAAGCGTGCTGGTAGATCAAGGACATGTCATACGCAGAGGTAGACATACCTGGCGCATCCAAACCGGAATAAGTAGCAGCAAAGGTGTCTTGAGCACCGAGCTGCTTAGCCAGAGCATTGACCTTTTCCAACGCGATCTGATCCCCGCCAAGTTCTTGAGCCAACAGATACGCCGCATCATTTCCACTGGCTAACAGCAAACCGTGGAGTAATTGATCAACGGTATATTGTCCACCTTCGCCAACCCCCACGCGGGAACCTTCGATATCGGCAGCGTCGGCAGTGCCTGTCACGACAGCGAGGGGATCGAGTTCCTCCATGGCAACGAGACTCAACAACACTTTAATGATGGACGCCGGACGGTATCTGCCGTGAGGATCTTTGGCCGCCAGGATTTCGCCGGAATCGATATCAAACACCATCCACGCAGAAGCCGTGAGTTCTTTATCCGCCTGCGGTGGAAGCTCAAAGACGTCAGGAGCGATGACACCGCAGGCCGCCATCTGTTCGCCACCTGCCGGGACAGCGGGAACGGGTATTGCAACAGGTGTCTCCATACCCGGCGCGACTACTTCTGAGGTGGTGCGCGCCGGGGCAGGGGTGTGTTTATTGGGGCAGAGATCGGTGTTGGGTGCTGCTTCGCGCGTGGTGGGAAGGGCGCTGTCCTCGATGATGTCTTCGATCGATTCGGCATTATCGGCTGTGACTTCTGCTTCGATTGGCTCTTGTGCCAGGGCTGCTGTGGGTAGTAGTAGCGCCCATGCAGTTAGAAGTGCGGTGCAGCTGTGGCGAAGCGTTTTCCTCATGGGTTGGTCATAGTACCGACTGAAGTATTCTAGGAAAAACATCGGCAGGTGCTTAGAACAGGTTCTATTCAGGTTGCATGATGCCTACGGTGCGTTGGGCAGTGCGGTTTTATAGCTTGGGGTTGAATTTTCTCAAATGAGTGCCGAAAGTAACACGATTAATGAGGCGCAAAGATCACTATCTCGCCACATTGATGTGAATTACAGGGAGTAGATTGATCGCAGCTACCCACCTGATACTGAAAAATGAGGACCAACCATGCTCTCAAGGGGTTTAGCTACTTTTACTGGCTTGAACCGTGCAGGAGTTGGTGACGCATTCGAGCTAAGCCACAGGCGCGCTAAAGATGCAAATTCTCGTTCCAAATCGCTATTTTTTGCGAAAATGGGACAGATTTTTGCACCCACAGACCAGTGTTATGCAAATACTCGTTCGATTTACCAAGTTTCCGGCGGGATGGAACGGATCCTTGTATCGGAATCTCACAGGATTCCCAATAGTCCCATATGTATCAAAAATAACCTCTCTCAGACGTCCATCTAAGCGCCTGATAAGCACTGTTTGATACGAACACCCATTCTGGATATTCAATCCCTTAAATCAGTGCACAGCCACATCGGCAATATAATTACCCCTGACTTGGCTCCCATGAGTGCCGGAAAATTACCACTGGTCACACTAGTCAGCAAGTAAACACCGCACTGTCCATGTTTTTTTGGGCAGTGCGGTGTTGTAGTTTGTGCGAGGGAGTTTAGAACTTGCTGAAGCGCTTGGTCAGCATCTCTTCCAATTCACGCCAGCTGTCGGAGTGATCGTTAAATGGTGCGTGGGGGACGTATCCGGAAGTGTCGCCGCCACCGAGCATGTAGGAGATGTAGTCCTGCATGCGTGGGTTGGCAAGGAAGTAGGAGTTCATGGAGTCATCTCCAGCCCAGTCGGCGGTATCAGCCATGAGTTCGTAGGCGCGGCCCATTTGCTTGGTGTCTACGGCATCTACGGAGGTGTTGATGTCTTTGACGAGTCCGTTGAAGGAGTAGACGTTGTCGCTGTGGACGAGGAGTTCAGTTTCGCCAGCGTTGATACCCAGCATGAGATCGCTCCAGGTGGATGCGCGTGCGAGATCGTGGTCGTCGTGTTCAACGAGCCAGCGCAGGAGTGATTTTTGGCTGTTGAAGGTGAAGATTTCGCCGAATTTTCCAAGGAAGACTGGTTGTCCGCCGAGGTAGGTGCGTAGGGTGTAGACGGTGCGGCCATCGATGGATACCTTGATCGGATCAATGCCTGCGGCAGCCCATGGGGAGTTGTCATAAGGATCAACCTTGTCGGCTTCTTCCTTGGCAACCTGCTCTTCGGCTTCGCGAGCTGCCTGTACAGCTGCCTGTGCTTCCTGGATGCGGGTAGCAGCATCCTCGGTGAACAAGGTGTTTACTTCCTTGACTGTGATGACTTCATCAAGGGAGTCAACAACACCATTCCAGTTGGTGGCTACTGCGCGTCCAACTGAGGTCCATTCGCCCAGGCCATTAGGTCCGGAGTAGTGCTCAGAACCGCGATCAACATTGCTGAGAACAGAGTGGGTGGAGAAGAACACAGTTACTGGGGTAGCAGCGGTGACGTTGCCGAGGCTGCGCATGGCAGCGAAAATACGGGAGAGGGTTTTGACGTTGGCGTAGGAAGGTCGTTCTGCCAATAATGCTGGAGCGCCTACGATATCGAGCTCTGCATTGCTGCTTGGCACTACGCGTGCAGCATCGCCGGAGTTGAATTTCTTCCACTCTGGGTGGGAGGTGAGATCATGCTTATCCTCGGATTCGAGGAAGACGAGCAGTTCTTCCACAGAGTTGAAGACATAAAGGTCATCGTTCGCACCGAGAAACGCTTGCCATTCGTTGCCGCCTTCTCGCCAGCGTGGTGCCCACAGGGTATAGAAGTCACCTTCAGTGAGCGAGAGTTTAACGGGAACAATTCCTTTTTCAGCCATGGTGATAAATCCTAGCCGGTAGGGGTTTTCTTCGTCAGCCTGTGGGCCGAAAATAGCCGTGAAAAGACATTCCCATATTGGATGTGCGCACCGGATTCAGCTGGACGGGATCGCCGGCTTCGATAATTTGCCCGCTACCGGCATACATTGCGACATGTCCATCCCAGACCAAAAGATCACCTTCTTGCAGCTCATCATAGGTAACTTGCCTGCCTACTGCTTGCTGGTCGGCAATGCGTGGGATCTCCACACCGGCTTGTCTCCAGGCCCATTGGGTAAGGCCACTGCAATCAAAGCCCGATAACGTGGTGCCACCCCAAGAATAGGGCGTACCCAGGGCACCTTTTGCTGAGGCAACAGCTTGTTTGCCCACCTCGGCGCTGGCACTTGGCGGTTCAGCCACAGCCATATAGGCAGGTGTCGGCGTAGCTTCTGGGGTAGGGACAGAGGCAGAAGCAGGGCTGAGTTCTTCCACCTGAGCTAGCTTGTCGACGATCGGTTGTACCTGGCGCGCCATCTCTTCCAAACGTTGGGCAGCTTCGGCAAACAACATTCCAGGAAGAGACAGTAATTGTGTACGGGCGGAAAATGCTTCCGCAGGATTCACTGAGAAACTGCGGATGGCTAAGCCTGCGGCCTGGTGGAGATACTGCTGCGCAGTGGTGGCGATATCGTTCCGAGCTGAATTGATGATCGGTGCCGCTTCATTGAGGGAAGTGATCAGGAGGTGATGTTGATGTGAGGTGGCGTCGAAAAGCGATAACAGGGTGGTGGGATTGGTGCTGAGCTCGCGCCCGAGCGCGATGGCTGCGGAAATATCAGGCGCTGCAGGAATAGCTAAGTGCGGCAGTTGTGCAGGCTCTTGCGTGGCAAGGCGGGTGAGCGCGTTGAGTAATCCGATCACGTCAATTGCTCCAATGAACGTGCCAGTTGCGCATCGGTGTCCTCGATATCACTAAGGCTGTTCAATGTGCTGTGCCCTAAGGTTTCGGCTGTGTTTGCGAGCGCGGTGAGATTACGCCCATAGGTGGATAATGCGGTGGAAATAGCGTGGTGAATATCGAAATTAGTGCCATCTGGCATGGACAACGATGGGACGTCAGGCGTAGGCAGGTTGCAGAGCTCATGAGCGAGCTCTTTGGCATGGGGGAGATTTATCCTCATAACTGGTTGGACTGTAAAAGTGGCCATTTGGTTCCCACAATGCGCAAAATAGCTGGCGTGAATTTCTTTCAGGCCGGAATGATTTAACATGTGATGCTATGGACATCACCATCGTCAACCACCCACTCGTTGCTAGCCGCCTAACCTTGTTGCGTGACGAGCGCAGCGACAACGCTGCTTTCCGCGCAGCAGCCAATGACCTCGGCGCCATGCTGATCTATGAAGCATCCCGCGACCTTGAGATCGAACACTTCGACACCAAAACCCCCGTGGCCATCGCTGAAGGAACTCGCCTGAAGCAACCACCAATCATCGTTCCTATCATCCGTGCAGGTCTTGGCATGATTGACCCAGCTCTTTCCATGATTCCGGATGCTCAGGTTGGTTTCATCGGCCTTGCCCGCGATGAGGAAACCCACGAGCCTGTGCCATACCTGGAAGCACTGCCAAATGATCTGAGCAACCAGCCAGTATTCCTGGTTGATCCAATGCTGGCCACCGGCGGATCCCTGCTGCACGCCATCCGTTTGCTTGCTGCGCGCGGAGCTACCGATATCACCGCAATCTGCATGGTTTCTGCACAGCCTGGCGTAGACGCTTTGGAGCGCTCCGGTCTGCCAGTACGCCTGGTTACAGCAACAATTGATCCAGAGCTCAACGAAGACGCCTACATCGTTCCAGGTCTTGGAGATGCCGGCGATCGCCTCTACGGTCCACGTAACATCGACCTCTAAGGTAAAATTCTTGCCCACTATAGTGGGCGGTGGTTGGGCAAATTCATCGGCACAGTTGTCTGTGTGTCGAAGAGAATGTCGGATAAGCGCTGGTCAAGTTTCGGCCACGCTTTTTCGACCCGCCTGAAAAAACTCCGCACCCTGCGTGGTTTAAGCCAAGAAGAACTTTCCGATATCTCAGGCATCTCTCGAAACACCATCTCAAATTACGAACGCAACGAGAACAACAGCGGAAAATCAGTAGATCCAAAGCTCTCCAATATCTACAGGCTCGCGCAGGCGCTCGACGTGCCACCCATGGCGTTGCTGCCCGCCGGATCTGAGTCAGTCGCTGAAATCTGCGTTGATAAAACCGTTGCGATCGACGTCCGTTGGCCGTCCGAAAAAGATCCATTGCTTTTCGACGCTGACCTCCGGCTCACCCGCCACCGCGAGGAGCCGGGCAACTAGGCCTTTTACAGTCTTCCTAACCAGCCCTGGACTTCCTCTTCCAACTGGCTCAACAACTGCGCTGCCTCATCATGAGAGCTCGCCTGGCCTACCTCCAAATACAGTTTGGCTTTAGCCTCAGTGCCGGACACACGCGCAATCGCACGAATATGCACAGGACCCACCTGACCATGCAACGCAATACCCTGATTTTCAGGAAGCGTAAGGGGCAAGACAGCCACACCAATCAGCTCACTCGGAGGATGCGCAATCCAATTACCCACCAACTCCCGTGGATTAGTCGTGCGTACTGCAATCTGCGAAGACGCAAAATAGCCATAACGGCGATACAGCTCATGAAGTTTGTCCTGCAGGCTAGTGCCTTGAGATTTCAGCTCTGCCGCCCAAGCTGCCATGAAAAGAGCAGTAGCAATACCATCTTTGTCCGGCACCATATCAGGAGCAGGACACGTACCCACTGCTTCCTCATAAGCAAAACTTAACGGCCCGACATGCTCATCAGCAGCACGTGATAAGTTCTTAAACCCCGTGAGCGTCTCAGAATAATCCCAGCCCTTATCCTCCGCAATGATGCTGAGCAGCTGCGAAGACACCACAGTGGTGGCTACCACCGGACGCGGACCCACACCGGAGTATTCCGACACCAAACGCGTAGCCAACAATGTGCCCACCTCATCACCCGATAACATACGGTGACCACCATCGGCAGTGCGGATACCCACAGCACAACGATCAGCATCAGGATCAAGCGCAAATAAAATATCCGCGTTCTTTTCCCTAGCCCGCTCCAACAACAACTTAATAGCAGAAGGCTCTTCAGGATTCGGAAAAGGCACCGTAGGAAACGTCGGATCCGGATGCTGCTGAGCTTTCACCGAATGCGTATGTGGGAAACCCGCAAATTGGAAAGCATTCGACATCGCACGACCACCAACACCATGCATAGCGGTATAGACCACTCGCAAATTCCCACGCTCAGAATTCACCCGCAACAAATCAGCCTGATCCGGAGTCACCAACGACACCAACTCATCAACATAACGACGCAATTGATCCGCAGTTGGACGCACCGTCACCCGAGGCACTCGAATCGGATCTTCCACCGCATCGATATGTGCCTCAAGACCTTCCTCCAACTCGGAATACAACTGACGACCATTCGACAAAAACACCTTGTAGCCATTATCCGCAGCACCATTATGCGAAGCCGTAATCTGCACCCCCGCATCCAAACCATGCTTGTTCACCAACCATGGAATAAGCGGCGTCGGACTTGGCGTAGGCAACAACGTGACCTCAAACCCGGCCCCCGCAAAAACCTCCGCAGTAGTAGCCGCAAAAGTATGCGAACCATAACGAGCGTCATAGCCCACCACAACCCGCAACGGGCCATCCTGGGGGTACAAAGTCCTGCCGATTCCAGTCTCATCCTCAGGGACCAAATGCGGCACCGGATTAAGCGCAGCACGCTCCGCTAACCAACTAGCAAGACCTGCCGTAGTCCGAGTTACCTGCAAAACATTCATCTGATGGCGTGCTGGGCCAACAGGTGCACGCAAACCTGCAGTGCCAAAACTAAGCTGACGAGACTCGTCCATGAACACCCCGATCCTTTGTTTTTGTGGGATCACTATTAGACTTGACTCTACCGCGCTGTAGGTATTCCTGATATGCCTGCGGAAAAACAGAAAGGTATTTCACGTGATGGAAATTGGTGAGCAGGTTGTCGCATGGATGGACCGCCACCATGACGAGGTCATAGAGTGGCGTAGACATCTACACAGTCACCCTGAGCTTTCTCATATGGAATACCGCACCACTGAGTATTTGGCTTCAGTACTTAAAGCACATGGCCTCGATCCACACTTGTTCCCAGGCACCGGCCTGATGGTCGATATTGGGCCAGAGGGGGATTCCCGCCTGGCTTTCCGCGCAGATATTGATGCGTTGCCATTGGTTGAATCAACAGAGCTTCCCTTTGCCTCTCAAACCACCGGAGTAGCGCACGCCTGCGGACATGATGTGCATACCGTGATTGCGTTGGCACTTGCGTGTGCGCTCAGCACCATCGAGTTGCCCATTGGTATTCGCGTGATTTTCCAGCCTGCCGAAGAAGTAATGACCGGTGGTGCCACCGACGTTATTGCTCATGGAGGTTTGGATGGCGTCGACGCCATTTATGCCATCCATGTGGAACCTAAATTGAAGGTTGGACGCGTCGGAATTCGCGCCGGAGCGATCACTTCTGCCTCCGATGTGATTGAAATCAGAGTCAAGGGTGAAGGGGGACACAGCGCACGTCCTCACTTATCCGCTGATGTGGTCTACGCATTGAGCAAATTGGTAGTGGATCTTCCCGGACTTTTATCTAGGCGAATCGATCCGCGTACCGGAACTGTCTTGGTTTTCGGCACCATCAATGCGGGCTATGCGCCAAACGCAATTCCTGATTCCGGCAGTGTGTCCGGAACCTTGCGCACCGCCGATATTTCCACCTGGCGAGATATGCGTCCACTAGTCGCTGAGCTGGTAGAACAGGTGTTAGCACCCACTGGAGTTAACCATGAACTGATCTATAATCCAGGTGTTCCACCAGTGCTTAATGATGATGTAGCCACCGCTTTATTGGCCAGTGCCGCCCGCGATATGGACACCCAATCAGTGGTTCAAGCCCCTCAATCATCAGGTGGCGAAGACTTCTCTTGGTACCTCGAACACGTGCCTGGATCGATGGCTCGACTGGGGTGCTGGCCCGGATATGGACCACGCCAAGACCTGCATCAGAGTGATCTTGTGGTGGATGAACGGGCCATCGGGGTGGGTGTCAGACTGTTTGGATCACTGGTGCAGCAGTACAGCAGTCGGTCCGAAGCTTTCTTAAAGCCTTAATGGGGGTAGTGTGTAGGGCTGGCTCTAAAACGCTGACATGTCACCCAGGCCAAGTCAGTACTAATCATTTAGACTTGAAACCGCGCATCAGAGGTTTCAACTAGCATTCGCCCAGCTCACACGTGTGGAGGTGCCTTAATGGCAAAGAGGATCGTAATTATCGGCGGTGGACCTGCAGGCTATGAAGCCGCACTCGCAGGCGCTAAGTATGGTGCGGAAGTTACCGTTATTGAAGATATTGGAGTAGGCGGCTCTGCCGTCACCATGGACTGCGTGCCATCCAAATCCTTCATTGCGGGTACCGGAATCAAAACCGACCTCCGCCGTGCCGATGACATGGGACTAAACCGTGGTCTTGGCAAAGCTCACCTTGAGATCGATGCACTGAATTACCGCGTGAAGGCTCTGGCAAAGGCGCAGTCTGAGGATATTCTGGGACAGTTGCAGCGCTCAGATGTCCGCATGATTAATGGTGTTGGACGCTTCGACGATTACAACGTCAAGCAGACCACCCACTACATCAAGGTCACCCACAACGATGGCAGCGAAGAAACCATTGAGTGCGACCTTGTTCTGGTAGCAACCGGTGCAACACCTCGCATCCTGAAGGGCGCAGAGCCTGATGGAGAGCGTATCCTCACCTGGCGTCAGGTCTATGACATTGATGAACTTCCAACCCACCTCATCGTGGTTGGCTCCGGTGTGACCGGTGCTGAGTTTGTCTCTGCTTTTGCTGAGCTCGGCGTCAAGGTCACCATGGTTGCTTCCCGTGACCGCATTTTGCCTCACGATGATGCTGATGCAGCAGACGTGTTGGAAACTGTTCTGGCTGAGCGTGGTGTTTCTTTGGAAAAGCACGCTCGCGTTGAATCTGTCACCCGCACCGAAGATGGTGGTGTGTGTGTGCGCACCTCTGACGGCCGTGAAATCTTTGGCTCTCACGCACTGATGACCGTTGGTTCCATCCCTAATACCGCCGATCTGGGCATGGATAATATCGGTGTTGAGCTGGCACCATCCGGCCATATCAAGGTGGATCGTGTTTCTCGCACGAACATCCCTGGCGTTTATGCTGCAGGCGACTGCACAGATTTGTTCCCACTCGCTTCTGTTGCTGCAATGCAGGGCCGTATCGCCATGTACCACGCACTCGGTGAAGGCGTAAGCCCCATCCGTTTGAAGACTGTGGCAACGGCTGTGTTTACCCGCCCAGAAATTGCTGCTGTGGGTATTACTCATGCTCAGGTTGATTCTGGTGAAGTATCAGCTCGCGTGGTTGTACTGCCATTGGCTACTAACCCACGTGCCAAGATGCGTTCCTTGCGCCACGGTTTCGTGAAGCTATTCTGCCGTCGCAACTCTGGTTTGATCGTGGGCGGCGTGGTTGTGGCTCCAACTGCATCTGAATTGATTCTTCCGATTGCCGTCGCGGTTACCAACCAATTGACGGTCGCTGATCTGGCAGAAACTTTCGCAGTGTACCCATCCCTCTCTGGTTCTATTACAGAAGCAGCCCGCCAGCTGGTTCAGCACGACGATTTGGGATAAGTTCTGCCCTATTTATCGGACATTAACCCCGGGAACGCTTCATGCGTTCCCGGGGTTTTCTTGTGAAGACAGCCCCGAGGGAGTGAAATCTTGCAAAGTTTGCAAATGACTTCGGATGTCAGATGTCTGCAGGTGGGGTGTGTGAACGTGTCAAAGTTGGCCAAGTTTTAAGGTATTGCACGGGTCCAAAAGTGTAACGGGGCTAACTGTTGGGGGGTTTTATTTCACGCGTTACATTAAGCCCTTTCGCAGGTCAGCGGATTCTTGGTGGGAAACCTGAATTGGAAAGCAAAATGCGATGTCTGATTGAGTGGATTGGGGGTTACGATACTTGAATGAAGTGACTGCCATCACCCTTGGTGGTCTCTTGTTGAAAGGAACAATAACTCTCGTGTCGACTAACACATCCTCCACGCTTCCAGCATTCAAAAAGATCTTGGTTGCTAACCGCGGTGAAATCGCGGTTCGTGCATTCCGTGCAGCACTTGAAACTGGTGCAGCCACCGTCTCAATTTATCCTCGTGAAGATCGTGGATCATTCCACCGTTCTTTCGCTTCTGAAGCTGTTCTCATTGGTAAAGAAGGTTCGCCAGTTAAGGCGTACCTGGACATCGATGAAATTATCGGTGCAGCTAAAAAAGTTAAAGCAGATGCCATCTACCCGGGCTATGGCTTCTTGTCTGAAAATGCCCAGCTTGCGCGTGAATGTGCCGAAAATGGCATTACTTTTATCGGCCCCACTCCAGAAGTTCTAGATCTCACGGGAGATAAGTCCCGAGCGGTTACTGCTGCAAAAAAAGCGGGACTGCCTGTGTTGGCAGAGTCCACTCCGAGCAAAAATATTGACGACATTGTCAAGAGTGCGGAGGGGCAGACTTACCCGATTTTCGTGAAGGCAGTTGCTGGCGGCGGCGGACGTGGCATGCGTTTTGTTCCTAGCCCGGAAGAATTGCGTAAATTAGCTACCGAAGCGTCCCGTGAAGCTGAAGCTGCATTTGGCGATGGTGCTGTGTACGTTGAGCGAGCTGTGTTAAACCCGCAGCACATTGAAGTGCAGATCCTGGGCGATCACACTGGCGATGTCGTGCACCTTTATGAACGTGACTGCTCTGTGCAGCGCCGACACCAAAAAGTTGTAGAAATTGCACCAGCACAGCACCTGGATCCAGCGTTACGCGAGCGCATCTGTGCTGATGCGGTGAAGTTTTGCCGTTCGATTGGCTACCAAGGCGCAGGCACTGTGGAATTCTTGGTTGATGAACAGGGAAACCATGTGTTCATTGAGATGAACCCACGTATTCAGGTTGAGCACACTGTCACTGAGGAAGTGACCGAAGTCGACCTGGTGAAGGCTCAGATGCGTTTGGCAGCTGGCGCTACCTTGAAGGAATTGGGACTTACCCAAGACAAGATTCATACCCATGGTGCCGCACTGCAATGCCGTATCACCACTGAGGATCCTAACAATGGATTCCGCCCAGATACCGGAACTATCACCTCTTACCGATCCCCAGGCGGAGCTGGCGTTCGTCTTGATGGTGCAGCTCAGTTGGGTGGAGAAATCACCGCGCACTTTGATTCCATGCTGGTGAAGATGACCTGTCGTGGCTCCGATTTTGCAACTGCAGTAGCTCGCGCACAGCGTGCCTTAGCTGAATTCAATGTTTCTGGTGTGGCTACCAATATTGGCTTCTTGCGTGCACTTCTTCGTGAAGAAGACTTTACTTCCAAGCGCATTGCTACTGGTTTCATTGCTGATCACCCACATCTTTTGCAGGCGCCACCTGCTGATGATGAGCAGGGAAGGATCCTTGATTACCTGGCGGATATCACCGTGAATAAGCCTCATGGTGTGAGGCCAGTTGATGTGGCAGCGCCTATCGATAAGCTGCCAAATATCAAGGACCTGGCACTGCCACGCGGTTCCCGTGACCGTCTCAAGCAGCTTGGACCTGCAGCGTTTGCCCGCGATCTGCGCGAGCAAGATGCACTAGCAGTTACCGATACTACGTTCCGTGATGCCCATCAGTCGTTGCTGGCAACTCGTGTCCGCGCGTTTGCATTGATCCCTGCGGCAGAGGCCGTCGCAAAGCTGACTCCTGAGCTGTTATCCGTGGAAGCTTGGGGCGGTGCCACCTACGATGTGGCCATGCGTTTCCTCTTTGAGGATCCATGGGCAAGGCTCGACGAGCTGCGCGAGGCGATGCCGAATGTCAATATTCAGATGTTGCTTCGCGGACGCAACACTGTTGGCTACACTCCGTACCCAGATTCCGTTTGCCGTGCATTTGTGAAGGAAGCCGCCAACTCTGGTGTGGATATTTTCCGTATCTTCGATGCGCTCAACGATGTTTCTCAGATGCGCCCAGCAATCGACGCGGTGCTAGAAACCAACACGGCTGTGGCAGAAGTTGCGATGGCTTATTCTGGTGATCTTTCCGATCCAAATGAAAAGCTGTACACGCTGGATTACTACCTGAAGATGGCAGAAGAGATCGTCAAGTCTGGCGCTCATATTCTTGCGATTAAGGATATGGCCGGATTGCTCCGCCCAGCTGCGGCAACCAAGTTGGTCACTGCGCTGCGCCGTGAATTTGAGCTACCAGTGCACGTGCACACCCATGACACTGCCGGCGGACAGCTAGCCACCTACTTCGCTGCAGCTCAAGCCGGTGCAGATGCTGTGGATGGTGCTTCCGCGCCACTGTCTGGCACCACCTCACAGCCTTCACTATCTGCAATTGTGGCAGCCTTCGCACACACCCGTCGCGATACCGGACTGAGCCTTGATGCGGTGTCTGACCTTGAGCCATACTGGGAAGCTGTTCGTGGCCTCTACCTGCCATTTGAATCCGGTACCCCAGGTCCAACCGGGCGCGTTTACCGCCATGAAATCCCAGGTGGACAGCTCTCCAACTTGCGTGCACAGGCCACTGCGCTGGGACTTGCAGATCGTTTTGAACTGATCGAAGACAACTACTCAGCCGTGAATGAGATGCTGGGACGACCAACCAAGGTCACTCCATCATCTAAGGTCGTTGGCGATCTTGCGCTCCATCTTGTGGGCGCAGGTGTTGATCCAGCAGACTTTGCTGCCGATCCACAAAAGTACGATATTCCAGATTCTGTCATCGCATTCTTGCGTGGTGAACTTGGCAACCCTCCAGGAGGCTGGCCAGAGCCGCTGCGTACCCGCGCTCTGGAAGGTCGCTCTGAAGGCAAGGCACCGTTGACTGAGGTTCCTGCTGAGGAACAAAAACACCTTGATTCCGATGATTCTGCGGAGCGACGCAGCAGCCTCAACCGACTGCTCTTCCCGAAGCCAACTGAAGAATTCCTCGAGCACCGCCGACGCTTTGGCAACACCTCAGCGCTGGATGATCGTGAATTCTTCTACGGATTAGTAGAGGGCCGAGAGACTATTATTCGCTTGCCAGAAGTAAGCACCCCATTGCTGGTTCGTCTCGATGCGATTTCCGAGCCTGATGATAAGGGCATGCGCAACGTGGTCACCAACGTCAATGGCCAGATCCGCCCAATGCGTGTGCGTGATCATTCCGTTGAATCTGTCACTGCAACCGCAGAAAAGGCTGATACCTCCAATATGGGTCATGTTGCCGCACCATTTGCTGGCGTTGTCACCGTGACTGTCGCAGAAGGCGATGAGGTTAAGGCTGGAGATGCAGTTGCAATCATCGAAGCTATGAAGATGGAAGCAACGATCACAGCTTCCAGCGATGGCACGATCGAGCGCGTTGTTGTTCCTGCTGCAACAAAGGTGGAAGGCGGCGATTTGATCGTCGTAGTTTCTTAAGCGCCTGTTCTTAAAAGCTCCCGCTCTTCTTATGTGGAAAGAGAGCGGGAGCTTTTTCGTCTGTTTAAGGGGATGAAATTTTAGAATGAGTAAATTTGTGTGGGCGTGGCCTTATGAAGCGCTGAGGATCGATTCTGGGAAGGCGCTTTTTCAGGGACTCAAATGCAGTTTTTTGGCGGGCCTGGACAGGACGACCAAGGTCTGAGCAGGCATCATAAATCTTGGTCGCTTTGTCTGGTTTTGTTGTTGGAAGGCTATGGTGGCCTGTGTATATGACGAGATGGGCACGCAAAGTGGACCAATTAATGAAAAAGACTTTCAATAAAGCGTTGATCGGTGTATTCTCGTGATTCCCATCAAGTAGTTTTCGACTTTTAAGAGGAGTCCCTCGCATGTCACCCCTGCCAACTTCATCCAAATCCTCAGATCACATCATCGATGTAGCCATTGTCGGTGCTGGCCCGGCTGGGCTTGCTGCAGCAGTTGCTCTCGGCCGTTCTTTGCGCAGTGTAACCATCATCGACGCAGGTCAACCGCGAAACCGCTATGCTCATGCAGCGCACAATACGCTCGGCCAAGAGGGAATTTCCCCTGCTGAACTCCTCGAAAAGGGCCGCGCCGAAGCGCGTTCCTATGGCGTGAACATTAACTCCGGGCGTGTGGAAAAGGTGCAGCGTGGCAGCGACTCCTTCGCCATAACGCTTGACGACGCCTCCCTCCTTCACGCCCGGCGCATCATCTTGGCACACGGTGCCGTTGATGAATTACCAGAGATTGACGGTCTGATGGAGCTGTGGGGAACCAAGGTTTTGCACTGCCCTTATTGCCACGGATTTGAGGCTCGTGGCGCGGAGATCGTGGTGTTGAATACTTCGTCGATGTCTGGACATCAGGCTTTGATGTTTTCGCAGCTGTCACAGAAAGTGACGTTGGTGGGCATCATAGATCTTGAGGAGCACACCAGGGCGCTGCTTGAAAAAGCTGGTGTCAAGGTGGTTCGGGATGATGTTGTCAGCGTTGCTGCGGTAGGAGACGGCGTGGATATGACGCTCGCATCCGGTGACAGTATGCAGAGCGATTTCATTGTGGTTGCCACCCGTCCGATGGCAGATGACAGCTTGTATTCCCAATTGGGTGGAGAGATGGAAGAGGGGCCAATGGGGCGCTCGATTCCATCGTCACCAAGCGGTCGCACTCCAATTGAAGGAGTGTGGGCAGCTGGAAATGCTCAGGCAGCCAACTCGATGGTTTATGCTTCTGCGGCTCAAGGTGTGATGGCTGGTGCTGAGATTAACTTTGATCTGATTTTGGCAGATATCGCCGATGCGGATTCTCAGTAAGAAAATTGTGGCTTGGGGCACACAATCGGCCTAGGGTGGAGGTATCGAAGAATTATCGAGCAACCTGAGGAGCCCCTCGATGCGTATTCATGATGTTCGTAGTTATTTATCGGCGGAGAATTTTCCCAAATCAGAGCATCTTGCGTGGAAATTTGCGGAACTTGCCACTGATCCAGTGGAGGTAACGCCGGAAGTTTCGGAGATGATCATCAATCGGATCATCGACAACGCGGCAGTGTCTGCAGCCTCGGTGTTACGCAGACCTGTGAGCGTGGCAAGGCAACAAGCGCAAGCTCATCCCCGAGATAAAGGCGGGCAAGTTTTTGGAATTAAAGGCAGCTACTCAGCAGAGTGGGCTGCCTTTGCTAATGGGACGGCTGTGCGGGAACTTGATTTCCATGACACGTTCCTCGCTGCAGACTATTCGCATCCTGGCGATAATATTCCTCCCCTGGTGGCCGTTGCCCAGGCACAAAAAAGTTCAGGCCGTGATTTACTCCGAGGCATTGCCACGGCTTATGAAGTGCAGGTGGATTTAGTGAAGGGGATATGCCTGCATGAGCACAAAATTGATCATGTAGCGCACCTTGGTCCAAGTGTTGCTGCAGGTTTGGGCACGTTGTTGCGTGTGGACGAGGAGACCATCTATCAGGCAATTGGCCAGGCTTTGCACACCACGACGGCCACGAGGCAATCGCGAAAAGGTGAGATTTCCAGCTGGAAGGCGTTCGCACCAGCATTTGCCGGAAAGATGGCTATTGAGGCGATGGATCGAGCGATGCGTGGGGAAGGATCGCCAGCTCCGATCTGGGAGGGCGAAGATGGTGTTATCGCGTGGCTGCTATCGGGTAAAGATCATGTTTATCATGTGCCATTGCCGGAACGTGGTGAGCCCAAGCTGGCGATTTTAGAGACCTACACCAAGCAACATTCAGCGGAATATCAATCACAAGCACCGATTGATCTGGCGCGAAGGATGAAGCCTGCCGTTGATGCTGCAGGTGGAACGGAACACATCGCTGAGATCGTGCTGCACACCAGCCACCACACCCACTTCGTGATTGGTACTGGGGCGAACGATCCACAAAAGATGGATCCGCAAGCATCGCGCGAAACGCTGGATCATTCCATCATGTATATTTTCGCCGTTGCGCTGCAAGATGGCATGTGGCACCACGAATATTCCTATACGCGCAAACGTTCCACCCGCCCAGAGACCGTGGCATTGTGGCAGAAGGTGCGCACCGTAGAAGATCCAGAATGGACTCGTCGATATCATGCGCAAGATCCAGCAGAAAAGGCCTTCGGGGCAAAAGCTGTGATCACTATGGTAGACGGCACCGTCATCGAAGATGAATTAGCCGTTGCAGATGCGCACCCTCTAGGAAGCCAGCCTTTTGAGCGGGAAAATTATATCGGTAAGTTTCGTACGCTTGCGAAAAATACCGTGGCAGAAGCAGAACAGGAACGCTTCTTAAATGCTGTGCAAAGTTTGCCTGAGCTGGATGATTTGAGCGAACTGAACATTGAAGTGGACTTAAGCAAGCAAGCAGAGACAAAGGTAGGGTTGCTATGAATCTGTTCTCGAATGGCCAAGATGTGGGGAAGCGTCGAGAAGCGTTTAAAGTGGCACTGGCCGCACCTGAAATCGCACGCCTGCCCGGCGCATTCTCCCCGTTGATTGCGCGCTCCATCGAAGAAGCCGGCTTCGAAGGAGTCTACGTCTCCGGCGCCGTTGTCGCCGCTGATCTGGCACTTCCAGATATCGGCTTAACGACGCTGACCGAAGTCGCCTACCGCGCGCGGCAGATTGCGCGCGTCACGGAACTAGGCGTGCTTGTCGACGCCGACACCGGCTTTGGCGAACCCATGTCAGCAGCGCGAACAGTCTCCGAATTAGAAGACGCCGGTGTGGCAGGCTGCCATCTAGAAGACCAAGTAAACCCCAAACGCTGCGGACATTTGGACGGCAAAGAAGTAGTACCCACTGAGCTGATGGTGCGCAGAATCCGTGCCGCAGTCTCCGCACGACGCGACCCCAACTTTGTCATCTGTGCGCGCACAGATGCCGCAGGAATCGAAGGCATCGACGCCGCCATCGAGCGCGCACGCGCCTATCTTCATGCTGGCGCCGACATGATTTTCCCCGAAGCCCTGCACACAGAGGAAGATTTCCGTTATTTCCGCGCAGCCCTGCCCGAAGCCTGGCTACTGGCAAATATGACGGAATTCGGAAAAACCACGCTGCTCTCCGCCGAGCTTCTAGAAGACATTGGATACAACGCCGTGATCTATCCCGTAACCACACTGCGCATCGCGATGGGACAAGTGGAACAAGCACTTGCCGAAATCAAAGAACACGGCACCCAGGAAGGATGGCTCGACCGCATGCAACACCGCAGCAGGCTCTATGAACTCCTGCGATACGAAGACTACAACGTCTTTGACCAGAACATCTTCACCTACAAGAAAGGAGCAGACGATGCCTAAAAGGGAAGTCCACAAGGGCTTAAATGGTGTCATATCCGATTACACAAGCATCTCCAAAGTAATGCCAGAAAGTAACTCGTTGACCTACCGAGGCTACCGCGTCCAAGACTTGGTAGATACCTGCAGCTTTGAGGAAGTGATCTACCTATTGTGGTTTGGAGAGTTGCCCACTGTGGAGCAACTGCGCTCATTTAATAAATGCGGCCGCAGCTACCGATCCCTCGATGCTGGGCTGATTTCTTTGATCCACTCCCTGCCCACTGATTGTCACCCCATGGATGTGCTGCGCACCGCGGTGTCTTATATGGGAACGTTTGACCCTGATCCATTCACTCGCGATGCCGATCATATCCGCAACATCGGCCATAACCTGATGGCGCAACTTCCCATGGTGGTGGCCATGGATATCCGCCGGCGCAGTGGGGAAGAGATCCTTGCACCAGATCACAACAAAGGGATCGCCGAGAATTTTCTGTCCATGGTATTTGGCACCTCCGATGGTGGATCAGTGGCCAATTCAGCTGAAGACATTCGAGATTTTGAACGCTCCCTGATTTTGTACGCAGAACACTCTTTCAACGCCTCCACATTTTCTGCCCGCGTGATTTCATCGACAAGATCGGATGCGTACTCGGCGATCACGGGTGCGATCGGTGCTCTCAAAGGCCCACTTCATGGTGGCGCTAATGAATTTGTCATGCACACCATGCTTGAGATCGACGATCCTGCCCAAGCCGCAGACTGGATGGGTCGAGCGCTAGATCGTAAAGAACGCATCATGGGGTTTGGCCACCGCGTATACAAAAATGGTGATTCTCGAGTGCCATCAATGGAGAAATCTATGCGAGCACTTGCGATTAGACACAGAGGTCAAAAATGGGTGCACATGTATGAATCCATGCAAGAGGTGATGGATACCCGCACCGGCATCAAACCAAACCTTGATTTTCCTGCCGGACCTGCGTATTACATGCTCGGATTCCCCGTAGATTTCTTTACCCCACTATTTGTATTGGCACGGTTATCTGGTTGGACGGCGCACATCGTGGAGCAATTTGAAAACAACGCCTTGATTCGCCCACTATCTGCTTATTCTGGCGTGGAGGAAAGGGAAATCGTGCCAATTGAGCAGCGCTGATGGTTGTTGTGGCGCGAAAAACCTGACTTGGTTCTTTTGGTTTTTTGAGCAGCATGATCAGTGGTAATTTTTCGGCACTCATGGGAGCCAAGTCAGGAGTAATTATATTGCTGATGTGGCTGTGTGCTGATTTAAGGGATTGAATATCTGGAACAGGCTTTCGTGTCAACCAGCACCCATCAAGCGCTTAGATCGGCACCTGGGAGAGGTGATTTTCGGGACAGGTGAGGCTATTGGGAATCCTGTGAGATTCCAGTGCAAGGATCCGTCCCACCTCGCTGGAAACTTAGTAAATCGAACGAATACTTGCATAACATTGCCCTGTGGGTGCAAAAATCTGTTCCATTTTCGAAAAAATTAGCGATTTAGAACGAGAATTTGCATCTTCAGTGAGCCTGGGGCTTAGCTCGAGCGTGTAACCAACTTCTGCACGATTCAAGCCAGCAAAAGTAGCTAACCCCTTGATGGCATGGTTGATCCTCATTTTTCAGCACTAAGTGAGTAATTGCCGGTGATAAATTCCGCAGTCCCCTCGATTCGGAGGGAACTGTTCCGGCTCAGTTCTAAAAGTGAAAAACCCTCGGGCCGCCGCCTGAAAATCAGACAGTGCCCGAGGGAATTTTAGTGAAGTCAGAGACTACTTAATCTCGAGGAGAACAACGCCCTTGTTCACGCCTTCGCCTGCAGTGACAGCAAGACCAGTGACGGTACCGGACTTGTGAGCCTTTACAGGATTTTCCATCTTCATAGCTTCGAGGACAACGACGGTATCGCCTTCGTTGACTTCTGCGCCTTCTTCGACGTTGACCTTGATGACAGTGCCCTGCATTGGAGCTGCAACTGCATCGCCGGAAACGCCAGACTTAGCGCCACCTGCACGACGCTTCTTAGCCTTCTTCTTAGGGCCAGCGGAGCCACCCAGTGCAAGATCGCCTGGGAGTGCAACCTCAACACGACGGCCGTTGATCTCAACGATGACCTTCTGTGCTGGGGTGTTGTCTTCTTCATCGTCGAGCTCAGTGGTATCGAGATAAGGAGCGATTGGGTTATCCCATACTTCTTCGATCCACTTGGTGTAGATTTCGAAGCTTTCGCCGTTGCCAACGAATGATGGGTTTTCCACGATATGCTGGTGGAAAGGGATAACGGTTGGCATGCCCTCAACGATGTATTCGGAAAGTGCACGGCGGGAGCGCTGGAGAGCCTGCTCGCGAGTGTCGCCCCAAACGATCAGCTTAGCCAGCATGGAGTCGAACTGTCCGGAGATTTCGGATCCTTCAACAACACCGGAGTCCATGCGGACGCCTGGGCCCTGTGGCTCGCGGTAGCTGGTGATCTTGCCTGGTGCAGGCATGAAGTTGGATCCTGCATCTTCGCCGTTGATACGGAACTCGAATGCGTGGCCGCGTGGGGTTGGGTCTTCCTTGATGGAAAGCTCGTGGCCCTCAGCAATGCGGAACATTTCGCGGACCAGGTCGAGGCCGGTGGTCTCTTCGGTGACTGGGTGTTCCACCTGGAGACGGGTGTTGACCTCGAGGAAGGAGATTAGTCCGTCAGAGCCAACGAGATACTCCACGGTGCCTGCACCGTAGTAGCCAGCTTCCTTACAGATGGCCTTTGCGGAGGAGTGTAGACGCTCGCGCTGGTCATCGGTGAGGAATGGTGCTGGTGCTTCTTCAACAAGCTTCTGGAAACGACGCTGCAGGGAACAGTCACGAGTACCAGCGACAACAACGTTGCCGTGCTTATCGGCGATGACCTGGCACTCTACGTGGCGTGCCTTGTCTAGGTAGCGCTCAACGAAGCACTCGCCGCGACCGAAAGCAGAGGTTGCTTCACGGGTTGCAGACTCGAAGAGGTCAGCGACTTCTTCCATCTTGTAGGCAACCTTCATGCCGCGTCCGCCGCCACCGAATGCTGCCTTGATGGCGATTGGGAGACCGAATTCTTCAGCGAAAGCCACAACTTCTGCTGCGTCCTTCACTGGCTCCTTGGTGCCAGGTGTCATTGGCGCATTTGCAGTGTCTGCAATGTGGCGTGCGGTGACCTTGTCACCAAGGGAACGGATGGATTCAGGTGATGGTCCAATCCAGATGAGGCCTTCGTTGATTACTGCTTCTGCGAAGTCAGCGTTTTCAGCGAGGAAGCCGTAGCCTGGGTGAATGGCGTCTGCACCGGACTTGCGGGCAGCATCGAGGATCTTGTCAATGACGAGGTAAGACTCGGCGGATGTGTTGCCACCGAGAGCAAAAGCCTCATCAGCGTAGGTAACGAAAGGCGCGTCTGCATCTGGCTCTGCGTAGACAGCGACAGATCCGATGCCTTCATCCCGAGCTGCACGGAACACGCGAATTGCAATCTCACCGCGGTTAGCAACAAGAACCTTGGTGATCTTCCTAGTCTCGACTGACACTAAATACTCCTGATTTGAATTGATGGCTCAGTGGGTAGGCACATACTTGCCTGACCAATACTGATTATTCTTGCACACTCACCCGCGAAGAACTCAACCAGATATGAGGATTTACTCATATTCTGCAGATTTTCTTCTCGTTTAAGCAGCTAATCAAGTAATTGATCAGGCAAAAGAGGATATGCACATTCTAGGCACCGAATTGTTATTTTTTGGTGTTTTCGCCAGTTTTGATCGGCATGCGAACCATATTTCCCCATTCGGCCCAAGATCCGTCGTAATTTCGGACGTTTTCGAATCCGAGCAAGTACTTCATGACGAACCAAGTGTGGGCTGCACGATCGCCAACTTGGCAGTAGACAACAGTGTCGTCCTTTGGATTGAGCTCGGCGTAGATCTTGTCGAGCTCTGCTCGGGTGCGGAAATTGCCATTTGGTAGAACTGCTGCAGACCAATCCAAGTTGACGGCGCCTGGGATGTGGCCGCCGCGAAGCACACCGTTTCCGGCAGCTGGGATACCGTATTCATTGAGGCCGGAGAACTCCGCAGGGGTGCGGACGTCGACAAGCTTCATGCTACCGGCTGGGGTGAGCGAGCTGAGGACCTCAGCGACGAAGGCGCGCTGGCCTTCGTCGACACGCTCGACAACAGGGTAGTTGGCGGAAGGGTACTCAGGAACGACATAAGAAGTATCGCGTTCCTCAGCCATCCACGCATCGCGGCCGCCGTTGAGGAGGCGCACATCGGAGTGGCCGAAAAGTTCAAACACCCAAAGGGTGAACGCAGCCCACCAGTTGGACTTATCTCCATAAATAACGACGGTGTCATCGCGTGCAATGCCCTTGCGGTTCATTAATTCGGCGAAAGCTTCGCCGTCGATGAAATCACGAGTGAACGGATCGTTGAGGTCTTTTGACCAGTCAATACGGACTGCGCCCGGGAGGTGTCCGATGTCGTAGAGGAGGGAGTCTTCATTGGACTCGACGACCTTGAGGCCTGGGGAGCCTAGACGTGCGGAAAGCCAGGATGCAGAGACGATCCTTTCAGGGTGTGCGTATTCCTCAAAGGCGGGAAATGGGTCGAATGGTGCTGCCATGTGGGGGTCGCTGCCTTCCATAAATGTGTGAAAATCTAATACTGTATCCCAGCATATTGGTTTAAGGCCTTTGTGTCCTTAATTACTACTGGCTGGGTTGATCAGCATAGAACATGAATTGTGCTTTATTGTCTATCTTGTCAACGTGAAAATGCCCAATGTTTAAGTTCACTTTTTGGTGTTTTGAGATTAAAGGGTTTCCCACGTTGTACTTGTAAAAACGTGTTGAAAAGTTCAGTTTTTTAACGCTGCTGATCACCTCTTGAAGCGATCCACCTAACACGCTTCAAGTTATGAGAAAGTGAAATCCACCACCCATGAACAAAAGCATTGTTGTTTTTGAAGTCGAAGGCGGCTCTGACAAGCATTTCGATGGTCACCGTAAAGACACCATGCCCATCGTAAACTCAATTAAAGATGCCGGTTGGCACGCCGAGGTTGTGTACTACCGCCCCGAGTGGACCGAAAATCTTTTTGAGTATATTTCTGAAAAATTCGACGGATATATCTCACGCGTAAATCCTGGAAATATTCCTGGCGGCGAGCGCGGCTATTTCGATTTGCTCACGCGGTTGTCTGAAGCCGGCCTGGTCGGCATGTCCACACCAGAGGAAATGATGGCTTATGGCGCGAAAGATGCGCTGGTTAAGCTCTCAACAACTGATCTGGTGCCAACTGATACTCAGGCGTATTACGATGTGGAGACTTTCCACGAGGTATTCCCAGCTTCTTTGTCTTATGGTGAGCGCGTGCTTAAGCAAAATCGCGGTTCTACCGGTTCCGGTATTTGGCGCGTGCAGCTTGTTGATAAAGAGCTAGCTGCATCCATTGAGCCTGGCACCACATTGCCTTTGGATACTGAAATCAAATGTACTGAAGCCGTAGATAACCACACGGAGATTCGTCAGCTCGGCGAGTTCATGGATTTCTGCGATCAATACATCATCGGCGATAACGGCATGTTGGTTGATATGCGTTTCATGCCACGTATCATCGAAGGCGAAATCCGTATTTTGTTGGTTGGTCCGCATCCTGTATTTGTGGTGCATAAGAAGCCAGCCGAAGGCGGCGACAATTTCTCCGCCACCCTGTTTTCTGGTGCGAAGTACACCTATGACAAGCCAGAGCAGTGGCAGGAATTGGTTGACCTGTTTGCGAACGCGCGTCCGGTCATCGCAGAAAAACTTGGCGGCGATAATATCCCACTGATCTGGACTGCCGATTTCATGCTCGGCGATGTCGTTGACGGCCAGGACACCTACGTGTTGGGCGAGATTAACTGCTCCTGTGTTGGCTTCACTTCGGAGCTGGATATGGGTATCCAGCAGCTCGTCGCGTCCGAGGCGATCAAGCGCATTACTGCATAAAAAAATTCTGCTTATCGACGTCTCCCTCCCACACCTTGCTTGGCAAGGCGCGGGAGGGAGCTCGTTTTTTCTACTTGTCTAACAAAATTGCTACAGATGCTGGATCAGCATCCGAGAGCATCTGACGGCAACGATCGTACTCATTGTTCTCGCCGATCAGTTTCGCTGCGAGAGCCAGCGAAGCAATGGCTCTTAGAACACCTTGATTAGGTTCATGGGAGTAAGGGACTGGGCCCCAACCCTTCCAACCATTTGCACGCAAACGGTCAAGGCTACGATGATATCCCGTACGTGCAAATGCGTAGGCTTGGATTTTTTCTTCATCAGTTGATGCGGAATTAAGGAGATCCTCTGCACGGCATACCCACACCAAAGGGCTATCGGGATGAGCAATCGCTGTAGAGGTCAACGTTGGATCTGCGCCCTGTGCAGGATCCTCTGGAAGCTTCACTGGGGGAGGGGCAAGCATGTCATTGATTTGTACCATGCCCCAATCCTAACTTTAATGATCCATGTGAGAAGATCATTAGGCTATACAGGAAATTGAAAGAGGTTTTTAGTGGTATCGGCGAGGGGACTTTCTGAAGTTCTAAAAGAAGGACTTCAACGTGGCAAAGCCACTTCGCCTACCCAAAAAGTTCCGAGGTCTGGCTATCGCTATGACCTCGATGGACTCCGAGGAATCGCGATTGCTTTCGTGGTGCTCTTCCATGTTTTTGTTGGAAAAGTATCCGGTGGCGTCGATGTTTTCCTCCTCCTTTCTGGCTATTTTTTCCTTGGGTCGCAGCTGCGCTATGCAGACCGCCCCGACTCTTCTATTAACCCGTGGTGGCCTTTTTGGCGCACACTGCGGCGGTTGCTTCCCGCATTGGTGGTCGTCCTTGGCGTATCCATGGCCATCATTATGGCCTGGATACCACGCTTGCAAAGAATAGAAATAGCCAACCAAGCAGTAGCCAGCCTGTTTTATACCCAGAACTGGGAACTAGCAGCTCAGGGCGCCTCCTATGAGGCCGCATCCGCAGAAGTTAGTCCTTTCCAACATCTGTGGTCTATGGCTGTACAAGGACAGTTTTATCTGTTCGCCATTGCCTTGAGCATGGTGATCATCCTGATCCGCCGCTATCGCCCAGAATATGCGGCTCTCCAACTAGCCACACCTGTGCTGGCAGTACTCACCTCAGTGTCATTTTTCAGCGCAGTGGTTTGGCACTTTGTGGACCAATCCGTGAACTATTATTCCACGTTCACGAGGTTCTGGGAGCTGGGATTAGGCGCACTACTAGCTCTACATGCACCTCGGATTTTGCTGTCTGAAAAGACCAAATCAATCCTTGCAGCCGTGGGCTTATTCATGGTGCTATCCACTGGTTTCATCATGGATGGTGCGCAGACTTTCCCTGGAGCTCCAGCGCTGTATCCAATTCTGGGTGCCTGCCTGATCATTCTTGGCGACGGTAAAGTATCTGTATTCCTGTCCCGAAAGTGGATGCGCTGGCTTGGCGATATCGCTTATCCGTTGTATCTCTGGCACTGGCCTTTGCTGATCATGCTGACCGCTTATTTCAATCAAACTGAGCCCTCGATATGGCTAGGCATTGCAGTTATCGTGCTGTCTGTTGGCCTTGCACAGTTGACTAATAAATACATCGAAAAGCCCATGCAACAGCAAGGCAAGCGTCCCGTTTTTAGGGAATCACGCAGCGCGGAAGCTTTAAAGAAACTACGTTCTTCACGTCCCGCTCAATTGCGTGCTGTCGCAGGCATCGCTGTGGTTGTAGTCGGCATGTCAGTGAGTTCTTCTCCACAGGTGCTGTACCAACGCGTAGTGGATGCCCAAGCCACTAGTTTAGATCCTTCAATCTACCCTGGTGCACTGTCCTTGGCAGGTATGAGCTTCCCAGAAGCCGATCCCGAACCAAATCCTTATGTCCTTGCAGATACCGTCTCACCTGCGTGGGCGAAGGGCTGCATGTCAGTATTTGGCGATGATCCTTCTGAATTGGCGCCAGATAGATACGACCCAGAATTTTGTACCTTCGGAAATCCTGAATCTTCTGTAGAGGTATACCTGGTAGGCGGATCACACGCCGAGCAGTGGATCTCCCCACTAGATACCTTGGGGCAGCAGAACAATTTCAAAGTGATCCCACTGGTTCGCCAATCGTGCCCCACCTTTGTGGAAGATTTAGATGGTATCTTCAGCGAAGATTGCGCAGAGTTCAATGAGTATGTGATTGAACGTCTCGCAGAGGTCAAACCAGATCTAGTTGTGTCTAATTCCACGCGCCCGCTCTTAGAAAAGGGCCGTGGCATCGACGAGGTCCCAGAATCATATATCACGCTGTGGGACTTCCTTGAAGCAGAAAACATTCCGTTCCTGGGTCTGCGTGACAACCCATGGTTCATTCAGCCCAGCGGCGAAGGCTGGTTGGTATCACAATGCTATGAGGAAGAACGTTCCTTGGAGGATTGCTCAATCACCAGAGATAACTTCTATGCACTTGTTGATCCAGCAGCTGAAGAACTAGCAAGCCGACCTAATATGCTTGCCGTTGATACTTCCGCGTGGTTCTGCCCAGACGACATCTGCGTTCCAGTGATCGGAAATGTCTACGTCTACCGCGATGGCAACCATATGTCGGATGAATATGCGCAGTCTCTGACTCCACTGGTGTGGGGGAGCATGCGCAAGCTGCTGGGGCGCTAACCAATCCGATAGGGCTGCCAAGATTTAAAGAGAAACTACAACCTGACTTGGCTCAAGTTAGCGCCGAAATTAGCACGATTAATGAGGCTCAAAGATCTCTATCTCGCCACATTAACGTGAATTACATCGAGTCATTTGGCCCTAAATCTCCACCTTTATAATTGGGGTAGAAGTTATTTCGGAATACTCTCTCCGAACCTACCCACTTGATACCGAAAAACTACAACCAATCACTGATGATCAATATGCCATCAAAGACTTAGCTACTTTAGGGATTTCTAACTGGTTTGAAGAGCGCGATGGTTGGTTTAGGGGTGTGAGCTATGCGTCCGGCTTAAGGTGCAAATATCCACCACAACTCTGAACTCGCCATCCCGATCAAGTCGGTCAACAAGCCAAAATAGGCCAGGTTAGGTACTGAGGCGCTAGTAAACTAGCAGAGTGCGGGATTAGCTCCAAAAATCGCTGGCGTTAAAGCCCAGTTGATAAAGCGCGCGTCGTACAACAGGTAGCGACAACCCGATCACCGAAGAAGGATCGCCTTCGATAGAATCAATGAACCACCCACCGAGCGCTTCCAGAGTGAAAGCACCAGCGCATTCTAAAGGCTCGCCAGTAGCGGCGTATCGCTCGATGTCGATATCACTTGCTTCGGCGAAATGAATGGTAGTGGAGGAAGCCTCAACAATCACTTTGTCGCCGAAGATGATGGCGTGTCCAGTGATCAGTTTGGCCTGTTTGCCACGCTGTTGTTTCCATCTTTCGATGGTGGCTTCGCGGGTATGCGGCTTGCCCTGGAGGGTGGCGTCGATAAGCAGCATGGAATCGCCACCAATGATTACGTCGTCTGGGTAAGACGGCGCAATCACTTGTGCTTTAGCCAGCGCAAGCTGGCATACGATTTCCTCCGGCGCAGCTCCGTCAAGAGCGCGGATGAGTGCATCCTCATCGACATCAGCTGGACAAATGATGGGCTCAACGCCCGCCGAATTCAAAATTTGTCGGCGGGACGGAGACTGCGAAGCGAGAACGATGTGCATAGATTTTAAAAGAAATTCACATTCTGAAATGCACTGGGGTTGAACGTGGTGGGGCGACTCAGACGCTCCGTCAGGTTGCCCCATTGGTTGCGGTCATAGCTTGTCGACGCCTGCTGTGCTGCAGCAGACTTGGCCAAACCTGCAAACACCATGGTCAGGGCCGCAACCTCTTGATCAGATGGGTTGCCAGACACGATTTGCAGAAATGGCTTCGCTGCGGCCTTGGTGCCCTGGTTGGTCTCTTCAGACATGGTTCTCCTTGAAAAATCAGTGTTTATAGTGGAATGTTGCCGTGCTTTTTAGCAGGAACATTAACAACCTTGCGATCCAGCAGGCGCAGACCCTCAATGATCTGGCCACGGGTTTCAGAAGGTGGAATAACAGCGTCAACGAGGCCACGCTCTGCAGCGACATAAGGATTGACCAGAGTCTCTTCGTACTCGCGCTCGTAATCCTTCGCCACCTCAGCAACGTTCTTGCCTTCGGTAGCAGCCTGCTTGAGTTCCTTGCGGTAAATAAATCCAACAGCACCTGATGCACCCATGACGGCGATCTGCGCGGTAGGCCATGCGAATACGAGGTCAGCGCCCATATCCTTAGAGCCCATAACGCAGTATGCTCCGCCGTAAGACTTACGGGTGATCACAGTGATCTTGCCGACGGTTGCTTCAGCGTATGCATAGAGTAACTTAGCGCCACGACGGATGATGCCATCGAATTCCTGGTTGGTGCCAGGCAAGAAGCCAGGAACGTCCACGAACTCAACGATTGGGACGTTGAACGCATCGCATGTACGGATGAAGCGTGCTGCCTTCTCGGAAGCCTTGATATCCAAGCAACCTGCGTACTGAGTTGGCTGGTTGGCCACGATGCCGACGGAACGTCCCTCAACGCGGGCGAAACCACAGAGAATGTTCTCTGCGAAGCCTTCCTGGATTTCGAAGAACTCGCCCTCATCGACAATGCGGGAAATAACTTCCTTCATGTCATAAGGCTGGTTCGGGGAATCAGGAATGATGGTGTCCAATTCCAGATCCGTCGCATTGACGTTTTCCTTGATGGAACCGACCATGATGTCAGCTTCCTGGCGTGGAGCTTCCGCACGGTTGTTGGAAGGAAGGAACGTGGTAAGTTCGCGAACCCAATCCAGTGCATCTGCATCATCAGATGCGGTGTAGTGAGAAGTACCAGAAGTAGCCATGTGGGTGTGTGCACCGCCAAGCTCTTCCTGTGTGACATCTTCACCGGTGACGGTCTTGATGACATCAGGGCCGGTGATAAACATCTTGGAGGACTGATCCACCATGACGATGAAGTCGGTCAGAGCAGGGGAGTACACGTGTCCACCAGCACAAGCGCCCATGATCAGGGAGATCTGTGGGATCACGCCGGAAGCCTGGG
Organism: Corynebacterium crudilactis; assembly: GCF_001643015.1. Lineage (NCBI taxonomy): Bacteria > Bacillati > Actinomycetota > Actinomycetes > Mycobacteriales > Corynebacteriaceae > Corynebacterium > Corynebacterium crudilactis. The sequence goes on from NZ_CP015622.1 coordinate 735,566, forward strand.
TGTTGCGGTAGAAGATCTGTGAGTACAGACCCAAGGAGACAACGCCTTCTTGGATACGAGCGCCTGCGCCCTCGTTAATACCGATCAAAGGAACACCAGTCTTGATGGCAAGATCCATGACCTTGACGATCTTCTCACCATAAACTTCGCCCAAAGCGCCACCGAAAACAGCGCCATCCTGAGAAAAGACACAGACCTTGCGGCCATCGATGGTGCCGTAACCGGTGACAACGCCATCGGTGACAGGACGCTTAGCATCCAAACCAAAGTTCTTGGAACGGTGACGAGCGAGGGCATCGATCTCTACGAAAGAGCCTTCGTCGAGCAAGTACTCGATGCGTTCACGGGCAGTCTTCTTGCCAGCTTTGTGAGCTTTTTCTACATAAGCCTCGCCCATTGGAGCTTGAGCTTCTGCAAGACGGGAGCGAAGATCGGAGAGCTTGCCGGCCGTCGTGGTGAGGTCAGGTGTGGTCTGTGCTGCAGTCATAGTTTCTTAGTCTAAATCCTGAGGGGTGTGAGTGGATAATACGCATGGTCATGGCCAGTGAGCTTTCAAACATTAAACGAAGTCCGGAATGAACTTGTCTATGAAGAAAATCGACGCACTAAATGATTTAATCCCCTGGATGGGGATTAATTGATCTACTAACCGGTCATGTTAGTCGAGGGCCACCCTCATGTCTCAAAGTTTGGGTGTAAAGAGCTGCCAATTTATTTTGGAACCTCTTTACACCCAAATCTTTTACTGCTGACTGTTTTTACAGTGGCATGTTGCCATGCTTGCGGGCAGGGCGAGTGACATTCTTGTGCTTGAGGAGACGCAGGTTACGGGCAACCTGTCCGCGAGTTTCGCTTGGCAGGATCACAGCGTCAATCAGACCGCGCTCTGCAGCGAGATAAGGATTGAGCATCTGGTCTTCGTATTCGCGCTCGAAGGACTTAGCCAATGCGACAGTATCCAAGCCCTTGGCTCCAGCGGCCATGAGCTCCTTGCGGTAGATGAATCCGACTGCACCAGCAGCGCCCATGACGGCGATCTGAGCGGTTGGCCATGCAAGGTTCACGTCTGAGCCCAAGCCCTTGGAACCCATCACGCAATATGCTCCGCCGTAAGCCTTACGCATGGTGACGGTGATCTTTGGAACAGTTGCTTCGCCGTATGCATAAAGCAGCTTTGCGCCGCGACGTAGGATGCCACCGTATTCCTGGCCTGCACCTGGGAGGAAGCCGGGGACGTCGACAAGCATGACGATTGGGATGTTGAATGCATCGCAGGTGCGGACGAAGCGCGCAGCCTTCTCAGAGGAATCGATGTCGAGGCAGCCAGCAAACTGGGTTGGCTGGTTAGCAACGAAGCCCACAGACTGGCCCTCAATGCGACCGAATGCGATAACGACGTTTTCTGCGCGGTCTGCCTGGATTTCCAGGTATTCGCCATCGTCGGTGAGGCATTCGATGACGCTGCGGACATCATAAGGAACCGTTGCAGAATCAGGGATGATCTCATCGAGCTTGAGGTCATCAGCGGTGAGGTTTGCCTCAACGCCGCCCTCTTCTTCGTCGAAATCTTCTGCTGGCGCATAAGAGCGGTTGTTGGATGGGAGGAAAGAAACTAGATCCTGAACCCAATCAAGGGCTTCCTCATCGTTGGCAGCGGTGTAGTGGGAGTTACCAGCGGTAACCATGTGAGTGGTTGCGCCGCCGAGCTCTTCCTGGGTAATTTCCTCGCCGGTGACGGTCTTGATCACGTCTGGGCCGGTAACGAACATCTTGGAAGTCTTATCAACCATGACCACAAAGTCAGTCAGGGCAGGGCCGTAAGCATTGCCACCGGCACAAGCGCCCATGATGACAGAGATCTGAGGGATAACACCAGATGCCTGAATGTTTTGGTAGAAGGTCTGGGAAATGAAGTCCAGGGAGACCGCACCGTCTTGGATACGAGCGCCAGCACCTTCATAAAGACCGATCAATGGGCGACCGGTGTCGATTGCCAGTTCCATGATCTTGATCATTTTTTCGCCATAAACCTCACCAAGCGCACCACCGAATACGGTGCCGTCCTGGGAGAAGATACACACTTCGCGTCCATCAATGGTGCCCCAGCCGGTAACGATACCGTCTGTTGCAGGACGCTTGGCTCCGAGTCCGAACGCGGTGGTGCGGTGGCGTGCTAGTTGATCGGTTTCGATGAAGGAGCCTTCATCGAGGAGGTAATCGAGGCGCTCACGGGCAGTGAGGCGGCCAGCTGCGTGGACTTTCTCTACTGCCTTTTCACCCATCGGAAAGTGGGCTTCCGCGCGGCGAGCCTTTAGGTCGGCGATTTTGCCAGCAGTGGTGTTGATGTCTGGAAGGTTGGCGACGTCAATCAAAGGTGAGGAAATGGTCATGTTTTGGAATCGTAGCCGTAGGCGGGGGTAACGTCCACAATCTTTTCCCGGTGATTTACATCACTAAAAGGGTTTGTGCTGCTTGGGGGTGGTTTTGAAAGGTAAAACTTTTTGGGCGTGTCGCGCCGAAGGCACGCTTTTCGACGCGACCCCACTACATTGGCTTCCATGAACGTTGACATTTCACGATCCAGAGAGCCGCTAAACGTTGAGCTCCTGAGGGAAAAATTGCTCCAAAACGGTGACTTTGGCCAGGTCATTTACGAAAAAGTGACAGGCTCCACTAATGCTGACTTGCTGGCACTTGCAGGTTCTGGCGCTCCAAACTGGACGGTGAAAACTGTCGAGTTTCAAGATCATGCGCGTGGGCGACTCGGCCGCCCGTGGTCTGCCCCTGAAGGTTCCCAAACAATCGTGTCTGTGCTCGTTCAAATATCTACTGATCAATTGGATCGTATTGGCACCATTCCACTCGCGGCAGGTCTTGCTGTCATGGACGCATTGAATGACCTAGGTGTGGAAGGTGCCGGATTGAAATGGCCCAACGACGTTCAAATCCACGGCAAGAAACTCTGCGGCATCCTGGTGGAAGCCACCGGCTTTGATTCCACCCCAACAGTTGTCATCGGTTGGGGCACTAATATCAGCCTGACTAAAGAGGAGCTTCCTGTTCCTCATGCAACTTCCCTCGCATTGGAAGGTGTTGAAGTCGACAGAACCACATTCCTTATTAATATGCTCACACATCTGCATACTCGACTGGACCAGTGGCAGGGTCCAAGTGTGGATTGGCTCGATGATTACCGTGCGGTATGTTCCAGTATTGGCCAAGATGTTCGAGTGCTTCTACCTGGGGATAAAGAACTCTTAGGGGAAGCGATCGGTGTCGCGACTGGCGGAGAAATCCGCGTTCGTGATGCTTTGGACACTGTTCATACCCTGAATGCCGGTGAAATTACGCACCTTCGCCTGCAGTAAGGTGACCGTATGGGGAATTCACTTGAGAAACATATTGCAGAGGGAGACCGGATCCACGTCGATCTGACATCTCCTCTATCCGCAATGTTGTTCCCCATTTTTGAACTCATTGTGATTACTGGAATCTGTTGGATGGGCATCGGCTTTTTGGATCAGCTTCCAGGAATCGATGGCACCAACCCCGCCGATAGCTTCCCCGAAGGCACCCGCAACTTTCTCGTAGGTGTGTGGGCAGTACTTGCTGCATGGCGTTTCGGTCTGCCTTTAATAAGGCAACGTCGTTTCCGCGTGATCTTGAGCGACCGCAAACTGCTGGTCCGACGCGCGGGACTGCGCACCGGGTTTGATTCCATTCCACTGAGCTACATTCAGCGAGTCCAACGCCGGCGAAACACCCTGGTCTTAGGTGTTGGTGGACACCACAGACCCTACGTAATCAACCAGGTTCCCAAGGCTCGAAAAGTGGAAGCGCTGCTCAAAGATCTTACATTTTGGTGAAGGCGTTATAGTTAGGACTTGTGACTTCTACAGGAAACCAAGCCCACGCTCCAGGAATGCCCATCGTCGCAGTAATTGGTGACGGCCAATTAGCCCGCATGATGCAGACCTCCGCCATCGAACTCGGACAATCACTGCGAGTTCTAGCTGGAGCGCCGGATTCCTCCGCAGCTCAAGTAGCTGCTGATGTTGTTCTCGGCGATTACACCAACATTGATGATCTGCGCGTCGCCATCGAAGGCGCCGATGTGATGACCTTCGACCACGAGCACGTCCCCAACGAACACCTGCACCAGCTCATCGCAGAAGGCGTCAACGTGCAGCCACGCCCAGAAGCACTGGTCAACGCCCAAGACAAACTTGTCATGCGCAAGCGTCTACGTGAACTCGGCGCACCAGTCCCACCATTTGCTGCCATTGAATCAGTCGAAGATGCAGTGGGATTCTTCGAAGCAGTCGATGGCCAGGTTTGCCTCAAAGCACGCCGTGGCGGATACGACGGCAAGGGCGTATGGTTCCCGGCCGATGTAGCAGAACTTCAATCGCTTGTGGCAGAGCTTCTCGACGGCGGCACCCCACTCATGGCAGAAAAGAAAGTTGCCCTCAACAGGGAACTGTCCGCCATGGTTGCCCGCACCCCAAGTGGAGAAACCAAAGCGTGGCCAGTCGTAGAATCCGTGCAGAAGAACGGTGTGTGTGCAGAAGCAATCGCTCCCGCACCTGAACTATCCGCAGAACTGCAGGAATCCACCAGAGGATTGGCCCAGAAGATCGCCACGGAACTCGGCGTCACTGGTGTCTTGGCAGTCGAGCTTTTTGAAACCCTCGACCAAAACGGCCAGCCAGAGATCTTTGTCAACGAGCTCGCCATGCGTCCACACAACACCGGCCACTGGACTCAAGATGGCTGCGTGACCAGCCAATTCGAGCAGCACCTCCGCGCAGTCCTCGACTACCCACTGGGTGCCACCGACACTTTGGCTGATTACACCGTGATGGCCAACGTGCTCGGTGCCGACACCGACCCAGAGATGCCCATGGCAACCCGCATGGTGGAAGTATGGCGCAAATACCCAGATGCCAAGATCCACCTTTACGGCAAGGGACATCGACCGGGACGAAAGATCGGCCACGTCAACATGGTCGGATCCGACCTTGAAAAGACCCGAACCGAAGCCCTGGCCTGCGCATACTTCCTTGTCAACGCTCGCTGGGATTAGGTCTTTTCTGAGCGCTAGCATTTCTCCACTCAAAGGAGCATGCTTAACCGCATGAAAAGTGCGCGGCCAAAATCAGTCGCTCCAAAATCCGGACAAGCTTTACTCACTCTCGGTGCCCTAGGTGTTGTGTTCGGCGACATCGGCACCAGCCCCCTGTACTCACTTCACACTGCATTCAGCATGCAGCACAACAAAGTCGAAGTCACCCCGGAAAATGTGTACGGGATCATCTCCATGGTGCTGTGGACAATCACCTTGATCGTCACCGTCAAATACGTCATGCTGGTCACTCGAGCTGACAACCAAGGGCAAGGCGGCATTCTGGCGCTCGTTGCTTTGCTGAAAAACCGTGGGCACTGGGGAAAATTCGTAGCAGTAGCCGGCATGTTGGGTGCCGCATTGTTTTATGGCGATGTGGTGATCACCCCGGCGATCTCTGTTCTCAGCGCAACAGAAGGCTTGACGGTTATCTCCCCAAGCTTTGAGCGCTTCATTCTGCCCGTATCTCTCGCAGTTCTGATCGCTATTTTTGCAATCCAACCGCTCGGTACAGAAAAAGTCGGTAAAGCCTTCGGCCCCATCATGTTGCTGTGGTTTGTCACCCTTGCAGGATTGGGAATTCCGCAAATCATCGTACATCCAGAAATCTTGCAGAGCTTGTCTCCACATTGGGCACTGGGGTTGATTGTGGCTGAGCCTTTCCAAGCATTTGTGCTGCTTGGTGCCGTTGTCCTGACAGTAACGGGTGCGGAAGCGCTCTACGCTGATATGGGCCATTTTGGGGCGAGGCCAATTAGAGTGGCGTGGTTTTGCGTCGTCATGCCTGCTTTAATCTTGACGTATTTGGGGCAGGGCGCCTTGGTGATTAACCAGCCTGAAGCGGTGCGCAACCCCATGTTTTATCTCGCGCCGGAAGGTCTACGGATTCCGTTGGTTATTTTGGCGACCATCGCCACGGTGATCGCATCGCAGGCCGTGATTTCCGGAGCGTATTCATTGACCAAACAGGCCGTGAATTTGAAACTGCTGCCACGCATGGTGATCCGGCATACTTCCCGAAAAGAGGAAGGCCAGATCTATATGCCACTGGTAAATGGTTTGCTGTTTGTATCCGTGATGGTTGTGGTGCTGGTATTCCGATCCTCTGAAAGCCTCGCCAGCGCGTATGGACTTGCCGTGACCGGAACCTTGGTGTTAGTCAGCGTCTTGTATCTGATCTATGTTCACACCACCTGGTGGAAAACAGCGTTGTTCATTGTGTTCATCGGTATTCCAGAAGTACTTCTATTCGCCTCGAACACCACGAAAATTCACGACGGTGGCTGGCTTCCACTACTTATTGCGGCCGTGCTCATCGTGGTGATGAGGACCTGGGAGTGGGGAAGTGACCGCGTCAATCAGGAACGCGCAGAGCTGGAACTTCCCATGGATAAGTTCTTGGAGAAACTTGATCAGCCACACAATATTGGTCTGCGTAAAGTCGCCGAAGTGGCAGTTTTTCCACATGGCACCAGCGATACTGTGCCGTTGTCCTTGGTTCGGTGTGTGAAAGACCTTAAGCTTTTATACCGAGAGATCGTGATCGTTCAAATCGTCCAAGAACACGTTCCGCACGTGCCGCCAGCGGAACGCGCAGAAATGGAAGTGCTCCACCACGCCCCGATCAGGGTGGTTCGAGTAGATCTGCACCTTGGTTATTTTGATGAACAGAATCTGCCCGAAAATCTCCACGCCATTGACCCAACATGGGATAACGCCACCTACTTCCTGTCTGCACTGACTCTTCGGAGCAGGTTGCCTGGAAAGATCGCTGGATGGCGCGATCGTTTGTATCTTTCGATGGAACGTAATCAGGCATCTCGAACTGAGTCTTTCAAACTGCAACCAAGCAAAACCATCACGGTTGGAACAGAGCTGCACCTTTAATCAGGCAGTTGCTGGCCAACTGAGTTAGCCTAAAACGATGAAGAAAAATCCTTTGGTTGAATGGGTCTGGGTTATGGATGAACTCGGAGTTGGCTGGTGCCAATGCGAGAAAGATCCCATTACCGGAAAAGCACCACATCCCGTGAACAAACCACTGGTCACCAAATCAATCATCAGCGCTCTTGGTGATATCCCAGATGTAATGAGCAACCAGGACATCAGCCTTGTGGTGGTGGATTTGTGGAAATTCGATACCATTACTCCTCCAATCGCAGAATCTCTCATGCGTTCCGTAAAAGCTGTCAACGGCGAGATGCACCCGCAGTATCCCACCGCGACAGCAATGGCTGCGATCAAGCATTTCTCCAACACTTTTGATGGACAGATTAACGCTTAAAAGGCCTGTTATAGACTAATAAACCGATACGTAACTTTTAAGCTAAGGAGAATTTCAGTGGGTCCTCTAGTTGGTTTGATCATGGGTTCGGATTCGGATTGGGATACTGTAGCGCCAGCTGCAGAGGTACTCGCTGAGTTTGGCATTCCTTTTGAGGTCGGCGTTGTCTCTGCACACCGCACCCCAGAGAAGATGCTCAACTACGCAAAGACTGCGCATGAGCGCGGCATCAAGACGATCATCGCGTGTGCTGGCGGCGCTGCACACCTGCCAGGCATGGTCGCTGCAGCAACTCCACTTCCAGTCATCGGTGTTCCACGCGCATTGAAGGATCTTGATGGCTTGGATTCTTTGCTGTCGATCGTCCAGATGCCAGGAGGCGTTCCAGTTGCCACTGTCTCCATCGGTGGCGCGAAGAATGCAGGCCTCCTTGCCGTTCGTATTCTCGGTGCTGGTGATCCTTCTTTGGTCACGAAGATGGCTGATTACCAAGAGAATATGGCGAAGGAAGTTGAAGCCAAGGACGAAGCATTGAAGAAGCGCTTGCTCGGCTAATGAATCCGATTGTGGTGCTGGGATCCAAAGTTGTTGATGGTCAAGTCACTGACCTGTTGGCTTCAAGGCTGGAAAAGGCCATTGAGGTCTCATCTTTGACCCCAGAAGCACCCGTTGTGGTCAGCGGTTTCGGTGAAGCCACGGCCATGGCAGATTATTTACGCGCCCGTGGAGTAACCAACATTGTGGAAGAACCATGGGCCACCAGCACCAATGAGAATTTAGAAAACGCCCACGCATTATTTCCGGACACACTACAGTGGACTGTTGTGACCAGTGGCTTTCATGCCTGGCGCACCTATTTATGGGCTTGGCATTTGGGGATTCCCATCAAGGTGGTCACTGCTCGTACACCTTCAGCCGAGCGCCTAGGTATGGCTATTAGAGAGTGTTTTGCTCTGCCGCATTCCACACTTCGAGTGCTGTGGCGAAAACTCCGAGCCCCCAAGAACTAGTCCCAAGAACTAGCCTCCCAAAATTACTGATAGTAAGGTTTTCGCATGTCAACTGCATATTTTATTGCGTACGGAAATGATACGTACCGCCCAACGGAGCATTCCAGTGGTGCGTGGCGCGATGATGAACTCCACCTTGCACCGGTTGCCGGTTTGGTGATTCACCATATGGAACGCTGGCGCAGGGAAGTCGTCGGCGATGCTTTTGTGTTTAGCCGTTTCAGTTTGGAGGTCTTGGGCCAGATCGCTCGGGATGATGTCACCTTGAGAACAGAGATCGTTCGTCCCGGGCGCACCATTGAACTTATTGAGACGGTCGCTGAGATCAACGGCAGAGTGACGATTCGTGCACGCGCCTGGTTGCTGAAGACCTCTGATCTTGCCCATATTTCTGGCGATACTTTTGAAGCGTTGCCGTCAATGACTGAACTGGCAGATGTTCAGTCAGCTTTCCAGTGGTCTGGTGGCTTTATGGACAGCATTGTCTTTGTCGAGGATGCAGAGAAAATTCCGGGCAAAAACCGTGCGTGGATTACCGGCGATGTGCAGTTGGTCGAGGGCGAAGATTCTGAGCCCTTGGCAGAGTTTTCCAAATTCTTGGATGTGGCCAATGGCGTGGCGGTTCGAGAAGATCCAAAGACGTGGATGTTCCCGAATGTGGATCTTACTTTCCATCTGTTCCGCCAGCCGGTGGGCACCAAGGTGGGTTTTGATACCCGCGCGGCGTTCGGACCCAACGGCATCGGTTTGACCACTTCGGTGATTCACGATGCCGAAGGTCCTGTGGGCACGCTTAATCAATCATTGACAGTGCGCCCAATTGCTGAGTTAAACAAGTGACCTAGTTAAACAAGTGACCGCGCAGCGTAGTGTGGCTGTATTCTGTGCGGAATCGACCACGTCGCTGCAGCTCAGGGACTACTAAGTCAACAAAGTCGTCCAAACTGTGGGGGAGCATCGGTGGCATGAGGTTGAAGCCATCGGCACCGCCCTCGTCGATCCAGCGCTCGATTTCATCAGCGATGCTTTCCGGTGTGCCGATGAATGTGGCGTGCCCACCACCTGCTGCGAGGTAGCCCAGAAGTTCACGGACGGTTGGTGATTTAGATTCGATGATCCGCAGCACCGTTTCGTACCTGCCTTTAGGACCGGAAAACTCTTCTAGCGGTGGCAGTGGTGGGGGAGGTGCATCCAAATCCCACGTCGAGCAATCTTGCCCCACAAAGAAACTCAACTGATTTAGTGAGTCTTTGACCGGCAACAACGCGTTGAGAGCCTGCTGTTTTGCACGCGCTTCTTCCACGGTCGTGCCAACAAAGGTCACCAAACCAGGCAGCACCGGCATGGGTTCGCGACCCTGGGCAGTGGCACGAGCATGAATATCAGAGCGATAATCTTGTGCTTGCTCCAAATCCCAGGCCACGGAGTAAATCGCCTCGGCATACCGTGCAGCGATCTCCCGTCCCTGCGGTGAGGATCCCGCTTGGAAAATAACTGGCCTGCCCTGCGGAGTAGTGGGAATATTCAGCGGACCAGCGACTTGGAAGAACTCACCATCATGATGGATAGATTCAATGAGTGAGGAGTCCGCAAATTTTCCAGCACGATCCATCACCAAACTTTCCGCGGGCCACGAATTCCACAGCGCAGTGATGGTTTCAATAAATTCCGCAGCGCGCGCATAGCGAACATCATGACCCGGCAACGCATCCATCCCGTGGTTACGCGCCTCCGCATCAGTCATCGAAGTCACCACATTGATTCCAGCACGCCCACCTGAAATATGATCCAAGCTGGCGATCATCCGCGCTGCATGAAACGGCTGCCAAAACGTACTGGAAATCGTGCTGATCAACCCAATATTGTTCGTCGCCCGCGCCATCGCAGTCAACGCGGTCACCGGCTCCAAAAACCAGCCCGGCCCATTCTCCAGACCGACGGGATTAATCGCCTGCCCATCCGCCAAAAAGACCGCATCCAGCTTGCCCCGCTCAGCGGTGCGCGCGAGTTCCTCCCACCAGGAAATTAAACCCAGCTTTTCGACGCTTCCCTCCACCGCTCGCCACGCCGCCGCGTGGTGCCCGGCACCGAAAGCAAAAAGGTTGAGGTGTATTTCTTTCGGTGTCATTAGTTGAAAACCAGTCCTCCGTCGACGACCAAGTTTTGGCCTGTAACCGCGCGCGACCAGGGGGATGCGAAGAAGAGGGAGGCGTCGGCAAGCTCTTGCGGCGTGGTGACGGACCCCAGTGGGGTGCCGGCGGCGATGAAATCAAAGACTTCCTCGGGCGTGGCGGCGCTGGCGCCGGTGGTGCGCAGCAGGCCGCCGCTGACCATGTTGACCGTGATGTGGCGTGGGCCCAAATCCTTGGCAAACGTGCGAGTCAAGGACAGCAGCGCAGCCTTCGCAGCGGTGTAATCGTGGTAGGGGACCGTCGGATTCTGGAAAAGATTCGTGCCGATGTTAATCACACGACCACTTCCCACCTCCTCAAAACCAGGTAAAGCCTCCTGGATGGTGTTTAGCGCGCCCGCGATTGCGCTGGTGTACTGCTGGTTAAATCGCTCAATGGTGATGTCCTCCGCCTTGGGACGCGCATCGCCATCAAAGCTGAAATCCGCCAAAGCGCTGTTGACCACAGTGGTGATCGGGCTGCCGAAATGTTCCTTGGCCTGCGCAAACATGCTTTTCACCTGTTCGCGATCACGAACATCAGCCTGAATCGCCACCGCCTTTTCACCAGCCAACTCTGCGGCAGCATCAGCCGAACGGTGATAGTTCACCACAACACGAGCGCCCTCGCGCAAAAATGATTCAGACAATGCGCGACCAAGTCCGCGTGCACCGCCGGTGACCAAAACAATTTGCTCAGAAATATCAAGCATGAAAAAACGCCCTTCTTGGGTTGGGGCGAAGGGCAGAGGGACCTATCCCTTGGGAGGATGGGTCCAATGCGACAGTCCCTTCGCCAGTACTAACTGGATCAGGTTCGACGGGTGTAATCTCAGCGAAAGCTTTGTGAAAGTGCTTTTGCACCCCGTGTCACTAGTAGCCGAGGGTATCAGTTTGTGAGCGCGTGTGGGGCGAGTTGGTACAGAAGAGCAATTCAGGCCGACACCACAAACTTCGATCTAACAAAGTTTTGCGCTGCCGACTCTGGAGTTTGTCTCCTAGATAGACCGCTTGTAAAAGTATTACAGGTGGATACTGGTCTGCAGAAACGTTATACATATAACAAATCTGTAATCCCCTAAGGAGCACGATGAAAGATTGGTCTAGGCTTGCGGCCAAAAAGAATTATCCTGCTCGAGTATTTGTTTTACTTTTTCTCTTGTCTCTCGTAGTCGGGTGGATATTTGCTCTTGGGACTCCCTATCTAGGAGTAACTGCTCTAGGACTAACCGCTGGTTCAATTTTTGTTGGAGTTAGTTTTGCTGTAGCTGCAGTGGCTTGTGCCCTAACAAGAAGAGCTCCCTTGTGGCTTTTGGGGGTTTTAGGTGGTGTAGGAATCGTTCTTGTCTTGATGGGAATCTATTTCAGGGTAACTCAGCCTGATGGAATCCTAACTGGATATTTAATACCGATTGGTTTTGGATTTTTTCTCGCAGAAGCAGCTGTGGCAATAGAGCGTTATTGGCATCGTCGTCACTACGCACTGCGTTCTTAAAGGAAGAGCTTTCTGTCCAAAAAGCCGCAAATTAAACCCCTTAAATCGTCTCCAGAGTGATCTCGGTGAACTGCCCAACTTCGCGGACATTTACGGTGCGGAGCCGATCACTTTCGATCCGGCGAGGCATCGCTGGCTGCCCTTCATCGAGAAACACTGGCGCCATGGTCAAGATGATCCTATCGAGTGCACCCGCGTCAAAGAATTGACCCGCCAAATCGCCACCACCGACGATCCAAATATCAGTGTTCTCTGGATTCACTTCCAGTATGGCGGGGAGAACATCAGAGACATCTCCATTTACTACTTTGACGGGTTTTCCTTCTGGGGTTTCCAAGTTTCTGCTGCTGAATACCCATGTGGGGCGATCGCCATACACATCAGTCCACTTCTGGGGATCGCTGATGAAATCCAGATCCTTGAGCAGCCATTCATAGGTGGTGGATCCCATTACGATGGTGCCGACTTTTGAAAGGAAAGTACCAAAATCTTCAGAGGCACTGTCGCTGCCGGGGACATCGAAAAGCCATTGCAGGGAAGTGTCTTTGTCTGCGATGAATCCGTTGAGCGTGCTGGATGTGTTGTAGATGATCGCCATCACACGATGCTACCTACGATGGGGATCATGGGAATTAAACGTTTGGACAACGTGGCGATTGTGGTGGAATCGTTGGATGAAGCAGTCGGTTTCTTTGAGAAATTAGGGATGTCTCTAGATGGTCGAACACTGGTCCAAGGGGATTTTGCTGATCGGACCGTTGGTCTCAGCGGGATCAGATCAGAGATCGCGGTGCTGAACACTCCCGATGGGCATTCTCGGGTGGAGCTTACTCAATATCTACAACCGGAACCGATTGCAACCGCTCCATCTGCACCTAACCAGATTGGGATGCACCGGTTGATGTTTGCGGTGGATGATATTGAGGAAACGATCGCACATATCGGTGCGGAACCACTAGATGGGATCGCAAACTATGAGGACGTATTTCTGCTGTGTTATCTGCGCGGGCCGTCTGGAATTATCGTGGCGTTGGCGCAGGAACTTTAATTAAGGCGGCGCTTCCGCCAAGCCCGCCATACTGAGACGGTGGCGATTACCAAAACGAGCGCGAGAAGTGCTGGCCACACGGCAGGTTCGGGGCGTAACACGTTGATGATTGCCTGGATGACGGCGAGGAATGAGAAAAATCCCAGGAATCCGAGCAGCGCTTCGAGCTGAAGCCCTTTGCGTTGCGATTCGGATTGATCCTGGGATTTATCGGCACTCATGATTATCTAGTCTAGGCTTTCACGCCACCTGCGGTGAGTCCGGAGACGATGCGGCGTTGGAAGATGAGAACCATGATGATCAGTGGGATGGTCACCAATGCGCCGGCCGCCATGACCGAGGCGTAGGGGTATTCGAAGGAGCTTGGTCCGGTAAACCTGGCGATCGCAACGGTTACTGGCTCTGTGGAGGTGTTGGATAGTTGGCGGGCCAGCATGAATTCGTTCCACGTTGCGATGAATGCGAGGATCGCGGTGGTAAATAGTGCAGGCGCTGCTAGAGGAAGCAGGATCATCCGGAAGGCTTGGCCACGGGTGGCGCCGTCGACGCGTGCTGATTCTTCGAGTTCCCAGGGCAGTTGTCTGAAGAAGGACACGAGTGTGTAGATCGTCAGAGGTAGTGCGAAGGAAATGTTCGGGATAATCAGCGCTTGGTAGGTGCCGATCCAATTGAGGTCACCGAAGAGCTGGAACAAAGGCGTGACCAGGGCGATGCCGGGGAACATGGAGGCTGCCAAGATGATGCCGGTGACAATGCCTTTGCCGGGGAATTCCAGTCGGGCTAGAGCGTAGGCGGTGAACACTCCCACGAGAACAGCGATCGCTGTTGTCGTGACACTGATGATCAGCGAGTTGCCAATGGCTGCGAGGAAGTTATTGCCTTTGTCGGTGGCCAGCGCGTCACGGAAGTTATCCAAAGTGACGTGCGTTGGCCAAGGAGTGGTGTCAAAGGTGTGCTTGGAATCGCGTAGTGCGGTGATCACCATCCAGTAGAAGGGGGCTAGACCCCAGAACAGGATGAATACCACTCCGGCGTAGTTGAGGATAAGTCCTTTTGTTCGTTTAGTCATGGCTTAGCCACTTCCTTCACAGCAGAATCGGCCTTTACAACAGCATCCTTAGCGGTGGGTTTCTCATACTTGGTTCCGCCCAGTTTCTTTTTCTTCATCCCTCGTTGGCCCGAAACGTCTGCTCCGAGGAACCGGATCATGATGAACGCCACGAAGAAGATCAGTAGGAAGATCAGCGTAGAGAGTGCGGATGCGGAGTTGAAGTTGTTTTGGCGCATGTCTTCCACAACCAGCTGGGAGATAACAGCGGTGGGGGAGTTGGAGGAACTGGAGATCATGATGACGGGGAGGTCGTACATGCGTAGTGCATCGAGGGTACGGAAGAGTACTGCCACCATCAAAGCTGGGCGCACCAGCGGGAGGGTGATCTTGGTGAATTGCTGCCACGCGGTTGCGCCATCGACGCGGGCTGCTTCGTAGGTTTCCTTCGGGATCATTTGCAGACCGGCGAGGATAAGTAGCGCCATGAATGGTGTGGTTTTCCAGACGTCGGCCAAAATGACGGCGGCTCTGGCGGCCCACGGATCGGTTGTCCAACTGATACTAAGCCCAAACATGGAGTTGATGATGCCTTGTGGCGCGAAGATGAACTGCCACAGTTTTGCGGTGACTGCGGTGGGGATTGCCCAAGGGATAAGAATCGCTGCGCGAACAAGTGCGCGGCCGCGGAATTCTTTGTTCATGATCAGTGCCATGGCGGTGCCGAGGATGGTTTCCAAGCCGACGGTGACCACGGTGAAGAACAACGTGATGCGTAGTGCTGGCCAGAAGTCGGTGGCGAGTGTGCCGGGTGGGCAGGTACGGATGGTGCCGTCTGAACCCATGCATCGTTGGGTGAGCCAGTAAAGGTAGTTGTCTAGTCCTGCGAAGCCACCGTCGGTGAAGAGTCCTGTGGTGGGGTCGAGGCCTTTGTCGGCCTGGAAGGATAGCCAAATTGCTCGGACGATGGGATATCCGATCACCACTGCAAGGACCACCAGCGCAGGTGCGATCAGCCAGGCAGCGCTTCTGGCCTGTTTGAATGTGGCCATGTGTCGTCGCTCCTTTTGTCAGGTCAAAATAAGTTGATTGTCAGTTCTGTGAAACTGCACAGTCTTGTTACATGGATCATAATCCGCCGCGGAGAGTGATGGATACATTGGCTATTGCTTATAAAACCCGTCGCGGAGGTTCACTCCGTATTCCAGCCACGCTTTTAATGCAGAGAGCATGCCGGTCCATCCCATTTGGCTGCCTAGGGCCTCTTGGGCTCCCGCGGGGGTGAGTGGCCAGCTACCTTCGGTGATGGTGAGTTTTGTGCGGGTGAAATCTCTAAAAGGTTCGAATTCGAAATTGACGGAACGCAGCTCATTTGCTTGTCCCCAGCGGATTTCAATTTGTTTGGCTTGGGTAGCGGAGACAACTTGGACGGGAAACGCGCCGGGAAAATCAGCGAAGTCCCAATAGACAGTCGATCCGGTTTCGAGTCGGCCAGATACCCCGCCGGTGGCGAAGTAGCGTTCTAGTTGTCGGGGATCTGCGATTGCTTCGTAGACCTGCACGGGGCAGCGGGAAATGTAGCCAAATGTGGAAACTTGAAGATCTTTGCTGGAAGCCATCCGGACTCCTTTCACACAAGTTCAATTACACCCAACAATAGGACAAAACTCCGGCCACCTCGCGGGAATCCGAACAGGATTTCAAGAAGGTGGCCGGAGCGCAAACCTAAAGCATAAACCTTAAAGCCGAACTAGCTGGAAGCGTTTTCGATCGCTGCCTTCATGTCGGTGGTTGCCTGGTCAACATCGACGTTGCCGTTAAGGGCTGCGTAAGCGTTGTCCTGGATTGCCTTGGAGATGGCTGGATAGAAAGGAGACACTGGGCGTGGTGCTGCGTTTTCCAGGGATTCCTTCAGTGCTGGCAGGTATGGGTACTGCTCAACCAGTGATGCGTCATCGTAGATGGATGCGAGCACTGGTGGGAAGGAGTTGTCTGCGAACCAGGTCTGGTTTTCTTCGTTGATGATGAATTCAATGAAGTCGCGGGCGGTTGCCTTGTTTTCGGAGTTGACGTTGATGCCGTTGTTGTAGCCACCGAGGGTGGATACGCCGACGCCGTCTTTACCTACGAGTGGCTGTACTTCGAATTTGCCTGCGGTTGCTTCGGCTTCTTCGGAGTTGGTGTACATGTATGGCCAGTTGATGGCGTAGGCGGTTTGGCCTTCGGTGAAGGCGAGGTTGGTTTCTTCCTCGGTCGCTGCAAGCGATGCCTGGGAGATGGTGCCGTCGTCGAAGCCGTCGACCATTGCCTGGATGCCGGCCTTGGAATCGTCGCTGTCGACGGTGACGTTGCCGGAATCGTCTAGGACGCTGCCGCCCCAGCCTTCGATGAAGCCAATGGTGTTAACGGAAAGGCCTTCGTACTGCTTGAGCTGCGTAGTCAGGCAGTCAACGCCGGCTTCCTCAGCAAGCGTGCAGGAATCAACGAGGTCAGCCCAGTTTGCGGGTGCTTCTGGGATGATTTCGGTGTTGCGGAACAGCAGCTGGCCGTTGGTGTTCTGAGGCAGTGCGTAGAGGGTGCCGTTGTAAGTTGCGGAATCCACGGTGGATTGCAGCAGTCCGGAGGTGTCTACCTCGAGGTCGCCTTCAAGTGGTGCGAGCCATTGGTTTGCCGCGAAGTCTGCGGTCCAGATGACGTCGAGCGCCATGACGTCGTAGTCAGAGTTGCCGGCCTGCAGGGATTGCACGAGGGTTTCGCGCTGTGCGTCGGCTTCACCGGCGAGTTCGTTGAGCGTGACCTGCTCATCGGGGTGGGCTTCGTTCCAGCGGTCGATGATCGGAATGACTTTGTCGGTGTCGTTTTTGCCCATCGCAAAAGTGATGGGGCCGCGGCTGTCTGCGCCTTCGCTGGCGGTGGAATCTGTGGAGTCGGAGCTTGAGTCTGAACTACAACCGGCCAGTGCGATCGCTGCCAACAGTGTGGTGGCTGCAAGCGACGCGCCGGTCTTGCGGGAAATCGAGGACATAGGAAGTCACCTTTCTTAACAACAGATGACTCTTAATCTAATGACTTTGCCCACTTTTGTGCATAATTTTGCCTTAAATCACCCCCGTTAAGCGTCGAAAAGCATGCTTCTCGACGCCTCCCTCCACAACTCGGGGCTAAGCGATGCGGTTGCCGGTGTTTAGATCAAAGCGATGTGCTTGCGCAGGATCGTAGGAAAAGACCACCGGGGTGCCAGGAGAAGGCACCGGGCCTTCGATCCAACGAGCCACCAGGCGATGGCCTTCCCAAGTGGCATAAACATAGGACTCAGAGCCGAGCTCCTCGACGATATCCACCACAGCATCAATGGTCGCGAAACCTTCAGGGGTTTCATTGACCAGCATCTTCTCCGGGCGTATACCCATGGTGTAGCCATCGGTGGGGAAGAGATTCATGGACGGTGAACCAATGAAACCGGCAACGAAATCGTTGACGGGGGCGTCGTAAAGCTCCCTGGGCGGTGCTACCTGCTGCAGCAACCCGTCCTTTAATACTGCAACCCGATCGCCCATGGTCATCGCTTCGACCTGGTCGTGGGTGACATACACCGTCGTGGTGCCCAGGCGGCGCTGCAAAGCAGCGACCTCAGCACGAGTTTGCACGCGCAATTTCGCATCCAGGTTGGACAAAGGCTCATCCATGAGGAACACCTTCGGATCGCGCACCAGCGCACGCCCCATCGCCACGCGCTGACGCTGACCACCGGACAAATCCTTCGGCTTGCGATCCAAAAACTCCGTGAGCCCCAGGATCTCCGCAGCCTGATTCACCTTGGCATCAATTTCTGCCTGCGGCAGCTTCGCCAACTTTAACGCGAAGCCCATATTCTTCGCCACCGTCATATGCGGATACAACGCGTAGTTCTGGAACACCATTGCAATATCGCGATCCGCCGGCTCCTGACCAGTGACATCTTTGCCATCAATTTTGATCGACCCAGATTCCACACCCTCCAGGCCTGCCAAAGCGCGCAGCGTGGTGGATTTACCGCAGCCCGAAGGGCCGACGAGTACCAAGAACTCGCCATCTGCGATATCTAAATCAAGCTCATGAACTGTTGCACGTTCCGCGCCGGGGTATCGGATTGTGACCTTGTCGAATGTGACCGTTGCCATGTTTTATTAAATTACCAGCAGGCGTGCACAAAGTGGATTTAATGGGGCTAGATTGGGCTATCTATTACAGAGGTGATTTGAGGAAAGAAGCATCATCATGGCAGTCATTAAAGTGCATGATCGGTGGGAACAGCTCTTTTGGATTGGCATTATTCTAAAAGGGCTCAACGGTTTATTAGAACTAATCGGCGGAGGGCTGTTACTGCTTGTCAATCCTGAGCACCTACATCGGTGGGTGGTGGCACTTACCCAAAGCGAACTCAATGAGGATCCCAACGATGTCATCGCGAGTTTTTTGGTGCACAGCAGCGATTCAATAACCGGCCATGCCATGCTGTTTAGCGCTATATATCTCTTGGCACACGGCATTGTGAAAGTCGTGTTGGTTGGGGCAGTGCTCAAAAATAAGCTGTGGGCTTATCCTTGGATGATCGTGGTGCTCCTGGTATTCATCGGATATCAGCTCTACCAAATCGCACTTCAAGCCAGTGTTGGAATGATTGCGCTAACAATCTTTGACGCCTTCATCGTGGCGTTGACCTGGCGTGAGTACAGGATGAAGAAGGGTTAGAAGTCACTTATGTTTCCAGAGGAGAAAGTGATCTCCAATGATGATTGCCGACACACCCGATTAATAAGATCTACTGCCTGCACCAATCGCAAGCCTTTCGGAAGCTTCAGCACATGAATGTCGCCCAGAGCATCAAGTGCTTGCGTGCTGTCCATCTCAACGGTTTCCAAAGCTGCTAGGGCGCCCAATGCCTCCACGTTATAAAGCTTTTCGACGTTTTCCACCGTGATCATTCTCAATGTAGGATGCCCTGCAAGCGGTGCCAAATCAGCTTCTTTGAGATCAAGAAGTCGAAGCGATTGCAATGGAAGAAATTCGATTCCACTGAGATCGACAGCAGCAATATTGCGAAGGATCAGTGCTTTAAGTGGAAGATCATGCACCGCGGAAATCGCAAAATACTCTAGATTAAACAATCTTAAAGATTCAGTTTCTTCAGGAACTTCTGCGCGAATAAAAGGTTGTGGCGTCCCCGGGGGAATCACGTGATCAAGATAGGGAGCAGGCCAGTCATAGCGACGCTGCGCAAGATAATCAACTAAAGAATCCGCATGCCTAACTGGACCATCAACGAGATCGCGTCCATATTCAATGATCTGACCCGCGATACCGTGTGGTCCGGGTACCAGATCAATCCCCAAACAATTTCCTCCATGATCATGCGCGAAAGGGATCCATCCAGGATGCAGAAGACGTAGTTGGACCACACCAGGGATTCCTTGGTCAAAAGCTTCGCCAGTATAAGGACCATTAGCTGCAAGTTCTGCCCACTGTTTATGCCTTTGCATAATCTCTGCAGAGGAGAGAAAGGACCACCCTGCTGTGAGAGTTCCTTCTTCCACCTCAGCATCAAATTTCGCACCGTCGCTTAGCCTTAACAGTGCTTTCAATTGGGGAGGAATGGGAATCCCTAAATAAACAGCTAGTTTCTCCGCAGCATCAGCTGTCATTGGTGCTTGAACAGCGTAGCCACCAGATCCTTGCGCCCACAGCTGTGCTATTTCAGCTTCTTCTGCTGGCGTGATCGGAGGAAGCTGTATCCAAGGAGCATCGAATACTAGAGGATGTACAACTATCTGATCAAGGGTTGAAGTAACCTCCCTAGCCTCCCAAGTACCGGCAGGATTAAGAGAAATTTCGATGCTCAGTACCGGATCAATTTGCTCAGACTGCAAGGCATTGACTGCGTCATCAACAAGATCGAATGCCTCAAATCCAGTATCAACTCTTTCGCCATCTTTATCGAAACAATTGACCTGCATTGAACTAGATCCAGGTTCAAACGTGCAGCTTAAAATGGCGATTTGGGTTTCAGGAAATTCTTTTAAAACAGTTGCCAGAGAGTCGACTGCAAAGTGGATGGACGCCTGTGAAGAAGTCATACCCCTAATTATTACGATCAACACTCATATGTGCAGCAAAAACTTAGATCCGGTGAGTCACCTTTTCATTAGCAGCGATGTGCTCCAGGCGCTCTTGATCGGTGAGACCTGCAACGATCACAGCCGAACCACCAACGGAAAGTGGCTCCAACACTTGTTGTTTAAAGCCTTCAAAATCTGACCAGCCAGTGGCAAGGATGCGTGCTCCAGCAGGAATGGCTGAAGAAGTAACAATCTCTGGAAGGGCACGGGTGGGGTTGAAGAATTGATCTCCGTAGAAACGCACCGTGGGACCAAAATCGATCGCGCCTTGAGGTAAATCACCACCGCTTTCCACGATGCCACGACCAAAAGGATCTTCGCTGACAAGCAACACATCGCTATGTTCCTCATAAGACTTATAACGATCCAGGGAAGTAAACACCGCATCTGCTTCCGTGGTAATTCCGTTGGTAAATTCCACCTCAACTCCAGCAGCCAATGCGCCAAGCACAATGACTGAAGCTTGCCAGCTCACAGGAAGATCAACCGCGATGGTGGAGCCTTCTTCTAGATCGAGCTCATCAAGCAACATATTGCCTACTTTGGAGGCCCAATTGTCCAAAGTAATTGCCGAGAAATCTAAACGAGCACCCGTAGTTTCGTTATAGACAGTGAGTCGGGGAGTAGCTGGATCTAGCGCGAACAAATGAGAAAGAAGTTCCATAGCTCCCAAGAGTAATAAAACTGAAAGTTTTAGGTTTTTTTCTTATAAAACCAGCAACCCTCCGCGTACCTGAAAGGAATGCGGAGGGAGGCGTCGAAAAGCGAAAATCTTTTAGTTCACGCAGCGCGGACCGTCGCCGCCGGCATCGAACTCTGGGCTCTCGATCGGTGCGCCGATATCAGCGCCCGGCTGGCCAACAGTGCTAGACGTTACCGCATTGGACTCGGCGGTTGGGCCAGCGTAATCGCCGGAGGATACAACGATGACAGTATTAGCATCCAGGGAAGAATTCACCATGATCGGCAATCCGCCCAGCGCTTCAGAGATCGCTTCTGCCTGCTTGCTGTTGGCATCGCCAGCAAGGACCTGGGACTCGTAGTAGAGGCCTTCGGCTGCATTGCCGGTCTCCGCAATGGTGTAACCCATTTCCTGGAGGTGTGCTGCAATGCCGTTGGCTAGACCTTCTGTATAAGAAGCGTTGAGGACATGGACCTCAACCTCGCTGAGATCAGGACCTTGATCCTCGGCTGGTTGCTCATCGGAACCCGCTTCCACGGCAGGCTCAGATCCACCGAGGGCGTCATTGAAAAAGGTATGTACCTGGTTGACATCGACGGTGACCACGGACTCGCCATAATCGCCGGTGCCGTCGATAGAAGTAACTGGAATGGTGCCGAAAGTAACGTTGCCACCAGCGAGATTCTGCAGCTGGGTGGCAAAGCCCATGACATCCCAACCTTCATCGATAATGACAGAGCGAGTGACAGCATCAGCAAGTGCGCTGAGCTTTGAAGGATTAGTCAGTGTGCCAGAAGAAAGCACCTGGTTGACCAAAGAAGCCATGAAAGATTGCTGGCGAACGATACGGTCAAGATCGCCACGGGGGAGATCATGGCGCTGACGCACATAAGACAACGCATCCGGGCCACCCAAGAATTGGCGACCAGCCGGGAAGTTTGCACCAGACAGCGGCTCATCCACTGCATTATTAAGGCAGACCTCAACGCCACCGACAGCATCCGTGAGTAACACGAACCCTAAAAGACCAATTTCTGCATAGTGATCAACAGTGACACCAGTGAGATCAGAAACAGCACCAATCAGGCCCTCACGGCCAGATTCCTTGGCACGCTTTTCCAATTCAGATTCATTGGTGAAGCCCTGATTCATGAGCTCCCCGCGTCGGGCATCCTTGTGCGCGCCGTAGACACCGTTGATTTTCATATTTCCGTAGTCGGAATCATGAACATAAGTATCACGCGGAATAGACACCGCAGTGGCAGAAGAACCATCGTTCGGAATTCGAATCACCATGATGGTATCGGTGTTATCGTTTTCCTCATCGCCTGCGCGGAGCAGCGCCAACTCTTCCTCAGTCAGGGAATTACCCTGCGCATCGGAACGGGAATCAGAACCCACCAACAAAATATCGGTAGCACCGTCTTCCGCCTGGCCATCCAAAACACCCTTGCCACCACCGAGCGTGAGGTTACCGGCGTTTGCTACATCGCCGACCTTTCCCACGGCGAAATAACCGAGCCCGGAAACCAACAGCACCAACACCGAAACAAAAGCAATAACGCTTCGAAATATTGGGTGGCCTGCTTGTTTAATTGATTGCATTGCTGCCGGAGCAGGCTTAATGTCACGGACGGGGCGATACTTTTCAGTCACGTGCTGTTAACCCTTCGCGGATTGTGGTGGGTAATAATGGACAAGGAATGTGAAGCGAGCCGGGAACACACTTTAAAGAAGATTTAAAGAAAATACTGCTTCAAGTTTTATTTCTACTTCCTTGAAATTATGGAAAACCATACGTCCTGGACAATTCTAAGCCATGCATTGGAGTTTTCCTCAACGCTTGTCGGGAGTGGCGGATTCTTCTTGCAAACTTAAACCACTAAGCTTTCGCATCGTGAGTACTTTGAATTTCCCCATCGCTGTGATTACGGTGACCTATTCGCCAGGCAAGTACTTGGCGTCGTTCCTGGATTCGTTGCCAGGTGCGACTTCACAGGGCACCCACGTTGTGATGGCAGACAATGGATCTGTAGATGGCGTTCCTGAGCAGGCAACGAAGGAACGAAGCAATGTGGAGTTCTTATCCACAGGCGGCAACTTAGGTTATGGCACCGCAATTAATATTGCAGCAAAGTCTTTGCGTGCGCGCCGGGATGCAGGGGAGATCGACGGAGAGTTTTTCCTCGTCTCTAATCCTGATGTTGTGTTTGATGAAGATTCCATCGATCAATTAGTGGAATGTGCGAAACGTCACCCAAATGCTGGTGCTGTTGGGCCGCTGATTCGGGAAGCTGATGGTTCGGCGTATCCATCGGCTCGTGCAGTTCCCACATTGGCAAACGGCATCGGACACGCTTTGCTTGGCTCCGTGTGGAAATCCAATCCATGGTCTGCTGCATATCGTGATGATGATGACATGGAAACTGAACGCACCGCAGGTTGGCTGTCTGGATCGTGCCTTCTACTCCGATGGTCTGCTTTTGAGCAGATTGGTGGTTTTGATGAGCGCTACTTCATGTATATGGAAGACGTTGATCTTGGCGATCGTCTCACACGCGCAGGCTTTGACAATGTTTTTTGCCCAAGCGCGCAGATCACGCATGCAAAGGGACACGTTGCAGGTAAAAATCCAGAACATATGTTGCCCGCACATCATGAAAGTGCCTACCGTTTCCAAGCGGACCGATTGGCAAAACCATGGCAGGCACCTCTGCGTTTAGCCCTGCGCATCGGCTTGAAAGTACGCGCTGGAGTAGCAGTGGCGCTGTCAAAGGCTAAATCTAAAAGCTAAACCGCACTGAGACCTGAATGCAGACGAATGTAAAGTATGTCTAAACAATGGTCTTGAATAATAGCGGGGAATATCGTTTCAGCAGACGTTATCGCATCTGATGAAATCTGCTTAAACCTGATGAAATCTGCAAGCCCTAAATCGAGTGAAACAGGAACACATGACTTTTTCTGACAACAGCACAAACGTAGATGCTGTCATCTTGGTCGGTGGCAAAGGCACCCGACTTCGCCCACTGACCGTCAACACGCCAAAGCCAATGTTGCCAACTGCTGGTCATCCTTTCTTGACCCACCTCCTTGCGCGCATTAAGGCAGCAGGCATCACCCATGTCGTATTGGGCACCTCTTTCAAGGCCGAAGTGTTTGAAGAACACTTCGGCGATGGTTCCGACATGGGCCTGGAAATTGAATATGTTGTGGAAGATCAGCCACTGGGCACTGGTGGTGGTATCCGTAACGTTTACGACAAGCTGCGTCACGATACCGCGATTGTGTTCAACGGCGATGTGCTTTCCGGTGCTGACCTCAACAGCATCTTGGACACCCACCGTGAAAAGGAAGCGGATCTGACCATGCACCTGGTGCGTGTGGCTAACCCGCGTGCTTTCGGTTGCGTGCCTACCGATGCTGAAGGTCGTGTGAGTGAATTCCTAGAGAAGACGGAAGATCCACCAACCGATCAGATCAACGCGGGCTGCTATGTGTTCAAGAAAGAACTCATCGAGCAGATCCCAGCGGGTCGAGCTGTTTCCGTTGAGCGTGAAACTTTCCCTCAGCTACTGGAAGAAGATAAGCGAGTCTTCGGCCATGTGGATACTTCTTATTGGCGCGATATGGGTACCCCAAGCGATTTTGTTCGCGGCTCCGCTGACCTTGTGCGCGGAATTGCATATTCTCCCCTGCTTGAAGGCAAAACAGGAGAGTCGCTTGTCGACGCCTCCGCCGGCGTTCGCGACGGCGTTTTGCTGCTGGGCGGCACCGTAGTCGGCCGCGGCACCGAGATCGGTGCCGGCTGCCGCTTGGACAACACTGTTGTCTTCGATGGCGTGACCATTGAACCAGGTGCGGTTATTGAAAACTCCATCATTTCTTCGGGAGCTCGCATCGGGGCAAATGCGCATATCTCTGGCTGCGTGATCGGTGAGGGCGCACAAATCGGTGCACGATGTGAGCTGACTTCTGGGATGCGCGTTTTCCCAGGCGTGGTTATTCCAGACAGTGGAATTCGTTTTTCTTCTGACCAATAAGAGATGCTTTGGTGTCCAAACAGTTAATTAATTTAACTTTCTGTCCGGGCATTAATTTATTTCCGTTTTTGTGGCATTTGATGGTGAAAAGTAGTGTCCGCACTTGTGTCACGTGCTGATATTGTGGCAAAATCTGCTTTTATAAGATTCATGCCACAATATGTAGTACCCCTGTAAAAGACCCCCGGCAACGGGGTTTTGTGACTGATGTGAATATTGTGAATTAACCAGAGGAAGAATTGCACATTTTTTCCAGAACGGTTGACGGCGATATACAGGCACGTGTGTAATCACTTGAGAGCAAGGAAACTTTTCAGGAACCTGCTTGGGAATTAAATTATTCCAAATACGAACAGATATAACACGGCTTTGAAAGTGAGTAAGGGGGGCGAGAGATGGAAGATTCAGCAGGGGATGCATCTGCAAACAAGCACGCAGACCACACTCGCACCGCACTGGAGATGACATTGGATGATCTGTTCGGCGCGGTTGAACAAGAATGGCAGGAACAGGCACTGTGTGCACAAACTGATCCTGAAGCATTCTTTCCAGAAAAAGGCGGTTCAACCCGTGAAGCCAAGAGAATCTGCCAGGGTTGCCCAGTTCGGGATGACTGCCTGGAGTTTGCGCTTGAGCATGATGAACGCTTTGGCATTTGGGGCGGACTCTCAGAACGTGAACGCCGTCGTTTAAAGCGCGAGATTTCTTAAACCACACAACACAGTCAAGCGAACTCTTTAGAGTTCGCTTTTGTGCTTTCTAGAGGTCCTGGAATCCTGGATCGATATCTCGTGGATCAATATTGAGATAATTCGCCACCAACGAAGTCAGTACATGCGTGAGAAGTTCATGGCGTTCCACCGAGCTGGTTATTCTTTGTTCGATGGGCATCCGGAAAATAACGATGCGTGCTCTCGTAGGGTTTCCCTTGGTATCAATCGCTGGAGGGATAACACGGCCTAGGGGGACTGGGCCATCTGCGGTGATCTCGTCTGGAAGAACTGCGAGGTCTGCACTGAGACGCATGCGCGGGATAGTATCCACTGCGATATCCAGGTTTTTTAGTTCTTTTTGGTAGATCCCATACAAAGGGGAGTAGGCCTCAAGAACTGCGCGGTCGAATATTTTCCTTCGGGACGCATGGCGGGGAACTCCAGTTGGCAAAAGAGGTCCGCGGAGACCACGGCCGTGTCGATTGCGGAAAGTTCTCGTGTGCATGAAAAGAAATTCTAGGTGTGTTGAGCTGCAAAAAGGTATTGGCGCGCCGAGTGCGACTGTCAAAACCTCAACCAAAGGTCTAAACTTTGGGCTCGTGAGTCAGTTTCGTCGTTGTTCCCGCCCCGGTTGTGGCAAGCCCGCCGTTGCCACCCTCACCTATGCCTACTCGGATTCCACTGCGGTGGTCGGTCCGTTGGCGCCTGCTGCAGAACCACATAGCTGGGATCTGTGCGAGCACCATGCAGAGCGCATCACAGCGCCTCTTGGTTGGGAGATGCTGCGCGTCAATGGCATCCCAGTTGAAGATGATGAAGATCTCACCGCGCTTGCTCAAGCTGTTCGAGAAGCAGGACGCACTGTTAGTGGTCTCGTCTCTGAAGATGAAGTGGGGGGTAACCACCCAGTTAATCGGAGCGCACGGATCTCGGAACGCAAGATCCACCGCAAGGGCCACCTCTACGTTGTGCCTGATAGGGACGATTCCGAGGAATAGGCATTCGGAGTGGATGCGTTGTGAGGGTAGTATTGCATAAGTTATTTTTGTTGCCTACACCCTTCGAGGATTTATGCGTACCCGTGAATCTGTCACAGCTGTAATCAAGGCCTATGACGTCCGAGGCGTCGTCGGCGTCGATATTGATGCCGATTTCATTGCTGAGACTGGTGCTGCCTTTGGTCGACTCATGCGTGGTGAAGGTGAAACCACCGTTGCCATCGGCCACGATATGCGCGACTCTTCCCCAGAACTTGCCCAGGCTTTCGCAGCTGGTGTGACTGCCCAGGGGCTTGATGTTGTCCTTTTGGGACTCACTTCCACCGATGAGCTGTATTTCGCTTCTGGCACATTGAAGTGTGCGGGTGCAATGTTCACCGCTTCGCACAACCCTGCTGAGTACAACGGCATCAAGCTGTGCCGTACCGGTGCTCGCCCAGTCGGCCAGGATTCCGGTCTTGCCAACATCATTGATGATCTCGTTGAGGGCGTTCCGGCATTCGATGGAGAGCATGGCTCCGTCACCGAGCAGGATCTGCTGAGCGCATATGCTGCGTACTTGAACGAGCTGGTTGATCTCAACGGTATTCGTCCGTTGAAGGTTGCTGTGGATGCAGCAAACGGTATGGGCGGATTCACAGTTCCTGAGGTATTCAAGGGACTTCCACTTGATGTCGCACCATTGTATTTCGAACTTGATGGCAACTTCCCCAATCATGAGGCCAATCCTTTGGAGCCTGCGAACTTGGTTGATCTGCAGAAGTTCACCGTAGAAACCGGATCCGATATTGGCTTGGCTTTCGACGGTGACGCCGATCGTTGCTTCGTTGTTGATGAAAAAGGACAGCCAGTAAGCCCTTCCGCGATCTGTGCAATCGTGGCAGAGCGCTACCTGGCAAAGCTGCCGGGCTCAACCATTATTCACAACCTGATCACCTCGAAGGCTGTCCCTGAGATCATCGCGGAAAATGGTGGCACTGCAGTGCGTACCCGTGTGGGCCACTCCTTCATTAAGGCGATGATGGCAGAAACTGGCGCGGCATTTGGTGGCGAGCACTCTGCGCATTACTACTTCACTGAGTTCTTCAATGCAGATTCCGGCATTTTGGCTGCGATGCACGTGCTTGCGGCTTTGGGCGGACAAGATGAGCCATTGAGCGAGATGATGGCTAAATACAACCGATACGTTGCTTCAGGCGAGTTGAACTCTCGTTTGGCTGATGCACAAGCTCAGCAGGAACGTACTCAGGCAGTGTTGGATGCCTTTGCTGATCGCACCGCATCAGTGGATAACCTTGATGGCGTGACCGTGCAGCTTGAGGGAACTTCTGCATGGTTTAACGTTCGTGCTTCCAACACTGAGCCGCTACTGCGTCTGAACGTGGAAGCTGCGACCACTGAAGAAGTTGATGCTTTGGTTGCTGAGATCCTGGGAATTATTCGGGCGTAAGCGTATTTTCCAACAGGCAGCACGGGTTTTCCTTATCCTTAGAGGTTAACGCAAGGAAAGGACAATAATTCTCGTGGTGCAAGTGGACAATACCTTTTATGATGGTTCCTCCTATGACCCCGAAACCGTAAGGTTTTTTGATGTCGCGCAGGAAGGCGCACAGGTTCGTCTCATCGGCGGACTTGTTGCCCAAGGTGCGTTAAAAGCTTTTGAGGGGTTGCGTCCACGCAGCGTGGTCGTGATGGTTGAGGGGCAAATCAACCGCAGCTGTGTGAATTTGGTCGAGGTGCTACATTCGCCCATGCGACAACCACTGGTGATTACATCGACGCTGCCGCACTATATTGGCGCGCTCGATGTGCTCATCGTGATCACCGAAAATGGTGCAGATGACAAAGCGCTCAAGGCTTTGCTCACGGCAGCGCAGCGGGGCGTGGCCACGCTGCTGTTAGGCCCGAGTGCGGGCCCGCTTATCGACGAAGCCCCCAAGGACACCTTCGTCCTGCCAACCTTGCCTACCGCTGCTGGCTTGTCACCCGCCCGCATCGTGGCGTCGATAAGCACGCTTCTAGATCTTTTCGAATCAGATCCAAGTATCATTGCGGATCGTTTACAACACCTTTCTGATTGCATTGATGAAGAGGTGGAATCTTTATCGCCGGAACGTGATGAGCTGGTGAATCCAGGGCGAAAATTGCGCAGTTATGTGGAAAATTCTCGCATTGTTCATACCGGTAGAAGCGATATGGGACTGGCAATAGCCAATGTCATCGCGCCGCTATGGACTCGACGCGGTTTGGTATCGACTGTTCTAGATTATCCAGAGCTGATGGAGTCACTTCCAGAGTTACGCGGACCTGCTCCAATTGCTGATGATATTTTCCATGACCCATTCCTTGATGAGAGCCCAATGATGGTACCGTTTAGGGCTGTTGTCTGGGCCGAAGAGGAACCCGGAGTCCCCGATGCCATGGCGCAAAGCTGCGACGGACCTAGCAAAGGGGCGCTGACACAAGCACTGCGATTACTGGTGCGAGGCCAGTCAGCCACGACCTATTCCATTGAAGAAAAGGATTTGTAAATGGAGCTACTGGAAGGCTCATTGCGCACCTACCCTTGGGGTTCAAGGACGCTGATCGCTGAGCTCAAAGGCGAACAAACTCCTTCGGCTCGCCCAGAGGCAGAGCTTTGGTTTGGCGCCCACCCAGGATCCCCGTCAGCTGTTGGCGGGAGCGCACTCAACGATGTTATTGCAGCTGACCCTGAAGCCGCTTTGGGCTCTCGGGTTGCAACAGAGTTTGATAATGAACTTCCATTCCTCCTCAAGATTCTTGCGGCAGGAGCACCACTTTCTTTGCAAGCGCATCCATCTTTGGAGCAGGCTCGTGAAGGATTCGCCCGTGAAAATGCTGCGGGCATCAACGTAGCTGCATCGAATCGCAACTACCGCGATCCGAACCACAAACCAGAGTTGATCGTTGCTCTTACGGAATTCGTTGCGATGGCAGGTTTCCGTCCGCTGCACAAGACTCTGACCATCTTTGATGTCTTGGCGTGTGAACCTCTTGATCGCTACCGCAGCATGCTGACAGTTGATAATGAGAAAGAATCGCTGCGCGCACTATTTACCACCTGGATCACCATCCCGATTGGTAAGCGCCACGAACTCATTGATGCCCTCATCGCCGCAGCGCATGCATACCTTGAGACAAACGATCGGGATGAAGAGATCGCCTTCGTCTTGTCTAATGTCATCGAACTCAACGAACAATACCCAGGCGATGTCGGAGTTTTGGGCGCACTGCTCTTGAACTTCTACAAACTTGCCCCAGGCGAAGCACTGTATCTTGATGCAGCAAATCTGCACGCGTACATCAGCGGACTCGGCGTAGAAATCATGGCTAACTCCGATAACGTCCTTCGTGGTGGCCTGACCTCAAAATACGTCGATGTCCCAGAGCTTGTTCGCGTCTTGGACTTCAACTCCTTGTCCGATGCACGCGTGAACGCAGCTGTTGATGGTGTGAAAACTCACTACCCAGTGCCGATCAATGAATTCCAACTTGATCGCGTATCCGTACAAGGCACAGAACAAGCTGAACATGATGGTCCGATGATCATTTTGTGCACGAGAGGCACACTCACCTTGTCCGTAGGGGAGAAGACTGTAGAGATTTCTGCCGGCCATGCCGCCTGGGTCCCTGCGAGCGACCCGGCAATTGAGATGCGTTCTGATAATGCAGAGGCCTTCTTAGCGCGAGTATAAGATTCACGGCCTTCAAACACATTGTGCCTCACCTGAGATTTCAGGTGAGGCACAATGTGTTTAATTAGTTAAGTGCAGGTTCTAGTGAAGCTATAGACGGCTGATCTGGATTCAGCGGAGCTGTGGGTTCCTCGATGAAATCTGTTGGTGGAGCTTCAGGTTCTTCTGTCGGAGGAGTGCCTGTCGGTAGCTCGCTCGAAGGCTCTTCACTAGATGGCGTAGACGGAATTATTGGTGGGTTCGTTGATTCCGGAATGCTCGGATCGGTCGACTCTATAGGTTCTTCAGATTCTGATGGTTCTGAAGGCTCAGTAGTATCTGATGGCTCAGATGTGCCCGGCAGGGACACCGTCACAGGCGGGTTTCCGGAGTTGTCAGAAGTGTTGGGAACCGATGAGACATCGGTGTTGTTGTTGCCACCGGATTTCGTGGTGGTACTCTCTGCTGGTTCAGAAGGAACAAAAGATTGCGTTGTTGTAGTCGGAGAACCTAGTGAAATAGTTGGGCTGGAGGCAGCAGTGGTGCCTGGGCGGCGACCATTTCCTGGACGCACATAAGCATTTGGCGGAAGATAAGGATCTTCAGTGTTGATCGGTGCCAAAGTCTGGTTTTCTACGTCAGGTTCAACGGAAGTTGGCTCTGTATTACCTGGGTAAACATAGCTAGCCTGGGTTTGGGTGGTAGACGTAGTATTAGACATGGCAATATCAGAGGTGGTGGGTCTAGTTGGACTGGACATCTGCCAGACAATAAAACCTAAAGCGGCGGCGGCTAAGCAGCCAACCACGATAAAAGTAAGTGCTCGTTGAGTTTCTGTTTTCATCGTGGTTCACCTCCGAAGTGTAGTAATTGATTCAACGCTGGAAAATAACAAGTCAATAACAAACGATATCATGTCTTGGCTTCTATGAATAGGAAGAAAAGTAAAAATGCAGGTAAAGTCCTGTCTTTTAGATTTTCAACTGTGCTTTTTATTTATGAAGTCGTGTTGTGAATTGTTATAAACCAGATGTTTAACAAATTTTAAACTGGAATTAGAAAGGCTTTAAGAACATGGGCGCATGGGACGATACAATTTTGACTGAGGAAGTCAACATTGATTTTCTCGATGAAATCTCAGAACTGGATTCTCAGGACATCCTCGAAGCGTTGGAAGACGCATGTTTGCTGGTCGTAAATCAGGCAAACGCTACAGAAGATGAGCACCTGAACGGTCAGGCTGCTGCAACAATCGCTGCCATCATGTTCGGCGCACCTTATTCTGCAGGCCAGGTGCTGGAGAATTACCCATTTATCAGGGAACTAATTGGTGAAGGCTCTGAAGCTCTTCGCGGTGCCGCTGCACAGGTTTTGGAAGAGGCAGATGTGGAATATGACCTCGAGGCGTATTTAGAGGCGCTTAACTAAAAGATTCAATATTTTCGGTGCTTACGCCAGCAGGTAGAGTGGTGCGCGTCGAAAAAGTTTTCCTCATTTTTAACTTCTCATAAGGAGCTCGCCAAAATATGGCTCAGGTTACGGACTTCAAGGTTGCCGATCTTTCACTAGCAGAAGCAGGACGCCACCAGATTCGTCTTGCAGAATATGAGATGCCAGGTCTCATGCAGCTGCGCAAGGAATACGCAGAGGAGCAGCCACTGAAGGGCGCCCGCATTGCTGGTTCCATCCACATGACGGTCCAGACCGCCGTTCTTATTGAAACTCTCACCGCTTTGGGTGCTGAGGTTCGTTGGGCTTCTTGCAATATTTTCTCCACCCAGGATGAAGCTGCAGCTGCAATTGTCGTAGGCAATGGCACTGTAGAAGAGCCAACCGGTGTTCCAGTATTTGCTTGGAAGGGCGAATCCCTGGAGGAATACTGGTGGTGCATCAACCAGATCTTCAGCTGGGGCGAAGAGCTGCCAAACATGATTCTTGATGATGGCGGCGACGCAACCATGGCTGTTATTCGTGGACGCGAATACGAGCAGGCTGGTGTTGTCCCACCAGTTGAGGCGAATGACTCTGATGAGCACATCGCATTCCTCGGCATGCTGCGCGAAGTATTTGCAACTGAAGGTAGCAAGTGGGAAAAGATCGCTGAAGCTGTGCAGGGTGTTACTGAAGAAACCACCACTGGTGTCCACCGCCTGTACCACTTTGCTGAAGAAGGCGTTTTGCCTTTCCCAGCGATGAACGTCAACGATGCCGTGACCAAATCCAAGTTTGATAACAAGTACGGCACCCGCCACTCCCTGATTGATGGCATCAACCGCGCAACCGACATGCTCATGGGCGGCAAGAACGTGCTTGTCTGTGGCTACGGCGATGTTGGCAAGGGCTGTGCAGAAGCATTCGACGGCCAGGGCGCTCGCGTTAAGGTCACCGAAGCGGACCCAATCAACGCGTTGCAGGCGCTCATGGATGGCTACTCCGTGGTCACCGTTGATGAAGCTATTGAAGAAGCCGATATCGTGATCACCGCGACCGGCAACAAGGACATCATCTCCTTCGAGCAGATGCTCAAGATGAAGGATCATGCGCTGCTGGGCAACATCGGTCACTTCGATAACGAGATCGATATGCACTCCCTGCTGCACCGCGATGATGTCACCCGCACCACCATCAAGCCACAGGTTGATGAGTTCACTTTTTCTAACGGTCGTTCCATCATCGTACTTTCCGAAGGCCGTCTGCTTAACCTCGGCAACGCCACCGGACACCCATCATTTGTGATGTCTACTTCCTTTGCCGACCAGACCATCGCGCAGATTGAACTGTTCCAAAATGATGGACAGTATAAGAACGAGGTCTACCGTCTGCCTAAGGTTCTGGACGAAAAGGTGGCACTCATCCACGTTGAAGCACTCGGCGGAAACCTCACTGAGCTGACCAAGGAGCAGGCTGAATACATCGGCGTTGACGTTGCCGGCCCATTCAAGCCGGAGCACTACCGCTACTAATGATTGTCAGTATTGAGGGAATCGATGGCGCCGGCAAAAACACCCTGGTTTCGGCTTTAACGCAGGTCATTGATGTAAAAGTCCTTGCTTTCCCACGTTATGAAACCTCGATTCATGCCCAGCTCGCCGCGGAAGCCTTGCACGGCCGGATGGGCGACCTCACCGATAGTGCCTACGGCATGGCTACGCTTTTTGCCCTCGATCGCCATTTCGCGATCGAGGAATTAAACGCGCCTGGCGTGGTGCTGCTCGACCGGTACGTCGCCTCCAACGCGGCTTATACTGCCGCACGTTTGCTTGACGACGACGCCCCACAGTGGGTATCAGATCTAGAATTTGGACGACTCGGCATTCCGCGCCCTACGCTTCAAGTTTTGTTGGATACCCCCGCGGAGGTAGCGCAGGATAGAGCAAAACGTCGAGAAGCGCTTGACGCCTCGCGCACCAGGGACCGCTATGAATCGGATTCGGGGCTGCAGGAACGCACAGCTCAGCAGTATCGCCGCTTAGCTGCGCAAAACTGGGAATCACCGTGGATAGTGGCTGCCCCCGACGAAGATCCCGGCCACGTTGCGCAGAGAATCGCAGAATTCCTGGGTACTATTAATTAACCCCAACTAGCAGGAAGGATTCTCATGTCGCAGAAAATTCTCGTCGTTGATGATGATCCCGCAATCTCCGAGATGCTCACCATTGTGCTCAGCGCAGAAGGCTTTGACACCGTAGCTGTCACTGACGGAGCCCTCGCCGTGGAAACCGCTTCCCGGGAACAACCGGATCTGATTTTGCTTGACTTGATGCTTCCAGGCATGAATGGCATCGACATCTGTCGCGCAATTCGCCAAGAATCCGCCGTACCAATCATCATGCTCACCGCCAAGACCGACACCGTAGATGTGGTGCTCGGCTTGGAATCCGGTGCTGATGATTATGTGAACAAGCCTTTCAAAGCGAAAGAGCTTGTCGCGCGCATCAGAGCTCGCCTCCGCGCCACCGTTGAGGGGCCAAGCGAAATCATCGAGGTGGGCGATCTATCCATCGATGTTCCAGCACACACCGTCAAACGCGGCGGCGCTGAGATTTCCTTGACCCCACTGGAGTTCGATCTGTTGCTCGAACTCGCCCGCAAACCACAGCAGGTATTTACCCGCGAAGAATTGCTGGGCAAAGTGTGGGGCTACCGCCACGCATCCGATACTCGACTAGTAAATGTTCACGTTCAGCGTCTGCGCGCCAAGATCGAAAAAGATCCAGAAAACCCGCAGATCGTCCTCACCGTTCGCGGCGTCGGCTACAAAACTGGACTCAACGACTAAAACTAGTTCTTAAAAAAGGGGCAGTTTCTCATTCTTGCCTGGCTCAAGCGACTTCAACATCGCATTGTAGATAAATGGCGCACGTCACTGCAGGTTCGTGTGCTCGGCTCCATCTTCACAGCATCCGCCATCGTGATGCTGCTGCTGGGGCTGGGCATGTTGACCGTATTCACACAGCGATTAGTGGATCAAAAAATCGATATCGCAAGCTCTGAGATCGATCGAGCGCGAGTAATTGTCGAAGATCAGATCGCCGCATCCGGTGCCTCTACATCTGTGCAATCGCGAGTCAATTCAGCCCGTGCAGCCCTATCTAGTTTGGGCACCAGCGGTGGCACGGAAGCCAATGCCGCGTATGACCCCGTGGTGCTGATCAACAACGATGAAGTCGTGGTCTCGCCAGAAGGCTTTCAAATCCCGGAACGGCTGCGCTATTTCGTTTCGGAAAACCAAGTCTCATACCAATTTTCCAATATTGATCAAGGCGACGGATCGTCCTATCACGCGTTGATTATCGGTACGCCAACCGAAAGTGATATCCCAAACCTCCAGGTCTACCTGGTGTTTTCTATGGAAAGCGATGAAGCCTCCCTTGCTTTGATGCGAGGATTGCTCTCTGCGGCACTTCTTATCGTGGTGGTGCTTCTAGTCGGCATCGCGTGGTTGGCTACCCAACAAGTCACGGCTCCGGTGAGATCGGCGAGCCGGATTGCCGAGCGCTTTGCTCAAGGAAAACTCCGTGAACGCATGGTTGTTGAAGGCGAAGATGAGATGGCCCGATTAGCTGTGTCCTTCAATGCGATGGCTGAATCCTTATCTGCACAGATCGCGCAGTTGGAAGAATATGGCAATCTGCAAAGGCAGTTCACTTCCGATGTTTCGCATGAGCTGCGTACTCCACTGACAACGGTGCGTATGGCAGCAGATCTTATTGCCGACAGCGAAGATGAGCTATCTCCAGGCGCTCGACGCGCCAGCCAGTTGATGAATAGGGAATTGGATCGCTTTGAATCTTTGCTGAGTGATCTGTTGGAGATTTCTCGACATGATGCAGGCGTAGCGGAGCTCTCTGCTGCGAAACACGATGTGCGCATTCCAGTGCGTTCCGCATTGGAACAAGTCCAGCATTTGGCCACTGAGCTAGATGTCGAATTAGTGTTGGATATGCCAGAGGAATCCGTTTATATCCATGGAGATTCCCGGCGCATTGAAAGAATCATCCGCAATTTGCTGGCGAATGCGATCGACCACTCTAAAGGCCTACCAGTTGAGCTGAAGGTAGCTGTCAATGATGAAGCTATTGCGATCGCTGTTACCGATCATGGTGTGGGACTTAAACCAGGACAAGACGAATTAGTGTTTAACCGTTTCTGGCGAGCAGATCCTTCTAGAGTTCGACATTCTGGTGGCACCGGATTAGGTTTGGCAATCTCTCGGGAGGATGCTGTGCTACACGGCGGAAATCTCGATGCCGCCGGCACCATAGGTGTGGGATCAATCTTCAGGTTGGTGTTGCCGGTGCAGCCACATGGAAATTATCGTGCATCTCCAATCCCGTTAACCGCACCAGAAAAACCATGGGAAGGCGAGCAGCAATGAAGCGTAAATCTCTGACCGCAGTGCTTATGTCCATGACCCTGCTTGCAGGATGCTCGACGTTGCCTCAGAACACGGATCCGCAAGTACTGCGCTCGTTTGTCCCAAGCCAAAATATTCAAGAGATCGCAGGACCGACACCTAATCAGGACCCCGATCTGTTGCTGCGTGGATTTTTCAGTGCTGGAGCGTATCCAACACAACAGTATGAGGCAGCCAAGGCATATCTGACTGAGGATGCTCGAAACGAGTGGAACCCCACGGCGGAGATTCGCATTGTGGATCGTGTGGATTTGAATACGCTGCCTGGGTCAACGGACGAGGAACGCAATATTGCGATCCGCGGAACCCAAGTGGGATCCTTGGGCAGTGGTGGTGTCTATCAGCCCGATAACACTGAATATGAAGCAGCGATTACGATGCGCCGAGAGAACGGGGAGTGGCGTATCGATGCTCTTCCTGAAGGTATCGTGCTTGAGAGAAATGATCTGCGAAATCATTACTCTCCCCACGAGGTGTATTTCTTTGATCCTTCAGGCCAAGTGCTGGTGGGGGATCGCCGCTGGCTTTTTAATGAAGCGCAATCAATTTCTACTGTGCTGATGTCTTTGCTAGTCAATGGACCATCGTCTCCTATCGCACCAGGTGTGGTGAATCAGTTGTCTTCGGACGCTACTTTCGTTGGTTTTAATGAAGGCGAATATCAGTTCACCGGGTTGGGTAATTTGGATGATGGCGCACGGTTGCGTTTTGCTGCTCAGGTGGTGTGGACATTGGCCAAAGCAGATATTGCTGGCCCTTATTCACTGGTAGCTGATGGTGCGCCGTTGCTTGCCGAGTTTCCTACGTTAACCACAGATGATGTGGCTGAGTACAACCCCGAGGCATATACCAACACCGTATCGACGCTTTTTGCGTTGCAGGATGGATCTGTATCAAGGGTGAGCTCTGGTGCGCTCACCCCGCTACCGGCGGCCTGGAGTTCAGGCGATATTGATTCCATAGCGGTGTCTTCTTCCGCAAATGTTGTAGCTGCGGTGCGTCATAGGGGCGAAAATGTGGAGATGGCGGTGGGTTCCTTAGAGGGCGCCTCTACAGATGTGCTGTCTGGTGAAACAATTACCCGACCAACTTTTGAATATGCAGCCAATGGTTTGTGGGTCGTGCTGGATGGCGATACGCCGGTGCGCATT
Organism: Corynebacterium crudilactis; assembly: GCF_001643015.1. Taxonomy (NCBI): domain Bacteria; kingdom Bacillati; phylum Actinomycetota; class Actinomycetes; order Mycobacteriales; family Corynebacteriaceae; genus Corynebacterium; species Corynebacterium crudilactis. Next base: position 773,100 of record NZ_CP015622.1, read on the forward strand.
GCACGCTCTTCAACTACTGGCGAGTTGGTGCAGACGGAATCGGAAATTGTGCTTCCAAAGGATGTGACGGGTCCGATTTCGGAATTCCAACTGTCACGTACGGGGGTGCGGGCCGCGATGATCATTGATGGACGGGTGTATGTCGGCGTCGTAACGCGTCCTGGTCCGGGGGAGCGCCGCATCACAAATATCATGGAAGTGGCGCCGAGCTTGGGCGAGGCTGCGTTGTCGATCAATTGGCGTCCCGATGGCATTTTGCTGGTGGGCACATCCATTCCGGAGACACCGCTGTGGCGCGTCGAACAAGACGGATCGGCGATCGCGTCAATGCCGAGCGGGAATCTCAATGCGCCGGTGGTGGCGGTGGCAAGTTCGGCAACGACGATTTATGTCACCGATGCGCACGCCATGTTGCAGCTGCCGACTTCCGATAATGATATTTGGCGCGAGGTTCCAGGATTGTTGGGCACACGCGCCGCGCCGGTGGTTGCTTACTGATATGGAACTTTTCCTCCCGCGCGCATGCGGTGGTTGTGGGGCGCCGGGGGCGTCGCTGTGCACTGCGTGCCAACGCGTGTGGAGGGCTCCGCCTAAATTGGCGCGGCTGAATGTGGCTCTGCCGGTCTGGACGCTGGCGCCCTATGACGGGCCACATCGCAATGTGTTGATTGCGATGAAGGAGCGCGGCCGTGCGGACCTTGCGGACTTTGTGGCGGCGGCGGTCGGGGCGTCGATAAGCTATTTGGCTGCGCAGGGCGAAGTGGAACACGATATCACGCTGGTGCCCGCGCCCACGCGTGCAGTTTCTCAGCGCCGGCGAGGCGGCGATCCGGTGGAGCGTGTGTGCAGAAAAACACGCTTATCGACGTTTCCCTGCCTTCGAATTTCCTCCAGCACGCCTGACTCTGTTGGTCAGTCCGCACAACAACGCCGACTTAATATGCGGGTGGAATTATTACGTCAGCCTCAGACTCCAGTGCTGATAATCGACGATGTGGTGACAACGGGGGCAACCATTTCCGCATCAGCAAACGTTCTCCGCGCGGCAGGTGTGCAGGTCAGGGGAGCTTTGACCTATTGCCAGGCATAAAACTTGCATTAAAAGGGGGCCCTATTGGCAATGCGGTTATGACCAGAAGTAGTATAAGAAGTGAAGTTGATCGCGTCACCGTAGTAAGAGTAATTCCGCTCACACGCCAACGCGGTGACCACAATTTGGGAGGAGATGTAGCACGTGACTACACCTGCTGAGAACAACACCCTGAGCCCCGAGACCAAAGTAAGCATCACTGGTCGAAATGTTGAGGTTCCTGATCACTTTGCGGAACGAGTTAACACAAAGCTTGCAAAGATTGAACGCCTCGACCCAACGCTGACCTTCTTCCATGTTGAGCTGCAACACGAGCCAAACCCTCGTCGCGCAGAGCAAAGTGATCGTATTCAGATCACTGCCACCGGTAAGGGACACATCGCACGAGCAGAAGCCAAGGAAGACAGCTTCTACGCTGCGCTGGAAACTGCACTGGCAAAGATGGAGCGCTCCCTGCGCAAGGTCAAGGCACGTCGTAGCATTTCCCGCTCCGGCCACCGTGCACCACTAAGCACTGGCGAAGTTGGCGCACAGCTGGTTGCTGAATCCCAAGAGGCACGCGGTGCAGATGATTTGGGCAAATACGATGTTGATCCGTATGCGGACAAGATCGATGACGTCATGCCAGGCCAGGTTGTTCGAACCAAGGAACACCCAGCTACCCCAATGAGCGTCGATGATGCACTCTCCGAGATGGAGCTGGTAGGACACGATTTCTACCTCTTCGTAAATGAAGAAACCAACCAGCCATCAGTGGTTTATCGCCGACACGCATTCGACTACGGAATTATTTCACTGTCTGATGCATAAGTAATTAGTCTCTAAGTACCCGCTGCCCTCGTGGCAGCGGGTACTGTGTTTTAGGAACCCGTGCGTAGAGTATAGGTTCGTTATCAAATTTCCGTTTCGCTATTTTATAAGGACGACTACTCGTGTTTGGATTGTCCAAGGTGCTCCGCGTCGGCGAAGGCCGCGCCGTGAAGCGACTGCAGAAGATCGCTGATCAAGTCATCGCGCTGGAAGATCAGTATGCCAACCTGACCGATGAAGAGCTCAAGGCCAAAACAGCCGAGTTCAAAGAGCGCCTCGCTGGCGGCGAAGGCCTCGATGAGATCTTCTTCCATGCTTTTGCTACCGCTCGTGAAGCTTCATGGCGTGTCCTCGGACAGAAGCACTACCCAGTGCAGATCATGGGTGGCGCTGCACTTCACTTCGGCAACGTCGCTGAAATGCGCACCGGTGAAGGTAAGACCCTGACCTGTGTGCTTCCTGCATACCTCAACGCACTCGAAGGCAAGGGCGTTCACGTAGTGACCGTCAATGATTACTTGGCTAAGCGCGATGCCGAGATGGTAGGCCGTGTCCACCGTTACTTGGGCCTAGAAGTTGGCGTTATCTTATCTGAGATGCGCCCAGATGAGCGTCGCAAAGCATATACCGCCGACATCACCTATGGCACCAACAACGAACTAGGCTTCGACTACCTGCGCGATAACATGGCACGCTCCCTGAGCGACCTTGTCCAGCGCGGACACAACTACGCCATCGTCGATGAGGTTGACTCCATCCTCATCGATGAAGCCCGTACGCCACTGATCATTTCCGGTCCAGTAGACGGCACATCGCAGTTCTACAATGTCTTCGCACAGATCGTGCCACGCATGACCAAGGACGTTCACTACGAAGTAGACGAACGCAAAAAGACCGTCGGCGTTAAAGAAGAAGGCGTCGAATACGTCGAAGACCAGCTGGGCATCGATAACCTCTACGCACCAGAACACTCACAGCTCGTGAGCTACCTGAACAACGCCATCAAGGCTCAGGAACTATTTACCCGCGACAAGGACTACATCGTCCGCAACGGCGAAGTCATGATCGTAGACGGCTTCACCGGACGTGTCCTCTCCGGCCGCCGCTACAACGAAGGCATGCACCAAGCCATCGAAGCGAAAGAACGGGTGGAGATCAAAAACGAGAACCAAACCTTGGCTACCGTTACTCTCCAGAACTACTTCCGCCTCTACAGCAAGCTTTCCGGCATGACCGGTACCGCAGAAACCGAAGCAGCCGAGCTGAACCAGATCTACAAACTCGACGTCATTGCGATTCCTACCAACCGCAAAAACCAGCGCGAAGACCTCACCGACTTGGTCTACAAAACCCAAGAGGCAAAGTTCGCAGCAGTCGTAGACGATATCGCAGAGCGCATTGCCAACGGCCAACCAATTCTGGTCGGTACTGTCTCTGTTGAACGATCCGAGTACCTCGCTCAGCTTCTCACCAAACGAGGCATTAAACACAATGTCCTCAACGCAAAGCACCACGAGCAGGAAGCACAGATCGTGGCACAGGCAGGACTGCCAAGTGCAGTCACCGTTGCAACTAACATGGCGGGCCGCGGAACTGACATTGTGCTCGGCGGCAACCCTGAAATCCTCCTGGACATCAAACTTCGCGAACGCGGACTGGATCCTTTCGAAGATGAAGAAAGCTACCAGGAAGCATGGGACACCGAACTTCCTGCAATGAAGGAACGATGCGAGGAACGCGGCGATAAGGTACGCGAAGCCGGCGGACTCTACGTCCTTGGCACCGAACGCCATGAGTCCCGACGCATCGATAATCAGCTTCGTGGACGCTCAGCACGCCAGGGCGACCCAGGAGCTACCCGCTTCTACCTCTCCATGCGCGATGACCTGATGGTACGTTTCGTCGGCCCAGCCATGGAAAACATGATGAACCGACTCAACGTCCCAGACGATGTGCCAATCGAATCAAAGACCGTCACAAACTCCATCAAGGGCGCCCAAGCTCAGGTAGAGAACCAAAACTTCGAAATGCGTAAAAACGTATTGAAGTACGACGAAGTCATGAACGAACAGCGCAAGGTCATCTACGGCGAACGCCGCGAGATTCTCGAATCTGCAGATATCTCCCGCTACATCCACAACATGATCGAAGAAACCGTCAGCGCCTACGTCGATGGCGCTACCGCCAACGGCTACGTCGAAGACTGGGATCTGGAAAAACTGTGGAATGCCCTCGAAGCGCTCTACAATCCATCCATCGCTTGGACAGATCTTGTCGAAGGCAGCGAATACGGCAAACCAGGCGAGCTCTCCTCTGAACAGCTCCGTACTGCACTAGTTGAGGATGCGAAGAGCGAATACGCACGACTAGAAGAAGCCGTCTCCGCAATTGGTGGCGAAGCACAGATGCGCAACATCGAACGCATGGTGCTCATGCCAGTTATCGACACCAAATGGCGCGAACACCTCTACGAGATGGACTACCTCAAGGAAGGCATCGGCCTCCGCGCAATGGCACAGCGCGACCCACTGGTGGAATACCAAAAAGAGGGCGGCGACATGTTCAACGGCATGAAGGATGGCATCAAGGAAGAAACCGTTCGCCAGCTCTTCCTCCTACGCAAGCAGTTCATCAAGGAAGAAGCAGAAGTCGCTGAATAGAAAGTTCTGATTAGCTCAGAACTCTGAAGTTCAACATCCGCCATATGCCGCCCGATTCAACCAATCGGGCGGCATATGCAGTTCTCCTTAAACCCACAGAAATACTTCCGCACACCTCCGCAGTTTGCTCCCCAAGTTGGACATGGCAAGATAACAGATCCGCAGTCTGCGTAAAACCTTGCTTGCGGCGGGCGGAAACGTGGGCGCGGACGGCAGCGTCGAAAAGCTTCGGGTTTAAATGCGTTATCGGCCGCAGGCCGAACGCTGAATCTAAAGCTACTCTGATCAGCACTGATACCTCGCGCGGCACTTCCGTGCGTGCCTGGATTGCCCGAGGCAACGGATCGGGCACAAGATATAACAAATGTGCGAAACCAGGAATTGGAACAAGCACAACAAAACTCCTTGAGACAAAAACTCAAGGCAAAAAACAAGCCACCCCAATCTGTGCGACAATCAAACCACAGACTTAGGACTATTATGTCACGAGAGAACCAAAGAAAGGGATAAAATGCGCGGACTAATTGTTGACTACGCCGGAGTACTAGACGGAACTGATGAGGACCAACGCCGCTGGCGCAACCTGCTGGCTGCAGCGAAGAAAAATGGTGTCGGAACAGCCGTCCTCAGCAACGATCCAGGTGGAATCGGCGCAGCGCCGATCCGAGATCTCGAGAAAAACGGGGTAGTTGACAAGGTCTTGCTCTCAGGCGAAATTGGCGTCGAAAAGCCAGAAGAAGGTGCTTTCCAGGCCGCCGCAGACGCAATCGACCTGCCTATGCGCGACTGCGTGCTTGTCGACGATTCGATCCTCAACGTACGCGGCGCCGTCGAATCCGGACTCGTAGGTGTCTACTACCAGCAATTTGATCGCGCAGTCGTGGAAATCGTTGGCCTCTTCGGACTCGAAGGAGAATTCTAATCTTGCGAGTCTACATCCCAGCCACCTTCGCAACACTTCGCGGACTCAACGAATCACGAGTCATCACCGCACGCTCCGGATACGGCTTCGCCGTCACCCCAGCACTCCTCGACTTCTACGTTGACGGTGACGAAGAAGAAATCGCCCACGCCGCATTCCAAGACGCAGCAGAAGCATCCATTCGACTACTCGCCATCGGTGATGAGGAATCTTTCCCATACCGCCGAGTCGTTATCTCAGCAGATATCGATGAATCCGTGATCACCTACCAGCCTGAAAACGGCGAATCCGTGGTCAAACTCAGCCCCGCGCAGATCAATCTCATCGATATCGCCGCCATCCACATCGACGTCGAAGCCTCAGAAGCAGATACCAAAAAAGCCATCGAAGTCATCGACGAATCCGATCTCGGCGAAGAAGACGCCGAACTCACCGTCGGAGACGCACAAGACAACTTCATGGCCTGGTATGACCCAGAAGAGCTGCCGTTCCTAATCGAGCTCCTCTAAGCTCACATATCCCACGCGTCGTTGCTTCTCAGCGCAACCAACAACGCACGAACAGCCTCGACGCGACGAGCACTCGCACCCTCCAGCTGATCCAACGCACAACCAGGATCCGCTGGAGGACCCAGATGCGCACATCCACGAGGACAATCCTCAACAGCAACCGCCAAATCGTCGAACACACCAACAACAGTGTCAGCATCGACATGCGCCAAACCAAACGAACGAATACCAGGCGTATCAATAATCCAGCCATTATCAATGGCCAAGGCAACCGACTGAGTCGACGTATGCCGACCTTTACCCACACCTGAAACGACGCCAGTCTCACGATCAGCATCCGGCACCAAACGATTCACCAACGTGGACTTACCCACACCAGAGTGCCCAATCAACGCCGTGATATGCCCCTCAACGACATCCAACACAGGATCGAGAGGATCATCAACACCACACACCACAACTGGAACTTCAAGAGCCGCAAACTCTGCCGCAAACTCCGAAGGATCAGCCAAATCAGACTTCGTCAAACACAAAATTGGCTGCAGATTACCAACAAACGCAGCGATCAGAGCGCGTTCCACAAAACCCGCCCGAGGCGGCGGATCGGCGACAGCTGAAACAATAAGCAACTGATCAGCATTAGCAACGACAATTCGTTCAAACGGATCCGTGTCATCTGCCGTTCGGCGCAACACACTTGTACGCTCTTCCAAACGAACAATACGAGCCAATGAACCCGGACGACCAGACGTATCGCCAACGACACTAACTCGATCGCCCACCTCAATCGGCGTACGCCCCAACTCACGCGCACGCATCGTCACGATTGCTTTTTTTTGGCCGTCTAGAACTACACCCCAACGACCTCGATCCTTAGTGACGACCATTCCCACTAAAGCATCCTCATGGGAAGGCCTATCCTTTGTTCGAGGACGAGTGCCCCTACCAGGACGAACTCGAACATCGGATTCGTCATAACTTCTTTTAGCCAACCATTGCCTCCCAAATATTTTCAAAACCAGGGAAAGTCTTGGAAGTTGTTTGAATATCTTCAACCTGGACACCATCGACAACAAGACCGATGATTGCGCCAGCAGTAGCCATGCGATGATCCGCATAGGATTGCCACACAGCACCATGAAGGGAAGCAGGCTCGATACGAAGACCATCCTTAAGCTCGGTGCACTTTCCACCCAACTTGTTGATCTCTGAAGTCAACGCAGCCAAACGATCCGTTTCATGACCACGCAAATGGGCAATACCAGTCAACTTAGACTCGGTAGAAGACAAGGCAGCGAGCGCAGCGACCGTAGGTGTGAGCTCTCCGATATCAGACATATCGATCTCAATGCCCTTAAGCGACACTGGACCAGTCACTGACAGATCGTAGCTATCCCCACGCGCAATCAACTCAACTTCGCAACCCATACGCTCCAGAATCGAACGAATCGCATCGCCCGGCTGAGTGGTTTTAATCGGCCAATGCTTAATCTGAATCGTGCCACCAGTAACTGCTGCAGCTGCAAGGAACGGAGTCGCATTTGAAAGATCCGGTTCAATACGCCAGGTTTTACCGCGGATCTCTCCTGGATGAACTACCCACTGGTTTTCAGATTCATCAATGGTGATTCCTGCACTTCGGAGCATCTCAACAGTCATCTCGATATGCGGCATACTCGGCAGACGGCCACCGACGTGCTTTACCGTAACGCCATTTTTGAAGCGTGGAGCAGAAAGCAAAAGACCCGAAACGAACTGTGAAGATCCGGATGCATCGATCTCAACGATTCCACCTTCTGGAATTGCACCAGCTTTGACAGTAAAAGGAAGACTGTCATTATCTACATCAACTCCGAGAGTCCGCAGCGCATCCAAAATACTGGTCATCGGGCGAACTCGAGCTTGCGGATCTCCATCGAAATGGACTGAACCATCAGCGAAAGCGGCGACGGGAGGCAAGAATCGCATCACCGTACCAGCGAGGCCACATTCTACGGAACCAGCAGATATCTGCGCAGGCTCGACGTAGTATCGGTCTACCGCTTCTTCAGTAATAGCAATACCAAGACTGCGTAATCCTTCTGCCATGAGGTCGGTATCGCGACTGCGAAGGACATCAATAATGGTGGATGGAGTTGACGCAAGCGCAGCCAAAATGAGAGCGCGATTGGTAATTGACTTGGAACCAGGGATTGCCAGGTCCGAGACTATGGGGCCGCGAGCGCGCGGGGCATCCCAAATGGGCAAAGATGTAGACGAATCAGACACAAAGACCATAATAGATGGTATGTGTGGAAGATTTGTTTTGTTCACCACCGGTGATTCTCTAATCGAAGCTACCGAGACTGCGCTGGGACGATCCGTCGTGGCTCCACAGGGCACTCCAGAACCTCGCTATAACCTTGCTCCGACACAGATAATACCGATCGTCCGTCTCGGAGAAGAGATGCTTTTGGAGCCTGCGAGGTGGGGTTTGTTTCCGCATTGGAAGAAGGATGATTCGGGTCCTCCACTTTTTAATGCTCGTGGAGAGACTGTTGCAGAGAAGCCATCGTTCCGAGATGCTTTTAAACAGCAGCGTTGTTTGATTCCTTTGGATGGATATTATGAGTGGCATGAAAAGAAGCCGTATTTTGTATCTTTAGGTGACGGTTTGATGTGGGCTGCAGGGTTGTGGTCGACGGGGCTGGATCAACTGTCAACGACGATGGTTACTACAGAATCAGTGGAGCCTATAGCGTGGTTGCATAATCGACTGCCACGGTTCTTGGAGCAAGGCGAAATTGATCAATGGTTGTTTGGTTCTCCTGAAGATGCCAAGGAGTTGTTACATCCTGTTTCTCAAGAATGGGTGAAACGCTTGAGTGTTCGGGAAGTGTCTTCAGATGTAGGAAACGTACGCAACGATCATGTTGGTTTGTTGGATTAAGCGGCGATCTTGCGGTCCATGTATTTTCCAAATTTTGTTCCCCAGGTTTTATTCGATTGTGATAGGGGACCGTTTGGAACAGAGATAACGGGCAAGCCATCTATGAGGAAAAGAACGGTGCCATCAGGCAGCGGATAGCATTGTAATCTTCCCTCAGTTTTCTGGATGTGGTGGAAGATGCACAGCGGATGGAGATTCCAAGGCGTTGTAGGCCCGCCTTCGTCCCAGGGGATGATGTGGTCAAGTTGGCAGTTATCGGCATTCACACAGCAACCAGGGACGCTACAGGTAGTACGTAGACCTTTTACGTAGATTCTCATTTCTTTGGTCGGTTGATAAGCAGTTGTATAAGCAAATTGTGCGGCATCCATATCGCGTTCTGAGGTGACTCGGGTTTTCCAGAAGTCCGTCTGTTTCTTTGATAGCCAGGTTCCTCCTTCCAGATACTCTGGGCCGTCTGGTGAACCGTATGTGTTTAAGACGACTTTGGTGGGCAAGCCTCGAATGATGTGGAGGAGGGAAGTGCCAGGAGTGCAATCTTTGTCTTTGGACATTTGTTCCAGAGCAGCTTTGACTTCTGTTCCTTCGCTGGCGGTGCAATCGACGGTGATGCTGATGCCACCTTTTCTATTCCTGCGGTAGCGCATTGATTCTTCGGCTGTGACAGATGATGTTTCATCATCGGGACAATGTCTTGCTATAAATTTCCGCATCATTGCGGATATAGAGCTTGCTTGGGGCAAGCATTGTGCCTCCGCTTGAGGCGTCAGGTAATCGACGAGGTAGGCGTCGAAAAGCTCCCTTTTCTCGGTGGGTATTTTCGCGCCAGCTCTAGTGATGGCGTTGATGCGGGCCATATCGAGATGTCCAAGCTTTTCGACGAGTTTGTGGAAGTGCGGCAAATGGGGAAGAAAGCAAATGCTGAATAAGCAGGCAGCGATGAGTTTGCGGGATAAACCAGTACGTGTGCATATTTTGTTGACGGAAGTTGCTAGATCTTCATCATCATCTGGGCGAAGGCGCTGCCAAAATGCGAGGTCGCGCCTATTAGTTTCAATTATTTCAGTGCTTATGGGATCGTTTGGATTGCTGACTGTGAAATAAAACATTGTTTCCCCCTGGTTTTGAAGTGATACATATGTTCTAAACGATGGGGACGACACGCGGGGGTGGCGTAAAGTTTAAGCGACAGTTCAGGTACCTTTGCAGCTACCCCCGAAGGGTCAGTTTTACATCCGAAGTAGAATAGGCAACACGCATTTTCGAAAGGGGCCACATGGCTGAAAACCGAACCGGCACAGTCGATGAAGACGCGTTGGCTGCCCGCTTTGAAGAGGAAGCATTGCCACTCCTTGACCAGCTTTATGGCGGTGCCTTGCGCATGACTAGAAACCCCGCAGATGCGGAAGATCTCGTGCAAGATACTTACGTCAAGGCATTCCAGGCATTCGCTAGTTTTAGGCCAGGCACAAATCTTAAAGCATGGCTCTATCGGATCATGACGAATACCTACATCAACATGTACCGAAAGAAACAGAGACAACCATCGCAAACTTCGGCTGATGAAATCACCGATTACCAACTCGTTGAATCGCAATCGCATACTTCAACCGGATTGGAATCTGCCGAGGTTGCAGCATTGAAAAACCTGCCAGATGGGAAAATTGGGGATGCAATGAACCAACTCAGCCCGGAATACCGCATGGTGGTTTATTATGCCGATGTAGAGGATCTCGCCTACAAGGAAATCGCTGAAATCATGGATGTTCCACTCGGCACTGTCATGTCACGACTCCATCGTGGAAGAAAACAGCTCCGAGGAATGTTAAAGGAAGTAGCGAAGGAACAAGGCATTGGTCTTGAACATCCCGACATGAAGAAAAATTCGGAGGCATAACGATGACGAATCTCAACCGCAGCGACTCACAAGGTGATTGTGGCTGCCCTGAATTCTTCGACGACATGCATCAGCTACTCGACGATCAACTCGGTGAAGCTGCCTGCGAGCGATTAAGGATTCACGCTTCAGGCTGCCCTAAATGTAGGCAGTTGTTAGAAGCCGAATCGGAGTTTCGCAGTTTGTTACGCAAGTGCTGCTGTGAGTCGGCTCCTGTAGAGCTTAGGCAGCGGATCTCTTATCGCATTCGTGTGGAATATCGACAAGAATAGAAAAAACCGCCAGGAAGAAAAATTCTTCCTGGCGGTTACTCTTATTTAAGAGTTAGGGCGGCGTCCGTGGTTCGCGCCTTTCTTGCGGCGATCCTTACGCTTGCGTCCTCGCTTGCTCATGAGAGTCCTCCTTATAGTTCAAATGTTGATCAACTGTAGATACTTTAGCGGGTGCTCATCAGCGGTACAAAGATGAGGTTGCGCAGCGGGGGATATGTAGTTGTTAATGCAGCTTAAACAGCGATGCGTGCACGACCGCGGCCGCGGTTCTTGCGACGCTTCAGAGCGCGACGCTCGTCTTCGCTCATTCCACCCCAAACACCAGCATCCTGACCTGTCTCAAGGGCCCATGCAAGGCACTGTGAGGTAACTGGGCAGCGGTTGCAGACCATCTTTGCGGATGCGATCTGCGCGAGAGCCGGGCCGGAGTTGCCGACTGGGAAGAACAGTTCAGGATCCTCTTCGCGGCAGATTGCCTCGTGGCGCCAATCCATTTCGATAACTCCTTTTCGTAAAAGCCTGTTGTTGTCATAAGTCCGGGCGCGCAGGAAAATGAGACCATTAGATGGTCCGGAGAGTGGATGTCACAGCCCGCGATCGACAAAAACAGACGCATTTTGCGTCCTGTTATTTACCTGGGGTTCATCTTGCGCTGCACCGGTGTTAAGAATCAGTTTTTCCTGAGTTCTTTTTGGTACTTGGAAATAGTCTCATGTACACCCACTATTGGCTAGACCTAAGCCCCTTTTTGTGATGTAATTCACATATTTATGTCGAATTTAAGTCGACAATTGACCATTCCTTGTGGGGTGGAACACATTGAATTGTCTTTTGGGGCGTGTTAAAAGGCAGGCTACCTGTAGTTTCTTGAATCTGGAATGAAGCGCACTCGCATACCAAGTGTCAAATTTCTCACAAAACTTTCGTCGGCAAGTATTGTCATCTGGTGCAATCTGAAAGTTAACCAACAAGTCACCCAAAATGTTATTAAAGCCAGCTTCTCAAAGTTAACAGCTAGAATCATGCTCGTGACTTCTCCACATATGCCTGCATCAATCCGCTGGGGTGGCATTGTCGCCCTCATTCAATCCACCATCGGCCTCGGATACGCCTTTTTCCTCATTTACCGAGAGGCCACGGGCGAAACCGATTCAAGCATCGTCTATGAAACCGGCGATGCCAATACTTGGGTCGGTTACGGCACCGCGGTCTTTTTTATTATTGTATTTGGCACTGTTGCTGCAGGCGCCATAAACATGATGCGTGGGCACCGCTGGGGACGCGGAGCGGTTGTCATGCTCAACATCATTTTGGTGCCAGCAGCGTATTACATGTTCATCGAGGATCGGTTCTCCTGGGCTGTAATCACTGGAATTTCGGCTTTTTTCGTCTTGGGAGCACTGTTTAATAAGCGTGCTATCCATTGGGCTAATACCGAAATTTAACCAAGCGCGACAATCTGAGAACCCCGCTTTTCGACGAACACCTGCCCCACAACGCCGAGCGAAACTTCACCCTTGTAATCAGCTCGATCCACCGGGATGGTGCGAAGCACTTCCCCGGTGTTCCAATTAGCCACTGCGATTCCTTCTATAGTGGGGTAAAGCAATTTACCGTCTACGGCAATGCCGGTGCCTAAGGCATCGTTAAAGCTCTGTCTCACGTTGAGCTGCGAGGGAGACAACAGCACAAGACTCTTGCCATTAAACCAACTCATATGGTGTGGAAGGTCTGCAGTGTGGAGCTGGAAGGGCGCATCTGGAAACCCAACAGCCTCCACTGCATGTTCGCCAATCAATTCGCCATCGTCGTTGTATGAAAGGATTTTGGGCGAGGGTTCATTGACATATATTGCGGCTGCGGATTGGCCGATGGCAACGATCGTGCCATCGGCTATTTGTATGTCTTGGGTGATTTCAGGAGCTCGGGAATCCTCTGGCGTTGTATCCATAAATCGTAGGAACGCAGATCCATCAGGGCAGGTCTCAGTGATCGCCAGAAGCTCCTTTCGCGTCATCGCAGAGGTGATGGAGCATTCAGGGTGTGGTTGCTGCCCAGATTCTTGTGGAGCTTCCACATCGCCGTATTCGATGGTTCTCACTAAGTCGGATCGCCATAGTTCGACTCGTTCGTCTCCGAGAACACCGATCCGATCATTCGATATGATCGGTGCAACTTGATCGCTGGATATTGCGCTGCGGGTGGCTTTGTAGGTGCCGTCGTTGGCATTGATTGAAGTTACGTCGCCGCAGCCGATTCCGGTTTTGTATGTGGCGATGACAGCGTCAACACCTGAGGAGAAGGAGCAGAGCTCTTTGTCGCGTTTGTAGCTCCATAGTAGCGATCCGTCGGGGGTGTAGGTGTTGATGGTATTTCCATCAGCTGTGGAGATAACGCCACCGGTGATTGCTGGTTTATGGTTGTTTGAGGTATCGGTGATACGCCATTGTTCGTGGAGCTGGTTGGGGATGTGGTCGGTGGTTGCAGCTGCGACAAAGGGTTCTTGGGCTGGTGAGAGCTCAGTTCCGCGGATCGGTGCAGTTGCCCACACCGTGCCGATGCCGATAACTGCGAGTGCAGCTATGACACCGGTTGCGATGAAATCTTTTTTGGTGCGTCTAAGTGGAAGCTTTGAAACCATGGGTTATTTCCGGGGACGACGTGGTGGCCTAGGGGTTGTTCCACCGAGAACTTTGGTTGGGGGTCCGACGCGTTCGCTTGCACCTTCGGGGATTTCGAGTGCTTCGAGGAACTCAGGTGAGGTAGAGAACCACTGTGGTGGATTCGGTTGGCCGAGTTCGAGTTCGCTGTCGATGACGGTCCATTTTAAGGTTTCGTCGTAGCCGACAAGGGTAATGGCGGTTCCGTTGTGGCCTGCGCGTCCGGTGCGTCCAATACGGTGGACGTAGGTCATCGGATCGTCGGGGGTTTGGTAGTTGATGACGTGGGTGACGTCATTGACATCGATGCCTCGGGCTGCAACGTCGGTGGCTACAAGGATGTCGATTTTCCCGGTGCGGAATGCGTTGAGAGATTTCTCGCGGGCGGGTTGCCCCATGTCGCCGTGCACGGATCCGACGGAGAATCCTCGGGATGCGAGGTCTTCTGCAACTTGAGCGGCGGTGCGCTTGGTGCGGGTGAAGATGATTGTTTTGCCACGATCCTTCGTTTGGAGGATTTTCGCAGTGATGGCTTCTTTGTCCATTTTGTGCGCTTGGAAAACGATCTGTCGGGTTGTTTTGTGCGTTGCTGAGGAGTCTGATGTTTCGGCACGGATGTGTACTGGTTTGTTCAGGAAGCTGCGCGCAAGGGTAAGGATTGCGCCGGGCATGGTTGCTGAGAACAGCATGGTTTGGTGTTTGTGAGTGAGCGCTCGAAGTATTTTTTCGATGTCTGGCAGGAAGCCAAGATCGAGCATTTCGTCTGCTTCATCGAGGACTAGAATGGCTACGTTTTCAAGCGAGAGCGCGCCTCGTTTGTGTAGGTCCAGCAAGCGTCCAGGGGTTCCTACTACGACATCGACGCCTACTTTGAGCGCATCGATCTGTTCTTCGTAAGGAGTTCCACCGTAGAAGGTGAAAATTTTGAGAGGTAGGTTGGTGGAGGCTCTTTGGAGGTCATCGCCAACTTGGACCGCGAGTTCGCGGGTTGGCACGATGACGAGGGCGCGGGGAGTGCCGTCGAGTTCTGCGATGTCTGCGGAATCGAATACTCGATCAAGCAGGGGAACGCCGAATCCGTAGGTTTTTCCCATGCCGGTGCGGGCTTGGCCGATGAAGTCGAGGCCGTCGAGCGCGATGGGAAGTGTGTACTCCTGGATCGCGAAAGTTCGGGTGATGCCGAGGGCTTCGAGGGCGTCGGTAATTTCAACCGCAACGCCGAGCTCTGTGAACGTAGGTCGGGGGCTTTCAGAAGACACAACTTAGATACTATCGTTGCGCGGTTACAATAGGGTCATTCCACTACAACGATTCTTTTAGGAGAAGCATGGATATCAAGATCGGATTCGCCGATACTGCCCGTGAACTGGTTATTTCTTCTGCATTGCAGCAGGATGAGGCATCTGCGAAGGTTTCAGAGGCTTTGGCCAATGATTCTGGAGTTTTAGATTTGAGCGATGAAAAGGGTCGTCGCTACATTATTCGTAATAGCCGCATCGCGTATGTCGAGGTTGGCACGAGCACTCCTCGTACTGTCGGCTTCGCTGGCGCATAGGGGCATTTAGGTCAGTGTCGTCACAGGAACCTTTTTTGGTCCGCTTCGCGCGGGATTATGGTTGGCGTGCGTACGCCATCCCGGTGTTAACAGTCATTACTGTTTGGGTGCTTTTCGACGTATTCTCCGCCGATCAGCCAGCTAACGGGGCGAGTGAGGAGACGTCGAAAAGCTTATCGACGCCAATTTCCTCGCACCGCGCCGGCCCCGACCCCGCGCAGGCCGAACCGCAAAACGTTCCGCTGACGGAACTGCCGTCTGGCGGCGACTACACCGAACACGGTGCCGGCACCTTCCGTGAGGTTGGCGCTGCGCTGCCTCGCGTTGGCGTGGGGCACGAACAAACTTTTACTTATGTGATCGAAATTGAGGACGGCGTAAACACCGCAGCCTATGGCGGCGATGATGCCTTCGTGGCAGCAGTGGATGCGATCTTGTCTGATCCCAAAGGCTGGACCGCTGATCCTGCTTACGCCTTCGAGCATGTTTCGGGACAAGAGAACCCAGATCTGCGTATTCAGCTAACCTCGCTGAACACCACTCATGAACTGTGCGGCAATGACATTGAGATGGAAACGAGCTGTTTTTATGGCGATGGCGGTCGCGTGATGATCAATGAATCTCGGTGGATCCGCGGAGCTGCACCTTTTAAAGGCGATCTGGGTTCATATCGGCAGTACCTCATCAACCACGAAGTTGGACACGGACTCGGCTATGCCGCTCACGATTCCTGCGCTGCTCCCGGCGAGCTTGCCCCGATCATGATGCAGCAAACATTAAGCCTGAATAATTCAGAGCTCTACCGCATAGACCCCGGCGAGGTTTACCCTGATGACAACGCCACCTGCGAATTCAACTCATGGCCATATCCTCGCGGATTCTAGGAGAAACATGTCAAATCAACTGCCCGACCACGTCCGCGATGCTTTTCAAGTAGGAGCTGGACCTGCCGAACAACTCGGACAAGCATGGGATTACGGATTCCGCGTAGGTAATACCGTTTTTTCTAAAGTCATGGCTCCTGAAACTTCTGGTTGGTCATCGAAAACTCGCGAAACCCTCAAACCAGAAGGCGTACGAGTCGTACGACCGATCCGTTCCACCGACGGTCGCTTTGTGGTTGCTGGATGGCGCGCATCGGTGTTCTCTACAGGAATAATCAGTAAGAGGGTGGATGAAACAGTCGTCGCGGCACTTCGTCTTGCTGATGCCTTAATCGATGCGCATGCACCAGAGCCTGTGGACAATGTGTTCCACCGTGCCGATATTCAAGCGTGGGGCGAACAGCCAGGACGCATCGGAGAACTACTGCATACAATCGATCGTGTGAACCAGGTCGGCCATGCCGATATGTTGGCTACCACATTGTATTCAGGAACCCAGCCACCAGCTGTAACTGATCTGGTTCCAGTGCTGCGTCCACATGGATTTACTGCAGCGTTGGTCATTATCGATGGATTGCTTCTTGGCGCTGTCGACGAAGGAATCTTGCGGAGGTTTTCACATTTGCCAGATATTGAGCAGCTTGTCCTTCGTGCCTTTTTGTTCCGGCGTAACCTGCAGGAATTTTCTGAGAACAACGATCCGAATATTATTTCGAACCTAAACAGGGTGGAAATGGCACTCGTGTCATATGTTTCTGACAAACTTTGAGGTATGTCTGATTACAAACCACCAATTCCATCGGATCCACAAGTTCGGCTGATTAAGCCAACTTCGAAGCTTCGCCCTCGTTCTTGGGAGGGCGAAGCTTCGCATTTAGTTACTCAAGGCACCGGTTTATGGCGGGTGACTGGTGCGGCTGGCTCGGGGGTGAGCTCAGTTGTTGTCGATACTGTCATTGAGCGGATTCGCCAGGGGTGGGAACCATCATCGATGTTGGTTATTGCGACGTCGAAAGAATCCGCCAGCAGACTGAGACAAGAGATCTCAGAATATGTCTCCAAGATGGATTATGTGTCGGAAGGTCCGTTGGTGCGATCGGTGCACTCATTGGCCTTTGCTCTTATTCGTGATGCTTCTGATGAAGATATTCGGTTGATTACCGGTGCCGAGCAAGATGCGGTTATTAGAGAATTGTTACGCGGCCAAGCAGAAGACGGTCATGGCGGGTGGCCGCCAGAACAACGTGAAGGCCTTCGCATGGTGGGCTTTGCCAGGCAGCTGCGCGATTTTCTCCTGCGAGCGGTGGAACGTGGCGTCGGCCCGGATGAATTAGTGGCATTGGGCGAGCAATATGAGCACGCTAATTGGACGGCTGCGGGCAATTTTCTCCGGGAGTATAAGCAAGTGATGAGCCTTGCTGGTTCGCATAGTTTCTCTGCATCGGAGTTGGTTACCGAAGCGCTGCGAGGTCCGGAGCCAGCGGTGAAATACCGGGGCGTTTTTATTGATGATGCGCAGCATTTGGATCCGAAATCCGCCGAACTTATATCGAGGTTTTTCCCCGAAGCAGAGTTGGCTGTGGTGGCAGGAGATGCCGAGCAGTCGGTGTTTAGGTTCCGTGGTGCAAATCCGGATTTCCTCAACAAGTTGAATGCGGATCACGAATTGGTGTTGGAGTCGAAGAGGGAGGCGTCGACAAGCGTCGTCGTGGCAGAAACCGAATCGGCGCATGCGGACCTGATTGCTGACACGGTGCGCCGCGCACATCTGATTGATGGGCGCAGCTGGTCGGAGATCGCGGTGGTGGTGCGCTCTGCCGGCATGATTGCGCCGATCCGCCGCACCCTGCTTGCCGCGGGCGTGCCCGTGCACATCAACCCGACTGACGTGGTGCTGTCCGAACAACGCATTGTTGCCGCGATG
This sequence comes from Corynebacterium crudilactis, assembly GCF_001643015.1. Lineage (NCBI taxonomy): Bacteria > Bacillati > Actinomycetota > Actinomycetes > Mycobacteriales > Corynebacteriaceae > Corynebacterium > Corynebacterium crudilactis. The sequence goes on from NZ_CP015622.1 coordinate 791,212, forward strand.
ATTTTGGGGCTACGCGCACTGACCGAATTGCTCAACCCAATCGAGCTGGAAGATCTACTCTTAGGGCCGATCGGTGGCGCCGATCCGGTGACTCTGCGCCGCCTGCTGCGTGGTTTGCGCCAGGCAGAGATGAAGATGGGCGGGCAGAGACGAGCGATCGTTGTTCTCGGAGACCTCCTTGAGGAAACTGATGCGGAAATGCTCGGATTTTTGACTGAGCGTGAGCTGAATTTGTTGGATCGGGTGCGTTCGGTGCTTGATTCAGGTCGCCAGGCGTTGGCGGATAAAGGCAGCATCGAAGAGGTGTTGTGGGCGCTGTGGTCGGCGACCGATCTGTCGAACTCCTTGTCAGCGATCAGCCTGCGAGGTGGCGCATCGGGTTCCCAAGCCGATCGCGATTTGGATGCAATGATGGCGCTTTTCGACGCCGCCGGCGACTACGTGGAGCGACGCCCCAGCGCGGGCGTGCGGAGTTTCATCCTCCATATTTCGGAGCAGGAACTGCCCACCGGCATGCGTGAGCGTCGTGGCGCGATTCCCGAAGCAGTGGAGGTGCTCACCGCGCACGGTACGACAGGGCGTGAATGGAAGCGCGTGATCGTGGCCGGTGTGCAGGAGGGAAGTTGGCCTTCACTGGGTGAAACCGGCACGTTGTTGGGGCAGGAAGAATTTGTGGATCTGGTCGATGAAGGCATCGATCCGGACATTATTATTTCTCGTTCCGTTGAACGTTTGGCTGAAGAGCGCCGCCTATTTTACCTTGCCACCACAAGAGCAACAGAAACACTGCTGGTGACAGCGGTAAATTCCCCAGACTCCGATGAAGTCCGCGAACCTTCGAGGTTTTTGGATTCGTTGAGACAACCGATCGTTGTTTTCGAGGGAGAAGAGACCAACCAGATCGCAGAGCCGGAAGAGCTTGGGAATCGGTTGTTGTCGATTCCTGCGATGGTTGCTGAGTTGCGGCGTGTGGTGAACGATCCGAGGGATCCGCGTCGCAAGCAAGCAGCGCGTCAGTTATCAAGGCTTGCTGAGGCGGAGATTCCGGGGGCGGATCCAAGTCAGTGGATGAGTCTGCGTGAGCCTTCGACTGAGGAGGTTTTGGTTGAGGGGCGTATTTTTCTGTCTCCGTCGAGGATCGAGAAATTGCTGAATTGTCCATTGCGTGCAGTGCTTGATCGTTTGGATAGCGAGGAGGAAACACCGATCGCGATGCTCAAGGGAACCTTGGTGCACGCGTACGCCGAAGCTGTCGCCGGCGGCGTGGATCCGAGCATCGCTGAAGAGAAGGTAACCAGCGCATACATGCAGCTGGCCAATGTGCCGGGCTGGTCGCACGAAAGCGCCGAAATCGCTTTTCGACGCATCCTCACCCGTACTCATACCTGGCTGCAGAATTCTCGTGCAGATTTCACGGAAGTCGGAACAGAGATGGACGTATCGGTCACCATCGATGACACCGTGTCGATCCGTGGGCGCATGGACCGCTTGGAACGCAATCGCTCTGAGGAGTTAGTGGTTGTCGATTTTAAAACTGGCAAAACTCAGATCGCAGTGAAAGACATGGCTGATCATCCGCAGCTCTCCGCATACCAATTAGCACTTTCCAGAGGTGTGCTGCGAAATGGCAAGATCAGCGATCCGGACGTTGGCGAGACCCCAGACCCAGTAGGTGGCGGATTGCTTGTTTACCCAGCCATCGATGCCAAGGCAGTGGGACAGAGGATGCAGGATCCGAAAACTCAAGAAGATCTTGATGAGTTTGCAGCTATGCTCCCCGGTTTGGCAGAGCATCTGCGTGGTCCTAATCTACTAGCCCGGGTTAATCCCACTTGTTCCAATTGTCCCGTTCGTAGTCTGTGCCCAGTTCAACCTGAAGGACGTGTGATCCATGCCTAAGATTTCTCCTCGCCTCCTCTCTCAATATTTGGGGCAAGAGCATGCACCGACTGAGCAACAGGCAGCGATCATCGGATCACAACCTGGTCCGCTTCTTGTTGTTGCGGGTGCCGGTGCGGGTAAAACTGAAACGATGGCTGCTCGTGTGGTGTGGCTTGTCGCAAACGGATTTGTGGCGCCCGATCAGGTGCTGGGCCTGACCTTTACCCGAAAAGCTGCGCAGCAGCTATCACAGCGTATCCGCCAACGTTTGGAAACACTCGCTGGTGTGCCGAGGCTGAAAGATATTGATCCGACCGGAAAACTAGAGCACAATCTCCAAGCAATTACTCCCACAGTGTCCACCTATGACTCTTATGCAGGCACCCTAATTAGAGAATACGGATTGCTGCTTCCTGTAGAGCCTTCTGCGCGATTGATTACGCAGACTGAGCTTTATCATATCGCCAGAAGCGTGGTGAACAATTACGAAGGAGAGCTCACCGCTACGCAAACTCCTGCGACAGTAACGGAATACCTGCTCAAATTGGTCTCCGAAATGGATAATCACATGGTCAGTGCCGAGGATATCCGCGAGGAATCGGATCCGTTCATTCAGCTTTTCGACGAGCTCCCCAAGGGCAAGGGACAACGCGATAACCTCAATGCCGAAATGACAAAGTGGCGGGATACTCAGATCGCTCGTCTCCAGTACTTGCCACTTGTGCAGGCGTTGAAAGAGGAATTACATCATCAATCGGTGGTGACTTTCGGTGAGCAGATGTCTAAGGCCGCGAAGCTTACATCGACGCATCCTCAAGTGGGCTATTCGCAAAGACGCAGGTTCCGCGTCGTGATGCTTGATGAGTACCAAGACACAAGCCACTCGCAGCGCGTGTTGTTGAGCAGTCTTTTTGGAGGGATCGATCCCGGATTAACAGTGAATGCTGTCGGCGATCCAATGCAAGCGATTTATGGATGGCGCGGAGCAACCGCTGCGAACTTGGAGAATTTTGTCGATGATTTCCCTCTCATTAACCTTGATGGCAAAACTCGTGCGCCGAAAAATGAGCTGACCACAAGTTGGCGAAATCCGCCCGAGGTACTAACCCTTGCCAACGCCATCTCGCGCGAAGTACTTGGATCGCCAGATTCGCCGACCCGAACTGTGCAACCGCTGCAGCCTCGTGAAGGTGCCCCAACTGGAGAGGTTTCTCTTGGGTGGTTTGGTACAGCAGCTGAGGAACGTACCTTTGTCGCTGACACTATGGAGAGGCATTGGAAAGCTCGTGAGGAAGCCGGGAAGTTTACTGCTGCGGTATTGGTGCGTAAGAAGCGACATTCTGCGCCGATGGCAGAAGAGCTGACTAAGCGCGGTATTCCGGTAGAGATCGTCGGTTTATCCGGATTGTTGGATATTCCTGAGATTGCGGATCTGATTTCTCTAGCAACCATGCTGGTGCGGCCTCAGGATAATAGGGCTGCATTGCGTATTTTGGCGGGGCCTCATGTGGGGTTGAGCGTTGCGGATTTGGAGCGCTTGCAAAGACGTGCGCGAAATATTGCTGGCCGTGTGTCGAGAGGCCACCGTGATAGATATGAAGATCCGATGACTGAGTTGGATGCGATTATTGAAGAAGCTACTGCGATTGAACCTGAAGCTGTGGTTGGTTTGGCTGATGCGGTATCGGATTTGGGTGAAGGCGATCGCTTCAGTGAGGAGGGCTTGAGCCGTTTGAGACGATTGGCCGGTCAGTTGAGGTATTTGCGCAAATATAGTTTGGGCCGATCGGTGGCAGATATTTTTGCTGATATTGAGACGGTGTTTAATATCCGTACTGAGGTGTTGGCTCGGCAGAATCCTTATGACGATGGTGCCGTGGGTACGGTGCATTTGGATAAATTCGCTGAAGAGGTGGCAAGCCATGGTGGTATTGGATTGCCGGAGCTCTTGGATTATTTTGAGCTCGCCAGAGAACAAGAGGAAGGACTGGAGCCAGGCGAGGTGACGGTGCGCAGCGATCGCGTCCAGATCTTGACTGTCCACAAGGCGAAGGGTTTGGAATGGGACATTGTGTCGGTGCTCCATGCCGATGCGTCGACTTATGATGCGAAGGCTTCGACGTGGCTGAAAAATGTCACGATGATCCCCTCGTCTCTTCGCGGCGATGCGGGTACCGGTGCGCCAGAGTTGGATACCTCTGGGGCGGAGGATCGTAAAGCTCTAGAAGATGCTGGCAAGGAGTACACCAATGAGGTGCGCGAGGGATTGAAAGAGGAGAACTCTCGGCTGTTTTATGTCGGCATCACCCGCAGCGAACGTGTGCTGATGGTTACCGGATCGGCGTTTGATGAAAGCGGCACCAAAGCAAAAGACCCCTATGGTCATTTGGAGATTTTGCGGGATAAAGCACCCGAGTCTGTTGTGGCGTGGTGGGAAGGTGAAGAGGGAGACGTCGAGAAGCAGAAACCTGCGGAAGGCATCTTCCCGCAGCTGAGCTCGGCAGACCGTTCCGGTGCGGATCTGGTGCGCGGCCCGCGCGCGGAAGCAAACAACGAGGGCGGGCTGGAAAGCCTGTGGGAAAAAGAGGTCAGCGCGCTTATCGACGAGCACCGCCGCCTGTCCAACCCCACCTTGGAGGTGGAAATTTCCCGCGAGCTCACCGCGACTGATCTGGTGTCTATGAAAAACAACCCAGAACAATTCGCACGACGGATGCGTCGCCCGGTACCGTTTAAACCCAACACCTACGCAAAACGCGGAACGATGTTCCACCAATGGCTCGAAGACCGCTTCGGAAAAACTGCGCTACTCGACGAATTTGAGCTCCCCGGCATCGACGAGGACTACTCAGACGATGCGTTCATCGAACTCCGCGATGCGTTCTTAGGCTCCGATTGGGAAAACCGCACACCAGAATTTGTGGAGCACCCTTTTGAAGTCACCATCGGCGAACACGTGATCCGCGGAAGAATGGACGCCGTTTTCCGCACCGATGGCACCTGGATGGTCATCGACTGGAAAACCGGCCGCACCCCAACCGGGCCAGAAATGAACGCAGCGATCATTCAGCTCGCCGTCTACCGACTCGCCTGGGCTAGGCTGCAAAACCTCAACCCCACAGAAGTACGTGCAGCTTTCCACTACGTCGCACACGACCACACCTTTGAGCCGACCGATCTGCCGACTCAAGAAGAACTGGCCCGGCTGCTGAGTCAGGAATAATGCGCCTATGATCAATCAAGAATGAAAGGACGGTGAACAATGGGCCGAACGAAAAACGACGGCGAGCTAGCCGATCTGCCGGATCATGCACTCTTAAGCATCATTCGCATCCCGCAAGCCGCCAAAAAAAGTCCCTGGGCACTGATCCTTCGACGAGTCATCTATGCGATGGTGTTGCTGATCTTAGTCACTTTGGTCGTCTATTTTGACCGCGATGGGTATTCCGAAGATCTCACCTTCATCGATGCGATGTACTATTCCACCGTCTCATTGACCACGGTGGGCTACGGCGATATCACCCCAGTGACACAATCGGCCCGCCTCATCAACATCATCGTCCTCACACCAGCACGCATCGGCTTCCTGATCTTGCTGGTCGGCACCACCTTGTCTGTGCTCACCGAAGAATCGCGCCGGGCACTGCAAATTCAACGTTGGAGAAAACGCATGCGCAACCACACCGTCGTTGTCGGATACGGCACAAAAGGGCGCTCCGCAGTCGCTGCACTGCTTGCCGATGGCGTGCCAGCCAATCAGATCGTTGTCATCGACACCGACCAAGTATCCCTCGATGCGGCCAACAACAGCGGACTTGTCACAGTGAAAGGCTCCGCCACAAAAGCAGATGTGTTGCGTCTCGCCGGTGTCGCCAGAGCGCGCGCTGTTGTAGTCGCACCAAACCTAGACGACACCGCAGTTCTGGTGACGCTTTCTGTCCGAGAAATCGCACCGCAAGCAATGATCGTTGCCAGCGTCCGCGAATCAGAGAACCAACATCTACTGGAACAATCCGGTGCGGACTCGGTAGTTATTTCCTCCGAAACCGCAGGACGAATGCTCGGACTCGCAACAGTTACTCCATCGGTTGTAGAGATGATGGAAGATCTGTTGTCCCCAGACGAAGGCTTCTCCGTTGCAGAACGCGCAGTCGGCGAAGACGAAATCGGATCAAACCCCCGACACTTGGCAGATATCGTCTTGGGCGTTGTCCGCTCCGGTGAGCTCTACCGCATCGATTCCCCAGAAGCAGAAACCGTGGAACCTGGCGATCGTCTGCTCTATGTCCGCCGAGTATTCAGCGAAGAGGTACAAGACAAATGAGAATTCTCCCTGTAGGCCCCAAAGACGAAATCGCAGTCAACGGAGCAATCGTTTTTCTTCCCACGCACCACGGAGACGTCGTATCGGTTTCCTCAAACCTGGGCACAGTGCGAGTAACTCTTGAAGAGATCACTGCACTGGGCACACCAACAGCACCCAGAGATCTCAGCTCTAGAGAAGTAGATGCCTGTGTATCGTTGCTGAGGAACCGTGAGTTAGTGCGATTCGACCCCCTCGATGGCAGCGAATTGACCTATCACGAACACAGCGTTGCCTATGGGGCGAGCGGCAAGCCACTGTTCCCACGATTGGATCCAGCGGTGATCGGCATCGTGGAGCTCCGTGGGGCAGATCGTTTGCTTCTAGGTATGAACGCACAAAAACGCCAACGCTATTCACTCATCGCAGGATATGTCTCTCATGGCGAATCGCTCGAAGATGCCTTTGCCCGGGAAGTATTTGAGGAAGCAGCGCGCCGGGTTTCTGAGATTTCCTATGTGGCGTCTCAACCGTGGCCGATCTCTGGTTCTTTGATGCTTGGCATGCAAGGCTATACCGAAGATGAAACACCGCAAGGGGAAACCGATGGGGAACTCGCGGAGACGATTTGGGCCTCGCCACTAGACATTATCGATCGCAAAATTCCGATCGCACCACCAGGATCAATCGCATACGACATGATTAATGCCTGGGCACGACATAAACAGAATTAAGGGAGCTTTTCACAGTGATCAATTTGCAGGACCTCGATGAGGATCAACGCATCGCCGCAACTGCACCTCGCGGACCAGTGTGTATTCTCGCCGGAGCCGGCACGGGTAAAACTCGAACGATTACTTATCGCATTGCACATCTGATTGATCAAGGTTTTGTGAGCCCGAACCGTGTGCTTGCGGTAACTTTTACATCTCGCGCAGCAGGTGAGATGCGACATCGCCTCAATCTCATGGGTATCGGCGGAGTGCAAGCGCGAACATTCCACGCGGCAGCGAGAAAGCAGCTGTTGTATTTTTGGCCGCAGGTTGCCGGTAATCTGCCGTGGCGGTTATTGGATAATAAATTCCAGCTGGTTGGTCGAGCGGTGCGTGGTGCGCACTTGGAATCGCAAACGGAAAAAGTTCGAGATATTTTGAGTGAAATCGAATGGGCGAAAGCCTCGTTGATCACTCCCGAACAGTATCCAGCAAGCCTCGGTACGCGTACTCCGCCAGCTCCAGCGGAGAAAATCGCTGAGGTATATCAGCGATACGAAAACATGAAGACAACGCCTGAGGGGATGTTGTTGGATTTCGACGATCTGTTGCTTCATACAGCTGGTGCGTTGGAGAACTCTCCGGCGGTGGCTGAAGAATTTCGACAGCAGTATCGCAGCTTCGTGGTCGATGAGTACCAGGACGTCACACCACTGCAACAGCGAGTGTTGGACGCATGGCTGGGAGAGCGCAATGATCTAACCGTGGTTGGTGATGCCAATCAGACGATTTATTCCTTTACTGGTGCAACACCGGACTATCTACTCAATTTCTCGCGGAAATACCCGGAGGGAACCGTCGTTAAGCTGCAGCGCGATTACCGCTCCACGCCGCAGGTCACCGGATTGGCAAATACCGTCATTGGCCAGGCACGGGGGCGCGTAGCAGGCACACGCCTGGAGCTTGAAGGTATGCGTCCAACCGGCCCGGAGCCGGAGTTTCGCGCCTACGACGATGAACCCACCGAAGCACGCCAAGTTGCGGGCAGTATTTTAACGCTGCTGAAAAAAGGCGTGCCGGCCTCCGAGATCGCTGTTCTCTACCGCATTAACGCGCAGTCAGCGGTTTTTGAGCAAGCGCTTGCCGACGCCGGGATCGTCTATCAAGTTCGAGGCGGCGAAGGGTTTTTCACCCGACCTGAAATTAGACAGGCCTTGAGTCAACTGATCCGCACCTCCCAACGAGACGTCGATGAAAGCGATCTGGTGCGTCTGACACAACGCACTTTGGTTCCCCTGGGATTAAGTTCTGAAGAACCAAGCGGTGCCCAAGAACGCGAACGCTGGCAATCGTTGAACGCATTGGTCGATCTTGTGAAAGATTTGGTCAAAGCCACACCCGATCTAGATTTCACTGGCCTGCTGCTCAAACTGCGTGAGCGCCAAGAAGCAAAGCACCCGCCGACTGTAGAGGGTGTCACCTTAGCCTCATTGCATGCTGCGAAAGGCTTGGAATGGGATGCCGTATTTTTAGTCGGCTTGGTTGATTCCACCCTCCCCATCAGTCATGCGATCAAAACCGGCGATGACGCGATCGAAGAGGAACGTCGACTGTTTTATGTCGGTGTGACGCGTGCGCGTGAACACCTCCACTGCAGCTGGGCATTAGCTAGGCAAGAAGGCGGAAGGAAATCCCGGAAGAGAAGCCGCTTCTTAGATGGCATTGTCATCGATACGACTTCCGAGTCTGGGACTCCACGCAGCAATCGCCCGCGCAACTGCCGAGTATGCGGATCGGTGCTCTCAAGCGCTTCGGAGAAATCCGTCGGCCGATGTGATAGCTGTCCGATCCAAGCGGAAGAGCATGTTTTCGAAGCATTGCGCACCTGGCGCAACGACACCGCGAAACGTGAAAACAAGGCTGCCTACATGGTGTTTAGCAACGCTACGTTGATGGCGATCGCTGAAATGAATCCCACCAACGAAAATGAGCTGCTGAGTGTGCCGGGCGTAGGACCGATGAAAATCGAGAATTATGGTGATGATGTGCTCGCTGTATTGGGCGCTCGTTAGTCACATCGGGTTCCAACACAACGGACATTTCGGGTGCACAGAAAATGTGTGCACCGAATTTGTCCGATCGTGCGGATTAACTTCTTCCACTGAACCAGACAGCCAAGAATCGGCAGTGACCCATGCAACCAACCGAGCCGCGGTAGCCATCTCTGTGACAGGATCAGGAAAAGACGGACCATTGGGTTGTTGATTCACGATCGCCAACCAATGCGGATCGATATCGCAACGGTGGAGATCGATGCACATGAGGCAAGGACCGACTCCATTACGGCGCCCCGGGCCAATGACACCTCGGCTATCAATGATTGAGGCACAAAGATATGTGGGCACTGCTTGATTGAGTAATGGTGCTAACCGTCGGGAATGTGCCAGGCGGTTCAGAATCAGTACATGTGAGGAGGGGAGTTCAAAAAATTCTCGGGCAGGTTCATTATTCATATGCGGGCGAGGAATAAAGCCAGAAGTTTCGAGAAGGAAGGCGGTGACGTCGACAAGTGAACCGTCCCCGAAGAGCAATACTTGCTCGCCTGCCGATTCGCGCACCACGCCAAATTCTAAAAGGTCTTCCAAAAGGCTCTGCGCAGCAGTCGGCGCAAGCCCCACAGAACCCAGATCGCGTACGACATCAACGATCGACCGTGCAGTGCGCAGATTACGCAGAATTGGCACCACCTGGGATGACAGTGCTGGGTCGATGTTTAACACCCCAGCGCGAGTGGCATCGACGCCAAATTGGATAGCTGAGTCTGGTCGAATGAGAACTTGAGCAGAGTTGGTTAAAGCGATTTGTGTCATCGAAAATTTCCCCCAAAACTTAAATCGACACCCCGATGCCACCATTTCAACACAGATACAATCTTCTGTCATGCAGGAAATCGAAGTTATTCGTTCACAACGACGCACCAAGACAGTTCAAGCACGCATCGTGGATGGAAAAATTCAGGTAAGAATTCCCGCGAGGATGACCAAAGCAGAAGAAGCAAAAGTGGTGGGGGAGGTCGTTGCAAAACTGGAACGACGCACCCGATCGTCTGTCTCAAGTGATGCCGACCTGATGTCTCGGGCACATCGGCTGAACACGATGGTGCTGGAGGGCAAAGCACGGGTGGAAAATATTCGGTGGGTGAGTAATCAGAACAGTCGGTGGGGATCATGCACGGTGGTGACTGCGGAGATTCGGATTTCGGATCGTTTAAAAAATGTGCCTGATTATGTGTTGGATTCGGTGTTGGTGCATGAGTTGGTACACACGTTTATTCCGGGGCATTCTGCGCAGTTTTGGGAGTGGGCAAACAAAACGCCCCTGGCAGAGAGGGCCAAGGGCTATTTGGAGGCGTATCAGCGGTGGGGCTGAGCCGTCTTATTTTTCAGTATCTGGCTCATCAGCATCTGGCTCTTCAGAGTCAGAATCATCTGAGTTCTTCTTTTCTGCTTCTTCTGCGAGTAGCTTTTCGAGAGCGTTGATTTCCGCGATTGGGTCGAAATCTTCACCGTCGGATTCACCGAGTAGTGCGTCGATGAATTCAGCTGGCTTGTCGATATCTTCGGCGGTTGGGAGGAAATCTGGGTGATCCCATACTGCGTCGCGACGTTCGACGCCCACGGCGTTTTCCACTCGACGCCACAGCTCGGCTGCTTCGGATACCTTTGGCGCACCGAGTTCAATGCCGACGACCTGTGAGAAGGCTTGTTCTGCGGATCCGCCAGTTACACGTCGGCGCTTCCAGGCTTCGTTCAGGGAGTTGGTGGATGGAATACGTTGGCTGAGTGCTTCGGTGACAACGATATCGACCCAGCCCTCTACCAGTGCGAGGAGGGTTTCCAAACGAGATACTGCGTTAGCGTTGCGGGAGCTGATGCGTGGAGAAAGATCCATGCCCTGCATCTCGCTCATCATTTCTTGCAGACGCTCAGGATCTGGGTTGTCCATCTGGAAGTTACCCATGGCTTCTTGGATGTGGGAAGTATCAATTTCCAGGCCGATGGCGTATTCCTCAACGGAGGAAACGATGCGTTCAACCAGCCAAGGCACATGCTTGAACAGACGCTGGCGGGCAGCTTCGCGGGCGCAGATATAAACAAGCATTTCTTGAGGCGCTACATCGAGGCCTTTAGAGATCTCCGCAAGGTTGCTTGGTAGGACTGCAGAAATACCGACGGGGGAGATTGGGAGTCCGAAATCAGAACCAGTCAGGGTCTGCTTGGCTAGATCTCCCAGTGCGTTGCCTAATTGAACTCCGAAGTTCATTGATGACATGGAGTTCATTAAAGAAGACATCGGTCCGAGCATCTCGCGGGCTTCCTCAGGAAGATTATCTAATTGAGCTTTATTCATCTGCTCAGCAACTGGGGAAACCAGACGCTTCCACACTGGAAGGGTGTTGTCTAGCCAATTTTCTGGGTTCCATGCTTCGACGCGGTGTCCGGAAGTAGGAAGCTGGGTGGCGTTATCTAGCCATAGCTCAGCGAGTCGAAGGGATTCTTCGACGGCTTCTTTTTCAGAAGCTTTAATTGGGGCAACGCGACCAATCTGCTGGCGTGCGATGCGTGCAGCTAAATCATAATTAACCGGCCCCGATGCCTCGGGGGAGTTCATGGAATCTCCCATGCCGGACAGCATCTGGCCAAATTGGTTCAAAATATCGCCTAATCCACCAGCTCCACCAGCTCCACCAGCACCGCCTGGGCCACCGAAGCCGAAGTTGCCACCGAAGAGGCCGAAGGGATCATTGTTACGATTTTTGTCGTCGTCATCATCGTTATTGCCGAATGAGAAACCAAAGCCATTAGAATTCATATTTACCAATCTACAAGGCACCTATTTCTTATTGCTATGATCCGAACAACGCTGATAGCGAACACAGGTTGTAGGGTGGATATTCGTGAACCGCCGAATCAAGACTCTGACATGGGGTGCTATCCCTTTGGTGCTGTTGGCATCATTGGTAAGCATTGACCGTATTCCGGGAACGAACATCAACTTGAGCGTGCCTTATGCAGCTGAAGGGCCGGGGCCAACGATCAATACTCTTGGTCAGGTTGATGGCGAGGATGTGATATCCATCCGCGGAGCGGACTTAGATGAGGCTGAAGGCAACCTCAATATGACAACGGTGTCGGTGCGCACTGGCATGACGTTGTCGCAGGTACTTTCGCGGTGGTTGTTTACCGATGACACGATTATTCCGATTGAACAAGTATTTCCTCCTGGCCAAAGTGCGGAGGAAGTAGAGGAATCTAACCGTTCTGCGTTCGTGTCTTCGGAGTCTTCCGCAACGATCGCTGCAATGAACTATCTCGACATTCCTGTTGAAGTTGAAGTAGTTGAAGTGCTCAAGGACAGCGCAGCAACGGGAGTATTTGAGGCCGGCGATAAGTTGCTCGACATCGATGGCACCGCGATTTCCACTCCAGGAGATGCACAAAAGATCGTGCGCTCAAAAGCACCTGGCGATGCCATCACGATTGGCTATGAGAGAAACGATCGGAAATCTCAAGAAACCATCACCTTGAGGGAACACCCGAGTGATCCTGCTGTGGCGTTGTTGGGTATTTCGATGATGTCTGTGCCGATGAGTGATATTGAAGTGGATTACAACTTGGAAGACATTGGTGGCCCAAGCGCTGGCATGATGTTTTCGTTAGCGGTCGTCGATAAGCTGTCGCCTGGTGCGCTCAACGGCGGCAAGTTTGTCGCTGGCACCGGAACTATCGCAGAGGACGGATCGGTTGGCCCGATCGGCGGTATTGCGCACAAGGTGCGCGCGGCGGAGGATGCTGGCGCGGAGGTGTTCTTAAGCCCGGCTGCGAACTGCGCTGAGGCGATGAGCGCGAAGCCGGAGAGCATAACGGTGCTCAAGGTGGATTCGTTGTCTCAAGCGATTGATCAGATGGCTGCGTACAACCAGGGTGCGGATTACCAAACCTGTAGCTAGTTTTTAGATGCGGTGGAAGTCTCTGTAGAGGTTTTCACCGTTTCTTCTTCTGGATCTTCCTTTGGCGTGGAGAGCCCGAGTTCGTAGATGCGTTCTTCCGGATCGATCTTGTCCGAGGAAACCATTTGTTGAAGCACCAGGCCTTCGTCGTTATCTACGACCGTGATGATGGACATGGTGCCAATCGTGGTCCAGCCCACCACCTTTGATCCGGAATCCTCAACCACCCGAGAGCTGCGTAATTCGGTGAGCAGCTGCGTGGTGCTTGTGGCCTTTGATGGATTATCAAAGAATTGGAACTGGCCCACTTCTAGGCCGGTGCAGGCATAGGAATCTTCGATGCCTGAGGGATCGCAGGTATCGAATTGCTCAAAAAGCTCGACCGGCGCGAGCGAGGCGAAAACTTTATAGGCGGCTTCAACGCCGTTGCCCATGCGAGGTTTGCTTGTCGACGTCTCCCCACTCTCTTCCGGCGATGTCTCGGAAGTCCTGGACTCTGTCGTTGGAGTCGTGGTGGGGGATGACGAAGAAGCTGTGGAGGTCACGGAGCTTGTTGTGCTCGTAGTACTCTCCGTAGCCTCTGTAGATTCGCCGCCTGAACATGCAGCTAAAAGAGGAATGAGCGCCACGAATCCCAGTGCAACGCGGACATGCTTGTATGGGGTGGTCGCCACAGTGAGAACTCCTCAGTAAAATTTTGGGCGGGGTTAACTTAATTTATCCTAGCGAAGACAAGTAAAAAGTCAGTTTTACATATCTTCTGGGTCTGCTTCGAGGGTGTAGCGCAGTGCTGCGATCACGCCAGGAGCAACGCCTGGGCCGCCACGAAGTTCGATTTCATCTTCCGCGAATGGACCGCGCTCGGCCAATTCTTCTTCAGTAGGGCGCAGCTGCAGCAAAGTGAGTTCAGTTTCTCCGCGCACAACACCGGAAAAAAGACGTGCAGGCTGAGGAGTTGCTCCTTGTACGGCCGAATCAGTGAACATGATTTCCTGGGCAAGGATGGCACCGGCGATCTCTGCAGGCCATGCCAAGCGGGAGACGTAATCTCCCAAGGCTTCGGATCCTGGAAGCAGGTTGTCCGGCAGGTTGTCTTGAACCACCAGTGTCAGTGGAGAATCGTCCTCAGCTGCATCATTGAGGGTATCTACCAACATTGCAGTGGGCACCAACGCGAACAAAGTAGGGCCAGCATCCCAGCCTTCAGCGTGGATAAATTCGACAGCTTCGAGCATCGCTTTGTTCAGGGCTTGGGGGCTGAAAATAGAATCGTTCATAATTTTTTCCTTTTGTACACGTACTTGTTGGCCTTTATAGGTGATTAAACCGTAGAGTAGGGGAGAAACGCAGAATCACGTAAAAAATAAGGATATTGTCTTGTCGACTGGTCTCACACCTCCGCCCCAACCGATAAAGCGACCTCCAAAGGCGGTGACGTGGATCTTCGCCATTATCGCGTTGATCATCCTTGTCGCCCCTATGAGCGTTGGCTTCTATACCGACTGGCTGTGGTTCGGTGAAGTAGACTTCCGAGGCGTATTCAGCAAGGTCATCGTCACTCGCATTGTATTGTTTGTGATTTTTGCCCTCATCGCCGCTTTTGTTGCATGGCTTGCTGGCTATTTTGTGACAAAGCTTCGCCCAGATGCGATGTCGGCTTTTGACACCGATTCACCGGTGTACCAATACCGCCAAATGATCGAAAACAGCCTTCGCCGTGTGATGGTTATCATTCCAATCTTCGTCGGTTTGATGGCTGGTCTCATCGGTCAGCGTTCATGGCGAACTGTTCAATTGTGGATGAATGGCCAAAGCTTCGGTGTTTCCGATCAACAATTTGGTCATGATTATGGCTTCTATGCTTTTGATCTTCCAATGCTGCGCTTGGTCGCTGACTCCCTGTCATTGTTCCTCATCGTTGCTTTCCTGATCGCTCTTGTGGGCCATTATCTGATGGGCGGCATTCGTGCAGGAAACCAGATGACTGGTCAAAAGTCCTTCGTCTCTCGCGGTGCACGTGCACAACTTGCTGTGACCGCTGGACTATGGATGCTTGTCAAGGTTGCAGGTTATTGGCTAGATCGTTTTGATCTGTTGACTAAGGAAAACTCCACTTTTACTGGTGCGAGCTACACCGATATCAACGCGCAGCTGCCTGCGAAGATCATCCTCATGGTCATCGCACTATTTGTTGCGATCGCCTTCTTCTCTGCCATCTTCCTCAAGGATCTTCGTATCCCAGGTCTAGCTGTGGTGCTTATGCTACTCAGCTCTGTGATCATTGGCGCTGCTTGGCCTTTGATGCTTGAGCGTTTCTCTGTGCAGCCAAACCGTGCAGAAAAAGAAGCCGAGTATATTTCCCGCAATATTGAATCAACACGGTATGCCTACGGAATTACCGATGATGATGTTACCTATGAAGAAAACTGGGGAGCAGGCGAGACCAGCAACGAAGAGGTCGCTGCCGATTCCGCAACGATTTCTAATATTCGTCTGCTGGATCCTCAGATCCTTTCTCCTACCTTCACCCAGCAACAGCAGCTGCGAAACTTCTATGGTTTCCCAGAACAGTTGGCAATGGATCGCTTTGAGGTAGACGGCGAGCTCCGCGACTTCGTCGTGGCAGCACGTGAACTTGATCCGAATGCTCTGCAGCAAAACCAGCAGGACTGGATTAACCGCCACACCGTATACACCCATGGCAATGGTTTCATTGCCGCACAGGCGAACCAAGTGGATGAAGTCGCCCGCGACGTCGGATCTACTCGTGGTGGCTACCCTGTGTACACCGTCTCTGATCTGCAATCCAATGCTCGTGCTGCGGAAAGCGACGATGCTGAAGAATTAGGCATCAAGGTCGATGAACCACGCGTGTACTACGGACCACTGATTGCTTCTGCCGCTGATGGCGCAGATTATGCAATTGTTGGCGATACCGGTGACGGCCCAGTTGAGTACGACACCGATAATTCGAGCTACACCTATGAAGGTGCTGGCGGAGTTGGCATCGGAAACATGTTCAACCGCGCTGCATTTGCTTTGCGCTACCAAGAAATGAACATGATCTTGTCTGATCGTGTCGGCTCAGAATCTAAGATTCTTTTCGAACGCGATCCACGTTCCCGTGTGGAAAAGGTAGCTCCTTGGTTGACCACTGATTCCAAGACTTACCCAACAGTTATCGATGGTCGCATCAAGTGGATCGTCGATGGCTACACCACCTTGAACAGCCTGCCTTATGCAACCCGTTCTTCACTGACGGAAGCTACTCAGGATGCTGTGATGCCAGATGGCACTCCACAGCCACTGATCACCGATCGCGTCGGCTACATCCGCAACTCCGTCAAGGCTGTTGTCGATGCTTATGACGGCAGCGTTGAGCTCTACGAATTCGATACCGAAGATCCGGTGCTCAAAGCATGGCGTGGCGTGTTCCCAGATACTGTGAAGCCTGAATCTGAGATCTCTGATGCATTGCGTGCGCACCTGCGCTACCCAGAAGACCTGTTCAAGGTACAGCGCGACATGCTGGCTAAGTACCACGTTGATGATTCTGGAACCTTCTTCACCAACGATGCTTTCTGGTCTGTCCCAGGGGATCCAACTGCAGCTGAAGGCCGCCAAGAGCTCAAGCAGCCTCCTTATTACGTTGTTGCAGCTGACCCAGAAACTGGTGAATCTAGCTTCCAGCTGATCACCCCGTTCCGTGGTCTCCAGCGTGAGTACTTGTCTGCGCATATGTCTGCATCTTCTGATCCAGATCACTATGGTGAAATCACCGTTCGCGTCTTGCCAACAGATGCTGTTACTCAGGGTCCAAAGCAGGCTCAGGATGCCATGATGTCTTCTGACCAGGTGGCACAGGATCAAACCTTGTGGCGTGGATCGAATGATCTGCACAACGGTAACCTGCTGACCTTGCCAGTCGGTGGCGGAGAAATCCTCTACGTTGAGCCGATTTACTCGCAGCGTAAGGATCAGGCTTCAGCCTTCCCGAAGCTGCTGCGCGTACTTGTCTTCTACAAGGGTCAGGTTGGTTACGCACCAACGATCGCTGAGGCACTGTCTCAAGTGGGTATTGATCCTAAGGCCGCTCAGGATTTGGAAGAAGTCGAAGGTGCTAAACCAGCACCAGAGACTCCTGAAACCGATCAGCCTGCAGAGCAAACCCCAACTGCTCCAGTGAGTGAAGCTGAAGGTATCGATGCCATTAACCAGGCACTGACCAACCTTGAGTCCGCTCGCGGCGGTTCCTTCGAAGAGTATGGTCGTGCACTCGATGCACTTGACCGTGCTGTCGAAAGCTACCAGTCTGCACCGTAGCGATTAACTAGATTTAAGCCCAGGAGTAATTCTCCTGGGCTTTTTTATTGAGACACCGCATCGGAAATTTCGGCAAGGATCCATTCCAGGGTGTCTTCATCGTGGGAGCCAAATCCGAAGACGATGCCGTTGTCTGCGCCATCGCCGCCCCAATAGTGGGAGAGTGCTGTGACGGAAAGGCCTCGTGAGGTAAGGGTTGCTGTGATTTCTTCTTGGGGTTTTTCGCAGATGAGTACTGCGTGGAGGCCGCCGTTGATGGGGCGTAGTTGTGCGGTGGGCAGATCTCCGAGGGTTTTTTGGACGATGGAGCGGCGGTGTCGGTAGAGGCGTCGCAAACGTTGGGTGCGGCGTCGTAAAGCTCCTGAGGCGAGGTAGGTGGCGAGCGCGTGTTGGGTGATGGCGCCGACTGGCTGGCCGAGAATCCCGCGAAGCTCGGTGAGCTGCTGCGCCAGCGCAGTTGGAGCGATGAGGTATCCGCATGCGACTTGCGGGGTGAGCACCGAGGAAAAAGTGCCGAGCAGGATGGTGCGATCGGGGGCGAGCGCACGCAGCGGTGGCAGTGGCATGCCGATATAGCGCAGTTCGGAGTCGAAATCGTCTTCAATCAGCAGCACATCGTGTGTCTCTGCCCAAGTAACCAGCGCGGTGCGGCGATCCGCCGGCAGCGAACCGCCGTAGGGATATTGGTGGCTAGGTGTGATCAGTAGTGCGTGCAGATTGCTGGGTAGGTCGCTGGGTAGGTCGCTGGGCACCAGGCCGGATTCGTCGGTGCGCACATCGATGGTCTCATGGCCAAGCACTTGCGGAATGCGCCGCAAGCTAGGGTACCCGGGAGATTCAACGCCGAGTTTTACGGGAAAATGATCCATCGCGCGCAGCAGCAAGCTGAGGCCTTCGCGCGCGCCTGCTGTGACGATGATTTGCTCCGGTTCGACCATGAGGCCACGCATCTGGCGTAGGTGGTCGGCGATCTCGACCCGGAGCTGTAAAAGACCCTGCGCAGGCATGCGAGTGGGGGGATTTGCGCAGGCCTCGCGCCACGCACTGCGCCACGCGGAATCTGCTAGCGTCGCCGTATCCGGGAGGCCGGGCCTCAGGTCAAGCAGTGGGGGAGGAGTGCTTATCGACGCCCCCTTCCTTTCACTTTTCACCGGTTTGAGCACATGCAGATCTGGGTTGACCGTGGTTCCTGATCCGTGCGCCGTACTGAGATAACCTTCGCCTGCTAATTGGTCATAAGCCGTCACGATACTTCCGCGCGATACCCCCAATTGGGTGGCAAGAGCTCTGGTGCTGGGTAGCGGATCCCCCGGAGTGAGTATGCCGCGAGTAATCAGACGGCGGATCTGATCGGTGAGCTGCGCGGGGATAGATGTGTGCGTATCGGAATTGAGCGTGATGGGAAGATCGGCGAGCATGGTCTCATCGTGCTCAAAAAAGTGGTCTAGTGCAAGTGTGTCAAAGTGGATCTATCTATAGTCCACTTTATGGCGTTTGATGATCACTCATGACCGAAAATCAAGAAACTTTCCAAGCCACCACTCGTGTAAAGCGCGGACTCGCAGACATGCTTAAAGGTGGTGTGATCATGGATGTGGTCACGCCAGAACAAGCGCGCATCGCCGAGGATGCCGGCGCCACTGCTGTCATGGCGCTTGAACGCGTGCCCGCAGATATCCGTTCTCAAGGTGGCGTTGCCCGCATGAGTGATCCGGATCTGATCGAAGGCATCGTCAACGCGGTATCCATCCCAGTCATGGCGAAAGCACGCATCGGCCATTTCGTAGAGGCGCAGGTTCTGGAAGCACTTGGCGTGGACTTTATTGATGAATCCGAAGTCTTAAGCCCAGCCGATTACACCCACCACATCAACAAGTGGAAGTTCGACGTACCGTTCGTCTGCGGTGCAACCAACCTCGGTGAAGCTTTGCGGCGCATTACCGAAGGTGCTGCCATGATCCGTTCCAAGGGTGAAGCAGGCACCGGTGATGTTTCCGAAGCTGTGCGCCACCTGCGCACCATTCGCGGTGATATCAACCGCCTGCGCTCCCTTGATGAAGATGAACTATTTGTCGCCGCTAAGGAATTCCAAGCGCCATACGATCTGGTCCGTGAAGTCGCTACCACTGGCAAGCTTCCCGTTGTCACTTTCGTCGCCGGCGGTGTGGCCACTCCAGCGGATGCCGCACTAGTGCGCCAAATGGGCGCCGAAGGCGTATTCGTCGGCTCAGGAATTTTCAAATCCGGCAATCCAGCCGCGCGCGCCACCGCGATCGTCAAAGCTGCAACGCTTTTCGACGATCCCTCCGTCATCGCCGAAGTCTCCCGCGGCCTAGGCGAAGCCATGGTCGGCATCAACGTCACCGATGTTCCAGCACCACACCGCCTGTCTGAACGCGGCTGGTGACAATTATTGGTGTCCTAGCTCTTCAAGGCGGTGTGGACGAACACCTCATTGCCTTGGAAACTCTGGGCGCACAGGCACGAAAAGTGCGTGTGCCCAGGGACTTAGAGGGACTGGACGGGATTGTTATCCCTGGCGGTGAATCTACCGTGCTGGATAAACTCGCTCGCGCATTTAACCTAGCGGAACCTCTGGCTGCTCTCATTCGCGAAGGCCTACCAATATTAGCCACCTGCGCCGGATTAATTTATCTGGCCAAGCATGTGGACAACCCAGCTAGAGGCCAGTGCACGCTTGAGACACTCGATGCGACGGTGCGTCGAAACGCATTCGGAACTCAACGCGCATCCTTCGACACCACCGTCGATGTGGGGTGGGGCAGTGCTGTATTTACGGGAGTACAAGCATCTTTTATCCGAGCCCCCATCGTCACTGAGGTTGGGTCTGCGGTGCAAGCGATCGCTGTTCTCAAGAGCGGGGAAGTCGTGGGCGTGCGCCAGGACAATATCATCGCGCTGTCTTTCCACCCAGAAGAAACCGGCGATTATCGCATCCACCAAGCCTGGCTCAATCTTATAAAGAACCATGCTGAACAGGTGATTTGATGTTTTCGGATGCGCTCTGTATAGTTTCTACTCGTTGCACAGAGCGCGAAAGCAATCAATGCAATAGATTAGATGGTTTATCAATCATCGCGTCGCGGGGTGGAGCAGCTCGGTAGCTCGCTGGGCTCATAACCCAGAGGTCGTAGGTTCGAATCCTGCCCCCGCTACTAAGTTCAAAAATCCCCCTCAACTTCGGTTGGCGGGGATTTTTGCGTTTCTAGGTTTGCGTATGCTGGGAGTACTTGTCGGCAGTGCTAATCGTGGGGAAGGAAACGATGGATAAAACTAAGCTCTATCGTTCTGTCGATAACTCTAATATCGTTGGAGTATGTGCCGGGGTGGCGAAATATTACGATCTCAAGAAGGAACAAAAGTAAAATCACTTGCGGCTAGTGGGTAAAATCTTTATAAGATTTTATTTCGATCGAGCTATTCGAGCATGAGATGCTTTGGTGATCGTAAATTTAGGAGTGCGCTCAGGGGAGAACGCTTGTGGTACCAGTTTTGTTAAATATTACATAGCGGCTTTGGCGGCTTTATTGGCAGCTTTGACAGCAAAGAGCAGGACTATAATTTCCACGGCCATCCCAGCTAGGGCGGTGAGAATTCCCCAGGGCTCACTGAAAGCTATCTGAGCAACTATTGCTAGAAGGACAGTGATTGCCGCTACCCATGCAATGTTGTTTACTAGCGGTAATGCTGCAGCATGCCCATCTTGCCAGGCAGCGTCGGAAGCCTGGGTGCGTCGGGTGCGAATTCCTACTGAGCTATTGCGGTCAATTTTTCCTTGAGCAGCCATGCAGGTGATTGCAACGCAGACTACCGCTACGAGTACTACTGAAAACAGCAACATGGCAACGCTGCTAGCACTTGAATCCATGGAATGCCTTTCTAGTTCACTGAGGTCTGTAAAGGCCTGCGCATAAGTTGTGAAGAATGTATTTTTCATAGATTGCTGAGCTAAGGGACAAAGTTAAAAGCTTCCTGCGATAGCAGCACCGTGAAACAGATAAGCATGGATAGCTTTGTTAACTGGGAAGACTACCCATTATTGGTGTGAACTCTTATCTAAGATAATTATGTTTCTCGTATTGCTTAACGAGTAAAAATCCACAGCATTATTTGTTGGAGTAAGCGTATTTCAGATAGCTTTACCAACCCTTTTGAGTCGGAGACAATTTTTACTCTTCCTGGTATTTTGAGTGCGGTAGTTAATTTTTTTAATTTTAAGTTCTAATTAATAGGAGAATTGCAGTGGGAACACCTTTTTATTCGCCGGAAAATGGTGCAGACGGCATGAATAATGATCCGAATCAGTATCCACAGTGGAATCAAGGACAGAAGCAAGGGGATCAGTCTCCTTATGGAGTTCAACCGGCCGCATCCTATGCTCCCGCACAGTTTGCTCAACAGCACCCGCAGCACTTCCAGCAGTATCCAGTCCAGCAAAAGAGCAAGGTTCTTGCTGCGCTCTTGGCATTTTTCCTCGGAACTTTGGGCGTTCATAACTTTTATTTGGGTTATACCAAGGCTGGCATTGCACAGCTCGCATTGACGGTTCTAGGTTATATTTTGACACTTGTCATCGTAGGAATTGGGCTGCTCTTTGTCGTCGGCGTGTGGGTTTTTATTGAGTTCATTCTGATTTTGGTGGGCAATGGCAAATACGCTGTTGATTCACAGGGAATCCCGTTGAAATAAGATTTCTCAAGCATTATTAAAACCGTGGAGTGCTGGTGCTTATTTACCAGCGCTCCACGGTTTTAATAATGCGTAAATGTTGACCTGTTCTGGCATGGAGTGCTCTCACACTGTTGAATATAGACATAACACCAATAAGTAATCACCCCTAAATGGGGGGTTGTGGAAAATTTAAACTCCGCCACCACTGGGTCCTAGGGGAGAATTAAAAACTAAAGTTTCCCCTGTTCACAACTTTAAATAAAGGGAAATTTCCAGAATTTCACAGGTCTTTTTAAACGTAGCGCTTAAGCGTCCCCCGTGAAAGTAAGTGAAATTTTCCAGGGCGAGAATTGCCTAGGTCACACTTGGATTTTATGCACGCCAAAGTTACCTCGCGCATGGCACTATGTAGTGCATTGCCCTTTTGCTGTTATGAAAGTGAACTAAAGATACTTATGCGCACATCGGTTTCACGCCGCGCCGTTTTTGCAACGTCCATTGTGGTGGCGGGGGTGAGCATCATGTCTCCTGCCGCTCATGCAGCAACAGCCCCGCAGTGGGTGGATACGACAGCGATCGTAGATCAAGCGAATGCTCAGCTTTCCCAGTTTGGCGTGAATATTGACCGGAGTGCTGCAGAAGTATTCGATGAACAAGCCAACACTCAGATCGATGCAGCTCTTGCTCCGTATGCAAATACGAAGGCAACTTCTGGGGGGCAGGTAGTAGAGCAAACTCTTCAGGTCGTGGAGCAAGAAGTCCAAAAAGCATTGCCTAATTATGAGGTGCGCACGGACATTCAGTCCCAGGTCATGGGCGCAACCTTGGGTGATGTTTTGCACCGAGTTCCCGGATCCTGGTTTGATGCACCAGCTGTGCCTGAAGAATCCCGGATTGTGGAAGAACAGGGTAAATCACTGTACGGACCGGGTACTCCGATCTATCTCAACGGTAATTCCATGTGCACTCTTGCGGTGACTGGAACGGATGCTGATGGCCGCAAGGTTGGCATTACTGCTGGTCACTGTGGTGACTCTGGCGATACGGTACGATCGGCTGATTCTTTCTGGGTGGGCGATTCTGGAACGGTTGTGTACAACGCACCGAATGCTGATTATTCCATCATTGAGTTTGGCTCCAATGCGGAATTGAGCAATTCCTACAATGGTGTCACCGCAAATGCTGTCGGTGGTGGCGTGGCCAATGGTCAGGAAGTGTGTAAGTCTGGCGTCGCTACTGGTTACACCTGCGGTTTGGTCTGGACTGCCGATGAGCGGATGACCATGTCTCAGGTGTGTGCAGGTCGTGGTGATTCCGGTGCGCCGTTGATTGCAGATGGTCGTGTGGTGGGTCTTGTTTCTGGAGGTGTGATTCCTGATTACAACTTGGCATGCACCACTCCTCTTCAGGGGCCGCTCTTTATGCCAACGCTGTCTGTGAATATGGATAGCATCATCACGGATCTGGATTCTCAGAATCTTCCTGGCCGTGGTTTCCAGCCAACAGCTGGATAGAAGCTAAAGATCCGCCGTTCCTATCAAGGAGCGGCGGATCTTTTGTGCCTGAGCACTAGGAAGCCTTTTAAGAGGCTGAAGTTTTCGGATGTGTATTTGTCTGGTCTCAGGGCTTTTGGGCGCTTCTGAGGGGTTAGTTTTTGGGCACGGACTTTAAGTTTTTGTGGGGTTTCAAGAAGGACCAGACTGTGCGACCAAAACCATCCAAAACTGCAGCTCTTTGGTCGCTGGGTTTGGTTTCGAAATCGCTAAACCAAACCCAGCGACCAAGAACCTCCGAAATATCGGTCGCTTTGGTCACTCGGTCTGGTTTTCTAAAACTTCCCTAGTCAGATCCTCAAAATCGACTGCCCACGGACGTAATCAAAAGAAAGATCCGCCGTTCCTCAACAAAGAACGCCGGATTTCTTAAATACAAAACATTAAACGCCAAAGACATCCAGAACTTCGTCGTGGAGGATTGAGTTGGTGGCAACGGCATCGCCGCCGTGTGGTCCATCAACTCCGGCAAGGGAAGTGAACTTTCCGCCGGCTTCGGTGATCAGGATGGAGAGGGGAGCTAAATCCCAGAGGCTTACTTCTGGTTCTGCTGCGATATCAACGGCACCTTCGGCGACGAGACAGTAGGAGAAGAAATCGCCGTAACCGCGTAGGCGCCAGGTGGTGTCGGAGAGGGAGACGAACTTGTCGCGCAAATCTCGTTCGGCCCATCCGGAGAGGGAGGAGAAGGAGAGGGAGGCGTCGGTAAGCTTGGATACCTGGGATACGGAGAGCTTGCGTGGGGAGCTGCCGTTGAAGGTGCGCCATGCGCCGGATCCTTCAGATGCCCACCAGCGGCGTGCGAGTGCTGGTGCGGAAATGACACCGGCGACTGGTTTGCCATCATCAAGAAGTGCGATCAGGGTGGCCCATACTGGGACGCCGCGGACGAAGTTTTTGGTGCCGTCGATGGGATCAATAACCCATTGGCGGCCGCTGAATTCTACGTCTCCGCCGAATTCCTCGCCCAAAACAGCGTCGGCTGGCCGTGAGATGGCGATCTTTTCACGCAGTGCTGTTTCAGTGGTGAGATCGGCATCGCTGACAGGTGTCATATCTGGCTTGGAGGAAACCTCCAGGTCAGTGGCCTCAAAGCGGTCGAGAGTGATGGAATCGGCCAGTTCGGCGAGTTCGAGGGCGAGGGCTAAATCATCGGCATAATTACTCATGGGTGTTTAGTCTAGTGCGCTTAAAGTTTCGGAGATCTCACTAACCGTCTGTGCGTTTCCTGCAACACACCATTCCACGCCGCCGGCAGCGACCTTGATGCAAGCTCCGCCGACGCCTTCGATGAGTGCACGGCCTGGCAGCCAGTCCCAATCGGCCACGCTGTGTTGTACCCAAGCGCCGACGCTTCCGTCAGCGATAGTGGCCAGATCGATGGAGCCGGCACCGAACATGCGCAGGGTGGCAGGTTTGGTGGCAACGCGCAGCCATGCAGCTCGGATTGCGTCTTCTTCCAACCGGGTGGGGTGGATGTAGGTGGCGAGAGAAACCTGATCGAGGGGGGCGTCGACAAGCATCTTGAGGTCCTGGCCGTCGCGCGTGGTCCGGATTCCCGGGCCACCGAACCAGGTATAACCCATGGCCGGGCGGTGCACGGCGCCGAAGTGCAGACGCGAAGGCGCCGCTGGATTGCCCTCTACCAGCGCAATCGCGGAGCACCAATAATCAGAGCCCTTGGTGAAGTTGTAGGTGCCATCGACCGGGTCAATGACCCAGGTTTTTCCGCTTATCGACGCACGGTTCGCGCCTTCCTCACCAAGCAGGCCATCTTCAGGTCGCAGCGCTTCAAGAACGCCTGCAACAAAAGCCTCCGCCGCACGATCCGCATCGGTGACCACATCTGACACGGAAGTTTTGTAATCCGTATCCACACCATTTTCGCGCATACGCCACGCCAAACGGCCAGCGTTGTATACAAGCGCCTGCGCAAGGTGCTCATCGGAATCTTGTTCATGGGCAATCACGAAAGTTTTGGTGATTGTTTTAATCATGTCTTCAAGGCTTGCTGCCGGATGTGTCTGCTGTGGATTACTCATGCCATCTATTGTGCATTGCTGAAGCTTCGTGTGCTGAATAAGGTCTCGTTCTAAGATTCGCTATTAATACGGGTAACATGTGCAAACATGCGTCCCGAATTTTCTGCAGAACTCTCCGAGCTAGACAGCACGCTTACCACCATTGAAAAAGTGCTGAACCCGGAAGAGATGTCTGACCGCGTCCGAGAACTGGAAGCTCAGGCAGCGGATCCTTCTCTCTGGGATGACCCCGATCATGCACAAAAAGTCACCTCTGAGCTGTCCCATGTGCAGGCAGAGCTGCGTAAAATCACTGATCTGCGCCAACGCATCGAAGATCTGCCCATCATGGTGGAGCTTGCGGAGGAAGAAGACGACAGTGATTTTTCCATCGCCGATGAAGAGCTTGCAGAGCTACGTACTCTGATTGACGCTTTGGAAGTAAAGACCATGCTTTCCGGCGAATACGATGCCCGTGAAGCTGTGATCAATATTCGTTCTGGTGCTGGCGGCATCGATGCTGCGGACTGGGCAGAAATGCTCATGCGCATGTACACCCGCTGGGCAGAAAAGAATGGTCACAAGGTAGATGTCTATGACATTTCCTATGCGGAAGAAGCCGGCATCAAATCGGCCACCTTCGTGGTGCACGGTGACTACATGTACGGCCAGCTTTCTGTCGAACAAGGCGCGCACCGCCTCGTTCGCATCAGTCCTTTTGATAACCAGGGCCGACGCCAAACCTCCTTTGCTGAGGTTGAGGTGTTGCCAGTGGTAGAAACAACTGACTCCATCGATATCACAGACAATGAAGTGCGCGTTGATGTGTACCGTTCTTCCGGCCCTGGTGGACAGTCTGTGAACACCACTGACTCCGCAGTGCGACTTACCCATATCCCAACCGGCATCGTGGTCACCTGTCAGAATGAGAAATCTCAGATCCAGAACAAGGCATCAGCGATGCGAGTTCTCCAGGCAAAGCTGTTGGAACGCAAGCGTCAGGAAGAACGCGCAGAGATGGATGCGCTTGGCGCTGGCGGCAATGCGTCTTGGGGAAACCAGATGCGTTCCTACGTTTTGCACCCGTATCAAATGGTGAAGGATCTTCGTACCAACTTTGAAGTTAATGATCCACAAAAGGTGCTGGACGGCGATATCGATGGCCTTCTGGAAGCTGGTATTCGCTGGCGCATGGCTGAAAGCCAAGTAGCGGAATAACTTTTTCTCGGGTGCAGTGATCGACGGCAGCGGGTGCAGCTAGCCGTTGCCCGAAACGCTGTCTGGGCGGTTGTCTGGGAAAATCCGGCGAGATTGCGGATAAGGTCCGACTAATTGGTCACTTCCGTTTCTCTAGCCACAGGAGTTTAGATAGAGTGTGAGCCGTGATTACCTTTGAGAATGTCACCAAGAACTACAAGACCTCAACCCGCCCGGCATTAGACAATGTGTCTTTACATATTGATAAAGGCGAGTTCGTCTTCCTCATCGGACCATCCGGCTCAGGAAAATCAACTTTCCTGCGTCTTATGACGCGAGAAGAAAAACTCAGCTCCGGTTCGTTGATGTTGGCAGATTTTCAGGTGAACAAACTCCGTGGAACGCAAGTAAATAAACTACGCCAACGCATTGGTTATGTGTTCCAGGATTTCCGACTTCTCAAAAACAAAAATGTCTACGATAACGTGGCATTTGCTTTGGAAGTCATCGGAAAGAATAAGGACAGGATCTCAGAACTTGTCCCAGAAACACTCGAAATGGTTGGTCTAGCTGGAAAAGCTAACCGCATGCCCAATGAACTTTCTGGTGGTGAGCAACAGCGTGTGGCCATCGCCCGCGCATTCGTGAACCGTCCTTTGGTGCTGCTTGCAGATGAACCTACCGGCAACCTCGATCCAGATACTTCCGATGAGATCATGATCCTTCTCAATCGTATTAACCGACTTGGTACTACCGTGATCATGTCCACCCATAATGCTCGTACCGTTGATGACATGCGTAAGCGCGTTATCGAATTGCATCTTGGCAAATTAGTCCGCGATGATGCCCACGGCGTCTACGGCGAAATGCGATAGGGGAGTAGCACTGATGGCATTTGGATATGTATTGCGCGAAGCCCTGCGAGGCATGGGCCGCAACCTCACGATGACGATGGCATTGATCATCACCACCGCTATTTCCTTGGCGCTTTTGGCTACGGGATTTTTAGTCACCAATATGACCGATCGCACCAAAGATATCTATCTGGATCGCGTGGAAGTAATGATCCAGCTGGATCAAGATACTTCTGCCAACGATCCAGAATGCACCGCCGAAGCTTGCCTCGAAGTTCGCGATACTTTGGAAGGTATTGATGGTATTGATTCCATCACCTATCGTTCCCGCGAAGCATCCTATGAACGGTTCGTAGAAGTATTCAAAGATACAGATCCTGTACTGGTTACAGAGACTTCTCCCGATGCACTACCCGCAGCATTTCACGTTCGGCTCGAAGATCCTCTAGCAGTAGAGATCCTCGATCCGGTCCGAGACCTTCCTCAGGTAAGTAATGTGATCGACCAAGTTGATGATCTGCGCGGAGCGACCGAGAACCTCGATTCCATCCGCAACGCCACCTTCCTGATTGCTGCAGTTCAGGTGATTGCTTCGATCTTCCTGATTGCCAATATGGTGCAGATCGCTGCGTTTAACCGCCGTGAAGAAACCGAAATTATGCGTATCGTTGGCGCATCGCGATTCTATACACAGGGCCCTTTCGTCCTGGAGGCGATTTTATCCACCCTGGTTGGTGCTGTTTTGGCCATCGGAGGACTTTTCCTGGGTAAGGAATTGGTTATCGATAAAGCACTCCGCGGCCTCTATGATTCCCAGCTCATTGCTCCAGTTACCACCACAGATATTTGGTTAGTCGCACCGATCATCTCAGGAATTGGCATTGTTGTTGCCGGACTTATTGCCCAGCTGACACTGCGCTATTACGTCCGGAAATAGACTCTTGTTCCTTGTGCCGTAGACTTGGAAAGACTATGGCCAAGAAGAAAAAGAAAGTCGACGACAACAACTCAGTTCTCGCGACCAATCGCAAGGCCCGCCATGACTACAACATCATTGATACGTGGGAGGCGGGCGTGGTGCTGTTAGGCACCGAAATTAAGTCCCTGCGCGAAGGAAAAGTATCCCTCGTGGATTCTTTCGCCACGATTGATAATGGAGAGATCTGGCTTCAGCATCTCCACATTCCGCAGTACTCCATGGGTTCCTGGACAAACCATACGCCTAAACGAACCCGTAAACTTTTGCTGCACCGCAATGAAATTGACTCGCTGATGGGTAAAGTCCGCGACGGCAACCGCACCTTGGTTCCGCTCAAGCTTTATATCAAAAACGGTCGCGTCAAGCTCGAACTCGGACTTGCTCAAGGTAAGCAGGATTACGATAAGCGCCAAGACATCAAGCGCCGCACCGAAGAACGCGAAGTTACCCGTGAACTGGGCCGTCGTATCAAGGGCATTAACGCTTAGATGGCTATTCATACCGCGAAAGTCCACGATGTCCTCAACGGGGCACGGACTTATGGCACCACCGTTTTAGTCGATCGGTTGTGGCCACGCGGTGTGAAAAAAGATGACCTTAAGCCAGAGCTCTGGCTCAAAGGCGTCGCACCAACTCCTGACTTACGGAAATGGTTCGGCCATGAGCCGGCTAAATTCGAGGAATTCCGCAAGCGCTATATCGCCGAGCTTGACGCCAGCGAAGAAAAAGATTTAACGCTGCTTCTCGACGCCTCCTCCCGCACCCCAGTCACCTTGCTTTACGGTGCTGCCGATCGCGACCACAATCACGCGATCGTTTTAGCGGAGTGGCTCGAGAAATAACTTCTTGCTTTTGTGTTCGTTTTTGAGCTATCATGAACCATCTTGTGGAACTCGCACGAGCCCACCGCAAGACATCAATGGGGCTGACATGGTTTCGACTACGTTGATTTAGCCAGGGGAAGCGTGCCGGTGAAGGCTGGAGACCACCGTGAGCGTCGCAGCAAACCAATAAGCGCCGAGAAGTCTCAGCGCGACTACGCCCTCGCTGCATAAGCAAGCGACCGCGTGTCTGTCAGCCTAGGGGAGTCCCTGACCTAGATCCTGGCATCGACTAAGGGACTTGCTGTTCAATCGCGTCAGCGGGGTTGAATGGGACTTTTACTGCTGACTGGGCTCATCATCCGGAAGTGTTCGTCCTAGCCGGAGGGCCGAGTAGAGATCCTTGCGCGGACTGCGCACGGAGAAGCCCTGGCGAGGTAACGTAGGACCCGGGTTCAATTCCCGGCAGCTCCACAGAAGGTAAAACCCCCGGTCATCACTGACCGGGGGTTTTGCTATATCCGTGCTGGTAGTGACCATGTTACTATGTTGCCTACAGTGGCCACAAGGGGCCATGAAGTGAAGTAGTTACGGGAAAGATACGGGAAGCAATTCCCGTTCCCGTCCAAGGTGGGAGGGCAACCCCATGGCAGGCAAACGACGTACCCGGCGCGCCTTTGGGACAGTGCGCGCTAAAGGCAAGCGGTTCTACGCGGAATACACCGGGCCCGATGGAGCTCAACACACCCCCGGGCATTCTTTTGCCAGTAGGACAGATGCTGATGGATGGTTAGCGACAGAACGCCGCCTCATCGACCTGGAGACCTGGAGTCCACCAGCTGTTCGGAAAGATAAGGCGGAGCAGGATACCACTACTGTGGGGCAGTGGTTGGAGCAGTACCACGTCAACCTGGAACATAGGCCGAAACCTCCGCGCCTGTCAACGATGCAGAACTACCGCCGTGTGACCACCAATCGGATCACCAACCCCTTATCGCCGGGGGATGTCATGCTGGATATCACCCGGTTAGCCTCCCTGCCCCTGGTGAAGCTGACCAAAGGGGATGTGTACCGCTGGTGGGATGGAGTGCAGCGTGCCTACCCCGATGCCCACACCATTAACCAGCAGGCCTTTAAACGCCTACGGGCAGCGTGTGAAGAGGCTACGCGCCGGGAAATGATTCCCACCAACCCTGTGGATGTGCCCGAGGCAGGCAAACGGGTGCAGACCAAGGAAAAGTACTTACCCGAGGATGGGGAACTTCATGCAATCCTGGAGGCCATGCCCGCGCAATACCGGGTGCTCACCTCATTGATGCTGTTTCACGGCCTGCGCATTGGTGAGGCCCTGGCTCTGGAGCAGAGGCACGTGCAGGTGGAGTACCTACCTGCCCCGTGGATGCCGCGGGTAGTGGTGAGGGTGGAGCAGAACGCCCAACGCCTTGGGGGAGATGATGGACGAACATTTATGTTTATCCAGCCGCCTAAGTCAGATGCTGGGTACAGGGAGGTTCCCATCATGGCTAGTCATGTGCCGTTGTTCCTGAAGCACCGCGCCCTGCACTTACCCGGCGCGCCCACGCTGGTGGAGACTTGGCAGGGCGCCCGGCGTGTGTCCTTGTTGACCGCTACGCGTACCGGGGGGTTGATGATGGACACTAGCTATAGAAGTGTGCTCAACCGGGCTAAGGAACGCGCCGGGGTGTCTATGGAGATTGACCCGCATTGTGGACGTAACTGGTTGATTACCCGCCTGGCAGAGCAAGGGGCGCACTTGAAAGAGATTGGTCGGTTACTCGGGCAGGAGGATGTGGCGACTATTTTGGATGTGTATATGAAAGTGCGAACAGGCCGTACGGCGACGTTAATGGAGAAAGTGAATTCAACATTGGAGTTTAAGAAGTGAGCAAGTTCAAGGATTTAGGTCTTCCCCGCACCGTTTATAACGGTATCCCCGATCCAGAGAAGTCCCTGGTAGAGCTTTTGATGCAAGATAAGCAGCGCTTTAAAAGAACCGCTCAGGTTGTTTACCGTTGCAAGAAGTGTGGCAAAAATCTGGGATTTGTCTATCCGGTCGTGATGCAAAATCCAGATGAGCCCGTGGAGTTTGGACAGCTCAACGATGAGGGGCACTTGGTGGTAAATGCGCCAGTATGTAGGACGGGAGATGGTGGGCATGTAATTCCGGAGCGTCCAACACCATTTGGGCCTTGGGTGGTCTGCAAGCCAGTGCCACCCGGTTACAGCATACGGACTTGGTGGTTATTCACCTATCGCAATATCGATCCCGAGTTTGTATTTGTGGACGATGCAACAGGTGATATTGCTTTTGCTCCCACGGGTGGGGTGAAGGGGCACCGTCCGGGTGAATCTGCGTCGGATGAAATTCACGCTGTGTCTTCGCCGGGAGAGATTACTGTGGCAGGCCAACGTGATGTCTGGGAAGTAACCGACCGCAATATATGGAGACAGGAGGAGAAAAATCCACCAGTGTTCTCCTTAGATAATCCCAGCGGTTTAATCATCTGTAGGGACTATGAGCAGGTGTTAACCTTTGCACAAGTAGAGGCAGATATCGCAAATTATGTGCCTGGACGACCGGTAAACCTCGATCCACCGATGTGCCCTCGGTGATGTCCTGATCCCGGTTCCGGGCGGGTCCGGAATTTTCGGGTAGGGGTGATCGCCAGATCACGTCTTGTTCTGGTTGTTCCACGAATTGTTGTCATCTCACGCCGAAAGCTCGGCTGGGTGGTCAGGGAGCTACCGGTTACGGTGGTGAATGGCCGTGATCAAACAGTTTCTGCCACTGTGGTTGCCACGTCCACCCCTCGGGAAGGTGGAGCACCAGTCGGCGGGACCTGCGGGCGACCCGGGCTGGAACGGCCATCAGTGTCCGCCGGATCGTCGCGGTGGTGGCCTTGGCCATCCCGCCTGCAGCGATAACCCCGGTGGCACGGGTGAGATTAAACGCCATGACCGCGCATACGAGC
The DNA here is from genome assembly GCF_001643015.1 of Corynebacterium crudilactis. NCBI lineage: Bacteria > Bacillati > Actinomycetota > Actinomycetes > Mycobacteriales > Corynebacteriaceae > Corynebacterium > Corynebacterium crudilactis. The sequence continues at coordinate 823,552 of NZ_CP015622.1, forward strand.
CAGGCACTGTTGGCGGTGAACGTCCCCGACGGCAGATGCGCCAACGCGCTTGCCTTCAAGTCTGCGTTGACCTGTTCAATGATCGCGTGCTGACGGTGGGTTTTATCCGCAGCAACAGTATCCAGCACGCCTGGGTCGGCGGTGGTGAAGACCGCATGGAAGCGGTGAAGATCAAACAAGCCCGGCTGATACACATCCTTCTTATTCAGCTCAGGAATCCGGCGTACCACCAAGCGTCCGGGAACATGGTCGGCCTTCTTCCGGGAGGTAAACGCGGTGAAAGGCACTTCGGCGACCTGGGCTAAGGAGATCCACGATTGTGATGCCTCATCGAAGATCGCATCGGTGTACTGAATCGTCTGCCACGCATCTTCCGGGATCGCGACGATCGCTTTCTTGACGTTCGGGGTCATCCGCACCGTGACGGACACATCCGCACCGGACCTTAGGGCCACACTGACACTGGGATGACCATAATACGCCGAATCTGCCCGGACGAGGATTTTCTTATCCTCCATCCCGGGCAGGCGCCTGGTGGTGGTCATCGCATCGGCGATCAGGCGGTGGGCCCCTCGTGGGGAACCACACGATCCTTTCCGCAATCGTTGGCCCACAATGATGGGGGCGGACTGTGCGGTGGTGACCGTGGCCAGCAAGGCGTTGAGTCCACGGATACCGGAGTAACCAAAGCCGGCACCTTGTTTGGTGTGGCCGTGGACTTCAATGATGGTGTCATCAACATCAACGAACACATACCCGTTACCGCCACTGCCTGCCGGTGGTGGTGGCACCAGGTGTGGTGCCTGCCTGGCCAGGTTGACCAAGAATCGGGAGGCCACAGCATCGAGTTGGCGTACGTGGCCGAAAGTGAAGGCCCGCAGAAAAGACCCCAATGTGGATGGGGCGTAGATCCGGTCGAAAAGTCGGCGCATACCTCCGTGGCGGAGTACATCCATGTCATCGATGGAATCAGCACCGGCGACCATGCCCGCGACTAGGGAGGCGATCTTCGCACCAGCATTGGCACCTTTATCACCGGTGATGCTCAACCGGTCCTGGGCCAAGGTGGACAGGCTGGCAGCATCGGCTAAGTGCATGGTTGGAACCAGTCCAGCAAGCGAGATGAGGTTGGGGTCATCAAAGGATGCGGACATCGCTGTGGGGTTGTGTAATAATTGCACCTGTGAGGTGCCTTTCTGGCAGGTGAATCAGGACTCTAAGCAAGCTTGATTCTTCCAGTTCAGGAGGGCATTTCCTATTTTCCCACGCCGTTACACCTGAATCACATCGGTGGATCCAGGGTAAATCTACCTCGATAAAATTAAATTGGCAGCGCCGGGCATGTCGGGTACAGTTGAGGCAACGCTGTCGGTTGATACCGTAGACCCAAACCTTGTCAAAGTGAGCGGCTGAGACACAACTCCGATTTATAAGGAGGTGTGTCTGTCGTGTCTAAGACAGCACCCATTTCCCGCCATGCGCGGATGATCACAATTCAGCAAGCTGCCGCCGAGTGGCAATTAGGTGAAAGAACATTGCGCCGGCACATTGCAGAGGGCAGGCTGACTGCATACCGTGCCGGACGTGTAATCCGGTTAAAACCCGAGGATGTAGACGCTCTTTTCACCCCTACCAACAAATGGGATGGGGGAGTAGCGTAATGCCTGCGAATTACACCGCCGTGGATGCATTAACCCACGCACGGGAATCATTGAAAAACACCCTGGATTGGGTACGTGAAGACCTGGCAGCTCACTACGGCCTGGAGTGGATCGATGGGGAGGAAAACCTACCCGGGCCCCTGAACGAGGTCATGGCAGCCCTGTACAGCATCACCGATGATGTGACAGATATGGCTGTGGACACCGGGGTCTATCACCGCAATAGTGATGGTGCCCTCATGCGCCCTGTCTACTACTCCAACCACCGTCCCGTGTACTCCCAGCGACTTACCGGGCCCGTGGGAGAGCAGATTGAATGCATCTACCTAGAGCACCCCAACGGCCAACCACACCCCGTGGTGGAGGCAGAGACCCGGCGCGCCGGGCTGCATGTTGAAGGCCGTGGCAGCAATGAATAAAGCCCCTACGGTGCAGGCAGGGGCAGTATCCGGAGTGGTCGATCATCTCCAGTGTAGCAAGCTTGCGGGTCGGAGTATCCCACTGGCGATTGATGGAACACCCGAGACCACGCCCCTCGAACTGTGGTTACCCACCGCTGCACAGCGGTATGCCCGACTCGGATTCAAGATAGGCCCGTTGAACGGAAAAGTGCCCATGACCCCCAACGGGTTCAAGGACTTCACCACCAACCTGGAGCAAATCACCACCTGGTGGGAGAAACACCCCGGCGCGAATATTGGTGCCACCCCACCACCCGGCATGGTGGTGCTCGATATTGATCCCCGTAACGGCGGGTGGGACACCTGGCAACGCCTTAATGCAGACCACCACGTACCGGATACGTTGATGATGCTCACCGGTTCTCATGGTCTGCACTACTGGTTCACGCTCCCTTATGCCGGTGATTTACGCGGTGTAGCTGGGGAGGGCGTGGATGTAAAGACTCACACCGGGTATCTGGTGATGCCCCCGAGTGTGCACCCCATCACCGGGTGGCATTATCTCATAGCGCATTGGTGTACCCCGGTGGAACTCCCCACCTGGTTACGTGCCCACGTTTACAAGCCTGTTCCTAAGCCGGCACTACCGCGCCGGGTAGTTCCTGGGGATAGTCCCGGCGCGGGGCTGGTGGCCACGGTGGAACAGGCAGGGGAGGGGCAGCGTAACAATGTGCTGCATTGGGCAGTGTGCCGGGCCCTGGAGGATGGGTTAGACCTCACAGCAGAGCTCACCACCGCTGCACAGTCCATCGGGCTAACTGACATGGAGATACAGCGCACGTTGACCAGTGCCGCCAACACCGTGGGGAGGGCAGCCTAGTGGCATTCATGCCGGAAAAGATTGACCTGAAACCAGCACCACCGGTGGCAGAGCGTATGGCCAACGGGGAAATTCAAGTACCCCCAGACCTCACACCACCCGCCGATACCATTGATGAAGAGGGAAACCTCGTGCCCCATGAGTGGGAAACCACCATGGATAACAGGGCACTACTGGCCATCTTCGCCAACCCTGCACTACGAGGCCTTGCCTACAATCAACTCGCAGAACGCCTAGATATCAAGCCCGGCGCGACACTGCCCTGGGCAGGTGGAAAAACGGTTAATTCTGCCACACGGGCAACGCTACGAATTTATCTGGGGTCTACTGCAGGAATCAGCAGTGCACGAATGGTTGATGAAGCATTGGCAGCGCTCCCCACATTCCGTTCCTTTCACCCTGTGCGCGACTACCTGGATAACCTACCCGCGTGGGATGGAGTGCAACGTCTGGACACCATGTTGGTGGACTACCTGGGGGCAGAAGATACCGCCTATACCCGTGCAGTGACCCGTAAGACGTTCATAGCAGCCATTAGGCGCGCTTACACCCCTGGTTGCAAGCATGACACCATGTTGGTGCTGTCCGGTCCCCAAGGACTAGGCAAATCAGAGTTAGTGCGCCGGGTGGCTAACGGCTGGTTCACCGACCAGTTGGGTATCTCCGATATGGATGATCCGAAAAAGGCGGCGGAAATAACCCTGGGTTCTTGGTTTGTGGAAGTGCCGGAACTGGTAGGGATGAACAAGACGGAAACCAATGCAGTGAAAGGATTCATCACCACGCAGGTTGATCGCTACCGGGCAGCGTATGCCGTGGATGCTACCGATCACCCGCGTGGCTATGTGCTCGTTGGCACCACCAACGATGATGAATATTTACGGGATGTGACGGGTAACCGTCGTTTCTGGCCGGTGAAATGCTCCCCCACGCGTCAACACAGCCCGTTCAGTCTCACCACGGAACACGTTGCCCTGGTGTGGGCAGAGGCCCTGCATTATCACCATGCGGGGGAGCCAACCTATCTCACTGATGAGTTGGTGGAGGTTGCCGAGCAGCGGCAGGGAGAGGCGCGACAGGTTGATGACTGGGAGGGCACCATAGGCCAATGGCTGGATAGGCCTGTATCCGAGGGGTGGGATGATATGCAGGAAAGTGAGCGTGACAGTTTCCGACAGCCCCCCGGTGCGACGGGCCGGCGACACAGGGTATGCGCCATGGAAGTGTGGCTAGAGTGCCTAGGCGGAAGTAAGGACAGCTACAGTCAGTACCGTCAGGGTAAGAGGATTACCAGCGCGTTGCAGGCCCTGGGGTGGGTTAAGCCCGATGGGGCTACCCGTGGCGCATACGGGGTTCAAAAGTATTGGCACCGCCCGAGCATGACCAAGTGACAGGGGCTGTAACCACTGGGAGCAGTCGGTTACACACCGGTTACACCCATCGGTTACAGCCCATAACCCCAGCTCAATACCTATATTTACCTTCATTGTAACCAATGTAACTAGTAAATCTTCAAAAGGTAATTAGATAGCTTATATAGAAAAACTGGTTTCAACGGTTACAAAAACACTGACAAATTCCCATTGACCTGCATAAACGAGGTGTAACCGACTAGGTGCACGTGCACGGTTACACAGCTATCGCCGGCCCTTCACCACCCGGCACGCCCTGGTGCTCGTGCACCTAGTCGCGCCGGGTGACCGATCACACCAACGATTGGGAGGCACCACCGCTGTGGACTTCACCACGCCCAGCCCCCGGGTACTGCAACACCCCCAAGGAATGATTAACTGCGTTCCTAGTGGGGGATCGACAACGGCACTACCCCAACCATGAAGGCAAGCTGATGCCGTACCCCACCCGCGTGGAGGAACCTCATATATGGCTGGCGACGTTCTACCGCATTGGTTACCGCAATGCCGCTGGCGCCGGCTTGACCGCCCCGACCAGATCATTTTTGTATCGTGGTGCCAGCATCCGTTTCCACCATGAAAATATATGTGGGAGCGGTATTGTTAACAGACCCGCCTCGCGCACGTAGAGGGTACTTAACGCACATCCGCGTGCCAACATAGAGATCATCAGATTGACTTTGAAAGACCGTCAACAACACCCACAGGATAACCTTAACTAGGTAATAATTGTTCGACAATGCATGCTGACTGGGGCCACGCCCTATGTGGGGTACGCATTTGTGAGACCATGAGTTAAGAAAACTATCGCTAGTGCCCGAGGATTACATCACCATGCAGACCCCGCTTGATCGTGCCGATATTAAACGTTACCTAGATGATTTCAGTTATGCATGGAGGACCCGGATCAACGGGTGGCGAGAAAGCGGACAAAAACACACAGAGAAGTCTTTTGCCCAGCAATATTGGTCAGATTTGTTGAAGTGTTTTGGTGTGATCCCGGAACGCATCGATTTGTTTGAACGTGACGCAGACCGAGCTAGCACAGGGAACACCGGTTACATGGATCTGTTTTGGTCTGGTGTGGTCTTGGGTGAAGCTAAAAGCCTCGGCGCTGACCTGAAAAAGGCTCACGACCAAGCCCTCGATTACCTATCCGGTGGTTCTATTGGACAACATGAGTTCCCTAAGTTCGTGCTCGTCTCTGACTTTGAAACCCTACGGTTAACCCAGCTGGGGGACGAAGCATGGACCCTAGAGTTCACGGTAGATGATCTAACAGATTACGTGGATCAACTGATGTTTTTAGCGGGCCATGAGACCGTTACCAAACAGGAAGAACGGGAAGCGTCTATCCATGCGTCCCGGCTTATGGCAAACCTATTTAATGCCATGCTGGGGGAGAATATAGATGAAGGGGTGGGGGAGGAAGCCCCGACCGACCCAGAGGAAGAAGATGAACGGGTACAGCGCACGTCTATGTGGATGACACGTTTGCTGTTTGTCATGTTCGGTGATGATGCAGGTCTCTGGGAAGAGGATCTATTTTACCGGTTCGTCCTATACGACACCACACCCGCTAACCTGGGTTCCCAGCTTAACGCGTTATTCCAAGTGCTGAACACCCCAGAAAACCAGCGTCGCCGCGTCCCAGCGTCTATGGAGAAGTTTCCTTACGTTAACGGCTCTGTATTCAGTGACCCGCTCCCCTTAGAGTTCTTTGATGAAGGCATGCGTGATGCCCTTCTCGCTGCGTGTCGTTTCCACTGGACACGTATTAGCCCCGCCGTCTTTGGTGCCATGTTCCAACTGGTGAAGTCCAAAGAAGCCCGGCGCGCTGATGGGGAACACTACACCTCTGAGACCAACATCTTAAAAGTCATTGAACCCCTGTTCTTAGATGAACTGCGTAAAGAAGCCAACCGGCTTATCGGCAATAAATCCACCCAGTCCAAGAGCTACGAAAATTCCGGGACAACCTGGCAGACATGGCTTTCTGCGACCCGGCCTGTGGCTGTGGAAACTTCCTCGTCGTGGCGTACCGGGAACTACGCACCATTGAAACTGATGTGATCGTGGCCCTACGTGAAAAAGAAGGACTCACCACAGCGTCCCTAGACGTGTCATTGGACCAGAAGTTACGCATTAGCCAGTTCCACGGATTTGAACTCAACTGGTGGCCTGCAAAGATCGCAGAGACCGCCATGTTCCTCGTGGACCACCAAGCCAACCGAGAACTAGCGCGACGGGTAGGTGATGCTCCCAACCGCCTACCAATTAAGGTCACCGCCAACATTGTCCACGGTAACGCTCTCCAACTGGATTGGCAGGAAGAAATACCGCCAGTGAAGGGGCAGACCTACATCTTTGGTAACCCGCCGTTTATCGGCCAATACACCAAGACAGAGGAACAAACCGCTGATATGCGGGCTGTGTGGGGGAAGGACTATGACGGGTATTTGGATTACGTCACCGGGTGGCATGCCAAGACTATGCAGTTACTTGCATCCCGGCGCGGTGAGTTTGCCTATGTGACCACTAACTCTATTACTCAAGGTCAGCCTGTTCCTGGTCTATTTGGTCCTCTTATCCGGGAGGGGTGGCGGATTAAGTTTGCCCACCGGACTTTCGCATGGGATTCAGAAGCACCGGGCAAAGCAGCTGTACACTGTGTCATCGTTGGTTTCACCCGCGACAGGGGAGTGAAGCAACGCCTATGGGATTACGAACATGTCAATGGTCCTGCTCATGAGATAACAGTGCGTACAGGAGTGAACGCCTATCTCGTAGATGGCGCAAATCTACTCGTAACGAAACGATCTAAACCGCTGTCCCCGGTTCTCTTACCCGTTATCTATGGGTCAAAACCTACAGATGGGGGTTTCTTAGTTCCTAAGGCAGGGACACCACTCCCAGAGTCAGACCCGACCGCAATGAAATATGTGCGTAGATTCGTTGGAGCAAAAGAACTTCTACAAGACACGTCACGGTGGTGTCTATGGATGAAGGTGGAAAACTTTGATCCTGCCGATGTTTCTAAGTCGCAATTCCTGAAAGAAAGAATTGAAAGCGTAAAAACCTTACGGGCGGAAAGCGGCAAAAAAGCTACCCGTGAAGCTGCGCATACACCCCATTTGTTTACAGAATTACGGCAGCCTGAGGTGGCTTATCTCTGCATTCCCAGCCATGTAAGCGAAACGCGCAGATATTGGACAGCACAGCGTTTTGGTGAGGATGTCATTTGTGGTAATGCGAACTTCCTAACGCCGGATCCTGATGGCTTTCAGTTCTCTTTAATTTCTTCCTCCATGTTCCTTGCATGGCAAAGGGCTATCGGCGGGCGTATTAAGTCAGATCTGCGATTTGCCAATACACTGACCTGGAATACTTTCCCAGTGCCAGAAGTAAATGATAAAACGCGTGCCGGGATCATTAAAGCCGGACGGGGAGTACTTGAAGTACGTGCGCATCATCCAGAGCGTTCTCTAGCAGATCAGTACAACCCTCTTGCTATGGACCCTGAATTGGTGAAGGCACACGATAAGCTGGACCGGGCTGTAGATGTTGCCTTTGGTGCGCCCCGTAAATTGACCACCGAAGAACAACGGTTAGAAATTCTGTTTGCTTGTTATTCTGCCCTGATTTAGAAACCCCCATATGCATCGTTTTCACCCACCCTATGTACGTGCCACCCTGTCCAAAGACCTCGGCATAAAATAATGATGTGAGCCAGTGCGATTGGGGTGCAGCAGCTATTTTTCGTGGTTGGATGAAAGCTATTAAAAGGAGCTACGGGAAAGTTACGGGAATGGCTCACCTTCCATCATAAAAAACCATGCCCTGAACAGGCATTATGGCGTGATCGGGGTGAGTCCCCGGCAGCTCCACCAAAACGAAGTTTCCCCACACCAAATGGCGTGGGGAAACTTCGTTTTTCTTTACTAGCAGCCGTATTTTTAAGGAATGGCCAGTTAAAATTTTAGTTTAATCTAATCCACTCGGGGGGAACTATTTAAATATGTGGAAAAGTTGTGAGTTTTATGTAAACATCCTTGGTATGAGAATTTTACGCAAATTTACAGCAGCCGTAATTGCTGCAACTATAACTTTTTCAGGAATTACTGTTGCTAACGCTCAGTCTTTCTCTAGTGGTAGTAGTGGCTCATCTTTTCTTGTTGATGATTCCCGTTACAGTGCTGAAGGGTTTTTGGCTGATTATAAGCAGCTTTATCTTGCTAAGGGATATACCTTCATTGATGCTCCTGAATTGATCGCAGAGTATTCAAGCAAAGCTCTGAATGAAAGGTATGTTTCTTACCTTCCTAACGGTAACGGTATCTTTGATGATTCTTTCGGACATATTTTTGAGGGGTACTCGCCGAAAGTTCAACGAATTAAGCATCATGGGCACAACATTCAGTTTGACCGTGAAAGTACAGTCCTTTCTCCTGCTGGCGAAGGGGAACGTGTAGCGATCGATATCATCAGTGACGATGTTTACTATTATATTGTGAGCATTGTGTTTAATGAGCGTTACCAGGGGTAAGGCTGGTTCATGGAGCCCTCAACTTATATGGTTGGGGGTTTTCTTTCGGGAATTGCCCCCGGGGTCTTTAAGCCAATAGCCCTGGGAATTTTCCAATAATTGGTAAAAAATAATAATGGGTGTACAGTGATCATCGAAGCAAACAGCGCAAGCATGTGGTTTCAAATATGTAGCAATACATAGCGTCGCGGGGTGGAGCAGCTCGGTAGCTCGCTGGGCTCATAACCCAGAGGTCGTAGGTTCGAATCCTGCCCCCGCTACTAAGTTCCAAGGATCCCCCTCAACTTCGGTTGAGGGGGATCCTTGCGTTTCTACATTTGGTTAGGCTGAGGCTACTCGTCGGCAGTGCTGACTTAAAGAAAATGCGTGTGAATAAACCACCAATCCACCACTATGGGCCCTTGTTTAGGGTTTATAAAAGCCTCGGAGCCGAGTTGCGATTATTTCTACATCTGGGTGGTTCTCGGCAATATCTATCACAAGATCAAACCAGTCATCATCGGTGATCAGACGATCGTCTATCCGTAGGCTCGTAGCAGCAATGAGCACAGCAGCACTCGGAGCCGTTTATTTCCGTCCAGAAGTGGATGGTTGGCTTCGATGCTGTCTAGCAGTGCTCCAGTTTTATTCCATACATCTGGGTAGAGATCATTGCCTCCGAATGTGGCCCAAGGGCGCTCCAGGGCGGAAGATAGTAGACCCCAATCACGGGAATGAAATCCATGTTCTTCCAGCCATGGACGTAGAACTTCAAGTTGGAAGAGTACTCGTGGGTTACTCATGCGTCTTTGAGTCGATCCATCAGTGAGCTTCTACTAGAGAAAATTTCATCCAAGGCGTGAGTTGCAGATTCTCGTGTCTGGGTGCGTTCCCATTGTTGCTGGATAAGTGCGGTAATTACTTGCTACTTTGACCGTCCTTCGAAAGATGCGAGGTCGGAAAGCTGTTGAGACTCTTCTGGTGTTAATCGGAGGTTGATAGCCATACTTAGTAGTACCGTTTTAGTACCACTAGTGTATAGGGAGATCGGATCTCTCCGTATGGGAGTCAAATCGTCATGACTATTTGACGCATGATCGGTGAAAGAAACAGTGCTCAAGAAGGTACAGAATTTCGCAGGTATAGACCCATAGCCCAGAGGCTGTAGGTCTTGGCTTAAGTGGGGACTCCCCGCGGGTGGAGGGGAGCGTCGAAAAGCAAAAAACCGGCACAACCGCAAAGGTTGCACCGGCGTGGATCGCTGGAATTCCTAGAACATGAAGCGGAATGACCACACTGCAGCGACTGCGAAAAGCAGTAGCCAGACAATTGCGATTGCCCACTTGTATTTATAAAGCGCGTTGACGAAAGCGCTATTGGAGCCGCTGAAAGTTTTCACGTTCCATGCGGTGACCACTGTAAATAGGATGATGCTTACTGTCCAAACGCCCATGCAATAAGGGCAGAGTGAGCGAATTATTGACATGGACTGGTAAGCCAGCCAGTGGCAGAACATCATCGCAAAAGTGAGCCCGATCTGTGTGCAGAACCAGAACCAGCCCCGGAAACGGCCACCGGCTAGAATTCCCGCGCCGATAATGGCAACTGCAGGAAAGCCGGCAATGCCGATGAGTGGATTCGGGATTCCGAAGGCGTTTGCTTGCCCAGATCGCATCACATTGCCACAGGCGAGAACCTCATTGAAATCGCAACTGGTGATGTGATCCGGGTTCTCTAGGATAAGCAGCTTTTCGGCCATGATGATGACCGACAAAATGAGACCGATGATTCCACCGATAAGTAACAACCAACCAAGCCACGTGGGAGCCTTGGGCGGAGCGATTTGGGTTTCGGTTGACACGAGGAGACCTCCGGAAAGAAAGCAATTGTTATTTGAGATCTAATCCTAATTCTATTCCTGGAAAATCTTGTGCTGTGAGCTGAAGTTCACAGGCTACCTATGTAGCTGGAGGGAGAATGTACAGGAATCTCGAAGAAATATGGTAACGGGCTTCACAATTGTAGGCCAGGGGTGATTGGGGGCTATTTTTGGAGGTGAATTTCCCTGGGATTGTTGCGATTCAAGTCACAAAGGTTTGGCTTAGTTAACTCGCTGTGTTAACTTTCTTCTTTAGGTAACCTAACCTCACTAAAACGGTGAAAGCACACTGGTGTGCACCTGAGGTTTTGGTGGAATATTGTATGAACTTTCAAAGGATGACATAGTGAAAACCCGATTCAAGCTAGTTTCAATCGCAACTGTTGCTGCCCTGGCACTGGTTGGCTGCTCTTCCACCGACAGCACTTCAACTGATGCTTCCGCTACTGACACTGCGGCTTCCGAAAGCGTCCTTACTGTTGAAGACAACCACGGCGCCGAAGAGATTTCACTGCCAATCGGAAGTGTTGCAGCAACTGATAACCGTGCATTCGAACTACTTGATCGTTGGGGAGTGGACCTTGTTGCCGCCCCTATCCAGCTCGTTCCATTCACCGTCGAGGGTTACAAGAACAATGAGGACATTGCGGACCTGGGCACTCACCGCGAGCCAAACCTCGAGGCATTAGCTGCGGCTCAGCCATCTTTGATCATTAACGGTCAGCGTTTTGCCCAGTATTACGATGATATTGCAGCTCTGAACCCTGATGCGACCGTGGTTGAGCTGGATCCTCGCGATGGCGAGCCTTTGGACCAGGAGCTCATTCGCCAGGCAGAAGTCCTTGGTGAGATCTTCGGTGAAGAAGAAGACGCAGCTCAGATCGTTGCAGATTTCAACTCTGCACTTGAGCGCGCAAAGACCGCATATGAAGCCATTTCCGATAAGAGCGTCATGGCAGTCAACGTCTCCGGCGGAAATATCGGCTACATTGCACCTTCTGTTGGGCGTACCTTCGGACCTATCTTTGACCTTGTTGGACTGAAGCCAGCGCTTGAGGTTTCAAATACATCTAGCGATCATGAGGGCGACGACATCAACGTCGAAGCAATCGCAGCTGCAAATCCAGATCTCGTGTTGGTTCTTGACCGCGATGGCGGCACCACCGCTCGTTCTGAAGCTGATTACCTTCCAGCGGAGCAGATCATTTCTGACAATGAGGCACTAGCTAATGTTGCTGCTATTACTGCCGGTTCTGTTTACTACGCACCTGCAGATACCTACACCAACGAAAACATCATCACCTACACCGAGATCCTCAACGGCATGGCAGATATGTTCGAGAAAGCCGCTAAATAGGGGATAGAATCCGAAATAAACTAACCCTTCAAAATTTCTTAGGTAAGGCTTTAGTATGAAAGGCTGTCTTGTAAGAACAGGGCAGCCTTTTCTCTTGTCTAAAACAAATAGGCAATTTAAGTAATAGGAATAGATCTAGTGGCCAGGTTTTTAGGTTATGAGACCTTGGCTTTAAAAAATTGTAGGAACCAGGTTTCGCGCATGTCACTCACTCGGTTGAATCAGGAAGGGGAGCAGCTCTGATGTCTTCGATGTCTACACCAACGTCGGCTCCTATTTCTGAACCACGTCTTAAACGCACCAGAGCAAAGCTTTTTGACTGGAAGCTTCTCATTGGCTTCCTTGTTGTGGCTGGACTCGTTGTGCTCTCGCTATTTACTGGTCAATATGACATTTTTGGTGGCGACGATGGTCAGCTGATGTTTGAGGCTGTTCGTATTCCACGAACAGTCTCGCTTGTCCTGTCCGGAGCTGCGATGGCGATGTGTGGTTTGGTCATGCAGCTGTTGACTCAAAATAAATTTGTGGAACCGAGCACTACTGGAACAACTGAGTGGGCCGGCCTAGGTCTGCTCTTTGTCCTTTACTTCATTCCAGCAGCAACTGTTTTGGATCGAATGATTGGTGCCGTGGTGTTTTCCTTCATCGGAACCATGGTGTTTTTCCTTTTCTTAAAGCGGGTCACACTGCGATCATCTTTGATCGTTCCGATCATCGGCATCATGCTGGGCGCAGTGGTTTCCTCTATCTCGAGCTTTTTTGCACTGCAATTCGATATGCTGCAGCAATTAGGCGTGTGGTTCGCAGGATCATTTAATACTGTTTTCCGAGGACAGTATGAAGTGCTGTGGATCGTGGTCATCGTCGTGATCGCAGTGTTCTTCTTCGCAGACCGGCTGACCGTAGCCGGGTTGGGCGAAGAAATTGCCACAAACGTTGGCCTTAACTACAACCGCATGGTCCTCATCGGAACTGGCCTCATCGCCATCGCAACTGGTGTGGTGACTGTCGTTGTTGGCAGCTTGCCGTTCCTTGGCCTTATCGTGCCAAACATCGTATCGATGTTCCGCGGCGATGATTTGCGCTCCAACCTTCCGTGGGTATGCCTCACTGGCATTGCCATTGTCACCATCTGTGATCTCATTAGCCGCACGATTATCGCTCCTTTTGAAATCCCAGTGTCTGTGATCCTGGGAATTGTTGGTGCAGTGGTATTTGTGATCATGATTGTGAGGCAACGTGGCCGTGGATAAAGATATTGAAAACCGTACTTCCGACCTATCCCGCTGGGAAACCATGCAAGAATCAGCATCAGTTGAAGGGCATGTTGATGTTGAACTAGCCCAAGCACCAAACACGCGACGTACGTCCGGTGCTTTCCAGACCGCACGTGCAAAACGCCGCTACTGGATCATCATGGCGGCCCTGATCGTTACCGCACTTGCCTTCACTTGGGGGCTCATCTGGTACAAAAACCCGATGCCCATTGGGCATCCATCATTCGCGCTTATCGCTGAGCGTCGCATGGAATCGGTTTTTGTCATGCTCATCGTTGCTGTTTGCCAAGGCTTTGCGACGGTAGCTTTCCAAACCGTCACCAATAACCGCATTATCACCCCATCAATCATGGGCTTTGAATCTTTGTACACATTGATTCATACCTCGACAATGTTCTTCTTTGGAGCCACTGCTTTATTAGCAACGAGAAACCTAGAGATGTTTGTCGGACAGCTCGTAGTGATGATCCTTTTAACGCTGGTCCTTTATACCTGGCTGCTTTCAGGAAAACGTGGCGATATGCACGCCATGCTGCTTGTCGGCATCATCATTGGTGGCGGACTCGGATCGATTTCTACATTTATGCAGCGCATCCTGACTCCATCGGATTTCGATATTCTTTCCGCGCGCCTATTTGGCTCAGTTAATAACGCAGAGACCGAATACTTCCCAGTTGCAGTTCCATTGGTAGTCGTTGCATCTGTTCTGTTGCTTTTAAGCTCCCGCAAGCTCAACGTCGTGAGCTTAGGTAAAGACGCAGCAACAAATTTGGGTATTAATCACCGACGCGCATCGATCTACACACTTATTTTGGTGTCTACTTTGATGGCAGTGTCTACAGCTCTGGTTGGCCCAATGACCTTCCTCGGATTCCTCGTGGCAACCTTGGCCTACCAGTTTGCTGATACCTATGATCACCGATACATCTTCCCGATGTCTGCACTCATCGGATTCGTTGTACTTTCTGGTGCCTACTTCGTCATGAACCATGTGTTCCGTGCACAAGGTGTTGTGTCCATCATTATTGAGATGGTCGGTGGCACCGTCTTCCTCATTGTCATCCTCAGAAAGGGCAGACTGTGATTACGTTAACCAACGTCCGCAAGGAATACTCCAGCGACGTAGCAATTGGCCCCGTCAACCTAGAAATCCCAGCCGGTGGAATCACTGCTTTGGTTGGCCCAAACGGAGCAGGCAAGTCAACTTTGTTGACCATGGTTGGCCGACTCTTGGGGATTGATGAAGGAAACATCACTGTTGCTTCCTATGATGTCACTTCTACTGCATCCAAAGATCTAGCAAAGATCATTTCGATCCTGCGCCAGGAGAACCACTTCGTCACGAAGCTCACTGTTCGACAGCTCGTTGGTTTTGGACGTTTTCCATACAGCAAGGGCCGATTGACTGAAGAAGATGAAGTAATCATCTCTCGTTATATCGACTTCCTGAATCTCACGGAACTCGAAGATCGCTATCTCGATCAGCTATCCGGCGGCCAGCGCCAGCGCGCTTATGTTGCGATGGTGCTGTGCCAAGAGACGGACTACGTGCTTCTCGACGAACCCCTTAACAATCTTGATATCGCGCACTCGGTAGAGATGATGAAACATCTTGAAAATGCTGCGGCCCAATTCGGACGCACCATCATTGTGGTTCTTCACGACATCAACTTCGCTGCTCGTTACGCCGACTACATCGTGGCGGTAAAGCACGGAAAGATTGAAAAAGAGGGAACACCCGAAGAAATCATGAAAGATGACATTCTCTCTGAAATCTTCAATACACCGATCGAGGTTATAGAAGGTCCATACGGAAAGATTGCTTGTTATCACTAGTAAATAAAGAAAAGCCGACAGTAACTGTCGGCTTTTCTTTATTTACTCATCAGTGAAAGCGCTGCGAAACTCTTAAAAGTGTGCAGACCTGGGGATTTGTAGAAAATCTAGGAGTGAAGTACATTTAAACGCACACCAGCAACGTGGCCAAGAGGTTACAAGCTGGTGAAGACATACAGAACGGTTCGAAAAGAGTTTTTGACTTTCTTAAAACCGCTGTGTAATGTTGATCAAGCTGCCAGGGGAGCAAGAACAAACATTGTATCTTGTTTTTCGGTGTGCGTATGTTGTTTGAGAACTCAATAGTGTGCCATTTATTTTATTTGTCACTACAACCAGGAACAGTGTTTTTGGTTGTGGGTCATGCCGGGTGGTGGATTGCCAATTGTATCCATCACTGTAAATAAAGCATAGTCATCATTTCGGTGGTGGGTGTGTAAATTTTGTTGGCATGATTATTTTTTGTGGGTCTTCTTGTTCCCCGTCAAGGGAAGAGGCCCATATATCTTCCATGCCCACGTTGTGGGTGTGGGTAATCATTAATTTTTTGATGAAATGTCAGCTACAACTAGTCGCACTGTGTGTGGGTGGTTGTTGTTGTTTTTTGTCAGGTTTGGGCTTTTCACGGCCTAAAAATGTTTTTCATTTTTGTGGAGAGTTTGATCCTGGCTCAGGACGAACGCTGGCGGCGTGCTTAACACATGCAAGTCGAACGCTGAAACTGGAGCTTGCTTCGGTGGATGAGTGGCGAACGGGTGAGTAACACGTGGGTGATCTGCCCTGCACTTTGGGATAAGCCTGGGAAACTGGGTCTAATACCGAATATTCACATCTTCGTAGGGAAGGTGTGGAAAGCTTTTGCGGTGTGGGATGAGCCTGCGGCCTATCAGCTTGTTGGTGGGGTAATGGCCTACCAAGGCGTCGACGGGTAGCCGGCCTGAGAGGGTGTACGGCCACATTGGGACTGAGACACGGCCCAGACTCCTACGGGAGGCAGCAGTGGGGAATCTTGCACAATGGGCGAAAGCCTGATGCAGCGACGCCGCGTGGGGGATGAAGGCCTTCGGGTTGTAAACTCCTTTCGCTAGGGACGAAGATGTATTTTGACGGTACCTGGAGAAGAAGCACCGGCTAACTACGTGCCAGCAGCCGCGGTAATACGTAGGGTGCGAGCGTTGTCCGGAATTACTGGGCGTAAAGAGCTCGTAGGTGGTTTGTCACGTCGTCTGTGAAATCCCGAGGCTTAACTTCGGGCGTGCAGGCGATACGGGCATAACTTGAGTGCTGTAGGGGAGACTGGAATTCCTGGTGTAGCGGTGAAATGCGCAGATATCAGGAGGAACACCAATGGCGAAGGCAGGTCTCTGGGCAGTAACTGACGCTGAGGAGCGAAAGCATGGGTAGCGAACAGGATTAGATACCCTGGTAGTCCATGCCGTAAACGGTGGGCGCTAGGTGTAGGGGACTTCCACGTCTTCTGTGCCGCAGCTAACGCATTAAGCGCCCCGCCTGGGGAGTACGGCCGCAAGGCTAAAACTCAAAGGAATTGACGGGGGCCCGCACAAGCGGCGGAGCATGTGGATTAATTCGATGCAACGCGAAGAACCTTACCTGGGCTTGACATGGACCGGATCGGCGTAGAGATACGTTTTCCCTTGTGGTCGGTTCACAGGTGGTGCATGGTTGTCGTCAGCTCGTGTCGTGAGATGTTGGGTTAAGTCCCGCAACGAGCGCAACCCTTGTCTTATGTTGCCAGCACGTTATGGTGGGTACTCATGAGAGACTGCCGGGGTTAACTCGGAGGAAGGTGGGGATGACGTCAAATCATCATGCCCCTTATGTCCAGGGCTTCACACATGCTACAATGGTCGGTACAGCGAGTTGCCACACCGTAAGGTGGAGCTAATCTCTTAAAGCCGGCCTCAGTTCGGATTGGGGTCTGCAACTCGACCCCATGAAGTCGGAGTCGCTAGTAATCGCAGATCAGCAACGCTGCGGTGAATACGTTCCCGGGCCTTGTACACACCGCCCGTCACGTCATGAAAGTTGGTAACACCCGAAGCCAGTGGCCCAACCCTTGTGGGGGGAGCTGTCGAAGGTGGGATCGGCGATTGGGACGAAGTCGTAACAAGGTAGCCGTACCGGAAGGTGCGGCTGGATCACCTCCTTTCTAAGGAGCTTTATTAACCACCGGCAACACTGTGTGTTGTGTGTGTGGTTGTTGGTGTTGGAACCCGTTCGTGGTTGCCATCAACACACTATTAATCGGGTGGAGATGACCCCTAGGGTGACAAAAGCTAAGACAACAGAGTTTTAGGTAATAGGTGGCATGCTGTTGGGTGTCTGGAATGACATCGCAAACATTACGGTAAGTAGTGTGTGTGGGTTGTTTCTACATCGAATACGATCAGCAAGAAATATGAGATACACAGTGTGTATTGATGTTTGTTGGTGGTGGTGTTGTGTTGTGTGAGAACTGTATAGTGGACGCGAGCATCTTTATTTTTTTGTTTTTTTGTTGTGTAACCGAACGCGCCAATCGCACTGTGTGTGGTTGGTAGTTTTTTGTGTTGTGTGTGTTGTTTTTTAGGGCACACGGTGGATGCCTTGGCATATCAAGCCGATGAAGGACGTGAGAGGCTGCGTTATGCCTCGGGGAGCTGCCAACTAAGCGTTGATCCGAGGATGTCCGAATGGGGAAACCCAGCTGCAGTAATGTGTGGTTACCTGCTGGTGAATATATAGCCAGTGTGGAGGTTTACACGGGGAAGTGAAACATCTCAGTACCCGTAGGAGAAGAAAACAATTGTGATTCCGTTAGTAGTGGCGAGCGAACGTGGATGATGGCTAAAACTTATGTGTGTGATACCCGGCAGGGGTTGCATGTAGGTGGTTGTGGGGCAATGGCGTTAACATTCTGCCGGATGTTGGCATGTGCTGCGTGATTAGTGGAAGTGGTGTGGAAACGCCTACCGGAGTAGGTGAGAGTCCTGTACACGAAGATCATGGTGGTGTGTGTGGTTGTTGATACCCCGAGTAGCAGCGGGCTCGTGGAATCTGCTGTGAATTAGCCGGGACCACCCGGTAAGCCTGAATACTTGATATGACCGATAGCGGATTAGTACCGTGAGGGAATGGTGAAAAGTACCCCGGGAGGGGAGTGAAATAGTACCTGAAACCGTGTGCTAACAAACCGTCAGAGCATCCTTGTGGTGTGATGGCGTGCCTTTTGAAGAATGAGCCTGCGAGTCAGCGGCATGTCGCGAGGTTAACCCGTGTGGGGTAGCCGTAGGGAAACCGAATCCTAACTAGGGTGAATTAGTGGCATGTCTTGGACCCGAAGCGGAGTGATCTACCCATGGCCAGTGTGAAGCAGCTGTAAGAGGTTGTGGAGGCGCGAACCCACTTAGGTTGAAAACTGAGGGGATGAGTTGTGGGTAGGGGTGAAAGGCCAATCAAACTCCGTGATAGCTGGTTCTCCCCGAAATGCATTTAGGTGCAGCGTCGTGTGTTTCTTGCCGGAGGTAGAGCTACTGGATGGTTTAGCGGGACTACAATCTTAGCGACATCAGCCAAACTCCGAATGCCGGTAAGTTAGAGCACGGCAGTGAGACTGCGGGGGATAAGCTTCGTAGTCGAGAGGGAAACAGCCCAGATCGCCGGCTAAGGCCCCTAAGGGTGTGCTAAGTGGAAAAGGAGGTGGGGTCGCGAAGACAGCCAGGAGGTTGGCTTAGAAGCAGCCATCCTTGAAAGAGTGCGTAATAGCTCACTGGTCGAGTGATTCCGCGCCGACAATGTAGTGGGGCTTAAGTACACCGCCGAAGCCGCGGCAATGATCTTTTTGAAGATTGTTGGGTAGGGGAGCGTCGTGCACGCGTTGAAGCAGTCTGGTGACGGGGTGTGGAGTGTGTGCGAGTGAGAATGCAGGCATGAGTAACGATTGATACGTGAGAAACGTATCCGCCGGATGACTAAGGGTTCCTGGGTCAAGTTAATCTTCCCAGGGTGAGTCGGGGCCTAAGGCGAGGCCGACAGGCGTAGTCGATGGATAACGGGTTGATATTCCCGTACCCGAGTATTGGCGACCATGGTGAATCAGTGATACTAACCGCCCATAAGCACCCATAGATGATCTTTGATTGTCGTGGTGTGTGGTTGCGTGGGACCTGATCTGGTAGTAGCTAAGTGATGGGGTGACGCAGTGAGGTAGCTTGGCCACTTATTGGATTGTGGTGTAAGCGTGTGGCACGACTGGTTGGTAAATCCGCCGGTTTTTTGTGTGAGGCGTGATGCGGAGCCCTTCGTGGGTGAAGTGAGTGATCCTGTACTGTCGAGAAAAGCCTCTAGCGATGTTGATATTCGGCCCGTACCCTAAACCGACACAGGTAGTCAGGTAGAGAATACTAAGGCGTTCGGGTGAACTGTGGTTAAGGAACTCGGCAAAATGCCCCCGTAACTTCGGGAGAAGGGGGGCCATGATATGTGAACAACTTTTCGTTGGGAGCGTGTTGTGGTCGCAGAGAATAGAGGGAAGCGACTGTTTACTAAAAACACAGGTCCGTGCGAAGACGTTTAAGTTGATGTATACGGACTGACGCCTGCCCGGTGCTGGAAGGTTAAGAGGACCGGTTAGCCGTAAGGCGAAGCTGAGAATTTAAGCCCCAGTAAACGGCGGTGGTAACTATAACCATCCTAAGGTAGCGAAATTCCTTGTCGGGTAAGTTCCGACCTGCACGAATGGCGTAACGACTTCCCTGCTGTCTCAACCACAGGCCCGGTGAAATTGCAGTACGAGTAAAGATGCTCGTTACGCGCGGCAGGACGAAAAGACCCCGGGACCTTCACTATAGCTTGGTATTGGTGTTTGATTCGGTTTGTGTAGGATAGGTGGGAGACTGTGATCATGTGACGCTAGTTGTGTGTGAGTCGTTGGTGAAATACCACTCTGATCGGATTGAATGTCTAACCTTGGCCCATGATCTGGGTTGGGGACAGTGCCTGGTGGGTAGTTTAACTGGGGCGGTTGCCTCCCAAAATGTAACGGAGGCGCCCAAAGGTTTCCTCAGCTTGGTTGGTAATCAGGTGGTGAGTGTAAGTGCACAAGGGAGCTTGACTGTGAGAGTGACAGCTCGAGCAGGGACGAAAGTCGGGACTAGTGATCCGGCACCAACTTGTGGTTGTGGTGTCGCTCAACGGATAAAAGGTACCCCGGGGATAACAGGCTGATCTTCCCCAAGAGTCCATATCGACGGGATGGTTTGGCACCTCGATGTCGGCTCGTCGCATCCTGGGGCTGGAGTAGGTCCCAAGGGTTGGGCTGTTCGCCCATTAAAGCGGCACGCGAGCTGGGTTTAGAACGTCGTGAGACAGTTCGGTCTCTATCCGCCGCGCGCGTTGAAACTTGAAGGAAGGCTGTCCCTAGTACGAGAGGACCGGGACGGACGTACCTCTGGTGTGCCAGTTGTTCCGCCAGGAGCAGGGCTGGTTGGCTACGTACGGAAGGGATAACCGCTGAAAGCATCTAAGCGGGAAGCCTGTTTCGAGATGAGGTTTCTTTTGAGGTTCCCTAGAGATTATGGGGTTGATAGGCCAGATCTGGAAGCACTGTAAGGTGTGGAGGTGACTGGTACTAATTTACCGATAACAACACCCACAACACGATTAGTGTGTGGTGTAACGCAACGTAACAAAGAGCAAATGAATATAAGCTCGCGTCCATTATGCAGTATCTGACACAACACAACCAACCTTATTGGTTGGTGTTTGGTGTGACACAAGGTGTGTCGGTGGTGATAGTAGCAGGGAAACGCCCGGTCCCATTTCGAACCCGGAAGCTAAGCCTGGTTACGCTGATGGTACTGCACTCGGGAGGGTGTGGGAGAGTAGGTTACCGCCGACCTAAAACTTAAAAAACAAGAAAGCAGCGAGAACAACCCAGGTTGTTCTCGCTACTTTCTTTGTTGTTATCTATGGGTAAGCGAGTGGGGGGATCACCTGTAACGGGTGGTGCTCCCACTCGCTTTTTTATGCCTAAAATAAATCTCCTAGCCCCGCACTGCTACTTTTGGGTCCTTCTGTCACCCAGTAAACGTGGATCAAATATAGTAGCTGCATGAGTAATGATTTCGTCGTTTCCCGGCTGCAGTCTTTTGGAGAAACGATCTTTGCCACCATGACCCAACGAGCTGTTGAAGCAGGTGCAATTAATCTTGGGCAAGGTTTTCCGGATGAGGATGGGCCTCGTCGGATGCTGGAGGTTGCTTCGGAGCAGATCCTCGGGGGAAATAATCAGTATTCGGCAGGGCGTGGGGATGCGTTGCTGCGGAGCGTGGTAGCGAAGGATCATCTGACTCGTTTTGGTTTGGCGTACAACCCAAATACAGAAGTGCTCATTACTGTGGGTGCCACTGAGGCTATTACTGCGACTGTGCTGGGGTTGGTGGAGCCAGGCGATGAGGTTATCGTTCTGGAGCCTTATTATGATGCTTATGCAGCTGCCATTGCTCTGGCTGGTGCTACACGTGTAGCGGTGCCTTTGGCGGAGGTAGATAACTCGTGGGATGTGGATGTAGAAAAGCTGCATCAGGCGGTGACGAAGAAGACGAAGATGATTATCGTGAATTCGCCGCATAATCCTACGGGTTCGGTTTTTTCTAAGAAGGCTTTGAAGGAAGTCGCTGGCATTGCTCGGGCGTATGACTTGTTGGTGCTTTCCGATGAAGTGTATGAGCACTTGGTGTTTGACGGTAGGAAGCACGTAAGCGTCGCAAAGCTGCCTGGTATGTGGGATCGAACCATAACGGTGTCTTCGGCGGCTAAGTCTTTTAATGTCACCGGTTGGAAGACGGGGTGGGCGTTGGCGCCTGAGCCTTTATTGGAGGCGGTGCTGAAGGCTAAGCAGTTTATGTCTTATGTTGGTGCGACGCCGTTTCAACCTGCGGTGGCGCATGCGGTTGAGCATGAGCAGCAGTGGGTGGAGCAGATGCGTGCCGGCATGGAGGTTAAGCGCGATATTTTGCGTACTGCCCTGGATGCGGCAGGTCTGCATACTCATGAGAGTAGGGGTACGTATTTCATCGTTGCAGATATTGGTGATCGTGATGGCGCTGAGTTTTGCTTTGATTTGATTGACAAAGTGGGCGTTGCTGCAATTCCGGTGCAGTCTTTTGTGGATAATCAAAGCGAGTGGTCATCGAAGGTACGTTTTGCTTTTTGTAAAAAAGAAGAGACGCTCCGCGAAGCCGCGAAACGTCTCAAGGGTTTGAAGGATTTATAGTTTGAACAAGTTGTTGGGGGTTTTCTTAACTTCATCCAACTTGTTGCGGTTTTTTTCTAGTTTTGCCCAGAGCTCGTGAGGGATTGTTTTCTCTGCGCTGCGGATGACGTCTTTGTCGGTGGTTCCCCAGGTGATGGGCATTGGGCTGATTTCATCCCAGTGGTTCTGGTCTTTGACGGTGCGTCGGCCAGTAACTGCTACTGAGGGGATTCTTTCACCGAGGCGTCGTTGGTGTGCTCCAACTCGGACGATGGTGCGGGTAGCTAGTGCCCATTCGGGTTTCATAGATGGGTCTGCGCTGCGGTTTACTAGTGCCAAGAGGAGGACATCGCGGGGATTAACTTCGGCGATGATCGCTGGGGCGAGTTCGTAGTTGTCATAGAGTGTTTGTGCATTGCCCATTTGACGGGGGATGACGGGGATCATGATGAAGCTGAGTAATGCGAGGAACACCATGACGATGGCGATCATCCACATCCAGACGGCACCATTGGAGAAGAGGTAAAGAGCTACGGCTCCTGCCACGAGAATTAAACCGAGGCACAGCGCGGAGATCTGTAGCCTTTTGGCGTCGCGGAGGATTTCGTTGTTCTTCTTGGCGTAGGATTCGTCTACGTCAAAGGAGAAGTTGTGCACGTTAGAGTTCTTCTTTCTTGGGTAGGGGGAAGAGGAGATCGTCTGCATCCATGATGCGGTAGGCATAGCCTTGTTCAGCGAGGAAGCGTTGACGGTGCGCCGCATAGTCAGTATCGAGGGTATCGCGGCTGACGATGGAGTAGAAGTGGGCTTCGCTGCCATCGTGTTTCGGGCGGAGCAGTCGGCCTAATCGTTGAGCTTCTTCTTGTCTGCTGCCAAAGGTGCCAGAAACTTGGATGGCAACGGAAGCTTCGGGCAGATCGATGGAAAAGTTAGCCACTTTGGAGACCACCAGCACGGAGAGTTCTCCGGCACGGAATTGATCAAAGAGTATTTCACGTTTTTTGTTGGGTGTTTTGCCGTCGATGACAGGTGCATCGAATTCTTTGCCCAGCTCTTCTAGTTGATCTAGATAAGCACCGATGATCAGAGTTGGTTTGCCCACGTGCTGTTCCAGGACTTTGCGTACCACTGCAACTTTTGTGTGGGCAGAAGCTGCCAGGCGATAGCGATCTGCTGACTCAGCAGTGGCGTACACCATTCTTTCGGCATCAGTCATGGTAGAGCGAATTTCCACGCAATCAGCGGTGGCGATGAACCCTTGAGATTCTAGATCTTTCCAAGGCGCATCGTAGCGTTTAGGGCCGATGAGGCTGAATACATCACCTTCGCGGCCATCTTCACGCACCAATGTTGCGGTGAGGCCAAGACGGCGTCGTGATTGCAGATCAGAGGTCATGCGGAACACTGGTGCGGGGAGGAGATGGACTTCGTCGTAGATGATCAGACCCCAGTCACGGGAATCAAAAAGCTCGAGGGCTTTGTATTCACCTTTGGTGCGTCTGGTTACCACTTGGTAGGTGGCGATGGTGACGGGGCGGATTTCTTTGCGTTCACCGGAGTACTCACCGATTTCTTCTTCGGTGAGTGTGGTGCGACGCAGCAGTTCATCTTTCCATTGCCTGCCGGCCACCGTGTTGGTGACAAGGATCAGCGTGGTTGCTTGTGCTTTTGCCATGGAGGCAGCACCAACCATGGTTTTTCCTGCACCGCAGGGCAGAACCACGACGCCGGATCCGCCTTCCCAGAAGGAATCTGCGGCCATTTGCTGATAATCGCGCAGTGACCACTCCTCCAATTCGGTGGAGAGCCCGATGGGGTGGGATTCACCGTCGACGTATCCAGCGAGATCTTCTGCCGGCCAACCGATTTTGAGTAGCTCTTGTTTGAGTCGCCCACGCTCTGATGGGTGCACGATGACAGTTTCTGCATCTACTTTTGCGCCCAGCATGGGTGTGATCTTTTTGTGTCTGGAGATTTCCACCAAGATGGCTGGTTCTGCGGATTCCAGGATCAAACCATGAGCTGGGTGGCGGTGGAGACGGACGCGACCATAGCGAGACATGGTTTCTGCGATGTCAATGAGCAATGCCTGCGGAACTGGGAAGCGTGAAAAACGCTCCAGCATATCCACCACTTGCTCAGCGTCATGGCCTGCGGCGCGCGCATTCCATAACGCTAGGGGAGTGATGCGGTAGGTGTGGATATGTTCAGGTGCACGCTCGAGCTCTGCAAAAGGTGCGAGTGCGATGCGTGCTTCACCTGCCAACGGGTGATCAATTTCTAGCAGGACAGTTTTATCGGATTGGACGATTAAGGGTCCATCGCCAAAAGCCACGAAATGCTTCTCCTAACGAAGTATAAACGTCCATTATGTCACCCTTTTCCTAGTTATCCACTATTACTTCTGTGATTCTGTGCAACATGAAACGATGCACGGCTCCGGTGGTTTCGTCTACGGCATCTACCTGTCCGGCATTGACAGTGAGTGGTTTAACAACGCGGTGTACAGCGATTCCTTGTTTATCTACAAATCCTAGGGTCACTGTTTTTTGTCCTCTTACGGCAGCTTGTAGTACTGCGAGTGTTGGTTGCTCAGAAACAGTTCCTTGGGCTGCGGAGTTTTCGCGTTTGATTGCTTTCACCGCTGCCTGTACTCGGCCTTCATCTAATACTGTTGGCTTTGGCGTAGGTGCAGCTGCTGGAATACGGGCTGGCGCTGGAGCGACATTAAGGCTTGCACCTTCGCCATCTTCGGCAACAGGCTGGAACCCTGCTTTGCGCAGCACCGTGATTACCTGCAGCAAGGGAGCTTGTGCGATGGCCACTGTTGGGGCGATCTGGCGTAGAGCCACATCAACGCCGGCTTCGACAGCGGAATGCAGCAAGGCAGGATCATCACTGCGGATATAAGACAACGCTGGGCCACCACGCAAAGTGCCGTGTTTTCTTGCGATATCACTGAGTAGATAGCCCACAGATTGTGGGAGCTCTGTGAGTGAATGTGTGCTCAGAAACTCAAGAATTTCAGGAGTCGTGAGACCAAGATCCAAAGCGTGCCGGATAGATTTTTCACTGAGGCGATACACGGAAGCTAAGCCAGAAGATTCCAAGAAGGCAATGGAATCCATGGTCTTTTGCATGGCTGGTGTCAGCGGGCCTGGAACCATAATGGTGAAATCGCCTTGCACGATGAAATTTTCCACTGGTGCAGGTGCAGTGATCACTTCCGCTGGATCGTCGCCAGCAACCAGAGCCTGGCCAGCCGTGGTTACGCCTTGTGCAAAAGCACCAATCCAGCTGGCCTCCTCAAGAACGTGGGCAATGGTGTCTGGGTTCATTCGGCTTGCCGCGAGCGGATAATGAAAGGCTAAATCTGCATGCAGCTCATCGGGGGAGACACGAGTGAGCGAGCTCAGAATCTTTGCTCGTGTATCAGGTAGAGATTCGATGATGCTTGATTTACTCAATACATGGATTGGTTTGTCTTTTTCATCAGCTTCTCCCACACGCCAGGAAGCGAAATTCTGCTTCCACCAACCGGCCATCAATGTGCCTAATTGCGCAGCGAGATCAGCTTCCATCCAATCATCAGCGATTGGCGTGGGAGCAATATAATCTCCGCCTTCATCATCGGTTGGCAAAGGATCTGGGACACCGCGTCGAAGCAACCCGCTTGCGACACCTAAACCACAGAGGCGCGCCACATCGTGCTCGTTCAGATCAAGCTCTTTGCTTAAACGAGAGATTACACGCACGCCGAGAGCGCCCACTTTTAATGTGGGTGCCGGAAGGTGGCTTAGGGCGTCGATAAGCAAGCGCATGTGCCGCACGACCTCTAAGCCGGCTGCAATGCCGGTGTCATCGGCACCTGGATCCGCGGAATAGGGAATCGGGCGTACCTGGGCGGGGAGTTGCTCCCGGCCTTCGATGACGCGCCGTACCAGCGCAGGTAAGCGCACCGTCTGCTCATCCACACGCGCCAAAAGACCCGCAGCAAGCAACTGCGGGATCGGACGCGTCGGATCAGCATCAATCGCCGCATCGCGCGTCAGACCGAAGCCGCCTGAAGCAGCCAGCGTGCCCAGCAGTTTGCGGTGTCGCTCAGAGAGCTTGTCGACGCTTTCCCTCACGTGTTCTTCACTAAGGCCATGATCGTTTAGTTCAGGAAGCAGCGTCCAATGAACAGGCAACGCCGACATTGTTTCTTGTGCAATCATGAGCTGCTCATCGCCATACAACAACGCATAGTTTTTGAGAGTGCTAATCGCGTTGAGGCAATCTTGAGATGAGGGAGTCTGCTCACCGAAAGCATTCTGCACATGTTCCACCACTTCGGGGGCAGCTACCGGGTGGAGCTCAGCGCCGATCTTGGCAGCTGCCTCCAATACCGCAAGCTCTAGTGCATTGAGTTTTAGCACAGCCCGAACCACCGAGGCTCGCAACTGCAAACGCGCAGCCAGAGACCCCAAATTGGGTGGTAATGGGAGGACTGTATCAGGTCGATTTTTTAAGATTATGGATAGCTGATCATCACTTTGAGTATCCAACCAACCCTTGAGGGTGGGGATGGGGGAGTCTATTTTCATGATGTTCTTAAGTTTAAGCCCTGTTGAGGTGACTTTTGTTCCCAGAGTTTGAAAGAATATAGAACATGGCAAACGTAGAGAAGAAGCACTTCGTCGATCCGGCTTGGCCGGAGCACAATCCAGCTGACGGTCACGTCGTTACTGAAATCATCTCCAAGCTCGCAGGCGCATCCAGCCCTTGGGGCGATGAGAAGGAATTCCCAGTTTCTGCTGTAGAGACCGGATACGTACACCCGTACACCCGCATCAACCGCTAAGCAGTTTTTAAAAGAGGCAGCCTCTCCGTGAAATACCGGGGGAGGCTGCTTCTTTTTGCGCGTATAAGAAAAATATCTCGGGCGGGAACCATGTGGTTCCCGCCCGAGATATTTTTGCGTTGTAGCTAGTGCTTAACCAACGATGGAGTTGTAATAAGCCTCAACTTCAGCTGGGACTGCAATGCCGTACTGAGACAAGGTACCGGTGACTGCACCGTAGGTAGCGTTGATGGTCTCCAGATCGGTGGAGCCGATAGCAATGTTGGCTGCTGGAGCATTGTATGCCGCGACAGGGGCAGCTGGAGCAGCAGATGCTGGAGCTGGTGCGGAAAGATTACGCTGGGTTGGAGCTGAGTTCAGTCCAAGGCTAGCGGAGCACGCAGGCCATGCGCCCCAGCCCTGGCCAGCCAAGGTGCGCTCTGCAACAGCGATCTGCTGGGCGCGGGTTGCCTGGTAAGCGTAAGTAGCGAATTCCTGTCCACCGTAGGCAGCCCAGGTGCCAGCGGAGAACTGCAATCCACCGTGGTAGCCGTTGCCCGTGTTGATTGCCCAGTTTCCACCGGACTCGCACTGCGCCAGGCGATCCCAATCGGAATCTGGTGCAGCGGAGGCGGAAGGAGCCATGATGGTTGCAGCAGCACCGAAAGCGATGGTGGAAGCTGCGATCTTGGTTAGTGCTGAGCTGGTCTTAACTGAGTGACGTCCCATGATGAAAAAGTTTCCTCTCATTTGTCGCCGTCGAGGTTAGCTGTCGGGTTAGAGCGTGAGGAGTTGCTCTGCCAGTGGATTCCTGGCTTCACCCCAAGGAGTTGGCCTCCGTGCCTTCTTAACTAAAAGATGGCGGGTGGTTTCCCCGTCCCTGTCTGCAATATGTCCCGCACAAGTGCGGGTGTTTGTGGTTTTTAAGTTCAATGCACCAAGCGGGTTGTTCTGCCTCCGACCCCAGACAGGGTTTGGCGATGAGCCGGATATATGGATGAACTGTTGCGGTGCCTGAGGTACACGGTAACTCGAAGGTCACGATTGTGTCACGTTATTTATGAAATCTATATGAATCCCAACTTGTGCTACCACTAAAATCGCAGGTCACCCCGGCGGAATTTGCGGGTGTGATTTGTGTTACATTTTGGTATATTTGGCGTTGTGATGTAACTTTCCGACAAGTTTTAGCAGCGATGTTCGCGGTGTATAATAACCTCTTCTGGTCAAAAACTAGTGATTGATCCAAATCAGCGAATGAAAGTGGTGAGGACAAGTGCCTGTCGGAACGGTTAAGTGGTACGACGCAGAGCGTGGTTTCGGCTTTGTCTCCAATCCAGGTGGTGAAGATTGCTTCGTTGGCAAGCAAGTTCTTCCCAAAGGAGTCACCGAATTAAGCAAGGGACAACGGATCGATTTTGATTTTGTTGCAGGCCGTAAAGGCCCCCAAGCACTTCGAGTGAGGGTTCTTGAAACTCCACGCAGGCGTCCACAGCGTAAATACAAGCCAGAAGAGCTCAATGGAATGATCTCGGACCTCATCACGCTTCTTGAAAGCGGTGTGCAACCGGGGCTAGCTAATGGGCAATACCCAGAACATAAATCTGGAGCACAGGTAGCAGAAATTCTTCGCGTTGTTGCGAAAGAGCTCGAATCCTAAAACAGTTAAGGAGAGGATCCACCATATTCGGATCCTCTCCTTAACTATTTGTCTAAGTGACTAGTTTTCAGGTTCACTCATCGTTGATAGAGACCACGTCACGGTGTAGGGAGCTTCTTCACCATTTTCATCTTGACCAATCATCACAGAAGAAATCTCCACGACTACTAGACGAGGACGTTCCCCACCTTCCTGGGTTGGATCAACTGATCCGGGCACAGTAGCTTCGGTAGCGTCATAGCTGGTGTGATAGAACTCATCATTGGCTGTAGGGTCATCGTAGATCGTCAGCAGATACCAATCATGATCGTGGATTGTTTCCGGAATGCTTAAATGCAGTTCTTCATCAGCACCGACGTCAAGCGTAGGTATGTCGTTCTCTTCACATTCCACGCCTGGCTCGCACAAGCTGAAAGGGAACACCTCCACTTCACCAGCTGGAGCACTTGCTGCGATGGAGATGTTCTGGGGGAGCGGCTCGGGGCGATTGTTCCACCATTGCTGGAACATCACCGAGACAATCACCACCAACACCACTGCAACAATGAGGCTGAGAATCTGAATGAGATTTTTACGCTTGGTCTTCCGGCTTGCCATGAGTCTTGAGTCTAGTCAGCCGGAACGAATCTGACCTCATAGAGGTCTGGCCAACGCTTGCCGGTGATATAAAAACGATCCGAATCTGGGATATGCGCAATACCGTTGAGCACATTATTTGTATCCGGGGCAGCATTATTATCAATTCCTGAGGCATCAATCACTGCGGTGACTTCTCCCCGTGAGGGGTCGATACGCATGATGTCTGTTTCGAGGAAAATATTTGCGTAGACTGCATCATCTACGCATTCGAGTTCATTCAAGGCCTGTACCGGTGTGCCTTCAAGAGTGACTTCGACAGATCCGGTTTCTGCAAATGTTTCCGGATCTCTAAACGTCAAGGTGGAACTGCCATCTGAAGTAATAAGGGAATCTTGAGTAGAGCAGATGCCCCAGCCTTCACCTTCGTAGCTGACCCGATCTAATTCTTCTAGAGTCTGTGCATCGCGTTTGAAAGCAATGCCTTCATTCCAGGTCAATTGCCACACCACAGCATTGTGTTTTGTGATGCCCTCTCCGAAAAACTCTGGATCAAGCGGTCGAGAGGTGGTTTCTTGGCCATCGATGGAACTGCGGTAGATGCGCGAGCCACCGTATTGTCCAGTTCCGATAATGAGCTCATCGCCATCTAGCTCTAATCCTTGAGTAAAGGACGTGGCATCAAAAGCATGAGTGGAAATAATTTCTGGGACTAGCCGTTCGACTGCCGCATCAGATGCAGTATCGGGAGCAGTACAGGAAGAGAGCGCAGCGCTGGAGAGGAGGGTTAAAGTAGCAAGCTTTTTCACAGTTTCGACAATAACAGTGCAGCCTTTTAGATTTGTTGTGCGTTCTTCCAGAGGTGGTCATTGACTTCGGAAAAAGTCGGTACGAATGATGCAACTGGACGTATTTCTGACACTGGGAACTTGGAGCCGTATTCCACCCAAGCGACAACTTGGCGGATTCCCGACAGGGAATCAACCAGCCATACTTCGGAAGAACGCAGATCATTGATATTAAATCCCTGTGGGCGAGGCTTGGCATGGCAGCCTTGGGCCTGCAAATATTCCACAACAGGTGCTTCTAGCACCGAAGGTAAAGAGCGGGGATGTGTGGAATGAAACACGGTGTCTCCCTTGATTGCCAAAAGGGAAGCGCCGATTGCCATGATCACCTGGCCGGATTCGTCGACAAGCAAGCCATCATCTGCGCCCTGGCGGCGGCTGTTTGCGGTGGCGGTGTTCTGCCACGCATGATCTAGGCCTTTAATATTTGGGTGCCGGCGTTCATCGCGGTGCCCGTGGGCATCGACAGTGACGTGCGCATTGAGCTTGCGAGGCGGGCGCAGCTCGACGTTATAGTGATTGTTTTCAATCGTGACGGAAGCCTGCACACTGCCTGGAGCTTCCCGTAATTGTGCGATGATGCGCTCGCGGAATTGCGGTGCTGTGGGGGCCGCCTTTTCGAGGCGATCAATGTGGCCCTGGAGGTTGCGGATATTACCGTCAACCATGAGAAAACTTGTGGTCACCACGATGTGCAGCCGGACCTTCCGAAGTCGTAACAACTATTGTTCTTGCCTTTAAATTGAGGTTATCACCCGAGTAATCAAACTGAGGATTCGAGGTGTCGCACCTTTGAGTTAGAGTGTGGGCATATAAAGAACTTGGTTTAGGCCACTGGGGTGGAAAAATGGTGGGTTCATCACTTTTGGCTGGTGGACTTGCCTCATCTGCTAGACAGGTGGAAAAATTCTGTTGCGCTAAAGGTTTCAGCTAAAAGGTGAATCCTTGATAGTGGAATGAGCTGACTTTTCCACGAGTTTTTCAGCTTTCTCACAACTTGAATAGAAAATAAGGTATCCGGCTATGACGACAGGGAATTCAACGAATACTAGGGGAGCCCTAGACCGATATTTCAAAATCTCGGAGCGTGGATCAAGCATTGGCACAGAAATCCGTGCAGGTGTGGTCACATTCTTTGCAATGGCCTACATCATCATTCTTAATCCTTTGATCCTTGGTACAACCCCTGACGTTGAGGGAAATACTCTAGGAATCGCACAGGTTGCAGCAGCTACAGCTCTTGCTGCTGGTGTTATGACTATCGCGTTTGGTCTGATCGCACGCTATCCATTTGGCATTGCTGCCGGTCTTGGATTGAACACCATGGTTGCCGTCACGCTGGTCTCTGGTGAAGGTCTGACTTGGCCAGAAGCGATGGGGCTTGTGGTTTTGGACGGTATCGTCATCGTCATTTTGGCGGTTTCAGGCTTCCGTGTTGCAGTATTCCGTGCGATTCCTACATCCATGAAAGCTGCGATCAGCGTGGGCATTGGCTTGTTCATCGCCATGATTGGCCTGGTTGATGCAGGTTTTGTGCGCCGCATTCCTGATGCTGCCGGCACCACCGTGCCAGTAACCCTGGGCATTGATGGATCGATCGCTTCTTGGCCAACTTTAGTGTTCGTGGTTGGCGTCTTGCTCTGTGGCATTTTGGTTGTGCGTAAAGTGCGCGGTGGTCTTTTCCTTGGCATCCTGGGAACCACCATTTTGGCAATTATCGCAGAGGCAGTCTTTGGCTCTGGAGCATCTTTCGAAAACGGCGAAGCAAATGCGGAGGGCTGGTCACTGGCTGTTCCTGCTCTGCCTGACTCCTTTGGTGGCATGCCAGATCTTTCCATTGTTGGTGCCGTAGATCTGATTGGCGCATTCAGTCGCATTGGCGTCATCGCTGCCACCCTGCTGGTCTTTACCCTCGTGTTGGCTAACTTCTTTGATGCCATGGGCACCATGACTGCACTCGGCAAGCAGGGCAACCTGGCTGATGCAGAAGGTAACCTGCCAGATATCAAGAAGGCATTGGTTGTTGAAGGCGCAGGTGCCATCGTCGGTGGCGCATTCTCCGCTTCTTCCAACACTGTTTTCGCAGACTCTTCTGCAGGTGTTGCCGATGGCGCTCGCACCGGTCTTGCCAACGTGGTCACCGGCTCCCTGTTCCTCGCAGCAATGTTTTTGACCCCGCTGTACGAAATCGTGCCAATCGAGGCTGCTGCACCAGTTCTCGTTGTGGTTGGTGCAATGATGATGGGGCAGGTCAGCGAGATTGATTTCTCCAAGTTCTACATCGCTTTCCCAGCTTTCCTGACCATCGTGGTTATGCCGTTTACCTACTCGATCGCCAACGGCATTGGTGTTGGATTCATCATGTACGCAGTCATGGCTGCAGCTGCCGGCAAGGCGAAGGAAGTGCACTGGCTCATGTGGCTGGTTGCAGGACTATTTGTGGTCTTCTTTGCCATCGATCCGATCATGGGCGCAGTCAGCTAATGTCCCAACGCATCGTAATTTCAGATTCTGCTGATCCACGGTTAGATGATGTCCGTGACCTCAACCATTCAGATTCTCGTCCGGATCTTCCCGGCGGCAAGGGTTTGGTTGTCGCCGAGGGCCCGTTGGTTGTCGGCAGGCTTTTGGAATCTCGTTACCCAGTGCGCGCAATCGTGGGCTTTGGCAACAAATTGGATTCCTTCTTCGAAAGCATTGATCCAGCCTTGGTTGCAGGCATCCCCGTGTATGAAGTAACCCGTGAGCTCCTCGCTGAGGTTGCTGGTTTTGACATGCACAGAGGGCTTCTCGCAACAGCTGATCGCACCGAAGAAGCATCGATTTCCGAAGTGCTGGAAAATGCACGCACCGTTGTTGTTCTGGAAGGCGTTGGCGATCATGAGAACATTGGTTCCATGTTCCGCAATGCCGCCGGAATGAGTGTGGATGCCATTCTATTTGGTAACGGCTGCGCTGATCCTTTGTATCGCCGCGTTGTCCGCGTCTCCATGGGTCATGTGCTGCGCCTCCCATTCGCGCATTTGGAAGGCACCTACACCACCTGGCAGCGCAGCCTGGAACAGCTGAAAGAAGCTGGTTTCCATTTGGTCTCGCTGACCCCTGATCCAGCAGCGGAACACCTCGAGGATGCACTTGCAGGCAAAGAAAAAGTTGCCCTGCTCGTAGGCGCAGAAGGCCCAGGCCTTACAGAACATGCGATGCGCGCAACCGATGTTCGCGCTCGCATTCCCATGGCACCTGGAACTGACAGCCTGAATCTGGCTACCTCAGCAGCCATTGCTTTCTACGAGCGAGATCGTTCACAACGATCCTAACGATCTGTATGGCGGAGTTTTTCCGCCATATTCGCTCCAAATTCGCGGCCGGCTCTCCACAAAGATGTACCCATCTTTTGTGCAGAGGTAGCCGCTTTTTTCACATTTTCGGTTACCCGTTTAGAAACAACGCGATCCGGCGCCTCATATTCCTCATAGTCGTCATAATCCGAGGATTCTCTAAAACCGAGCTTTTCGACGGCCGCTCGCGTCACTTCCTCTGAGCTAATGTGGCGGGGTGCCGCGATGCGCGGCTCCGGGCGTCCATCAATGGCGTAGGCGACGACATTGATATCAGGGGAGGTGGTGGCATCAAAGCCCAGCCACGCACGCTGTGCTTCGTGAACCAATTCGATGGGGTTAAAAGGCAAAGAAAGGGTAGTTTTGCGAGTGCCCTTTTTACCAGCCCAATACGGTGTCTCAAAACCACCTGGAATTCCATCATCTTCAAAGATGCGGTCTTCATAGGCGATGAAAGATCGTTTGATGGTGCCGTTTTCAATATGTGCGAAACCACCCAACGTGGTGCCCTCATTAACTGCAAAAATATAGACGTCAGAGGCTGGCACACTGCGTAGCAAGCGTGGGTTTAATTTGGAGAGAGAAGTGACATCTTCCAGCACTGTCTGAATGATGGTGATACCAGGGAAACCTGCGATATAAAACTCATTAGCACTGGCTGGAACTGACCTATTGAGGGCGAATTGGCCAATGGGAGTAATTGGCCATGAAGGGTTGAGCTGAGCTAATAGTTTTCGACCATAGCCACGATCCGCTCGAGGCTCTGAGCGGATGATGGATTGGGGGTCGGATGCGCTTACGAACCAGATGCTTACGATCGCCGCGTTTTCTCCCAAGTGACTTGGCATCAGCACTTCCTATTTCTTTGGGCGCTTTGTATTGGCGCGAACTCCTAAAAGAACATCCTCCCAGTGGGGAGTTACTGCTTTACGGCGCCTATTGCGTGGACCTTCGGCATTCTTATTTTCAGGAGTATCATCATTGGTCAGTTCGGAAGGGTCCTGGGGAGTTTTCTTCTCAGCAGTAGTGCGATCCTGAACTTCGTGGACGGAGTCAAAGATATCGGTCTCGTCTTCGTAGCGATCTTGAGGAGAACCAATGGAGGTTAAGGTACGAATCGGCTGAATGAACTCAGGATCGATAAGATCCGCGGCAACTGGGGTGCGTGGGTCTGAAGTAGGATTGCTGGTGTTGTGCATATTCAGTGTCCACTCTGCGTAGTTATCGCTGAGTCCAGCTTTCCAATCAACCCGGACAATCCACTGGTTTGTGGCGTCTTTGTAGGCATCCCATGTCGCAGTGGTGAGATCATGTCCGCGGGTAGCGAAAGCGGTGGCAAGGATCTCCCACAGAGTGAGTTTGGCAGGGCCATTTTCTCTGATGGGATGTGATTGTTTCGCGAGATCTGCAATGCGCGCACGCTCTAGTAATACGGGGTGGGCATAAGGTTCGATGCGAGCCTCAGTTACGCCGTTTTCTTCAGCGAGTTCTTCAATGGAAGCACCCGCGCGAACCCGAACTTGGATTTCGCGGGGGGACATCGTGAGGGGAGCACTGATCCGGGGATCTAGTTCTTTTTCCTCACGGGGTTCTTTGAGCTCAGCTACTGGTTCCAGTGCGACAGGTGTTTCCTTGGGAGAGGATTGAGACGCAGGAACGCTCTCAATTCTGGCTTTACCTGCAAGAATGGCGTGGAGTTCATCTGTAACCGCAATGAAAAATTCCTCAGCGCCATCCTGCTCGGAGGTCTTGAAAACCAAGGATGATTCGGTGGAATCACCGCTGACCAGGAATATTTCCTGCATGTTGACTCCTTCTGGCTGGGTTGATGATCACCTAAGCTTAACCAAAAAACACCCTGTACCGGTGTAAGGGTACAGGGTGTTTTTTAAAGCGGGGGTATTACTTCTTAGCAAAGCCGCCATCGAGGATGAAGTCGATTGCGCCGGTGAGCTTCTCAACATCGGTGGATTCGATAGCTGGGAACATGCCGATGCGCAGCTGGTTGCGACCCAGCTTGCGGTAAGGCTCGGTGTCCAGGATGCCGTTTGCGCGCAGGATCTTTGCGATCACTGCAGCATCGATCGAATCATCAAAGTCGATGGTGCCAACCACGAGGGAGCGCTTTGCAGCGTCTGCAACGTAAGGGGAAGCCTCTTCGCGCGCTTCAGCCCAGTTGTACAGTGCAGAGGAGCTTGCAGTGGTGCGAGCAACCATTCCGTCGAGGCCACCGTTGGAGTTCATCCAGTTGACCTGGTTCTCCAGCATTAGCAGGGTGGAAACAGCTGGGGTGTTGTAAGTCTGGTTCTTCAGGGAGTTATCTACTGCGGTCTGCAGGTTGAGAAACTCAGGGATGAAGCGATCGGAAGCGTTGATCTTCTCGATGCGCTCGAGAGCTGCTGGGCTCATAGCTGCAAGCCAGAGGCCACCATCGGAAGCGAAGCACTTCTGTGGGGAGAAGTAGTAAACATCGGAGTTGGTGATGTCTACAGGAAGTCCGCCAGCGCCGGAGGTTGCGTCGATGGCAACCAGGGAGCCTTCAGAACCTTCTGGGCGCAGGACTGGAACCATTGCGCCGGTGGAGGTTTCGTTGTGTGCCCATGCAATAACATCGGCGCCTTCGAAAGCTTGTGGTGCTGGAGCGTCGCCGGTTGCTGCGGTAACGATCTCTGGTTCATCTAGCCAAGGTGCAAGCTTGGAAGCCTTAGCGAACTTGGAGGAGAACTCACCAAAGGAAAGGTGGCCGGACTTCTTCTCGATGAGTCCGAAGGTTGCAGCATCCCAGAATGCGGTAGCGCCGCCGAGGGATAGGATAATCTCGTAGCCTTCTGGCAGGGAGAAGAGGTCGGAGAGACCTTCGCGGATTGATCCCACGACATTTTTTACTGCCGGCTGGCGGTGTGAGGTGCCGATGACGGAAGCTGATCCGTCGACAATAGCCTGAATCTGTTCCGGACGAACCTTGGAAGGTCCACAGCCGAAGCGGCCGTCGGTAGGGAGGAATTCAGCGGGCAGGGTGGGGAAGTCGGTCATGTCTTCGGGCAACTTTCTGCGCTTGGAAGTAAAAGGGCCAGGGATCTTTAACGATCTGACCCAACAACTATAACCCTGATGCTGTTAGTTCCTATCACCCCAGTTTCTGTAAGGAACGAAAATTATTGGCTTTATCGTTGGAGCTGCATGAGGGGATAGGTGAAAATAGTTGACCAGTCACCAATATGGGGGTGGTTTAAAGTTTTGCAAAGTTTTCAGTTTCATGATTGTTAATATCCCCTGAGGTTGCGTTATGGAGTGGGTGTTTACGTGGGAAGGTGTGCCACCCACCCGCGCTTGTCGTGTGCATCACAAACTTTGCTAAACTGTGCACTGCTCCACTATTCGTGGGATTTTTATTGGCTTAACCGGCGGTATTTTCACCCTCAGGTGGGGTCAAATCATGTCTGGTTGGGTATAGAACTAAATAGCAGCGCATCGGCACATTCAACAGAGTTCTTTAGGCGTGACCGCATCTACTGATTACGGTGGCTGTGGGTGGCCACCGAATGATGTGACCAACGTGAATGTGGGGGAAATGGCTCTCACGTCGGATATGGCTAAACTGCATTTATCGGTATAGCGTGTTAACCGGACCTAATTGGGAAAGAAATGTGTCGAGAAGTTAAAACTGACATGCGATCGGCGCATCCCAGTTGGTAAGAATATTAACGGGACTACTTCCGTAATCCGGAAGAGTTTTTCCGAACAAATAAGTTTGAAAGGGATATCGTGGCTACTGATAACAACAAGGCTGTCCTGCACTACCCCGGTGGCGAGTTCGAAATGGACCTCATCGAGGCCTCTGAGGGTAACAACGGTGTTGTCCTGGGCAAGATGCTGTCCGAAACCGGACTGATCACTTTTGATCCAGGCTATGTGAGCACCGGCTCTACCGAGTCGAAGATCACCTACATCGATGGCGATGAAGGAATCCTGCGTTACCGCGGCTATGACATCGCTGATCTGGCTGAAAACGCCACCTTCAACGAGGTGTCCTACCTACTTATCAACGGTGAGCTACCTACCCCAGAAGAGCTCCACAAGTTTAACGATGAGATTCGTCACCACACCCTTCTGGACGAGGACTTCAAGTCCCAGTTCAACGTGTTCCCACGCGATGCTCACCCAATGGCAACCCTGGCTTCCTCAGTAAACATTTTGTCTACCTACTACCAGGATCAGCTGAACCCACTGGATGAGGCACAGCTGCACAAGGCAACCGTTCGCCTGATGGCTAAGGTTCCAATGCTGGCTGCGTACGCACACCGTGCACGCAAGGGCGCGCCTTATATGTACCCAGACAACTCCCTGAATGCGCGCGAGAACTTCCTGCGCATGATGTTCGGTTACCCAACCGAGGCATACGAAGTTGACCCAATTATGGTTAAGGCTCTGGACAAGCTGCTTATTCTGCACGCTGACCACGAGCAGAACTGCTCCACCTCCACCGTTCGTATGATCGGTTCTGCACAGGCAAACATGTTTGTCTCTATTGCTGGTGGCATCAACGCACTGTCCGGTCCATTGCACGGTGGCGCAAACCAGGCTGTTCTCGAGATGCTCGAAGACATCAAGAACAACCACGATGGCGACGCAACCGAGTTCATGAACAAGGTCAAGAACAAGGAAGACGGCGTCCGCCTCATGGGCTTCGGACACCGCGTCTACAAGAACTACGACCCACGTGCGGCTATCGTTAAGGATCTTGCACACGAGGTTCTTGAGCACCTCGGTGGCGACGATCTTCTGGATCTGGCTATCAAGCTGGAAGAGATTGCACTGGCTGATGATTACTTCATCTCCCGCAAGCTCTACCCGAACGTAGACTTCTACACCGGCCTGATCTACCGCGCAATGGGCTTCCCAACCGACTTCTTCACCGTATTGTTCGCAATCGGTCGTCTTCCAGGCTGGATCGCTCACTACCGCGAGCAGCTCGGCGCACCAGGTGCAAAGATCAACCGCCCTCGCCAGGTCTACACCGGCGAAGTTGCGCGTAAGTTTGTGCCACGCGAAGAGCGCTAAAATATAACAACATTTCGTTGTTCAACTTCGGTCGAAGCCACTAAGTCTGCCATAATGGCAGAGATGGTTTCGGCCGTTTTTGCGTGAAACCAAAAAATACGATTTTCAAGGAGCATGTACAGCACATGGAAAAGCCACAGATTGAGCAACAGGTCGGTTCAGCGCCAGAAGATCTCGTAATCCTGGACATCATCGTCGGTGAAGGTGCAGAAGCACGCCCAGGCGGAGAAGTTGAGGTCCATTATGTGGGCGCTGATTTCGAAACTGGTGAAGAATTTGACTCTTCCTGGGATCGTGGAGAGACCAGCCAGTTCCCTCTCAACGGCCTCATTGCAGGTTGGCAAGAAGGAATCCCAGGCATGAAGGTTGGCGGACGCCGTCAGCTGACCATTCCTCCAGAGGCTGCTTATGGCCCAGAAGGATCCGGCCATCCACTGTCCGGCCGTACCTTGGTCTTCATCATTGATCTGATCAGCGCTTAAGCTTTATCGAGCTAAACGTTCAAAGCGTTTAAAGCGACTTTCACGTCCCGCCCTCTCTGGATTGCTAGCCAATTCGGAGAGGGCGTTGCTGATGGTGCCAAGTACTTCCTCCACAAAGGGGACAGCTTCAGAGATGATGCCGTCGATAAGCCCCTGCGATAAAAGCGTTTGCGCTTGCACGCCTTGTCGCTCCATGATTTCCGCAGCATGATCGGTGCTGCGGAATAAAATGGCAGAAGCGCCTTCCGGGGGAAGCGCGGAAAGCCATGCATTTTCGGCCGCATAGACCTTGTCTGCGGGCAGCATAGCCAGCGCACCACCGCCAACGCCCTGCCCAAGAATGACCGACACGGTGGGCAGGGGAGCGTCGATAAGCTTGGCTAGGGTACGCGCAATCGAGCTTGCAATGCCGAGCTCCTCGGCATCCTGCGACAGCTCCGCCCCAGAAGTATCGATGATGGATACGATGGGCAGATTGAGCTCACGCGCCAGGGAAATACCGCGCCGGGCAAAGCTTAAATCCTGCGGCCCTAGAGCAAAGTGGCGATCCTGCCCGATCAATACCACTGGGCGCCCAGCAAGCCGCGCTAAACCAACCCGGACAGCGCGCATTGCGGTGCCACGACGCGCGCCAGAGAGCTTTACGACGTCTTCCCCCAATGTTTCTATAATCTCCCCGATACCAGGTCTGCGTGGATCTCTAGAACGGGCAATCGCCTCCATTACCGGCAGCCCACTACCTGGTGCAGTGGTGGGGAAGTGTGCTCCAAGTACAGCTGGCTGAAGAACCTTCACAGTCTTAGATACCGCTGCGCGTAATTGCATTGGAGACACTATCCCATCAATGACGCCACGTGCCACCAAATTTTCCGCCTGCTGCACGCCCTCCGGCAGCGGCTTTCCAGTGCTTAACTCCACTACGCGAGGGCCTAAAAAGCCGATTTGCGCGCCGGGTTCGGCAAAAGTGATATGTCCTGAAGAGCCCCAAGATGCCATCGCTCCACCCATTGTTGGGTTGCGTAGATACACCAAGAACGGCAAATGAGCTTCGCGGTGACGCTGCACAGCGGCAGTAATGGAGACCATTATGACAAAAGCACGATTATCTTCCTGCATGCGCGCACCTCCCGAAGCCGGAGAGACGAGCAGCGGCATTTTTCTTTCAGTTGCGCGGTGAATTGCGTTCATAATGCGCATGGAGGCCACGGTGCCCAAAGATCCGCCGAGGAAGGAAAAATCGGACAAAATAACGGCTACCGCAATGCCGTCTACGGTGCCTTCGCCGGTGATGATTGATTCATTGCATTCAGATTTACTCCGAGCTTTGGCAAGAGTTTCGGCATACTTCGGATCAATATTTCCGTATCGGGGTGGTGTATCCCAGGAAGCAAAGCTGTCAGAATCAAGGACGGTATCAATGAGTGAGAGAGCTGAAGTATATGCCATGGCTCACACCATAGTTCGAAAACTTGGGTAATGGATGTTTGTGTGTGGTAGCCAGAAACCAAGGTGTTTTATTGAACTTTCTTATCCATTATCTCGCACTTTCAGATGATGCGATATCGATCGTTTAGGTTATCGATTGCGTAGCGGATCTGTGGCAGATGTTTTGGGGTATGAAAGTAGAAAAGCCCAAAAGTTCCGAAGATAGCGCAAAGTTGGAGTAAATGGCGGTCTGTGAAGCCCGTTAACTATTGCAGTTAGCTATTTGCAATCTTTGCAAAAGGGGTAGTTGATGGGATTGAGGGGGTAGATCGGGAACTTTTATAAATGCAGTATATAGATGGTTTCTTGGCAGATTTTAAGATATTGGGGGGAGAGAGTTTTTCTAATCGCTATCGCATTGCAATGTGAGTTAGGTAACTTCACATTCACACGTTTAGCTGTGATCGACAACATACTTCGCGGTCGTCGGCGAGATGTTGTGCAGAACATTCGGTTGCCAGGGAAGCCGGCACTTCCTTATGTAACCGGTTACCAACTCCCTGCTCGAGGGATATGAAAGCGAGATGAATTTCCAGTGAGTGCAGAACCTACTACCCAGGGGCGTCGACAGCCGACAGCTCAAGAATTCCGGGAAATGCAAGCAAGTCCGGAATTCGGAGAACTCCGTAGCAAATTCCGTTCCTTTGCCTTCCCTATGACTGTTGCCTTCTTCGTGTGGTACATCGTCTACGTTCTGGTTGCGACTTTCGCATCAGAGTGGATGGCTACCCCAGTATTTGGAACCATCAACATTGGCCTGATCTTTGGCCTACTTCAGTTCGTTACCACATTTGCAATTACCTATATTTACATCATATTTGCGAACAAGAACCTGGAACCACGTCAGGTTGCTATTCGTAAGAAGATGGAAGGTTAAACACCCATGAATTCCACTATTCTCCTCGCGCAGGACACTGTCCACGAGGGCGTCGGTAACCCGATTCTTAATATCGCTGTCTTCGTTGTCTTTATTCTTGTCACCATGACTGTGGTGCTTCGCGTTGG
This sequence comes from Corynebacterium crudilactis, assembly GCF_001643015.1. NCBI lineage: Bacteria > Bacillati > Actinomycetota > Actinomycetes > Mycobacteriales > Corynebacteriaceae > Corynebacterium > Corynebacterium crudilactis. The sequence goes on from NZ_CP015622.1 coordinate 865,312, forward strand.
TAAGACCACCAGCGAATCCACTGACTTCTACACCGGTGGTGCTTCCTTCTCCGGTACTCAGAACGGTCTCGCCATTGCCGGTGACTACCTGTCTGCGGCATCATTCCTCGGCATTGTCGGTGCGATTGCACTGAATGGTTATGACGGATTCTTGTACTCCATCGGCTTCTTCGTTGCATGGCTGGTAGCTCTGCTTCTCGTTGCTGAGCCACTGCGTAACGTTGGCCGCTTCACCATGGCGGACGTGCTGTCCTTCCGCCTGCGTCAGAAGCCAGTTCGCGTTGCTGCAGCCTGCGGTACCCTCGCTGTGACCTTGTTTTACCTCATCGCGCAGATGGCCGGTGCGGGTTCCCTCGTGTCCGTTCTGCTTAACATCCACGAGTTCAAGTGGCAGGCGCTTGTCGTCGGCATCGTTGGTATCGTCATGATCGCCTACGTTCTTCTCGGTGGCATGAAGGGCACCACTTATGTCCAGATGATCAAGGCTGTTCTGCTTGTCGGCGGCGTTGGCATCATGACTGTCCTGACCTTCATCAAGGTCTCTGGTGGTATGAGCACCCTGCTGGATGCGGCTGTGGAAACCCACGCTGGCTCCCAGAACCTGATCGATAAGGGCTACGAAGCAACTCAGATCCTTGAGCCTGGCCTGCAGTACGGTGCAACCCTGACCACCCAGCTGGACTTCATCTCCTTGGCTATCGCCCTGGTTCTTGGTACCGCTGGTCTGCCACACGTTCTCATGCGCTTCTACACCGTGCCAACCGCACGTGAAGCACGTAAGTCCGTTACCTGGGCAATTATCCTCATTGGTGCTTTCTACCTGATGACCCTGATCCTCGGTTACGGTGCAGCGGCACTGGTTGGTCCAGACCGTATCCTCGCGGCTCCAGGTGCAGCTAACGCTGCAGCTCCTCTGCTTGCTTTCGAGCTCGGCGGCTCCATCTTCATGGCGCTGATCTCCGCAGTTGCTTTCGCTACTGTTCTTGCCGTGGTTGCAGGTCTTGCTATCACCGCTTCTGCAGCTGTCGGCCACGATATCTACAACGCTGTTATCCGCAACGGCGAGTCCACTGAGGCTGAGCAGGTTCGCGTTTCCCGCATCACCGTTATCGTCATCGGCCTGATCTCCATTGTCCTGGGTATTCTTGCTATGACCCAGAACGTTGCCTTCCTGGTGGCTCTGGCCTTCGCAGTTGCTGCATCTGCCAACCTGCCTACCATCCTGTACTCCCTGTACTGGAAGAAGTTCAACACCACTGGTGCAGTTGCCGCTATCTACACCGGCTTGATCTCTGCACTGCTTCTGATCTTCCTGTCTCCAGCAGTCTCCGGTAACCCAGGAGCCATGGTTCCAGGCGCTGACTGGGCTATCTTCCCACTGAAGAACCCAGGCCTCGTTTCTATCCCATTGGCATTCCTTGCTGGTTGGATTGGCACTATGGTTGGTAAGCCAGACAACATGGATGATCTTGCAGCGGAAATGGAAGTTCGTTCCCTCACCGGCGTCGGCGTCGAGAAGGCTGTCGATCACTAAGATTCACCCATATTTTTAAGCTAACCGCCTATTCTCGAGCTAGAGGGTAGGCGGTTTTCTTATGCAGTACTATTAGTGGACGTGTCAAGAACTTTGAAGGTTCACCCGGGATGGCGGGTGTCCACGATCCTGCTGCTCGGAGCGGTTATCACAGGCGGAGTCTTTGTCGTTGCCCCAAACAATGACAATTCTTCTGCTGTTCCTCCGGCTCAGGCAACTACATCGACTACTTCTGCGCCTCGTCCAACGATGGCGCTAGAAGATAGTCCGTTCGCTGAGTTTATTGAGAACTCCACGGGCTCCCAGGTGTCATTTATGAGCCTTGAAGATGGATTCCACACTGGAACTTCAACAGAGCGGTTTGCGCGACCAGCGCTGAGTCTATCGAAGCTCTATATAGCGGAGTACGTCTTAGAAAACGGCACCGCCAATGAAAAAAAGCTTGCTTTAGAAATGATCCGAGATTCCTCTGATGTTTCTGCAGAGATTCTTTATGAAACTTATCCGGATTCCATTGAGGAAATTGCTGATGAATTCGGCCTATTATCCACTAAAGGGGATGCGCACTGGGGATACTCAGTGACTTCCACCTATGATCTCGTGAAATTCATCGCGACACTTCTTACTGAGGAACCGGAATCGCCAATTCTAGAAGCAATGCGTGACGCTAATCCGATTGCTGCTGACGGTTATCCGCAAGACTGGGGGACAGCGGTGCTTGATGGGGCGGAAGGGTCCAAATGGGGATGGTCCGATGATCTCATGCTGCACTCCTCTGTAACCTTTGGTGAAGACTACGTTGTCGCAGCTGCCGTGACGGGGTCAAAAGAAGACCTCACCCAATTGGTGGAAAACCAATTGGGTGAGGTTGTGAGTCAGCACGGCTAGTTTAGCTAGATAGGGTGCCAAGAATCTTGATTACTTGGTTGATGGTGTCAGCATCAATTCCGGTGTCAGTTCCTGTGTTGGAGTTTCCGGGGATGGTGGGGATGACATTGTCAACCGCATTGCCTGGGGTCCACTGACCCCAGTCGTCTGCATAGACATTGTTCATGTCGATGCCGACTCCGTCGAGGGTGTCCGTATCAGTGCGGATCTGGTGGATGGTGGTGCGTGGGTGGATCTTTCCTTCTGATCCCCAGTTGTGCATCCAGAAGAATTCTCCAAGGCCGTCGGCGATAGCCCAATCAATGACGTTGTAGTTGCCGTAGACACCTAACTGGTAGCCGGCAGCAGACAGCGCAACATTGAATGCCTGGAGGTAGGGGCGAATCTGATTGGTGTATTCAGACCAGCTTGGGTTGTCGTCGATCGCCACGTAGATGGGGCGATTTTTAGGGCCACCAGCTGCCACGTGAAGCGCAATTGCCTGTGGAGCATGGGTTGCCGCTCCTGCGGCGCCGTTCTTCCAATCGGCGGTCTCTTCCTTTCCGTATTGATAGACGGATGCGGTTTTGAGGCCGTTTTGTTCAAAAGCTCGGGTTTCTGCCAGTGTGACTGGCTTGCCGATCATCCAGGATTCAGTGCCGGGGCGTCGCTGTGACACGTAACGGACAGCTCCAAGGTGCCCTGCATTTTTAATGGATGCTGCGCTGGGGACGCCTGCTGCGTAGTCGATGACGGTGCCCTTGATTGCTCCAAGGGCGTTGGCCTTTGGCATAAACATGCTGGCAGCGCCGATAGTGGCAAGTCCTGCGGTGGCTTTTAAGAAGCCTCGGCGGTTTATTTGCATGTCCAAAAGTTCTCCCAAAAATAAGTATTAATCCCACCAGTAACAGTGGTTAACAATAACAACACTCATTTAAAAGGGCTAGGGGTGGGATTTTTCGACCTGTAGCGACACCGTTATCTTGTGATGTTGCTCACGGTGAAAGGTTTGTTTCCTGCAAAAACAAGAAATTGCCAGAAAAACATGAGGGTTTAGTCATCTATTTCGGCTACGCTCACGTAACCTACGCATTCGTAAGTGGTCATGGGTCCTATGAACCCATTCCAAGACTTAGGAGCTTTATTTCGTGAGTATTTCTTCACTGACACCGCTGCATTCTTTCAAAGAACCAGCAATTCTGTACGCCGGTCAGGCTTCCGCCTGGCAGCAGGTGATCGCTGATTCCAGCGAAGACCACATCACCGCTACGCATTTGCGTGAGCTTTTGTCTCGCTCACGTGCAAAGACTGCGCCTTTTGCACGCCAAATCACCTCCATCGTGCCTGGTTCCCTTGCACGCCTTGAGGAACTTACTCGTGAAGATGCACAAATCGGTGCAGATATCGATGCTCAGCCAGCAGTATCCATCCCAGGCATCCTGCTTGGACAGATCGCCGCTACTCGTCAGCTGCGCGACCTTGGACTTGATGTCACCGCCGCTACTCGCCTTGGGCACTCCCAGGGCATTTTGGGCGTTGAAGCAGTAGACAATGAAGAAGACGTTCTAGCTTTCGCTATCCTGCTCGGCGCGGCTGCATCCCAGTTCGCTGGCAAGGGTGCACACATGCTCTCTGTTCGTGGACTTTCCCGCGACATCATCGAAGCCACCATCGCTGGTGTCGATGGGGTAGAGGTTTCCCTGCGCAATGCTCGCGCACACTTCGTTGTTTCCGGTAAGCCAGAAGCACTGAAAAAGGCTGCTGCTGCACTTCAGCACGCAGCTGATGCTTACAACGAAGACATCAATGAAAAGCGCAAGGGTGGATCCCTGGCAGAGCCTAAGTTTGATTACTTGGACGTTGCTATCCCATTCCACCATTCCTCCATGCAGGAAGCAGCCGACCTGGCTGTGGAATGGTCCACCACGTGTGGTCTTAACGTAGATGCTCGCGCACTTGCTGATGCAATTTTGGTCAACTCAGGTGACTGGGTTGAGCAGATCGCAAACCTCAAGGCAGATTATGTTCTCTCCCTTGACGCTGGCGTTAGCCGCTTCACTGCTCCTTTGCTTGATGGCCGTGGAGTTTCCCTCGTCCCAGCATTTTCTGCTGCAGAGCGCGATAACTTGGCTCGCCCAGGTTTCCAGGTCCCGACCGCAGAAGACTGGTCGGAGTTCGCTCCTAAGCTAGTTAAGCTTCCTACCGGCGAGCTCAAGGTTCTGACCGGATTCTCCCGCCTGACTGGTTATTCCCCAATCGTGCTGGCTGGTATGACCCCAACCACCGTGGATCCTGAAATCGTTGCAGCTGCTGCGAACGCTGGATACTGGGCGGAAATGGCCGGTGGCGGACAGTACTCCGAAGAGGTCTTCACCAAGAACAAGGAAAAGCTTGTTTCCTTGCTGAACGTTGGACGTTCCGCACAGTTCAACTCCATGTTCTTCGACCGTTACATGTGGAACCTTCAGTTCGGTGCACAGCGCATCGTTTCTAAGGCACGTGCAACCGGTACTTCCATCAACGGTGTTGTCGTCTCCGCTGGTATCCCAGAGGTAGAAGAAGCAACCGAGCTGATCCGCGATCTCAATGCAGATGGCTTCCCATACATTGCATTCAAGCCAGGCACCGTGGACCAGATCCGTGCAACCCTGAAGATTGCTGATGCAAACACTCAGACCAAGATCATCATCCAGATCGAAGATGGCCACGCAGGTGGACACCACTCTTGGGTCAACCTGGACGATCTGCTGCTGACCACCTATGCAGAACTGCGTGCACGCAAGAACGTTATCGTCATGATCGGTGGCGGCATTGGCACCCCTGCTAAGGCTGCTTACTACCTGACCGGTGAATGGGCTAAGGATCTGGGCTTCCCAGCAATGCCTGTGGACGGCATCCTTGTTGGTACTGCTGCAATGGCAACCAAGGAAGCAACCACCTCACCTCAGGTCAAGCAGGCTCTTGTGGATACCCCAGGTGTGGATCCTCAGGATGCTGGCGGCTGGGTTGGCCGTGGCGATGCCCGCGGTGGCGTGACCTCTGGTCTGTCTCACCTACATGCTGACATGTACGAGATGGACAATGATTCCGCTGCAGCTTCCCGTCTGATCTCTTCCATCGATTCTGATGATTACGCAGATCACCGCGAAGAACTGATCGAGGCTATCAACAAGACCGCTAAGCCTTTCTACGGCGAGGTCGAAGAAATGACCTACGCAGAGTGGATCGAGCGCTGGGTTGAACTTGCATACCCAACTCAGGATCCAACCTGGGATGATCGTTTCCTCGACTTGGTTCACCGCATCGAGGCTCGCCTCAACAATGCTGAGCACGGTGCTATCACCACGCTGTTCCCAGATCTTGCATCTGTAGCAAACGAAGAGGAAGCCGTCGAAAAGCTTCTTGCTGCCTACCCACAAGCCCGCGAGATCAAGGTTTCCGCGCGCGATGCTGCGTGGTTTATTGGTCTGTGCCGTAAGCATCACAAGCCAATGCCGTGGGTACCTGCAATTGATGCAGACCTGGCTCGCTGGTGGGGTCTTGACACCCTGTGGCAGTCCCAGAACGAGCGCTACGCTGCAAGCTCCGTTCGCGTTATCCCAGGACCAGTGTCCGTTGCGGGCATCGACCGTGTTGATGAGCCAGTTGCAGAACTGCTCGGCCGCTTCGAAGCTGCATGTACTGAAGCTCTTGATGGTGATGCAGAAGCAATCTTCGCTCGCCTCAACGAGTCCAAGGACGAGCGCGAATTCCTGCTTGCTACTCCACACATCGTGTGGCACGGCAACCTGATCGACAACCCAGCTCACGTCCTTAACGAAGGTGCTTTCGAGCTCATCGAAAAGGACGGCTACTGGATCATTCGCATCCTCGCTGATTCCTACTTCGATGAAATCCCAGTAGAGCAGCGCCCATACTTGGTGCAGCAGGTTGATATCCCAGTTGAACTCGGCGATGCTGTGGCAACTGGTGGCTCTCCAGTAGTTTCCCGCGAGAAGCTGCCTGAGTCTGTCTTCGCACTGCTTGCAGGCGTTGCCGGTGTTGGTTCTGTCTCCGCTGCAGGCGATGAGATCAAGGCACTTCCAGAGGCAGTCCAGGATGGCACCCCATTTGGCACTGTCCGCGATTCCTTCACCTTCCCTGCATCCCTGCTGACCGCGCACACCGCAGTCAGTGGCGCAGCACTGGAAGAGCACAACCTTGGCACCCCTGACGTCCTCATGGGCGCTTGCTGGCCAGCAATTTACGCTGCACTGGGCACCGGTACCCTCAGCGATGGCTACCCAGTCATCGAAGGCCTGCTCAACGCTGTCCACCTGGATCACCTCTTGGATCTGCGTATCCCACTCGAGGAGCTGGCTAATGGCCGCACCATCGACGTGGAAGCACGCACCGATTCCATCGAAGAGTCCGCATCCGGACGCATTGTTACCGTTCGTATCGTGTTGACCACCGAAGGCGAAGTAGCTGCGAAGCTGGTTACCCGTTTCGCAATCCGTGGACGCATCACCACCAACGAGATGGCTGCACCTGCAGATGCTTATGGCGCACGCGATGAAGTTATCGAGGCAACCCCACGTTCCTTCGTTCGCCAGGCAACTGTTTCTGCACCTGCAGATATGACCCCATTCGCCATGGTTTCCGGCGACTACAACCCAATTCACACCTCTGACAACGCTGCAAAGCTTGTCGGCCTGGACGCAGCACTTGTGCACGGCATGTGGCTGTCCGCCACTGCACAGCACCTTGCTGGCGTCGGTTCTGAGGTCATCGGTTGGACCTACTCCATGTACGGAATGGTTCAGCTCAACGATGTTGTGGATATCACCGTCGAGCGCATTGGCCGTGCAGGTCTGAAGCCTGCATACGAGGTCACCTGCCGCATTGATGGCAATGTTGTCTCCCGCGGTCAGGCGCTGCTGAAGGCTCCTTCCACCGCTTATGTGTACCCAGGCCAGGGCATCCAGGCTCAGGGCATGGGCCAGGGCGATCGCACTGCAAGCGCTGAGGCACGTGCAGTCTGGGAGCGTGCAGATGCACACACCCGTGCTAACCTTGGTTTCTCCATCCAGCAGGTTATTGATGAAAACCCAGTGGAGCTCAAGGTCGGCGAGACCACCTTCGTGCACCCAGCAGGCGTACTGAACCTCACCCAGTTCACCCAGGTGGCACTCGCTGTGGTTGCTTATGCTCAGACCGCACGTCTTGAGGCTGCAAACGCAATTGTCGAGGGCTCCCTCTACGCAGGACACTCCCTCGGCGAGTACACCGCACTGGCATCCCTTGGCAACATCTTCGAACTCGAAGGTGTCATCGATGTCGTGTTCTCCCGTGGCTCTGCAATGCACTCCCTGGTCCCTCGCGATGAGAAGGGTCGTTCCAACTACGGCCTGGCAGCATTCCGTCCGAACATGATCAACGTCGAAGCCACTGAGGTAGAGAACTGGGTTGACCGTGTCGCTGCTGAATCCGGCGAATTCCTGCAGATCGTTAACTACAACGTTGACGGCCAGCAGTACGCAGTCGCAGGTACTTTGAAGGGCCTGAAGGCTCTCAAGGCTTCCGCATCTGCAAACCCACGTGCATACGTGAACATCCCAGGCATTGACGTGCCATTCCACTCCAGCGTGCTGCGCCCAGGCGTTCCTGCTTTCGCAGACAAGCTGGATGAGCTGCTTCCAGAGATCATCGATATCGATGCACTCCGCGGCCGCTACATTCCAAACCTGGTTGCTCGCCCATTCGAGCTCACCCAGGACTTCGTGGATTCCATCCTCGCAGTGGTTCCATCTGAGCGTCTGAAGGACGTCAAGGTAGACAACACTGATGAGAACACCCTGGCACGCCTGCTGCTCATCGAGTTGCTGTCTTGGCAGTTCGCTTCTCCTGTGCGTTGGATTGAAACCCAGGCATTGGTCATCGACTCTGTCGATCAGATCATCGAGGTCGGCTTGGCAGCATCGCCAACCCTGACCAACCTGGCACTGCGCACCATGGATGTCATCGGTCAGTCCCGCCCAGTATTCAACGTTGAGCGCGATCAAGACACCGTTATGCTCAACGATGTTCGCCAGGCACCAGTTGCTGAGGTTGAAGAAGACGCACCAGCAGAATCTGCAGCAGCACCAGCAGCTACTCCTGAGCCAGCTGCGGCGGCACCAGTTGCAGCAGCTCCAGCGGCAGCGCCTGCACCAGTTGGCAACGCACCTGAACTGAAGTTCAACGCTGCTAACGCCATCATGGTTCTCTTCGCGGTACAGAACAAGATCAACATTGATCAGATCACCGCAGCAGATACCTCTGAAACTCTGACCAACGGTGTTTCTTCTCGCCGTAACCAGATGCTCATGGACATGTCCACCGAGCTTTCCGTCCCAACCATTGACGGTGCAGCAGACGCTGACGTGGCTACCCTGCAGGGACGCGTTGTTACTGCAGCTCCTGGCTACAAGCCTTTCGGACCAGTTCTGTCCGAGTCCGTGCGAGCACGTCTGCGAGCACTGACTGGTGCAGCAGGTCTAAAGACCTCCTACATCGGCGATCGTGTCACCGGCACCTGGGGTCTTCCAGAAAGCTGGATCGCACACGTTGAGGTTGAATTGCTGCTCGGCACCCGCGAAGGCGAGTCCGTCCGCGGTGGCAACCTCGGCAGCCTGCCTGCCAACGCGTCCAGCAAGGGCGATGTCGATGCGCTTATCGACGGCGCCGTGCAGAACGTTGCAGCAGCCAATGGCACCAACGTCTCTATGTCTTCCGGTGGCGCAGCCGCAGGTGGCGGAGTTGTTGACTCTGCAGCACTTGATGCTTATGCCTCCACTGTCACCGGTGAAGAAGGTGTCCTAGCAAATGTTGCTCGTGGCATCCTGAGCCAGCTTGGTCTAGATACCAAGAATGACGTCGAAGGCGCAGAGATCGATACCGAACTCTACGACGCTGTCGAAGCAGAGCTTGGCACCGGTTGGTTGAAGCTGGTCACTCCAGTATTCTCCGCTGATCGTGCCATCTTGTTCGATGACCGTTGGGCTTCTGCTCGTGAAGATCTGGCACGTCTGGCCAACGGCGAGGATATTGCCGTCGAGCGCTTTGCTGGAACGGGGGAGACCGTCGTTAAGCAAGCTGCTTGGTGGGCTGACCACGTTGAAGACGCCGACCTCGCTGCAACCTTGAAGCAGGTCGCGGATGTAGCTGCGAAGCCAGCTACCGAAATCCACGCAGACGATGTTGCGCTGGTTACCGGTGCAGCTCCTGAGTCCATCGCCGGTGCTGTTGCAGCTCGCCTGCTGTCCCAGGGCGCGACTGTCATCATGACCGCATCGAATGTGTCCCAGGCACGTAAGGAATATGCACGCAAGCTCTACGCTGAAAATGCATCCCCTAACGCAAAGCTGTGGATCGTTCCTGCGAACATGTCCTCCTACCGCGATGTCGATGCAGTCATCGATTGGATCGGCAACGAGCAGCGCGTCACCGTTGGCAGCACCGTCACCGTGACCAAGCCAGCTCTCACTCCAACCCTTGCGTACCCATTCGCAGCACCTTCTGTCTCCGGCACCTTGGCGGATGCAGGCCCACAGGCGGAAAACCAGGCACGTTTGCTGCTCTGGTCCGTGGAACGCACCATCGCAGGTCTGGCAGATCTGTCTTCCCGTGGTGTTGACGGTCGCGTTCACATCGTGCTGCCAGGTTCCCCGAACCGCGGCATGTTCGGTGGCGATGGCGCTTACGGCGAAGTCAAGGCTGCATTCGACGCAATCCTTGCCAAGTGGGGTTCAGAGACCGGCTGGCCACAGTTCGTTTCCCTCGCACAGGCTCGCATTGGTTGGGTTGCAGGAACCGGCCTCATGGGCCGCAACGACGTGCTGATCCCAGCAGCTGAAAAGCTCGGCATCCACGTATACACCCCTGAAGAGATCTCTTCTGAACTGCTGGGACTTGCATCTGCAGAATCCCGCGTGAAGGCTCTGGAAGCACCGATCGATTATGATCTGACCGGTGGACTTTCCGGTGGCGTTTCCATCGCAGCACTGGCAGCTTCCCTGGAGAACGATGCAGCAGAGACCACCTCTGCAGTAGCGGACACCATCAAGGCGCTTCCTTCACCGAAGCACCCTGAACAGGCAGTTGGCGCTCCAGTCGGCGATGTCAAGACCGATATCGAAGACATGGTTGTTGTCGTTGGTGTAGGCGAAGTTTCCTCATGGGGCTCCGGACGTACCCGCTTCGAAGCTGAGTACGGCATCCAACGCGATGGCTCCGTCGATCTCACCGCCGCTGGCGTGCTTGAGCTCGCATGGATGATGGGTCTTATCTCCTGGAGCGAAGATCCAAAGCCAGCTTGGTACGACGCTGATGGCACCGAGGTTCCTGAAGAGGAAATCTACGAGCGCTTCCGCGATGAAGTCATTGCACGCTGTGGCGTCCGTGAGCTTGTCGACGACGCATTCCTCGTCGATGGCGGATCCCTTGACGCAGCAGAAGTCTTCCTTGATCGCGATATCTCCTTCACCGTTACCTCTGCAGAAGATGCACAGTCCTACGTTGATGCAGATGCAAGCGTGACCGTTGAAGAAGTTGACGGCGAATGGATCGTGACCAAGAAGAAGGGCTCCACCTCCTTCGTGCCACGCAAGGCAACCCTGACCCGCTCTGTTGCCGGCCAGCTGCCAACCGATTTCGACCCAGCCAAGTGGGGCATCCCAGCCTCCATGATCGATGCGCTCGACAACATCGCAGCATGGAACCTGGTCACTGCCGTGGACGCATTCCTGTCCTCCGGCTTCAGCCCAGCAGAACTTCTACAGTCCATCCACCCAGCTGATGTGTCCTCCACCCAGGGCACCGGCATCGGCGGCATGCAGTCCCTGCGCAAGCTGTTCGTGAACCGCTTCCTCGGCCAGGATCGTCCATCCGACATCCTCCAGGAGACCCTGCCAAACGTTGTGGCTGCACACACCATGCAGTCCTACGTCGGTGGCTACGGCCAGATGATCCACCCAGTGGCAGCATGTGCAACCGCAGCTGTTTCCGTGGAAGAAGGCGTAGACAAGATCCGTCTGCACAAGGCTGATTTCGTTGTCGCCGGTGGTATCGATGACATCCAGGTTGAATCCCTGACCGGCTTCGGCGACATGAACGCTACTGCTGATACTCAGGCAATGCTGGACAAGGGCATCGACCCTCGCTTCATCTCCCGCGCAAACGATCGTCGTCGCGCAGGCTTCCTTGAAGCAGCAGGTGGCGGTACTGTTCTCCTGGCTCGCGCATCCGTTGCTGCGGAACTGGGACTTCCAGTTCTGGCAGTTGTTGCACACGCACAGTCCTACGCCGATGGTGCTCACACCTCCATCCCAGCACCAGGACTTGGCGCACTGGGTGCCGCACGCGGTGGTAAGAAGTCCGTCTTGGCTCGCGAGCTGACTAACCTGGGTCTGACTCCAGATGATGTTCGCGTAGTGTCCAAGCACGACACCTCCACCAACGCTAACGATCCAAACGAGTCTGAGCTGCACAACCTGCTGTGGAAGACCATTGGCCGCGAGACCGACAACCCAATGTTCATCGTCTCCCAGAAGTCTTTGACCGGACACTCAAAGGGTGGCGCAGCGCTCTTCCAGATCGGTGGACTTGTCTCCATTCTGGAAACCGGCAAGCTGCCACAGAACGCATCCCTTGACTGTGTTGACCCAGAGATGGAAGCAAAGGGCGAGAACTTCGTTTGGCTGCGTAAGCCACTCGACCTCGGTGCAGGCTCCATCAAGGCTGGCGTACTGACTTCCCTCGGCTTCGGCCACGTGGCAGCAGTCGTCGTTCTCGCAACCAGCGGTATCTTCGAGCAGGCAATGCGTAATGCAGGCCTCGACGTTGATGCATGGCGTACACGCGCAACCCAGCGCCTGCGCACCGGTGCAAACCGTCTGGAAGCTGGCATGGTTGGCCGAGCACCACTGTTCGAGCAGATCGACGGACGTCGCCTGCCAGAGCACGGCGCTCACCAGGCAGAGATCAACCTGCTTATCGACGCTGACGCTCGCCTCAGTGCTGACGGCACTTACCAGAGCTAAAGCTTCATAGCTTGAAAAAAATTGCCCTCCCAAATACTTGGGAGGGCAATTTTTCTTTCTCCTGCAAAGTTAATCTCCATGTGTTTTACTTAAATGCAATTTAAGTCGACCATGGGAGATTCGTTGAAACTTTTTAAGTATGTCGCAGCTGGAACCTTCGCATGTGCCCTTGTGGGCTGTTCACAAACTGATTCACTAGTTGCCACAACTGAGGTCGCGCCTGTTGACGCCGCAGTTGCTGAAACTTCAGTTGTTGAAACTGAAGCTAATCAGACATCTGCTTTCGCACTGTCCGTAGGCGAATGCTTTAACGACACCGCAGACGCAGAGATCGCTGATGTACCTGTCGTAGAGTGCGCAACGCCTCACGACAATGAAATTTTCCACCTCTTTGACCTGCAAGGCGATTACCCAGCCGATGTCACTCAAGCAGGCTTTGACGGATGCCTTGCTGAATTTGAAAATTTTGTGGGTGGACCATTTGAAACCTCTATCTATCAGGTATATCCCATGACCCCAACCGAAGGATCGTGGGCAAACGGAGACCGTGAAGTCGTGTGCTCTGTGTGGATTGATGGAGAGAAGATGACAGGATCTGCTGCAGGCACTGCACAGTAGGAGTGCTGTTTGGAGTTCTGTGCTAGATTGTCGGCAGGTAGTCTGAAACTGCCACTCTCCGAGCTTGATTTCCCACGTAAATGACAGCACTGAGGACAACCGCCGGTGCGGATTTCTCCACCTGAGTGCTGATTTTTCTATCTCTATATATCAGAGCAGGTAGGCGTGGGCTGCTGTGCTCGGAATATGAGTTAGACATGCCGAACCGTGTCTTGAATAGCCTTTATCCGCGGAATCCAATAGCGCCAGCGCAAGCATATAAACCATCACGTGCACAGCAACAAGACGCACGGGAATGGGCAAAATTAACCGGTATCAATTACACCGCTGCGTTGCACCAAATGATGTCACCACGAGCACAGGGATTCTTGGGGCCGCGCATTAGAGTTCGTGACCTCATCAGTGCTCTCAACAATGACAAACTCATTGGCCTAGGACTAAGCGATCTCACCGGAGCTGAGCCGGGCTGTAATGAATACGGTAAACCCCGCGGAAAGCTGGAGAACCCATGGGAATTTAACGGAAAAAACGATTATGTACAGCTCGCACTCATAGTAGATTTCCTGCGTATGTTCACCGTGGTGGAAAAACGCGAAGAAGCAGAAGTACACAGTGGGCATTTACGCGCTGCCGCTGCAAACCTTATTATGGGACAGGAATGCCGTTCCACCTCGCGTGGCAAAATCTTGTGGGCTGCGGCAGCACTGGGATTGCCTTTGTGGGCTGCCACCGGAGACGATCCTCTGAATGTGCTGATTGGTGTGTCAGTTCACGAATATAACTACATCGCGCACATGGTAAATTCCGGGAATGCAGCACCTCGAGTAGACCATTCACAGCCTTCTGTAAACGATGCCAGGCCCGCAGCATATGACTATCTCATGCACGCACAAACACGTGCTTTGAGAGGTGAAATGATCACTGATAGGTGGCAGCCTAAGCTCACAGCGCCGACAAAAGACCTGAGACCATTTCATGATTGGCTCTTGACTCAGACAGTAGGGGAGTCGGTCATCAGTACGTTTGCTCGCCGTTATGAGCACGATGTGTTCACTGGCATTTATGGGGCTGCAGCACAAGCACGAGACCTGCTGGATGCATTCCGCGAACTTGCTTCATACCGTGTGGTGGTAGAAGCGATTCGGCAATTTTATATGGATCATCCTGATGCTGAACCTATCCGCACACATCTTTTACACACCCGCATTGAACAAGATGGTGGCACCGAATTAGATATTTATAGCTGCCCGTGTGGGCACAGTGAGATTCTAGAGACGGTTTATACCAGTTCCGCTTCGGATAGGGCACCGTTGGTGATTAACTGCGATACCTGCAGTAAAGATTGGGAGATCACTGTTCTACGTAAGGATTCAGTGTGGGCACTGGTCCCGAGTGGGGCGCAGCTGTAGTTTTCTAGAGCGTGGAATCTAATTGATGAATTCCCAGACGTTGTTCTTCGAGTTGAAGTTGAATTTGAACGCAGCGTCCGTGGAGCGAAAGGATATATCGTAGTTCGATGTTGCAGGACACAGATCCACGACTTTGGTTCTGCTGAACCTGATCCAGGTGGTGTCAGTATTAGTGGATTTTAGAACTAACATGCTTTGGCTCTCATCAAGGCCAAATTTAGGTATAGGCGCGTCCTCTAAATAAAGCTCTGCCTCAACAGTGTCTTTTGGTGCATACGGGCAGACAATAGCGAATTCAGCCCATTCATCGCCGTAAATATTTTGAAGACTTAGGGACTCATAAGATGAGGGGTCTGCTGAGCTTAGATAGCTCTCCAAAGTATTACTCTCGCTACAACTAGCGAGAGTAAGAGCTGTTAAGGGGATGAATGCTAGTCGCTTATTTAGCATTAAAGGGCCTCTTGCTTATTTTAGAGTGTCTCTAGTCTGCCTAGATTTGTCCAGATTACATACCCCTGGCGCTTAACCCGGATTGCAGAAACGTTTAAACCCCATCGACACAGGTCAATGGGGTTTATTAGTGCCCTGAACAGGAATCGAACCTGCGACACCCGCTTTAGGAGAGCGGTGCTCTATCCACTGAGCTACCAAGGCGTACCGAACTAGATTACAACATGTATAGCTGGGAAGAAAAAGTGGGGCAGTTTTTACGTCGAGAATTATTTTCCATGGGTAAGGTGGAATGTAATACTTCCCGACCTTAAGGAGTGGAAATGACCAGGTATAAGCCTTCATTCCATGATGTGCAGCGTCGCCCAATTGTGGTTCATCAGATCACGAAAGATAATGTTCCAGTGCTGGCAGTTGATGAGATCCAAGATGATGGAACTCCTCGTCGTATTTTGCTGCTGAACAAATATGATGCCAAGCAGTTAAGCGCTGCGTGTGATCATTATCTGCAGGAGATTTTCTCGGCCACATTTGCGGGAGTCAATACGGATTTGTCTCCTGAAGATATGGCGAAACTGTTTGATGAGGAATAAGTAAAAAAGAGCCTTTCGGCTCTTTTTCTTATTTCTAGGCTAGAGCATCCATCTTTGCGATGACGTCTGCAGCTGGGGGATTAGTTGCATGGGTGCCATCTGAATAACGGACCGTAGGGACGATGCGATTGCCATCGTTTACTGATTTAACCCACTCGCCGGCTTCTTCATCCTGATCGACATCGATGAGGTCATATTCTTGGCCTTCGAGACCTTTGAGGAGGGATCGGCAATAAGGGCACCAGTCGGTGGCATAAATGGTTACGTTGCTCATGTTCTTGCTCCTTAAACCTTTGTGTAGCGCTGGAACTTATAACGGTACTCGCCTGAGGTCATCCATTCGGATTCTTCATCGAGGCGGAAGTTCTGCGGAATTTCGGGTGCGTAGACGGGAGTAGGAACGTCGAAGGTGGCGTCGATAAGCGTTATCTCTAAGACGTTGGCGCTGCCGACGGTGGCCTTGTAGACTTCGCCGCCACCCATGATCCAGCCGCTTTTAGGTATTTCGGTGATAACAGTGGCGCCGTTAGACCAGTCGCCGGGCTCGCGGGAGGATAAGACGAAGTTCTCGCGGCCAGGCAGTGGCTTGAATGGCAAGGATTCCCAGGTGCGACGACCCATGATGACCGGCTGGCCCATGGTGATTGCTTTGAAATGCTTGAGATCTTCCGGGATATGCCACGGCATATCGGAGCCGTCACCAATCACACCATTAAGCGATTGCGCCCAGATTGCACCGATCATACGGCGACCTTGCCACGGATTAGTGGGTGTGGATCGTAGCCAGAGACAGCGATGTCCTCGAAGTCATACTCAAACATGGACGCAGCCTTGTTGAGCTCCAACGTAGGATAAGCGCGAGCCTCGCGGCCCAGCTGCTCTGCGACCTGCTCCTTGTGATTGTCATAGATGTGGCAATCGCCGCCGGTCCACACGAACTCGCCAACTTCTAGGCCTGCCTGCTGCGCAAACATGTGGGTGAGCAGAGCATAAGAAGCAATGTTGAATGGCACACCGAGGAACATATCGGCAGAACGTTGGTAGAGCTGGCAGGAGAGCTTTCCATCAGCTACATACAGCTGGAAAAGCAGGTGGCACGGTGGAAGGGCCATGTTTTCCAGCTCGGAAACATTCCACGCCGAGACAATATTACGGCGGGAATTAGGGTTGTTGTGCAAAGTCTCTAAAGCGCCAGCGATCTGGTCAATGTGGCGGCCGTCAGGGGTTGGCCAAGAACGCCATTGCACGCCATAAACAGGGCCGAGCTCACCATCTTCATCAGCCCATTCATTCCAGATGCGGATGTTGTTATCCTGCAGCCACTTCACGTTGGAATCGCCGCGCAGGAACCATAAAAGTTCACCTACGACGGAGTGGAAATGGACCTTTTTGGTGGTTAGTAGCGGGAAACCCTCGTTGAGATCAAAGCGGATTTGTTGTCCAAACAACGAGGTAGTGCCGGTGCCGGTACGGTCGTCCTTGTGGGACCCTTCTTCAACAATCTTCCGAAGAAGGTCTTCATATGGCGTTGGAACAGTCATGCCCACTATCTTAAGGATCGACCTTAATAAGTGCCATTCTCAGCGTAGAACGCAGCGCACATCGCTAGAATTTCCTCTGCAAGCTCGGGGCGGCAGATCAAAATATCGGGCAGATAGGTGTCTTTTTTGTTGTAGATGAGCTCAGAACCATCAAGTCTAGAGCAGTGCAGTCCGGCAGCTTTACAGACACCAACAGGTGCGGCAGAATCCCATTCGTACTGGCCGCCAGCATGAATATAGGCATCATAATCTCCCAAAAGAACATGCATGGCTTTCGCCCCAGCAGAGCCAAGGGCTTTGGTTTCGAAGCCGAGTTGTTCTGCGCATTGCATCGCAACCTTTGGCGGGCGGTTATGCGAAATAGCAATGACCTTAGAATATGGGCCAGTTACTGCACGAGCATCAGAAGAATGGAACACCACGCCTAAGTCTGGGAGACCAACTGCTGCATGTGTGGGAACCCCGTTTTCTACCAGAGCGATATGTACGGCCCAGTCCTGGCGACCTGTGGCAAACTCGCGGGTGCCGTCTAGTGGGTCGATGATCCACACGCGGTCTTTTGTCAGACGATCTGGGTTATCGGCTGCTTCTTCAGATAAGACACCATCTTCAGGGCGGTGTTGCTCTAGAACTCGGGAGATCCAGCTTTGTGCAAGTTCGTCGCCGGCATCACCGAGACTACGACCTCTTAAGACTCCAACGTTGCGGACACCTTTAAGGATTTCTCCTGTGCCTTGGGCGAGACGATGGGTGAGGATCGAATCATCAATCTGAGCAGTCATACCTTCAACTCTAGATGTTTGGTTACATTGGGGCATGGCTAAAAGCATTCTTTCCCGATTTCGTCCACAAGTAGCGGAGTGGTTCCGGGATGTCTTCGCAGCACCAACCCCAGTTCAGGAAGGAACTTGGGAGGCGATTTCTGAGGGAAAAAATGCTTTAGTTGTCGCACCGACCGGTAGCGGAAAGACCTTGGCTGCTTTCTTGTGGGCATTGAATTCGCTCACCGAACAATCAGGTCAAACAGTTTTAGACACTGGTACACCGGTTGCTGTTCGCGGTGGAAAAGTAAAAGTGCTCTATATTTCACCGCTCAAAGCACTCGGCGTGGATGTGGAAAATAACCTGCGTGCACCATTGACTGGAATCGCCCGCACAGCAGTGAAAATGGGCTTGGATGTGCCCAATATCACGGTGGCAGTTCGCTCAGGTGATACCCCTCCAGCAGAGCGTGCGCGGCAGGTGCGTAAGCCACCAGAAATTTTGATCACCACCCCGGAATCAGCGTATTTGATGCTTACCTCTAAAGCCGGGGCGATCTTGTCAGATGTTGATGTGGTGATCATCGATGAAATTCATGCCATGGCGGGGACGAAAAGGGGAGTCCATCTGGCACTGACCTTGGAAAGATTAGAACAGCTGGTTGGTCGGTCTGTACAGCGAGTTGGGCTTTCTGCCACTGTGCGTCCGCTAGAAACCGTAGCTGGATTCTTAGGTGGAGGTCGTCCGGTAACAATCGTGGCGCCGCCTGCTGAGAAGAAGTGGGAACTTACCGTCACTGTGCCGGTGGAAGACATGTCTGATTTGCCGGTACAAGAACCGGGTTCCACGATCGGGGAATTAGTCATTGATGATCCGTTGGGGATCACTGGTGAATCTGCACTACCTGCACAAGGTTCTATTTGGCCACATATTGAGCAGCAGGTGTACAACCAAGTGATATCGGCGAAATCGACTATTGTCTTTGTGAATTCGCGGCGCTCTGCAGAACGATTAACCAGCCGCCTCAACGAGATCTGGGCTCTGGAACATGATCCGGAGTCCTTGTCCCCTGAACTGCGCAGAAATCCGGCACAGATAATGGCGTCATCGGATGTCTCAGGAAAAGCTCCCCAAGTAATTGCCCGTGCACACCATGGTTCCGTCTCTAAAGATGAACGTGCGATCACAGAAACAATGCTGAAAGAGGGGCGTCTGCGTGCAGTAATTTCTACCTCTTCACTGGAATTGGGCATCGATATGGGTGCCGTTGATCTGGTGATTCAAGTGGAATCACCGCCGTCCGTGGCAAGTGGGCTGCAGCGCGTGGGGCGTGCGGGGCACACGGTGGGGGCGACGTCGATAGGCTCTTTCTATCCCAAGCACCGCTCTGATCTGGTGCAAACTGCAGTGACCGTGCAGCGGATGAAAGAAGGGCTGATCGAAGAGATCCATGTGCCTAAAAACGCGCTTGATGTATTAGCACAGCAGACCATAGCTGCCGTATCGATCAAAGATGTCTCGGTCGAAGAGTGGTACGAGACCGTACGCAAGGCCTATCCATATCGAGAATTAGCCCGGGAAGTATTTGATTCCGTTATTGATCTCGTCAGCGGCGTTTATCCTTCAACCGATTTCGCAGAGCTTAAACCACGAGTGGTCTTTGACCGAGTCTCCGGAATACTAGAAGGGCGACCCGGCGCGCAGCGTGTTGCAGTAACCAGCGGTGGCACCATTCCCGATCGAGGAATGTTCGGAGTATTCCTCATCGGTGATGGGCCTAGGAGAGTTGGTGAACTAGATGAGGAGATGGTGTACGAATCCCGCGTTGGCGATGTGTTTACCCTCGGCGCCTCAAGCTGGAGGATTGAAGAAATCACCCGCGACCAAGTTATCGTGACACCCGCGCCGGGACATACTGGAAGGCTGCCCTTTTGGACAGGCGACTCTGCAGGAAGGCCTGCAGAATTAGGCAAAGCACTCGGCGCATTTAGGCGCACCACGCTGAGTGATCCCAGCAGTTCTGGACTAGAGAGCTGGGCTCATGACAACCTCATTGCCTTTTTGACAGAACAAGAAGAAGCCACCGGAGTGCTTCCCGATGAGAAAACATTGGTGCTAGAACGCTTCAAAGATGAGCTGGGTGATTGGCGTATTGTGCTGCACACCCCATTTGGGCGCGGAGTAAATGCTGCCTGGGCATTAGCCGTTGGTGCGAAAATCGCTGAAGAAACCGGCATGGATGCACAAGCCGTAGCTGGCGATGATGGCATTGTGCTGCGGTTACCGGAAGGCGATGAAGATCCAAGCGCAGCGCTGTTCATATTCGACGCGGAAGAAATCGACACGATCGTGACACAACAAGTGGGCAATTCTGCATTATTTGCCAGTCGCTTCCGCGAGTGCGCGGCACGTGCATTACTCTTGCCACGGCGCAACCCAGGTAAACGCGCACCACTGTGGCAACAACGACAACGCGCAGCACAATTACTAGATGTCGCACGGAAATATCCCAGCTTCCCCATCATCTTGGAAACCGTGCGCGAATGCCTCCAAGACGTTTATGATCTTCCCGCGCTTAAATCAGTGATTGAAGATCTTCACTTAAGAAAAGTGCGGATCGCAGAAGTCACCACCCAACAACCCAGCCCTTTTGCCTCCGCACTGCTGTTTAACTACACCGGCGCATTCATGTACGAAGGCGATAGCCCACTCGCTGAAAAACGCGCTGCAGCACTGGCCCTAGATCCCACACTGCTAGCCAAACTGCTGGGAGAAGTTGAACTCCGCCAGCTCCTAGATCCCGACATCATCGCAGAAGTGCATGAACAATTACGCCGACAAGGAGATCGCGCAGCCAGAAACAACGAAGAATTAGCTGACTCTTTGCGCATCCTCGGCCCGATTCCATTGGAGGAACTCGGCCAGCACATCACCTTTGAGAACCCCGATCTGGGAGATCGCGCCATGCGGGTGCGTATCAATGGATATGAACATATCGCCCAAACACTTGATGCACCGCTGCTGCGTGACGCACTGGGCGTACCAGTACCGCCGGGAGTACCGGCACAAGTCGAAACAATCACGGATGCATTAGAACAATTAGTCAACAGATGGGTACGCACGAGAGGCCCCTTCACCGCTGTTGAACTAGCCGAAGCCTTCGGCCTGGGCATCTCCACAGCGCTCACTGCACTACAGAGCGCACCAGTAACTGAAGGACGCTACCGCCAAGGAATCGACGCTCAGGAATACTGCGCCACCGACGTACTCTCCATCATTCGACGCCGCAGCTTAGCCGCCGCCAGAAAACAAACACGCCCAGTATCCCAATCCGCCTATGCACGCTTCCTCATGGACTGGCAACAAATCGCGCCAGTTGGTTCCGCGCCCAAACAGCGCGGAGTGGATGGCACCTACGCTGTCATTGAACAACTCGCCGGCGTGCGACTCCCCGCCAGTGCATGGGAAGACCTCGTGTTGCCGCGCCGGGTTGATTATTCACCACTCCATTTGGATGAACTGACCGCTAATGGTGAAGTCCTCATCGTGGGTGCTGGCCAAGCTGGAAGTCGCGATCCGTGGATTAGTCTGCTGCCCGTAGATTATGCGGCGCAGTTGGTGGGGGAGGCGTCGACAAGCATGAGCCCGTTGCAGGACGCGGTGCTGGAACAATTGCGGGCGGGTGGCGCCTATCTCTTTTCCGATATTCTCGCAGAGAATTTTGGCTATACCGCAGCTCAGCTGCAAGAAGCGATGTGGGGTTTGGTGGAAGCCGGGTTGGTCAGCCCTGATAGTTTCGCGCCGATCCGCGCGCGTTTGGCCTCAGGAACCACCGCGCATCGAGCGAAACGTCGACCAGCAAGATCTAGGCTGCGCACCCGCACCAGCTTCAGCAGCGATGTGCCACCTGATATGCGCGGACGGTGGACGCTATCTGTGCAACCCGCCGATGCCACCAGCCGCTCAGTCGCACACGGCGAGGCCTGGCTGGATCGCTACGGCGTCCTGACCCGAGGCAGCGTGGTCGCCGAATACATCGTCGGTGGTTTCGCGCTTGCCTACAAAGTCCTCTCCGGCTTCGAAGAAGGCGGCAAAGCGATGCGTGGCTACTTCATCGACGGCCTCGGCGCCGCGCAATTCTCCACGCCTGCGATTATCGACCGCCTGCGTGGACACGACGACTCACCAGACGTCGAAGGCTGGCCCTCAGGTGACACCGACCCAGAAATCTTCCTGCTCGCCGCAGCCGACCCCGCCAACCCCTACGGCGCAGCGCTTCCCTGGCCAGCGCAGGGGCCCAGCAGAGCGGCAGGAGCCATGGTCGTGCTTTGCGACGGCCTCCTCCTCGCTCACCTCACCCGCGGCGGGCGCACCCTCACCGTATTCCACGACATCCCTCGGATCGTCACAGCACTGACCACCTACGACCGTCTCACAGTGGAGAAAATCAACGGAGAAAGCGTTTTCGACTCCCCGCTACTTGAAGAATTCCGCAAACACGGCGCCACTATCACTCCGAAGGGAATGCGATTCAAACCACCAATAACACGCGAAACCTCAACCCCAGATATTCCCACCAGGCCATTTCGTGGTGGCTTTGGTCGGCGTTAATCTAGAGCTATGCCAGAAGGTGATTCCGTATTCCAGCTCTCCCGCAGACTCCAGTTCATGCGGGGAAGAGAAGTGCTGGAAACTTCATTACGTGTGCCATCTGTGGCACTTTATGATTTCACTGGCCAAACCGTACACAGAGTATGGCCCTATGGAAAACACCTCTTTATGCAATTCGGTGAAGAAATCCTGCACACCCACCTCAAAATGGAAGGGACATGGGCAGTCCACCGCAAAGGTGACCGCTGGAGAAAACCAGGTCACACCGCACGCGTGGTGTTGGTGCTATCGGAAAATATCGAAGTGGTGGGGCATTCCCTCGGCTTCGTGAGAGTATTTCCCGCAGCGAATTACCTGGAAGAAATTGCCCACCTCGGCCCCGATGTTTTAGCCGAACAATTTGATATTGATACAGCTCGGAACAATATTGCTGCGCAGCCTTCACGAAGCATCGGAGAGGCACTGTTAGATCAATCCAACCTCGCGGGAGTGGGAAATGAATACCGAGCTGAAATTTGCTTCCTATTGGGTGTTCATCCGGCCACGCCAGTAGCCGCTGTCGACCTTGAAAAGGCCCTGAAGATTACTCGAAGACTCATGTGGGAAAATCGCAATTCTCCCATCCGAGTTACTACCGGAGTACGTAGAGCAGGGGAATCCACCTATGTTTTTGGACGTAACCACAAGCCCTGTCGCAGGTGTCGGACCACAATTGTCAAAGCTGAGCTGGGTGAGCGAATCATCTGGTGGTGCCCTTCCTGCCAGCCACTAAGCTCTTAAACTATGAGACTTCTACTCAATCTAATTTGGTTATTTTTCGGTGGGATTTGGCTAGCGCTGGGATACGTATTCTTCGGTATTATTGCCTGCATTTTCATCATCACAATTCCTGCAGGTATCGCCAGTTTCCGGATGGCTAATTACGCCCTGTGGCCTTTCGGAAGAACAGTTGTCCGCACCCCGAAAACCGGAGGATTTTCCACCTTTAATAACGCAGTATGGTTCGTAATCGCCGGATTGTGGCTAGCCATTGGACACATCACTACTGCAGCAGCTCAAGCAATTACCATCATTGGAATTCCACTTGCTATCGCCAACGTCCGCATGATTCCCGTGACGTGCTTCCCGTTTGGAAAAGAAATCGTGGATAGCAACAATATCCCTTATGGCTATGAACCGATGGTTAAGTTCTAATTCGACGACGAATCAAAAAGAACAGAACATAAGCCAAAATCAAGGCGATGACCGCGTAAATCACTGTGGAATAGCGTTCAAACCACAGTGACACGGTCTCCCATTCTGCGCCCAGCATTACGCCGGACCAGATGAGGATTGAGTTCCAAATTGTGCTGCCCACTGCGGTGAGAGCTCCGAAGAGCAGGGGATTCATCTTATCGACACCCGCAGGGATCGAAATAAGACTTCGGACACCTGGAACCAACCGCCCGAAAAACACGGAATACTTACCATATTTATCAAACCAAGCTAGGGATTTGTCTACATCGGAGGCGTCGACAAGCCACATCTTGTCGGCGATCTGCCGCAATCTGGCAGCACCGATGACGCGCCCCAGCCCATAAAGTAAATAAGCACCCGTGACCGAACCGATCACCGAGCAAATAAGCGCCGCCCACACATTGAGATCACCCTGTGTAGTGGTGAAACCCGCGAGGGGGAGTACCACTTCGCTGGGAATTGGTGGGAAGACGTTTTCCAAAAATACGGCAACACCCACGCCGAAAGCCCCGAGCGCTTCCATCATAGAGATGATCCAATTCATGATCATCGGCGCACCTGCTCAACTTGAGCAACCGCTGCCCGCATAATCATCGGGAACAATACGAATAACGCCCAGGCCCATTCGATATGAAAAACCCAATTTGCTATCGCAAGCGCCGATAGAAAGAGCAAGATTGCAATAATGCTGATGGCATCAGCACTCCAGAGAAGGGGTTTTTGCTGCATGCGACCATCCTAGCTACGCAAAAGCTTTTCGACGTACACCGGCCGCGTAGCAAAGTAGCCACCGCCAATCACAAAGAGTGTTGCTATTGCGAAAAGTATAGATATACTGCGGAAACTTCCAGTTTCATCCACAATAAAACCTGTTAATAGTGGCCCAAAACACGCAATGGTATAACCCAAACCTTGGCCAAAAGAGCTCAGTGCAGCAGCACCTTCACTGGTTTGAGCCCGAATATTAATCAAGGTCAAGGCCATCGGGAAAGCCAGTGGCCCAAGCCCTGACATCGTTGCCCATAACCAAGGTGCCGCACCTGGAGCCACACAGAGCCCAGCGTTACCAATGAAGAATACGATGCCTGCGATGACAACCATTGGGAAACAATTTTGGAAACGTGCAACCAGCCACGGTCCTAAAATATTAAGTGGCAAGCCCAGGATTGACCACCAGCCTAACAGCACCGCTCCGAACTGAGCATCACCCACCATTTGTGGCATGAAACCCATGAGGATATACGTGGCAAAGGAAGAAAAACCGAACATTAATCCCAAACCAACGCCGACGGAAGTCTTCCATACAGGTAAAGAGATCTGAACAGTCGGTGAGGCTACTCGGGCACCCTGCTTACTAAAGAGCGGAATCCACGCAATAGCTGCAGCCAGACCTAAAAGTGCCCATGTACCAAGCGATACGCGCCACCCAGTTAATCCCATATGCGCAGCCCACTGAGAAATCGGCACAGCCAACATTGGTGAAATAGCCTGAACCATTTGGGAAGATACCAAATAAGTTGTCGACATCCCTGCCAAATGCCTCGGGAAGTATTCTCGGACTGCGAGAGGCATCAAAGCATTGGTGATGCCAATGGCGAACAACGCGAAAATAGAACCAATCGGCAAGAACAGTGTCGGCCCAACCACTCGAAGAATCTGCCCGGCAGCAGTGAGCAGCATGGCGAACATCAGCAACTGGGAAGTGCTGAATTTACGTTTAAGTGTGGGCAGCGTAAAAGCTGCTATTGCAAACATGGCGGTGGGGATCATGCCCAGCAAGCCAATGAAAGAAGCACTGACTCCCAAGTCATCCTGGATCTCGGATACCAGCGGAGCCAAAGCTGTAATGGCTGTGCGCAGATTGAAGGAGGTCAGAATAATAGCAGTCAGTGCTATAAGGCGAGGATGTTTCACGCCCCAATCATATAGAGCTATGTATTACCTATTTTCGCGGTACCACTTAATCAACTCATCAGTCGAAGAATCTCCGGAAGCAACAGGGACTTCACCAGAGACAGCAGGAACCAGATCAGTGGCCTGTTGTTTGCCTAGCTCAACGCCCCACTGGTCAAAAGAGTTGATATCCCAAATGACACCCTGAACCATCACGATGTGTTCGTACAAAGCGATCAAGGCTCCGAGAATTGAAGGGGTGAGTTCCTCAGCCAAAATGGTGGTAGTTGGACGGTTTCCTGGCATGACCTTGTGGTTTACCAATTCAGGCGCAACATCTTCTGCAGCGATTTCTTCAGCATTCTTACCAAAAGCAAGCACCTTGGTTTGTGCGAAGAAGTTACTCATCAGAAGATCATGCATGGTGCGTTCGCCGGCAGGGAGATCCTGCTTTGGACGTGCAAAACCGATGAAGTCTGCAGGAACGAGGCGAGTGCCCTGGTGGATCAGCTGGAAAAACGCGTGTTGACCGTTGGTACCAGGTTCACCCCAGTAGATTTCGCCGGTACCAGTGGAAACAGGGGAACCATCACGGTGCACAGACTTGCCATTGGATTCCATGGTCAGCTGCTGCAGGTAAGCAGCGAAACGGCTGAGATCTTCGGAATATGGAAGTACTGCGTGGGTTTCTGCACCGTAGAAATCGGAATACCAGACACCGAGCAGCGCCATGAGAACAGGAACGTTTTCTTCGAACTTTGCGGTGCGGAAGTGTTCATCCATTGCGTGGAAACCACCGAGGAAGCGCATAAAGTCACGTGGACCGATCACTGCCATGAGGGAAAGTCCCACTGCGGAATCAACGGAATAACGGCCACCGACCCAATCCCAGAAGCCGAACATGTTCGAGGTGTCAATGCCGAATTCTGCGACCTTTTCCGCATTGGTAGACACAGCGACGAAGTGCTTTGAGACAGCTTCTTCACCCAGCTTTTCTACCAACCACGTACGAGCAGCATGAGCATTGGACAAAGTCTCTTGGGTGGTGAAAGTCTTCGAAGCAATCACGAACAAGGTGGATTCTGCATCAAGGTTTTCCAACACAGAAACGAGATCTGCTGGATCAACATTGGAGACGAATTCAGCAGTAATACCAGCGGTAGCGTATGCACGAAGAGCCTTCGTTGCCATAGCTGGACCAAGATCAGAGCCACCGATGCCAATGTTGACGATTTTCTTAATGGTGCGGCCAGTATGACCCAACCAGTTGCCAGAGCGCAGGGCAGTGGCAAAATCTCGCATGCGCCCCAGGACTTCGTGGACATCCGCTGCAATGTCTTGGCCGTCTACTTCCAAATGACCCTCGGCAGGCAAACGCAGAGCGGTGTGCAGGACGGCGCGATCCTCAGTGTTATTGAGGTGCTCGCCAGCAAACATGGCGTCGATACGCTCGCGTAACCCAGATTCTTCGGTGAGGGCGAGGAGGCGCTGGAGGGTGGCGTCGTCAAGCAAATTCTTTGACAGATCGACGCGCAGACCCGCAGCGGAGAAAGTGAGTTGCTGCGCGCGGTTGGTGTCTTTAAACAAGTCACGCAGGGTTGTGGATTTGAAGTTTGAATAATGATCGGTCAGGTCTTGCCAAGCCTGGGTAGTCGAAATGTCCGCCATGAAAACTCCTTCAGTGTCGTTAAATAACATCTTCAGGTTAGCCTGCTTTTGTGGCCAAGTGCACCGAAGTAGGGGCATAGTGGGAAACATGACAGATTTACGTGAATTTATTGCATCGGTTCCGAAGGGAATCTTCTTCGGAGGCCAATTCCACGATCGGGAAGAAACCTTCGACGTGATCAACCCTTCCGATGGAAGTGTGCTCGCGAAAGTGGCGTCGGCAAGCGAAGAAGACGCTGCAGAAGCGCTAAATTTAAGCGTCGGCACCCAAGCTGCGTGGGCAGCCACGCCGGCACGCGAGCGCGGGGAGATCCTACGCAGGGCGTTCGAGCTGCTTATCGACGCCACCCCTCATCTCACCCTCCTCATGTCCGCAGAACTGGGCCGTGCGCTCCCGGACTCACGAGCAGAAGTCACCTATGGCGCGGAATTCTTCCGTTGGTTTTCCGAAGAAGCTGTTCGCATCCGAGGCGATTACCGACACAACCCTGCAGGCAACGCCCGCACCATCGAAATCAAACAGCCCGTTGGCCCCAGCTTGGCTATTACTCCCTGGAATTTCCCACTCGCAATGGGCGCCCGAAAAATTGCTCCAGCATTAGCAGCCGGCTGCACCATTATTGTGAAACCAGCGTCGAAGACTCCGCTGACCATGTTGTACTTAGCGAAGATTCTTCAAGAAGCGGGCCTACCTGAAGGAGTTCTCGCAGTACTTCCAACGGCGAAGTCTTCGAGGATTTCTGCACTTCTTGATGATCCTCGCCTCCGTAAATTTACATTCACTGGATCCACCGAAGTCGGACAAGCTCTGGCAGCTCAAGCGGCGGGACACTCACTCAAAACCAGCCTGGAACTTGGTGGAAACGCACCTTATATTGTGTTGGAAGATGCGGATCTTCCCACAGCCATCGATGCCATGGTGACAGCCAAAATGCGTGGAGCCGGACAAGTATGTATCGCAGCGAATCGATTCTTGGTGCATTCTTCAATCAAAGATGAGTTCATCGCCGGATGTGTGGAGAAGCTCAAAGAATTCACAATCGGAAATGCCACTGAAGAAGGCGTGACAGTAGGACCACTTTCTGGTGAAGATCAGCTCGAGATTGTGAACACTCTTGTCTCAGATGCCGTAGCAAAGGGCGCCACGAAACACTTCGGTGAACTTCCCGAAGGCCTTGAGCCGGGGTTCTACTATCCACCATCTGTGCTATCCGATATCCCGGCAGAAGCAGCTATTGCTTCTAGTGAAATCTTCGGACCTGTCATCGCCGTGACGACTTTTGATACGGATGAAGAAGCTATCCGGATGGCCAATGACACCCCATTCGGATTGGCTGCTTATGTATTCTCGGAAAATCTCACTCGAGCGCTATCCACTGCTGAAGCAATCGAAGCAGGCATGGTTGCTATCAACAAGGGTGCATTATCTGACCCGGCGGCGCCTTTTGGCGGAGTGAAAGAATCTGGCCTTGGGCGAGAAGGTGGATTCCAAGGTATTGAAGAGTTCTTGGAGACGAAGTTTATTTCGCTTCCTCTTTAGTCCAACGCTTATGGTGGCGCGCACGATGCTGCGCCACTGTTTGCGCCCATCTTGCATTTTTGGGTGTGAGCGGACCCGAGGGTTCTGAGACTGCCCATGTTCCATCTCCCATGAGCCACACGATGATTCCGGAGAATGGATCGAGAAGATAAGTGACCCTGCCATCTGTTTTCATGTTGTGGTGGTGTTGGCAGAGACATCCGAGTCCTCCGAGGCAGGTTATTCCGCCTTCTTCGTAGGGGATGCGGTGGTCGGCTTGAGTTTTTAGCGCAGGGACAGAACAGCCTGGGAATCGGCAGGTGCCGTCGCGACCAATGAGGGCGGTACGAAGGGGATGCGGTGGATCGTGTTTCTGCGTGTTGATTTTTACTGCCTCATCCATGTCTTGTTCTGTTGTGGCTTTTTTTGACCAGAAGGAACCTGTTTTTGCATCCAACCAGCCGATTCCGCTGGCCCATACTGGAGCATTAGCGAGGTCTTTGGCGGAATAGAGGTTGAGGATGACTTTGACTTGGATGTTGTTGCGCATGATGTCACTGAACGCTTCGCCGTAGGTGAGGTCATTTTTCTTCGCGTGTTGGGTCACTGCGTCGTTGATGATGTGTCCGTCTACTGCATCGACAGAGGCACCGATTTCGGCTGTGCCATCAGGGTTGAAAGACACCCCAAAGCTGGAGTCATCTTGGGAGCCCCTGGAACCGGTAGCTCGGGCGTCGTCAAGCAGGTCTCTGATCTCTTTAATCTTGCGTCCAATGGATGCTGGGCTTGGCAGGACCTGATTGGGGCTGGTGGCCGTGAGATATTCGGTGAGGAGTCCGTCGGCGTCTTCGAGATGATCTGGGTTGATGCCTGCGATCTCGTTGCTGATGGTGATGAGACGGGAGAGATCGAGGTGATGCAGACTGTGCTGCAGTGCGCTTAGAAGCGGGAGATCTGCGAGGGTTGCAAAGGCGATGGAGATCCGAGAAACCTGCGCTTTGCTCAAACCTGTGGCGATAGCCAAAGCAGAAATATGGCTCGAATGATCATCGTCGTCTTTGGGAAGGTGTGTGTGCCAGAAGTGATGCTCCAGCTGTCGAAGCTTAGTTTTTTGGACGGCTAACGGACTATTCGGGTTGTTGACTGCGAAAAAATTGCTGAACATGGGCACCTCCAATCAGGGATTCTGCCCTGAAACTTATCCGCAATTCCTGAGTTAGGAAATCAACCCACTCTCACATCTGTGGATAACTTAGCCACCGCAATGGGAAAACCCTGACCAAAACTAAACGCCCTGGTCAGGGTAGGTGAATTTATTTTTACCTGTGGATAACTTAACCGAGTTTTCCTCGGCCCATGCGGAGAAGAATGCCGGCCAACGCAGGGCCTTCTTCGCCGATTTCTTCGCGGAACTGGTTGATAATTGCTACTTCGCGAGTATGCACCAGACGTGTTCCACCTGAGCTCATGCGTGTTTTTCCGATGGTTTGTGAAATCTTCGTGCGGCGCTTGATGGCGTCGATGATTTCACGGTCTAGGCGGTTGATCTCCTCGCGATACTTTTGGATCTCCGCATCGGACAAAGGGTCATCCGTGCCTGAAGGCATCCTGATCTCGAAGCTGTCACCTGCATTAGTCATGTATCTATTCTGCCATGCGGAGCTTGGCACTATGTGTGTCCGCCCCACCTAGTAGGTTAGTGGGGTAATGAATACTTCTCCTTTTACCCCAAGTTCCCCAGATTTAACCCACAATTCCACCTCAGATCTAGCCACCAATGAGTTCACCAATGGTCTTAATGAGCAGCAGCGGGCTGCGGTTGAGCATATTGGTTCTCCGTTGTTGATTGTTGCCGGTGCTGGTTCAGGCAAGACCGCTGTGTTGACCAGGCGTATTGCTTATTTGATGCGTTTTCGTGGTGTGCATCCGCAGCAGGTTTTGGCTATTACTTTTACCAATAAGGCTGCCGCGGAGATGCGTGAGCGTGTGAGTCAGTTGGTTGGTCCTGTGGCGGAGCGCATGTGGGTGGCTACGTTCCACTCGGTGTGTGTGCGTATTTTGCGTCAGCAGGCGCAGTTGGTGAAGGGGCTGAATACGAACTTCACCATTTATGATTCTGATGATTCCAGGCGTTTGCTCACGATGATTGCGAAGGATCTGGATTTAGATATTAAGAAGTTCTCTGCGCGTACGTTGTTGGGGTCTATTTCTAATTTGAAAAATGAGCTTGTTACTCCGCAGGAAGCTCTCGCGGAGGCGGAGCGTACGCATAATCCTTATGAGACTGTTATCGCCAGGGCGTTTGTGGAGTATCAGAGCAGGCTGCGTCGGGCTAATGCGGTTGATTTTGATGATCTTATTGGGGAGACTGTTCGGATTTTCCGGGAGCATCCTCCTGTTGCGGAGTATTACCGCAGGCGTTTCCGCCACGTGTTGATTGATGAGTATCAGGACACGAACCATGCTCAGTATGAGCTTATTTCTACTTTGGTCGGAACACCTGAGCAAGATCCTGCAGAGTTGTGTGTTGTGGGTGATTCAGATCAGTCGATTTACGCTTTCCGTGGCGCGACGATCCGCAATATTGAAGAGTTTGAGCGTGATTTCTCTAATGCGCGCACTATTTTGTTGGAGCAGAATTATCGTTCCACTCAGACCATTTTGTCTGCAGCTAATGCGGTGATTTCGCAGAATGAGAATCGTCGTCCGAAGAATTTGTGGACTGCGTTGGGTGAGGGCGAGCAGATCATTGGTTATGTCGCGGACAATGAGCACGATGAGGCTCGTTTTATTGCGAGCGAAATCGATACTCTTGTTGATCACGGCATGAATTATTCAGAGATTGCGATTATGTATCGTACGAATAATGCTTCGCGTGCTCTGGAAGATGTCTTCATGCGTACTGGTGTGCCTTATAAAGTGGTCGGCGGCACGAAGTTCTATGAGCGCAAAGAAATTCGCGATATCATCGCTTATCTGCGTGTGTTGGAAAACCCGGATGATACGGTCAACCTTCGCCGTATTATCAATACCCCAAAGCGCGGTATCGGCGATCGCGCACAGGGTTTCATCGCGTTGCACAGCGAGAACCAGCAAATCAGCTTCGGGCAGGCGCTTATCGACGCCGGCGCCGGCAAAGTGGACCTGCTGGGCACGCGCGGCAAGAACGCGGTGCTCAAGTTCAATGAGCTTTTCGACGCCCTCCGCCACGAAGTTCCTACCATGATCAACGAGGTCACAGGTCTTCTTGATATCGGCCAAGTGATCAGCCGCATTCTGGATATCACCGGCTATAAGGAAGAACTGGAAGCTTCCAATGATCCTCAAGATGGTGCACGCTTGGATAACTTGAACGAGCTCGTGTCTGTGGCCCGTGAGTTTTCTTCCGATGCAGCTAACCGCATGGTGGAGGAGATCGCAGAAGGTGAAGCGCAGCCAGGAAGTTTGCAGGCATTCTTGGAGCGTGTGTCGCTTGTTGCCGATGCAGATCAGATCCCAGATTCCGAAAACGGTGTGGTTACTCTCATGACCTTGCACACCGCAAAGGGACTGGAATTTCCTGTGGTGTTCTTAACCGGTTGGGAAGATGGACAGTTCCCGCATCTGCGTTCTTTGGGAGACACACAGCAACTCGCAGAGGAACGCCGTCTGGCCTACGTTGGCATTACTCGTGCGAGGAAGCGTCTCTACATGACTCGGGCGATGCTGCGTAGTTCTTGGGGCAACCCGGTAACCAACCCGCCGTCACGGTTCCTTCAGGAAGTGCCGCAAGAGCTCATTGAGTGGCGTCGCGAGGAACCACAGATGTCTTCTGCATGGGCTCCTCGACCTACTTCCCGAACCCTCCCAACCAAAACTCGCAGTAACAATAAACAGCTGGAGCTTTCGGTGGGAGACCGCGTCAATCACGATAAGTACGGGCTGGGCACGGTGTTGTCTTCGGATGGCAGCGGCCCTCGCGCCACTGTCACCATCGACTTTGGTTCCTCCGGCAAGGTTAGGCTGATGCTTCTTGGTGGCGTTCCAATGGAGAAGCTATAGCCCCAATCACCGCGCACACTAGTGGGGCAACTATGAGTAGTCCCACCAGTGTGGTCCAGGGCAGCATCATGTGTTCAAGCGTGCCGTATTTCAAGATTGTTCCATCAACAATCTCATCTGTTGTGCCGGAGAATAGTACTGCGATCCATCCGGAAACAATGCCCATGATTCCTCCGACGAGGGCAAGCAGCGCCGCATTGAGTGCGTTGACTTTGCGGATTGTTCGTGGTGCTGCACCGATCGCATGCAGGGTGGCATGTTGGCGTCTCCGGTTGGATAGCATCAGCACGAGAGCAACCACCACGATTGTCACCACAACGAGCATGGAGCCGTAAGGCGGAAGCGGATTGTCGCTCCTGAATGGGCTCAGCTCTGCATCTTCAGATTGCTTAATTTTCTGAATAGTTTTTTCATCTAGCTCATCAGGAAGCACGATTGTTCCGAGAAATTCTTCGTCCCCGCCTAGTGCCGTAAATGTTTCCGGGCTGAGGAGAAAATGGGGGTATAAGGCAGGAAGTACCGTGACGGTGTCAATCCTGTGGGTGTTGTTGTCTGGATATGTCATATACTCGCGCAGCCCTGGAGTATAGGACGAAGGGGCATAAATATCAGCTTCTTCGGTTATTTCAAACATCTCTAAAATTTCAGGCGTTGCGATGATAGTTTTTGCTTCGAAAAGTGATGTTAGTGGTGGTGCAGTTTGTTCTAGATGGTAGTTTTCATCCATTAGGTACAGATCAAGTGTTTTGCTACCCATAACATCAATTTTCTGCCCCATCAACCCTGGTATCTGAGTATCACTACGAACAAATACAGCTTCAGAATATACCGATGCGTAGGCTTCTTGATTGCTGATTCGTTTCGCCTGGTCTGTTGTTTGAATGAAAGTACCAAGCATGATGACGGCAGCCAGGGCACCAATTGCTGGAACTGAGTGCATTGAGCGGCGCAGCATATCGCGCGTTGCGAGCTTAAATATTAAGCCTGGCAGGCGCCCAAGCGCCCACAACACCGCAGGTACGGAGGGTGTCAGGGCAAGAACAGCAACCAGGAAACATAATTGCTTTACGACGTCTCCCCACTCTCCATCACCCGCCAGGAAAGCTGCCACCACAGCTAAGATGAGCACTATCGGACCGATGAGCATCAAGGGGGTCCAGCGAATAATTTTATCTGAGACACCTCCGTGAATGCCATTGATGATGCTGGATCTACTCGCAAATATTGCAGGTAAGAATGCTGCCGCTGTGGAGGCAAGAACAGCCATTACCCAAAAACTGGCAAGGGTTATCCATGGAACAACGAGTGGGAACTCCGGATAAGAATATGTCCACCAGCTAATTATGCTGATGAGCCCCAGCACGAAGCCAAGAGCTGCACCGATCAGCCCTGCAAAAGCTCCGTAGACTAATACTGCCCACCGAATATGCCGCGGTGTTGCGCCTTGTGAAGCTAGTAGCGCAAAGTTCCTGGTTTGTCGTGAAGCTGCGATGGTGAACACCGGTGAGATCAACATCAAGGCCACAACCGCCAGGATGGTCAGCGAGAGAATGCCCATCAAATACCCCGGAACTGCACTCAGTGTAAATGCGGAGGAACCGGTGTCGAAGCCATAGACTTCAAAACCCACAGCCTCTAAATCTTTGGCATCTTGTTCAGTGAATTCACGCGGTCCAGAAAATGTCCACGTGCCGAAGAATGTGTCATCTTCACTAAAATTTTCTGGGTCAAATAGTGTTCCTTCAGGCAGCATGATGTCTGAAGGAGACAATGCTTGAATCTGCACAGGTATGCCCTGAATGAAAATAGTGTCACCGATATCTGCATTCAGTTCAGATAACACTGCGCGCGGTACTGCCACTTGTTGAGCACGGGGAGATTGCATAACAAAAGTATGTGCTGTCTTAGCACCATGAGAAATATCTGTAATACCAATTACTGTGAGCTCAGCGTGAATACCTTCATGCAGAGTTTCTTCCAGCAGCTCGTAGGCATTTTCTCCTGAATAGTGCGCTTGGATTGGAGCAGTTGGAGAATAGGACGCGTTACTACGTGACTCATTCTCAGTGAGGAAGAAACTCACCAAAAACATCGGTACAGCCACCAATAAGATGGCAGCTAAGGAACGACCAGGGCGTTGAATAGCATCGCGCCGGGTAGGGCGGGTTGCTGCAAGCAGTGTGATCATTGGATTTCACCGTCTCTCAGCATGATAGTGCGGTCGGCCCAGGCGGCGAAGCGTGGTTCGTGGGTAACAAGGAGGCCAGCAGCGCCGGTATCGATTCTTTGGCGTAGTACGCGGAGTACCGCATCACCCGTGGAGGTGTCGAGGGCGCCGGTGGGTTCGTCGGCAAGCAAGATTTTTCGGGGCCCGATGAGTGCGCGGGCTATGGCTACTCGCTGGGCTTGGCCACCGGAGATTTCTTCGGGGAAGCGGTCTTCGAAGTCTTCGAGACCAACTTCGGCTAGGGCGATGGAGATGGCTTGGTGGTCTGTTTTGCCGTCTAGCTCTAGGGGTAAACCAACATTCTCACCCACGGTGAGGGTGGGGATGAGGTTGTAGTTTTGGAAGACTACGCCGATGTGGCGGCGTCGTGTTTGGGCCGCGCGCTTGGGGTTGAGATCTGAGGCGTTGGCGCCGTCGATAAGCACTCTGCCAGAACTGGGACGCTGCAGGAGTCCGGCGACGTTGAGTAAGGTGGATTTTCCGGAGCCGGATGGTCCCATGATAGCGACGAGTTCGCCGGGTTTGATGGCGAGGGAGACATCGTTTAGAGCGGCGACGCGACGTGCTCCTTCACCGAATGCGCAGGAGATATTGTGGAGTTCGAGGGGGAGGGGCGAGTGTGTCATATTATTTGTCCAATGCTTCGATTCGGTCGAGCCAGCGGGCTTGGGCTTCTAGTTCAAAAATTCGCTTTTCTACGAGTAATCGCTGAGTGTTTCGGTTTTGGGGGAGGTCACGGCTGGATTTGTTGAGCGTGCGTAGCTCAGCCATGACGGTGTTGCGTTGGGTATCGAGGAGGGGGATTACATCGATGCCGCGGGCCTCTGCGATGGCTATTTTGGTAACCAGCTCATCGCGTTCGGACAGTGTGATGGTGACGGGGCTGTTAAACCACGTGGTTATTTCTTCGCGTCCGGCCGGAGTGAGTTGGAAGGTGTCTACTGTGCGGCCGTTGGAACTGATGGCGGTGCCTGCGGTTTCGACGAGACCATCGCGTTGCAGGCGTTGGATGGTTTGGGTGACTTGGCCGATGTTGAGCTGCCAAATTCCTATGGTTTCTTCGAACTTGGTTTGCAGCTGGCTTGCCGAGCTCGGTTCATCCAGCATGAGTACGAGGAGTGCGTGTTTTATGGACATGGTTCCCCTTAATTAGGAGTTCATTACCCAGTAACATACTGGGTATGTAACTAAACCGCAAGAGGGCGACCCCTGAAGGTCGCCCAAAAAAGAATTACTTAAAGAGTGATGCCACGTTCTGCAAGCCAAGGTGCTGGGTCAACAGCTCCGCCGCCAGCTGGGTAAACCTCAAAGTGAAGGTGGGAGCCGGTGGAGAAGCCACGGTTTCCCATACCTGCAATGCGTTCGCCAGCCTTGACGATCTGACCCACTGCAACCTCAACGGTTTCCATGTGTCCGTAAACAGTGATGGTGCCGTCTGCATGCTGCAGGCGTACCCAGTTTCCAAAGCCGGAAGCGGGACCCGCATCAATAACGGTGCCATCCATGGCTGCAAGGATCGGGGTGCCAATTGCATTAGCGATATCTACACCGTTGTGGTTGGTGCCCCAACGGGCGCCGAAACCGGAAGTGTAAGAGCCCTCAGCAGGGCGAACGATAGATGGTCCACGTGCGTCCAAATCAGCCTGAATGCGATCAGCATTATACTGAATGGTCTTGGCGATCTGATCGCCCAGGTTCACAACTGGCTTGAATTCAGCGATGGAAAGAATCTGCGGGGCAGAGCTTCCAGTGATCAAGTCAGTGGCTGCATTTGCGGTAAGTTCGTAATCAACCTCAACTGGCTGATTGGAAGCCTGTGCGGCAACTGCTCCACCTGCGCCTGCGGTAGACACTGCTCCAGTAGCTACGGCAACGAAAGCGACACCACCCTTAGTTACTGGGGAGGTAGTCTGCTTGCGGTGCTTGCCACCCCGAGTGTGCTTCTGCAATTTCGCCTGCTTCCAATTTTTGCCACATCACTTTTCGAAGCAGCTACATTACGCTATCGAAGTTTAATTGTGACCATCTTGTTATCTACCGGAAGTAACACTAGCCGGATAATCTCGATCGGGCAAGCGAAAAGCCAAAATTTGATAACTTTTTAGCTAAGTGTGCAAAAAGTAACACTTTGCTCTAAGCGTTAGGTCTTCGACGTGCCATCGACAAAAGTGTCGCAATTAGTGGCACAGTTGTTTATTGATGAGCAAGAAAAATAGTTCGCAGACACGACCCGGGCAAATCCGACGTCGCCGGCCAAAACCGCAGGAACCTGCGCAAACGCCGAAGAAAGAAGTTCAGCAATCCCGTTTGCTGCGCTTCCTTCCAACCGTGTTGATTCCACATGCAGTAGCGCTGCTGTTGGTGATAATCCTTGCGGTTGCTTCATTAATGTTCACAAATTCTTCGATGGTGAATCTTTCGGCAACGATTGCACAGCTCTGGTTATCGCTGAATCTCGGAGCGATTTCCGGCAGCGGGGAAGTGATCTCGGTGTTACCGACACTCCCGAGCTTCATTTTCCTATGGGCCATTGCCCTACGCGTGCACCGTGTTGTGAAAGATCGCGTCAGCATTGCAGATCTCGGCGCCCTCACGGGGCTTATTGTCGGTATCCCGCTTGTGCTCACCGGCATCGCAGCATTCATGCTTTTCGACGCCGCCAGCGTCCTTAGCGTCAACGTCCCGCCAGTAGTGCTCCTGCTGCGCATTGTGTTGTTCCACTTGAGCGCGCTCTTTCTAGGCATGGGGCCACGGCTGTGGCAAGCGTTGGCGCGCCGCTACGGCGCTCCAGAATGGCTTATCGACGCCATCACCCAAGCTTTCCGATTCCTTATCGCTTTTGCCTTAGTCGCGTTGCTTGTCGTGCTTGTGTTGATCGCTGTCAATTACAGCGTCTTTACCGCAACGTTGTCTGGCTACGAGGATCAGAGCTCCGCTGTCGCCTTGATCGTGATGAGCCTTTTGTATCTTCCCACCATGACAATCTTCGCGATGGGCAACCTCGTGGGCGCACCCTTGTACTTTGGTGAAGCCTCTATCAGCGTCTTCAGTGTGCATTCGGTTCCGCTACCACCGTTGCCTATCTTGGCAGCATTACCCAGCGAAGCACCTGCATGGGCTGTGGCATTCCTGGTTATTCCCGCGATCATCGCCACGTGGGTGTGTGTGAGAAACCCCATGCGACTTGCCGTAAATGTTTCGGCTGCGGCTCTTTCTGCGCTGTGTTTCCTTGTGTTGGCAGTTTTTGCTGGTGGAACTTTAGGCGTATATAACTACGTCGGTCTGAACCTGCTTGCCACTACAGGGCTGGTATTTGCGCACGTTGTTATCGTGGCGCTGTTGGTTGCCGGAATCGATAAGCTACGCAACCCAGTTGTGGTGAAACCAGTGCCTGAACCAGCGGCTGTTGTTCCGGAAGAACCTGCCGATAACGAAGAAGAACCTCAAGAAAATGAAGATATTGAGGATATTGAGGAAGAAGTAGATACCCCAGAAGCTGAAGAAGAAACTGATGCTGACACTGATATCGAAACCGAAGAAGTAGTTTCGGAAGAAGAACCAGACGGGGGTACAGAAGTTTCAGAAGAAGAAACTGAACAGGAAGAATCTGCAGAAATAACTGAGCCTGAGGAAACCAATGATGGTTCCAAGGCCGAAGACCGTTAACATGTCTTTTGTGAATTCTGACTCTACGACCACCATTGTCGTGCTTGCTTCCGGAACAGGTACTCTCCTTCAATCACTCATTGAAGCCCAAGGTACTTATTCAATTGTGGGCGTCGTTTCTGATGTTGAATGCCCAGCACTTGCAAAAGCTACTGAAGCTGGAATTAACACTCATATCGTTCCACTTAGCCAAGATCGGGGACAGTGGAACATTGAGCTCGCTGATGCAGTTGCAGCAAGCGATCCAGACCTGGTGGTCTCTGCAGGATTCATGAAAATATTGGGCGAAGGTTTCCTCTCAAGGTTCCCATCCCGAATCATCAACACCCACCCAGCTCTGCTGCCATCTTTCCCTGGAGCACACGCTGTGCGAGATGCTTTGGCATACGGTGTGAAAATTTCAGGGTCAACAGTGCATCTTGTAGACGCTGGTGTGGATACTGGGCCAATTATTGCTCAACGAGCAGTCTCAGTAGAAGTGAATGATGATGAATCTAGCCTGCATGAAAGAATCAAGCAGGTGGAGCGTAAACTCATTGTAGAAGTCCTGAACAGCGTCGAATTTTCGCGTCAGGGTGGCGTACAACTCAACTGGAGAGGCTAATCCTTCATGAGCGATGATCGTAAGGCAATTAAACGCGCACTAATTAGCGTGTATGACAAGACTGGCCTGGAGGATCTAGCCCAGGCACTTCACCGCGCAAATGTGGAAATTGTTTCCACCGGTTCCACTGCGGCGAAGATTGCTGAGCTTGGTATTCCTGTTACCCCGGTTGAAGAGCTCACCGGTTTCCCTGAGTGCCTTGAAGGCCGTGTGAAGACACTGCACCCTAAGGTTCACGCAGGAATTTTGGCGGATACCCGTAAAGAAGACCACTTACGCCAGCTGCAGGAGCTAGAGGTTGCTCCATTCCAGCTTGTTGTAGTGAACCTGTACCCATTTGCGGAGACAGTTGCTTCCGGTGCAGATTTCGATGCGTGCGTTGAGCAGATCGATATCGGAGGACCTTCCATGGTTCGTGCCGCTGCTAAGAACCACCCATCTGTTGCAGTCGTGGTTTCTCCAAACCGTTACGAAGATGTGCAAGAAGTACTCAACACGGGTGGATTCTCCCGTGCAGAGCGCACCAAGTTGGCTGCGGAGGCTTTCCGCCACACTGCAACCTACGATGTCACCGTAGCGACCTGGATGAGCGAGCAGCTTGCTGCAGATGATTCCGAGACTGAGTTCCCAGGTTGGATCGGTACCACCAACACCTTGTCCCGCAGCCTGCGTTATGGCGAGAACCCTCACCAGTCTGCAGCTTTGTACGTTGGTAACACTCGTGGTCTTGCACAGGCTAAGCAGTTCCACGGCAAGGAAATGAGCTACAACAACTACACCGATTCTGATGCTGCATGGCGTGCCGCTTGGGATCATGAGCGTCCTTGTGTAGCTATCATCAAGCACGCGAACCCTTGTGGCATCGCTGTGTCCGATGAGTCCATTGCTGCTGCACACCGTGAAGCACATGCTTGTGACTCTGTTTCTGCATTCGGTGGCGTTATTGCTTCTAACCGCGAAGTTAGCATCGAGATGGCTAACCAGGTTGCAGAAATCTTCACTGAGGTTATCATTGCTCCTTCTTATGAAGAAGGTGCTGTAGAGATCTTGAGCCAGAAGAAGAATATTCGTATTCTCGAAGCTGAAGCTCCAGTGCGCAAGGGCTTTGAGTCTCGTGAGATCTCTGGTGGTCTACTGGTTCAGGAACGCGATCTGATTCACGCTGAAGGCGACAACTCCGCAAACTGGACCCTTGCTGCAGGCGAGGCTGTTTCCCCAGAGCTGTTGAAGGATCTTGAATTCGCATGGACTGCAGTTCGTTCTGTGAAGTCCAATGCAATCCTATTGGCTAAGGACGGCGCGACAGTTGGCGTAGGCATGGGCCAGGTCAACCGTGTTGATTCTGCTCGTTTGGCTGTTGACCGTGCGGGTACAGAGCGCGCTACTGGTTCTGTTGCTGCATCCGATGCTTTCTTCCCATTCGCTGATGGCTTTGAGGTCTTGGCAGAAGCCGGTATCACTGCTGTTGTTCAGCCTGGCGGATCCATTCGCGATAACGAGGTCATTGAGGCTGCCAACAAGGCTGGCGTCACCATGTACCTGACTGGTGCGCGACACTTCGCTCACTAATCTTTTTTAAAAAACGTACGAAGGCAGACCACAAGGTCTGCCTTTTCGCGTATGAATGAGTACATGTCTGAACTTATTTATGGACCGGCTATTCTCTTTGCACCTGCAGGACGCGCAGAGATCATTCCAAAGGCTGCACAGCGCGCCGATATGGTCATTGTGGACCTTGAGGATGGAGCGGGGGATGTAGACCGGGAATTGGCCTACAAGAATATTAGAGAGTCTGGTCTTGACCCACAGCGCACCATCGTGCGTGTTGTCGGACCGAGTGACCCTAACTTCTGTGCAGATGTGGAGATGGTGAAATCCACTCCGTTCACACTCGTCATGGTGCCCAAAGTTTTAGATAGCGTGCCAGAGATTCTGGATGGGCTAGATATCATTGCGATGATTGAAACCCCACAAGCAGTGATCAATATTCCACAGATCGCGGCTGATCCGAAAGTCGTAGGCATGTTTTGGGGAGCAGAAGATTTAACTCACTTGTTGGGTGGCACTCACTCCAGATTTCTCAAGGATGAAACCAAAGAAGGATCGTACCGGGATACAATGCGGCTCACACGAGCACTCATGCATATTCATGCGGCAGCGAACGGAAAATTTACTATCGATGCTATTCATGCTGATTTCCATGATGAAGCAGGACTTTATGGTGAAGCTGTGGACGCCGCACACATGGGCTTTGCTGGCACAGCATGTATTCACCCAAAACAGGTGGATACTGTGCGACGCGCATATCAGCCAGAGTCTGCGCAATTGGAGTGGGCGCAGCGCGTAGTAGAGGAAGCAAAAAACCATCCAGGTGCGTTCAAACTGGATGGTCAGATGATCGATGCGCCGCTGATTTCTCAGGCGCAAATGATTATTTCTCGTCAGCCTGCTTGATCAACTCAAGGGTCTTTTCTACGCGGTCTTGGGGCAGTGGCGCGCCCAGAACGGCGAGGGAGGCGTCGGCAAGCATGATTGCGGTGTCCGGCAGGCTATCAGCCGTCAGTGGATTGGGAACGTGGCCGTCGTTGCGGCGCATCTCAATCACCGACATGGTGATGTGGAAGGGAAGCTCAGCGCGGGGGTCATTGCCAACAATCTCTGTGGCTAAGCCGCGGAAGATATTGGTGAGGGCTTCGCGCTGTGAATGATATTCGGCGAATTCTTCAGACCCCACAATGGGGAGTTGGTACAGGCGGCCGACATTCCACTTGGTGGACAGCAACAATCGTACTTCTGAAGCAACGATTGCCCAGAGGCGAAGTTCTGGTCCAGCATCAAGCGAGCTGAGGTCTTCTGCAAGCACCATGGAGGGCTCTACTGTGGACTTCAGCAAGGTAAGGAAGATTTCTGTCTTGGACGGGAAGTGGTAGTACAGCGAAGCCTGACGGATTCCTACCGCATCAGCAATTTGATGCGTGGAGGTAGTTGCAAAGCCTTGACGGGTAAAAAGCTCAGCAGAGGCGTCAAGAATCTCTTCACGAGGGTTCTTGCCTGCCCGTCGCGGAGCGGATCTCCGGGGGCGTCCCACTGCTCCTGCCATAGCGTAATTCTACTTCCTTATGTTTTTCGGCCAATGATCTCAAAAGATTGTAGCCAGTAACTGTACAGAGTTCCTATTTGGTCGTTATTTCGCGTGCTTCAATGGAGCTTAAGACTTCAGAAAGCAATCTGGCGGAAGCCCCAAAAGTGGCGCGTTGCAGCGCGGGGAGCTCCCAAGCAGTGGTTTCTTGGTCATGGATATGATCCATCCAGCGCTTGGATTGCAAACTCAGTGCGGAAGTCCACACTTGCGTAAGAGCATCGGCTTCGTCATTGCTGAGCACACCTCTGGCATCAATGAGACGCTGCGCGGTAGTAGGCGCTAGCGATCCAGCTTTGTGTGCTGCCCACCGCGCAATTTTCACCG
Source organism: Corynebacterium crudilactis (assembly GCF_001643015.1). Lineage (NCBI taxonomy): Bacteria > Bacillati > Actinomycetota > Actinomycetes > Mycobacteriales > Corynebacteriaceae > Corynebacterium > Corynebacterium crudilactis. The sequence goes on from NZ_CP015622.1 coordinate 908,078, forward strand.
TGGGGATCATGAGGTTTTTACGGATATTAACCACCATGTCCAAAGAAGGCAGCCCCTCATAAGTTTCCACAGCTGGTGGACGTGAGGCTAGTGCATCACGAAGCAGAGCTTGCTCATCTACTTGCGCGATGGCTGCCACCCAGGTGCCTGCATCTAAAAATGTGGCAGGGTCTTCGCCAGCGCGAGCTTGTGCTTCCCACTGCGCGCGCGTAGCCGCACCAATAGGTTTTGCGATGAAACCAGTTTCGGTCAACAGTGCGGTGATCTCCGCATTGGGATCTTCTTGGCTATCGACGACCGCTAGCCATCTCACAGGTGAGGTCGGTAGTGCGTCTCCACGCCCCACGGGGCCAGTGAGCACCACATGAGCATCAAGGCCAGGGGAGTGCAACGCATCCGTAATAATCTTGGAAAGCCATCCTGCCAGCTCTGCTGGATCTTCACCGTGGTCCAAAGCATTGCCGAGCAGTTCAAGTGATTCCTTCAGCACACCGCGAACAGTGGCAAGGTCCTGTGCATGAGGAGCGTTTTGTGCAAGCTCATTCAGTGAGGGGTGAAGCACGAGTGAGTTCCTTCCGATTTACTAATACTTCTAAAAATACACCGAAGGGGTGACATAGAAAGAACCACCCACACTCAAAAAGATTTGAGTGCAGGTGGTTCTTAAGAAGTCGCTGTTACGTTATTCCCAGTCTTAGCGGCTGGTGAACGGCAGGAGAGCCATTTCGCGTGCGTTCTTCACGGCGGTTGCAACCTCGCGCTGCTGCTGCGGGGTCAGACCGGTGACACGACGTGAACGGATCTTGTGGCGGTCGGAGATGAACTGACGAAGGGTGTTGATGTCCTTGTAGTCCACCTTCTCGATGCCCGCTGCCTTCAGCGGGTTCTTCTTTGGGCGGCGAGTCTGCTCAAGGCGGACGCGCTTAGCGTTGTTACGCTGCTTCATTGGTAAAAACTCCCTTACCAGCTGGACTTACGAACGCCCGGAAGCTCACCACGGTGAGCCATCTCGCGCATACGGACACGGGAAAGACCGAACTTACGAAGGTAGCCGCGTGGGCGACCATCGTGTGAGTCGCGGTTACGAACGCGAATAGCAGCAGCATCACGTGGCTGGCTGTTCAGTTCGAACTGTGCATCCAGACGATCCTCGTCAGAGGTGTTTGGGTTACTGATAATAGCCTTGAGCTCAGCGCGACGCTCCGCGTAGCGGGCGACGATTTCCTTGCGCTTCTCATTCTTGGCGATCTTTGACTTCTTAGCCATTGATTATCGCTCCTCGCGGAATTCGACGTGCTTACGGACTACCGGATCGTACTTCATAAGAGAAATGCGGTCTGGATTGTTGCGCTTGTTCTTACGGGTGACATAGGTGTAACCAGTGCCAGCAGTAGACTTCAGCTTGATAATTGGACGGATATCATTACGTGCCATCTTTAGATCTTCTCCCCACGTGCGCGGATCTGTGCAACAACAGCTTCGATGCCGTCGCGGTCGATGACCTTAAGACCCTTGGTGGAAACGGTCAGAGTGATGGTACGGCCCTCGGAAGGGACATAGAACTTACGACGCTGCACGTTGGGATTCCAACGGCGGGAAGTGCGTCGGTGCGAGTGTGAGACCGTCTTGCCGAAACTCGGCTTACGTCCCGTTACTTGGCAATGTGCCGACATAACTTACTTTCTCCTAGCCGCCCACATTCAGTTAGAAGACGCGCCGCACCGGGTGACCGGGGCGCGAGCATGCCAGCTGACGGGGCGATAACGAATATTTACGACAACAGCAAGGGACAAGTTTACATAGCTTGCCCCAAAACACCTAATCGCCTATTCAGTGCGGGTTTCGAATGGCCGGAAAGTATCAACTTTTATCGATTTTAACGTGTTTTCGCGCATGTTCAACCGCAAGAGGCATGTTTTCGAAAAGGTGGTTTTCGTGTCTCAATGATCTGATTGCGCCCAGCACGCCAAGCACATGGATATGCTCTTTTTGGATGCCCTTAATTAGTACAGTGACATTTTTTCGCTCTAGTGCATTGACAAGTTCCGTGAGTTGGTGTGCTCCCGTGGCGTCGATCATCTGGATGTGGGAGAGGCGAAGGATCACGACTTCAAGGTCGTCATAATCAAGAATTTGTTGCAGTAGTTGCTCTGCTGCACCAAAAAACAATGCGCCCTCGATACGGAAAAGGCCGATCTTTTCGTCGTTAAGCGTGGCCGGTTCGGGCAAGGTTTCGCGGTAGACGCCGGCGTTCATGCTCATGCGTCGCAGGATGAAAAACGCCGCCACGGCGATGCCGATGCCGACTGCAATCACGAGGTCAACGCTGATGGTCACGATCGCTGTGATGATAAACACGATTGCATCAGAGCGAGTGGAGCGCAGGACGCGCGAAATCACTTCAAATGACACCATGCGGGCAGCGGTCACCATGAGCACGCCAGAGAGCGCTGCAAGTGGAATGACAGCTACGATGCTCGCGGCTACATAGACAACGCCAAGTAGTACAAGGGCATGCACAATCGAGGCCATTCGTGTGCGCCCACCGGAGCGGACATTTACCGCAGTGCGCGCGATGGCGCCCGTTGCTGGCATGCCACCAAAAAAGCCGGCGCTTATCGACGCCAACCCCTGGCCGATCAGTTCCCGGTCTGCGTTATACGGCCCAGTATCTGCCATTGAGGCGGCTACTCGAGCTGAGAGTAATGACTCAATCGCAGCCAGCGCAGCCACTGCGAACGCTGGCCCCAATAGGCTTGTGAACAGTTCCCATGTGACATCTGGAAGGTGGGGAGCCGGTAGGGAATTGGGTAATGCGCCGATAAGATCAACCGGAAGTTTCAGTACAGCAACACCAATTGATACGACAAGAATTGCGATAAAGCTTGCTGGTAATTTCGGCGCGAACTTGCCCAAAAGGATCATGATGGATGCAGTGACCGCGATGATAAGCAGCGGTAGAAATGCATCTTTGGTGGCATGGGAAACGGTATGAATCGCAGCGAGTAGCGCGCTAGTGGGCAATTGTCCGGTGTAACCAAAAGCGGCGGGGACTTGTTGAAGGAAGATGATCACGCCGATACCCGCAGTGAATCCTTCGATCACCGGCCAGGGGATAAAGCTCACGGTGCGTCCAAGTCGGAGCATTCCGGCAACAAGAACGATAGCTCCAGCCATGAGACTGAGAAGGGCCACAGCGCCGACTCCGTATTGCATGACGATGGGGGCGAGGACAACGACCATGGCTCCGGTAGGGCCAGACACTTGGACATTCGATCCGCCGAAGATCGCTGCGACTAATCCAGCAATGATTGCTGTGACAATTCCGGCTTCTGCACCGACGCCTGAGCTCACGCCAAAAGCTAGCGCAAGTGGTAGTGCAACAATGCCCACGGTGATGCCCGCAGCGAAATCCATCTTCCACGTGACTCGCAGGAGCCGGTAATCATCCATGGAAGGAAGAAGGTCACGCATGTTCGCCCGCCATCCGATTGAGTAGTGAACGGCTAACGAGGAGGAAATCGGCCACTTCGGGGAAAGCGAGTCGGTATAAGACTGTCAAGCCTTCGCGCTGGGAAGAGACTAAACCAAATTTTCTTAAGACCTTAAGGTGTTGCGATACGTGAGATGCCTCTAGATCCATCTCTTTAACTATTTGCCCTGCAGAAACTTCGCCATGAGTATCAATTATTTCCAAGGCTCTAATGCGGTAGGGGTGTGCCAATCCTTTAAAAAGGTCAGCTTTGCGCTGATAGATTGGCAGGTCGGTGGTGCTCAACATTTTCCCTCCATGACTAGGTTAGATGATGAATCCATCATATAGTTTTTGGGGGAATTTGACTTAAGTTGAAGAGATTCCATAGTGAATTTTTAGTTCAGGCGCAACAGGTGTAAGGTATTGGAGGTTCATTGCCAAATCATGGCAATGCATACTTACCGAACCCAACTCGGGCACGATCCACATCTAATGAGGAACCGACCTGAAGTTTCAATCCTGAGGGAATCGAGAGTAAATGAAAAAGGATATTCACCCTGGCTACCATGCGGTAGTCTTCCAGGACGCAGGCACTGGCTTCCAGTTCCTGACCAAGTCCACTGCTTCCAGCGACCGCACCGTGGCCTGGGAAGATGGTAACGAGTACCCACTGATCGTCGTTGACGTTACAAGTGAGTCTCACCCATTCTGGACCGGCGCTCAGCGTGTCATGGACACCGCTGGTCGTGTTGAGAAGTTCGAGCGTCGCTTCGGTGGCATGGCTCGTCGCAAGAAGAAGGCATAGGAGGGAAACCCATGGCAGTTCCAAAGCGCCGTATGTCCCGCGCAAACACCCGCACCCGTCGTTCCCAGTGGAAGGCTGACAATGTCGCCCTTCAAGAGGTCAAGATCGACGGTCAGACCGTTCGCATCCCACGCCGTCTGGTTAAGGCAGCTCAGCTCGGTCTAGTAGACGTAGAGCAGTTCTAAACCCCGAATTCTTAACCTGCACTTAAGTGTAGGTTAAGAGTTTATTAAGAGCCGGTTATCTTCCTTTAAATAGGGGAGGTAACCGGTTTCTTTGTGCGATAAAGGTGTTAGCATAATCGAAACAAGTTTCTACGTGTAGGATTTTCTAATGTAGAAAAGACTGTCACGCCCTGATGAAGCGAAAAGGGTATAGATGAAAATTTTGGTTGTGGATGATGAGCAAGCAGTACGTGACTCACTGCGTCGCTCTCTCGCGTTCAACGGATATACCGTAGTTCTGGCGGAAGATGGTATTCAGGCTCTCGAAATGATTGAGCGTGAGCAGCCAATCTTGGTGATCCTTGATGTCATGATGCCTCGCATGGATGGGCTTGAAGTATGTCGTCATCTTCGTAGCGAAGGCGATGACCGCCCTATACTTATCCTCACGGCCAGGGATAACGTCTCGGATCGCGTGGGCGGATTAGATGCAGGAGCTGATGATTATTTAGCAAAGCCTTTTGCACTCGAAGAGTTGCTTGCACGTGTGCGTTCTTTAGTTCGACGTGCTGCTGCCGAGGCAAACCAGATTTCTCACTCTGATCGCTCGGAGCTGTCCTGTGGAGATTTGACGCTGAATCCTGAGACACGCGATGTGAGCCGAAGCGGCCGTTATATCAGTCTTACTCGAACTGAGTTTTCACTGTTGCAGCTGCTCTTGAAAAACCAGCGAAAAGTACTGACCCGAGCCCAGATCCTTGAAGAGGTATGGGGCTATGATTTCCCAACCTCTGGAAATGCGTTGGAAGTCTACATTGGCTATCTTCGACGTAAAACTGAGCAGGAAGGGGGAATCGCCTGATTCACACGGTTCGCGGCGTTGGATACGTCCTGCGAGAGACTGCCCCGTGACATTAAGGCGGATTAGCTCCGGGACTAATAACCGGAGCCCGCGCACGACAATTGACGGCATGGAAGATGGCTCCATGTCCTTGCGTTGGCGGCTTGCACTGCTGAGCGCAACTTTGGTGGCCTTTGCCGTGGGAGTTATTACTGTTGCTGCTTATTGGTCGGTTTCTAATTATATAACGACCTCTATCGACCGTAATCTCGAGGATCATGCAGATGTGATGCTCGAGCGTGCGAGTGCGCCAGGTTTTTATGCCAGTGCTGAAGCTGAGATTGACGTCTTGAGTGATTATTTCCAAGATGTTCGCATCGCTTTGAAGCCACCGGGCTGGGAATACGTGGTCGGGGAGAGTGTTGCTTTGCCGAGATCAGATTTTTTCAATCAAGGTGGTGTCGGCTCTGAAATAATAAGCGCCAACTCTGAAAAAATCCTGATTAAGCGTGATCACACTGGGGCTATTGTCATATTGGTAAAAGACATGGTCATGACTGAAAAACAGCTCACCGGCCTTGGCGTAATTCTTCTGTTGATCGGTGGCTGTGGTGTGTTGGCTGCGATTCTTCTGGGATTTTTCATTGCTAATGAAGGGCTTAAACCTCTAGCTCGGTTGCAGCGGGCAGTGGAAGATATTGTGCGCACTGATGAGCTTCGTTCTATTCCAGTCATGGGTAATGATGAATTTGCTAAATTGACTCGAAGCTTCAACGATATGTTGAAAGCATTGCGTGAATCGCGTGCTAGACAGTCTCAATTAGTCGCTGATGCAGGGCATGAGTTAAAAACTCCATTGACTTCTATGCGCACAAACATTGAACTGTTATTGATGACGTCCAAAAATGGAAATCACAGCATTCCGGAAGAAGAACTAGACGGGCTTCGTGAGGATGTCTTGGCTCAGATGTCTGAATTGTCAGACCTAATTGGTGATCTGGTTGATTTGGCTCGTGAAGAAAGTACAGAAGTTTCTGAAACAGTAAACTTGAATCAAGTTCTTGAGATTGCGCTGAGTCGAATTGAAAGCCGACGTTTAACCGTGGACTTGGATGTCTCTGAGGAAGTTGAATGGCAACTTCAAGGTGATGATTTTTCACTTACTCGAGCGTTGGTTAATGTGCTGGATAATGCCATAAAATGGTCACCAGAAAATGGCACAGTTATGGTGTCTATAGCCCAACACAACAATGAAACTGTTCGTATTGTTATTGAAGATTCCGGCCCAGGTATCGCTGAAGCCGAAAGAGCATTAGTCCTCGAGAGGTTTTATCGTTCTGTTAATTCACGTTCTATGCCGGGATCTGGCCTTGGCTTAGCTATTGTGCACCAAGTGGTGAAACGGCATGGAGGGGAATTAGTGGTGGATGAATCAGACGATGGAGGGACTAGGATCATCATGGACCTACCAGGAGAGCCCATTGTCAGTGGGTTCAAAAATGTAGCTGATTAAACCACTAATCAGCTCACAGCAAGTGTTCAGATTTCTTAAAGTAGCCCGCCAGCCAGGGAGTTCATAATCGAATCATGACAAATCAATTCCCCACACACAACGGTGAGAATCCAGATCGCTCATCTGAGAACCCAGTAGAACCAAATTCCTTTGAACAAGTGCGCAGTTCATATCCGCAGTGGGGTGCTAGTACCTCAAACCAAAACCCTTATCCAAATGCCACTTTTAATAGCGAGCAACGTAGTGAACAACCAGCACCAACGTGGACTAGTTGGGACAGCGAGCCATTAAGCACTGATGTAAAACCTGCTAAAGAAAAACGAAAAGTAGGAATTGGCACTGCACTCGCATTAATGCTGGTTGGCTCAATTGCTACAGGCAGCGTTGTTGGTATTGCCACAACCCAATTAGGTTCAGATTCTTCCAGCCCTCTTAATGCGCTTGAACAACCAAGTGTCCAGCGCACTACGAATGCCGAAGCAGGATCTGCCGAACAGGTTGCTGCTGCTGTATTGCCTTCCGTGGTTTCAATTCAGGCTATTACACAGACCTCTGCTTCTGAAGGATCTGGCTCAATCATTTCTTCTGACGGCTATGTGATGACCAACAATCACGTTGTTGCAGGCATTGAGCAAAGTGGTGTTCTTGAAGTGAGTTTTTCTGATGGCACTACAGCAAAAGCTGATTTTATAGCGGGAGATCCTTCTACAGATATCGCTGTGATCAAGATTAGGGATGCCCATGATCTGCCAGTTATCCAGTTTGGTGATTCAGATACATTAGGTGTGGGACAGGACGTTATGGCAGTGGGCTCACCATTAGGTCTGAGCTCTACCGTAACTACCGGCATCGTATCGGCAATGAACCGTCCGGTGCGTGCCTCTGGTGATGGTGGAGAGTCTTCTCTTATTGATGCTATTCAGACTGATGCTGCGATTAACCCCGGAAACTCAGGCGGTCCGTTGGTAGATATGGAAGGGCGCCTGATCGGTATGAATTCCGTGATTGCTTCCATTTCTAGTGGTAGCGATTCCGCTGGTTCTATTGGGTTGGGCTTCGCTATTCCTTCTAATTTTGCCAAGCGTGTGGCTGATCAACTGATTACTAGCGGCAAAGTGTCTCAGCCAATGCTTGGAGTCCAGGTTGGCATGGATAATTCCGTGGCGGGTGCAGTTATTGCAAGCGTTCAGGATGGTGGTCCCGGAGCTGAAGCAGGATTGCAGCCAGGAAATATCGTGACCAAGCTGAATGATCGAATCATCGATAGCCCCGATTCTTTGATTGCTGCTGTGCGCTCTCATGATTTCGGAGAGACAGTGACTCTGACAATTACTCAGCCAGATACCTCGCAGACGAGAGAAGTAGAGGTTACTCTGACGAGTGAGTAAGTTTTAAAAGAAGTAAAAGAATCATTAACAGTAGCTAAGCATGAGTGAGGAACTATGAGCAAGGATCCGTTGGGAAGTCTTACCGAGGTTGTAGATACACGAGTTCCGCTTCCGGATGTTGAGCCGGATGCTGAATTTTTGATGGCTACAGAGCAAGAGTTCTCGATGTCCACTCAAAAGCGAGCGCTTGTAGTTTTGGTCGGCGATCATGTTACTGATGCCGAGAGCACTGGCCGTTTGGTGACAGAGTTGCTTTTAGAAGCTGGTTTCAATGTGGACGCCGTTGTTGGTGTGCGCTCTAAGAAATCACAGATTAGACAAGCCATTGAAACTGCCGTTGTTGGTGGCGCAGACCTCGTGCTGACTATCGGCGGCGTGGGCGTAGGTCCGAGGGATAAAACCCCTGAGGCAACCCGCGCAGTATTAGACCAAGATGTTCTGGGCATTGCCCAAGCTCTTCGTTCTTCTGGCTTGGCTTGTGGCGCAATAGATGCCGGTGTTTCCCGTGGAGTAGCAGGTATCTCTGGTTCCACAGTAGTGGTCAATCTTGCGCATTCTCGTTCGGCAATTCGCGATGGAATGGCAACTCTTGTTCCACTAGTTGATTTCGTTGTGGATCAGCTTCGAACTTCTGTGGTTTAAGAGAAGCAACGTGAGTAGACAACGAAGGAGAGCTTTTCGGGCTTCCGATGCTGTGGATTATGACAGGACAGCGGATCAACCGGTAGCAACCTCAACGAATGATGAGAGTCGCGAAGTATCCTTAGATCCTGAACAAGATGACCTGCCAACTGGCATGGAATTTTGGAAAGAACAACAGCCACCGCACCACGGTTAAGTTTGTGGCAATAAAAATGCGTCTGAGAGTAAAACTCAGACGCATTTTTATATGTGCACAGATACTTATTGCTGGAGGCGCTTCTGCTCCTGCAGGAGGTCACGGATCTCAGTGAGAAGTTCAGCTTCGATGGAAGCTGGTGCTTCTTCTTCCTCTTCAACGCCCTTGCGCTTTGCTAGTGCTTCGTTCAGCTTGTTCATTGGAGCAACAAGAATGAAGTAAACGATGCCAGCAACGATGAGGAAGTTGATTGCTGCAGTGATGACTGCACCGAAATCAACAAAGGTTGCTTCATTGCCAGAGCGGATGTAGAAGCCGAGGCCTTCTACGTCAGTGCTGCCAATAGAGGCGATGAGGGGGTTGATGATGGAGTCGGAAAATGCAGTCACGATTGCAGTGAAAGCGGTACCGATGACCACAGCAACTGCGAGCTCGATGACATTACCGCGGAGGATGAAATCTCTAAAACCTTTAAGCATGGTTGTTACTCCTGACAATATTGTGGACAGTGTGATCGACAAATGCACCTTAGCGGAAAGTTCACTTTTTTGAACAGGGAACTATTCTTCGGCTATGTTATTGTGCGCGCGATCCCCAGTGAGAACTACTGCGAGGGGAGTGTTGAGCGACCTAGCTGCAACGTTTTCTGCGATTGTTTTTGGAAGCGCTATCAAGATAGTTGAAGGGTCGTCTCCTCCTGCCAGAATTACCTTTCCACCTGCAGCGATAGTCTCTGGGAGACCGCTGTCTGAGTCTTGGGAGACAACAGAGATTGTGTCTCCATGCTGAAGGAGCGGGATGACAGAGGGTTCCGCCAAAGTGAGTGGAACCATGTTAATTTCCTCGGACAAAGAATCTTCAGTGACGTTAGACACAACTGAGTTTATCAATTCTGTTCCTACGAATCGAGGTTTCGTGGCGATTTCCCCGGAACTCAGCGTAGAGGCTGCAACTAAGCCAATCACGTCATCTTCTGTAGTGAAAGCATTTTTGGGTAAGTGGGGGCTCGGGATCTCGCGTAGCCCTATATCGGTTGCTTCCACTTTTGACCCCGCAGCAATATCTTGTAAAACCACTACTACCTGCGGGTCTTGTTTTATTAAGGAATGCACGAACATGAGTGCAGCAATTCCGAGCAGGATGCTTGCGATAATTCTTCTTAAAACGAGAGTTCGGTGCCAGCTTGGGGTGGTGAGAGTCTTTTTTAAGTCCATACTTAGTTGGACTGATTTTTAGGCTCCGAGGTTCCGTACTCCTGCGGGGGTGATGATGGCATTGACAGGGAGATCGTGTTCTTCGGTGGAAATATCATCTCGAATTTCACCATTGAACAACAAAGTAACTATGTCAGCCTTGACTCCTGTGGCGAGTGCACGATCGTAGAAGCCGCCGCCTTTTCCTAAACGAACTCCATCGGGGGTGCAGGCTAATGCTGGGGCGATGACGAGATCGCAAAAATTGAGGGCTTCTGGCCCAAGTCTGGTTCCGCTTGGCTCTTGGATGCCAAAAGCACCTGGAATTAAGCTGGTAGGGCCTTCATAAAGCGCCCAGTCCAGCCGACGATCTTCGAGCGAGACTGGCAGGATGAGCGCGGGCGTTGCGGCGTGGAGGGCGTCGAGAAGCAATCTGCCGCCTGGTTCGGTACGAACCGGCACATAAGCAGCAATCCTTTTGGGCTGTTTTGAGCGGATGTAATAAGAAACATTGGCAATGATGGCTGCGTTTTCCCGTGAGCGGGTGACTTCGTCCATATTGGCGCGAGCATCAAGGAGCTTGACGCGCAGTTCCTGCTTAGTTTGGCTCATAAATATAAGGATAACCGTTATTTTCGGAGGGGCACGATGTTTGGTGATTCATTGGCGGGTAATGTTGTCTGCATGAGTTTGCCTATCGATGAGCACGTGAACGCGGTAAAAACCGTTGTGGTGCCTGCTGCAGGAATGGGAACCCGATTCCTTCCAGCCACGAAGACCGTACCCAAGGAGCTTCTTCCAGTGGTAGATACCCCTGGTATTGAGCTAATTGCTGCTGAAGCTGCTGACCTTGGTGCAACCCGCTTGGCTATAATCACCGCGCCGAATAAGGCGGGTGTACTTGCACACTTTGAGCGTTTTCTGGAATTAGAGGAAACTCTTACAGAGCGTGGCAAGACTGAGCAGGTGGCAAAGATTCGTCGCGCTGCTGATTTAATTGATGCTGTTCCAGTGACTCAGGAGAAGCCTTTGGGCTTGGGTCATGCTGTTGGCTTGGCGGAATCTGTGCTGGATGATGATGAAGATGTCGTCGCAGTCATGCTGCCAGATGATCTTGTGCTGCCAACTGGTGTGATGGAACGCATGGCGGAAGTGCGCGCTAAATTGGGCGGTTCTGTGCTGTGCGCCGTTGAGGTTGCAGAGGAAGATGTCTCCAAATACGGCATTTTCGAAATCGAAGCGGATACCGCAGATGATGATGTGAAAAAGGTCAATGGCATGGTGGAAAAGCCTGCCACCGCTGATGCGCCGTCCCGCTTTGCTGCAACTGGTCGCTACCTGCTTGACCGCAAGATCTTTGATGCGCTGCGTCGCATTACTCCAGGTGCTGGCGGCGAGCTGCAGCTCACCGATGCAATTGATTTGCTTATCGACGAGGGCCATCCGGTTCATATCGTGATTCACAAGGGCAAGCGCCACGATCTTGGCAACCCTGGTGGATACATTCCAGCTTGTGTTGATTTTGGGTTGTCTCACCCTGTTTATGGACCTCAGCTCAAGCGCGCCATTAAGCAAATTTTGGCTGAGCATGAGGCTCTTGACGATTCTCAAGTAAAGTAGCTGCCTGGTTCCGATTAGGAGGTCCGTAGTGCGATCAGTCGAACAACAGCTATCCCTTGTCACTCAGGCAGCGGTAGCTCCCGAACCAGTACGCATCGCTATTGCTGAAGCGCTCGGTTTGATGTGCGCGGAAGAGGTTCAAGCCACTCGAGCTTTGCCCGGTTTCGCGCAAGCAGCGATTGATGGTTACGCGGTACGAGCGGTTGATGTCGGGGGCGAGAAATCGCTGAGTCAGCAGCTGCCCGTTGCTCCTCCGGAGAAATCTTTGCCTGTGGTGGGTGAAGTAGCTGCAGGTTCTCAGCAACCTTTACGTTTGCAGCCAAAGCAGGCAGTGATGGTTCATACTGGTGCGCCATTGCCAATGCTTGCTGATGCGGTTTTACCGATGGCATGGTCAGATCGTGGTCGAAAGCGTGTGACCGCGCAGCGTCCTGTTCGTTCCGGCGAATTCGTGCGTAAAGAGGGCGATGATATCCAGCCTGGAGACATCGCAGTCAGCGCTGGAGCCGTGCTAGGACCCGCTCAAATTGGGTTGCTTGCTGCTGTCGGCCGCTCCAAAGTACTGGTTTATCCACGTCCGCGGATGTCAGTGATTTCAGTTGGCGCAGAATTAGTTGATATCGATCGCCAGCCAGGCCTTGGCCAAGTATTTGATGTGAATTCTTATTCTTTAGCTGCTGCCGGTAGGGAAGCTGGAGCGGATGTCTATCGCTACGGCATCGCTGCTGGTGAACCTCGGCGTATCAAAGAGATCATTGAATCTCAGATGCTGCGTTCTGAAATCATTGTGATCACTGGGGCAGTCGGTGGTTCTGGTTCTGCAGATGTGCGCCAAGTTCTCAGCGAACTTGGCGAGATCGATACGGAACGGGTAGCAATGCACCCTGGGTCGGTTCAAGGTTTCGGGCTTTTGGGTGAGAACAAGACACCATGTTTCTTGTTGCCATCTAATCCTTTGGCCTCCCTGGTTATTTTTGAAACTTTTGTCCGCCCGTTGGTTCGGATGAGCCTGGGCAAGAGCAATGCAGCACGCCGAGTGGTGCGTGCTCGTGCTCTCAACCATGTGGTGTCTGTCGCTGGGCGAAAAGGTTTTATTCGATCTCGTCTTATGCGCGATGCAGAAACTCAGGATTACCTGGTGGAAGCATTGGGAGGTGCCACAGGTGCTCCTTCCCATCTTTTAGCTGGACTTTCTGAGGCGAACGGCATGATTCGTATTCCAGAAGATGTTACGGAAATCCGACCAGGCGATGTTGTAGACGTGATCTTCCTTGCCCAAGGCAGATAGTTTAATGCGTAATGCCCCGTCTGTGCCGACGCATTTTCGCCACCCCGGATGGCCAGAATCAACCCCCACTGTCACGTTGCCAGATGGGGGAGTGCTCCGGTTACGGCCTTTGAAGCGCCGTGATTTCCGCGCCTGGTCAGATTTGCGCATGCGGGATAAGGAATTTCTGAAACCCGTGGAACCGACAGTTCCCACCTCGTGGCGCGAGGCTCATTCGCGTTTAGCCTGGTGGGATAACGTGAGTTATCTCTTGAAAGCGGCGCGCCAAGGCACCGTAGTTCCGTTGGTCATTGAGCTGGATGGTCGCTTTGTTGGGCAATTAACAATCGGAAATATCCAACACGGTGGCATCTCAGATGCCTGGATTGGTTATTGGGTATCGAGCACGGTGACGGGGCGGGGTATCGCCACCGCCGCCTGCGCGCTCGGCGTTGATCATGCTTTTCGACGCATCGGTCTGCATCGTTTAACCGCGACCTATTTGCCCAGCAACCCAGCTTCCGGAAAAGTACTAGCTCATAGCGGTTTCCGGGAAGAAGGATATCTCATCCGTAATTTGCATATCGATGGAAAATGGATGGACCATCATTTCGTAGCGGTGCTGGCAGATGAGTATTCCATTACTGCAGTGGAGCGTTTAACACGTGAAGGCAGACTACGCCGTTGACTTTTAATGCAGTTAGTTTTTCGGCGTGGCACTCAGTGTGCTATTAAGTTTGCCGATACCCTCGAGATCAGTTTTAAAATTTGCACCCATACGGGAAGGTTAGGTGCTCCACGTGTCCGGATTCCTTGTGATCGGCCTGATTGTGGTGGTGTGGCTTGTAGTGCTCGCACCACTGCTTCTTCGTGGCCAAAAGCCAATTGTTAAGGCTGGCGAAGCCTTCGATGACACTCGTGTCATTTCTGAAGGTGGAAGCAATATTCCTGCGCCTCGACGTCTCGGCGTCAGCCCTGATCACGCAGATGAAGATGAAGAATCAGATGAACTTGTAGATGACTACGAGATCGTCGATTCTCCAAGTATTTTCCGTCCGCGTAAAGAAGAGCGCTTCGAAGAAGACCTCGATGCGGATATGGAAATGGATGACGATATTGAAGTCTCCCTTGAAGACGAAGAATATGTTGAGCCAGCTCCCGTTGTAGAAGTATCTCAGGAATGGAACGTGGAAGAGCATTATGACTTGGATGATGCTCACACCACTCCACTTGATCAGCTACACCCTGCAGCTCGAGCACGTGCCTATGAAGACTATCGCTCAGAAGAACAAGCACAACCAGTCGCTGAAGAATACGAAAGCGATTCGGAACTGACTGAGGAAGACGTTGCTTTTGCAGCACGTCGCCGTGGTCGTGGCTATTACGACCCAGAAGCCGATCGAGAGTTTGCTGCCTCGCAGTACATCCGTCGCCAGCGCACATTGCTGGGGCTTGTCGCAGCCGTGGTTATCACTGTCATTTTAGGATTCGTCTTCGGCGGTGGAGTATGGGCACTGACAGCGATTGCCGCTGCATCTACAGTCGTGTACCTGATGGCATTGCGCAGCCAGGTGCGTGCAGAAAATGAATTGCGTGCACGTCGTATTCGTAGACTACGTCGTTCCAGGATGGGTGTTCGTAGCCCTGAAGATCTGCCGTCACGGCTGCGTCGTCCGGGTGCTGTGGTCTTGGAAATTGATGATGAATCACCAGACTTCGAAGGCCTTGCTACCGTATCTTTGGCAGAAGAAACTCATTACCAAGAGCCAGGCCGCAACGTTCGACACCTAGGTCAACGTCGAGTGAGCTAAGTTCAGGGTAAGGTTGCGGGCTATGCCCAGAACTGCAACCAAGCTTAAAGTTTTTACCTTTTTAGCTGTCCTTGTGGCAGCTTTTAATTTACGCTCTGCCATTGTCTCTGTGGGCGCAGTTCTTGATGAGCTGGTCCAAGCCTTTGATGCATCCGGTGCTATCGCCGGAATTATTACAGCCATACCAGGAATTGCCTTTGGCATTTTTGGTGTGGCTGCTGTGCCTTTAGCCAAGAAAATTGGCCTCAGTGGTGCCCTTACATCCGGCATGGTGGTGGGGTTGATAGGCCTTGCGATCCGTCCTTGGGTGGGCGATATTTGGGCGTTTATTTTCCTGACTGGTTTCGTGGTCATGGGCATAGCTATCGCAAATATTTTGCTTCCTGCATGGATTAAACTGCATGGTGGGAAAAACACAGTTGCCCTCATGACTGTCTACACCACGGTGCTGGGCGTGGGTTCTACATTGGGGCCATTGTCCACTTTGTTGTTTAACGGTTCGGATGCGTGGCGCTGGGCCATTTTCATCTGGGTTATACCAGCTGCATTGCAAGTGGTTATTTGGCTGCCCATGTGGTGGAACAAGAAATATGATTTTCCTGCTCAAACTGTCACAATAGGATCAGTAGCTAAGATTTGGACATCTCCCACAGCCTTTTTCATCATGCTGTTTTTCGGTTTGCAATCCATGAATGCTTATATCCAAATGGGATGGCTGCCAAAGATCTTCATCGATGCAGGTGTCAGCCCAGCTCATGCATCCATCGGGTTATCCATCGTGGGCATCATGGGCATTGTCGGTGGTATCACGATGCCATTTGCTATTGCGCGAACACGAAATAAAAACTTGGTGTGGTTCCCCGTAGTCTTCGGGATTTCGATGTTCTTGGGCTACGTAGGCACCTGGTTATGGCCAGCACAGGGCTGGTTCTTATGGTCTTTCTTCTTAGGCTTTGGAGGTTTGTGCTTCCCAATGGCTATTGCCTTGATCCCAGCACGGACACGAGACCCGAGAATCACTGCAAGTTTGTCCGGTTTTGCACAGCCAGTGGGATATATTCTTGCCGCCCTGGGACCTTTGGCCGTGGGAGCTATTTATCAAGCACTTGGATCATGGTCTGAAATCCTTATTGGCCTAGCATTAGGAACTATTGTGCTGTCCATTGTGGGCTTTAGAGCAGCACGAAATCTGATGGTCGATGATGAACTAGCGATCCCAAATTAAGCGTCAAGATAAGAATGAGAGTCAAGGCTGATGTACGCTGTCAACCATGGATAAACCGGTCGTGAGGGATGCAGCCCTGCTGATTTTCCGTGCTGTGATTGGTGTGATTTTTGTGGCGCACGGGTGGGAAAAGCTATTTATTTCTGGAGTGACGCAAGCAACAGGGCAGTTTTCGGCCTGGGGTGTGCCTCAGCCCAAGTTGTCAGTATGGATTGCCTCCATTGCTGAACTGCTGGGAGGAGCTTTCCTCGTGGTAGGTCTGCTCACCACATTTGTTGCTGGAGCCTTGGCTCTACTTATCGCAGCTGCCATCTATTTCGTGCATTTAAGCTCAGGATTTTTCACCGTAGATAACGGCATTGAATTCCCCTTGCTCATCATCGTGTCTTTGCTCATGATTGTGGTGTTCGGATCTGGCAGAGCAAGTGTTGACGGGGTGCTCACGCGTGGTTGACTGTAGTGCCATTCAAGCTGCTTTATCGGCAAAATTGGATGGGGAGCCTCCTGGCCTGGAGGACACCGTAATCGAAGCACACTTAGCTAATTGCGAGGAGTGCCGAAATTACTACAACCGTGCCGCCGAGTTGAACAGAATGCTCAACTTTTGTGTTGCCGAACCACGGACATTAACTCCACCGGATCTCTCTGCGATTATTTTGGCAGAGGTGGAGCCGGAGTGGCGTAAGCATGCCAATGCCAGAGTCATTGGGGCCATGTTGTCTCGAGTGGTGCTGGTAATTTTAGGCGTGGCATATTTGGCGTGGGGAGTAATCCAGCTGGGGGACACGACGTCGATAAGCGTGCAAGAAGACCCGCTTACCTCGCGGCTTGTCGCAGAGGCCGTGGCCTTCCGCTTTGGTCTTGCTGTCGGCCTGTTTTTCGCGGCGTGGAAGCCTAGAATTATTGCTGGCTTGCTGCCTGTTTTTGCCACGATGTGGACATTTAGTGCTGGTTTTGCAGCCCGTGATCTGGTGTTTGGTGTGGCGGATTCGCAGACTGGATGGTCGCTTGCGCTGCTTCTTATTTCTACCGTTGTACTGGCATTGGCCTGGGTGAACAGTTTTGGAACAGGCGTTTTCCGTCGCACATGGAATTCATTAAACGCCACACCCGCCTAAGCTGGGGGCCATGAGTTTTGCTGAACACGCAATCATTTGGCAGGTCTACCCATTAGGAGCCTTGGGTGCTCCGATTAGGCCTGAAGCCCCAGAACCTGTCACGCACCGCTTACCCAATCTCGCTAGCTGGCTGGACTACCTCGTGGGCTTGGGGTGCAACGCGTTGATGCTGGGGCCCGTGTTCGCCTCCGTAAGCCACGGCTATGACACGCAAGATTTCTACCGCGTGGATCCACGGCTGGGCACCGAAGCTGACATGGATGAATTACTGGCTGCTGCGCAAAGCCGTGGCATCGGGGTCATTTTAGATGGCGTGTTCAACCATGTATCCAACACCTCAAAATACGAAGCTTTAACCACCGGATCTTCCTTTGAAGGCCACGATATTTTAGCGGAGCTAGACCATAACAATCCGGCTGTAGTTGCTCTCGTAGTCGATGTGATGAATTACTGGCTGGATCGTGGCATTGCTGGTTGGCGGCTCGATGCGGTGTATGCCGTTGCTCCCGAATTTTGGGCGAAGGTGTTGCCACAGGTGAGACAACAGCACCCAGATTCCTGGATCTTAGGCGAGATGATCCACGGCGATTATGCGGAATATGTGCAATCTTCAGGCATTGACTCAGTGACTGAATATGAACTGTGGAAGGCAATCTGGAGCAGCATTAAAGAAAGCAATTTCTTTGAATTGGAATGGACTCTAGGAAGGCACAATGAGTTCTTAGAGACCTTTGTGCCACAGACATTTATCGGCAATCATGATGTCACCCGTATTGCCACCCAAATTGGCCAAGAAAAAGCGATTCTTGCTGCAGTAATCCTCTTTACCGTAGGTGGCGTTCCAAGCATTTATTATGGCGATGAACAAGGGTTTACCGGCCTCAAGGAAGAAAATATTGCTGGCGATGATGCCATCAGGCCACCTCTGCCAGCAGAGTTTTCTCCCTTGGGAAAGTGGATCGAGAATATTTATAAAGCCTTGATTGCCATTCGTAGGCAGCACCCTTGGCTGCATCAGGCGCACACCGAGGTCGTAGAGATTGAAAATGAATCCTTGACTTATAAAGCTGTGGGAGCAGAAGGCCAGGAACTGCTGGTGCAGCTAGATCTCCAAGCTGTCTCCGCACGCATTTCTGAAGGAGAGACGGAGCTGTTTAGTTACACAGCTTCTTAGCCGGATAGAGCCATACCGCAGATAGGGTTCATCATTTTTTGGGAGACGGAATTCCTGGCCATTTAAAGGCCTTATATTTCCCAAGGCCTAAAAAATATGTCAGGGGAGCTTAGTTAAGCGCTTAAATGGCGTTCTACGGAGGGGTGTTTTTGGGAGATTGGTGCCTGCTTTTAACGTTTTGTGAGGATTTACCATTTCTTCAGGGGTTGCCCGAAGAAATGGTAAATCCTAACGCGCTACAACAAACGTGCATAAAGCGGCCTGAAAAGTGAGGCTCTGTGTAGCGATTTCAGGAGATAGCAGCTATCGCCAGCTTGGGAACCACATCAGTGAATCGTAGACATAATCGGGAATGACAAAGCCATAAAACAGTGGTGAGAAGGCAATGAACATCATGACCACCACAGAAACATAAATAACTACTGCCATGGAGCCGCGGCTGAGTCCTGTCTTGGTTATTTTTCCGCGTCCCCATAATTCACCACAGGCAAGTGCCAGCATGATGATCGTAAAAGGTACCAACGCAGTGGCGTAGAAGAAGTACATTTGGCGGTCATAAGCAGCAAGCCATGGTAAGAATCCGGCAGCAAAAGCCACCAACGGCACCATATAGGAACGATGCTTGCGGATAAACAGTGACCACAAAGCCCACAAAATAACGGGGACGGTGAGCCACCAGATGGCAGGGGTTCCGAAGAGATAGATCATGCGTCGGCAGGTGCCGCCGATCTCGCAGGAGATGTCTGTGGAGGAGAAATACAGGATGGGTCGGCCGGATACGAGCCATGACCAGGGTTTGGAATCCCAGGGGTGGCTGTGACCACCAGAAGTAGTTAAAGAGCCGTGGAATTCCAACACACTTAGGTGATAGTGCAACCAGCCGGCAATGGATTCTGGAAGTAATTGGAGGGCAGAATCTTCGGGGATGGTGCCATCGGATTGGGCGTGGCGGTAGACGGATGTTTCCGAGGCGAACCATGCGCGCCAGCTCCAGATATAGAGCAGCGCTGGGATCACCACTAAGGATCCAAGAGCTGGGAAAGCATCAAATTTTAAGGTGCCTGCAATATAGCGGCGTACGCCGTAGCGTTTGCGTAGCCAGAGGTCTAAAAATACGCTGGTGAGGCCGAAAAACGCGATGTAGTACAGCCCTGACCATTTCACTGAAAGCGCAAGGCCCAAGAAGATACCAGTGGTGAAACGCCACCAGCGGAAACCGAACCGGGGGCCAAAATCATCGGTGATGTGGCCTATTTCCAAGAGATGATCGTTGAACCGGCGGTGCATTTGTTGGTGGTCTCGGATCAGCGCCCATGCAGCTGCGGTGATGAAGAAGACTTGGAAGATATCCAGCATGCCAAAACGTGCGGAAACCAATAAGACACCGTCGGAAAGCGCGAGGATACCCGCGATGAACGTGACCACGGTGGATCCGCTGAGACGGCGAGTGATCGCCATGATGGCAAAAATGGTCAAGGTGCCAAAGATCGCGGTCATGATGCGCCAGCCCAGGGGAGTGTAGCCAAAGACCCATTCGCCGAGTGCTTCAATTTGTTTGGCCAGTGGTGGGTGGACCACTAATCCATAGCCGGGGTTGGATTCGATACCGCCGGTGATGGGGTTAATCCACGAGCGCACCATGTCCCAGGCTTGGGGAACATAGTGTTTTTCATCAAATACGGGTGTTCCTGATGCAGTTGCGCTGCTCAGGCCAGTAAATCGTGTGACTAAGGCAAATAATGCAATGATCGCCCAGGTATAGGTATCTAGGCGAGTCCACGAAAATTTAGGCGGTGCAGGCGGGAGGGTACCAGCGAACATTCCCTGGTCCCGCCCCTGATCACGAACAGGTAGGGCTTGGCTCACTTGGTTGATTGTAGAGCCTTGGTGGAGTTTTGTGGGAAGCTATATGCATGCATGTTGCTGAATTATCTTTGCCCACTGGAATTATTATCGCGGCTACCCCGCTCGGCAACATTGGAGATGCCTCCCCGCGCCTGGTAGAAGCCCTTGCGAATGCGACTGTTGTGGCGGCGGAGGATACTCGCCGTACGGCTTCTTTGGCGTCTGCCCTGGGAGTGGAAATTAAGGGACAATTGGTCTCCAACTTTGACCATAATGAGCAGTCACGCGTCGGCAAGCTTATTGAAGCCGCGCGCACTGGCACGGTGCTGGTGGTCAGCGATGCCGGTATGCCTGTGGTGTCTGATCCAGGTTTTGCGCTCATTGATGCGGCACATGACGCCGATATCCCGGTAACGTGTTTCCCTGGGCCTTCAGCAGTGCCAACGGCATTGGCCCTGTCTGGGCTGCACGTTGGACGTTTCGCTTTCGATGGGTTTGCGCCACGCAAGCACGGCGCGCGCATCACGTGGCTGGAATCCTTGAAAACCGAAAAGCGCGCAGTCTGCTTCTTCGAATCCCCACACCGCATTGTCGATACGCTTGCCGATGCCGCCGAGGTCCTTGGCGATCGCCGCGCAGCAGTGTGCCGCGAGTTGTCCAAAACCTATGAGCAGGTCAAGCGTGGCACGCTGCCTGAATTGGCAGAATGGGCTAAAGACGGTGTGCGCGGAGAGATCACCGTTGTCATCGAAGGTGCGGGCGATATCGCAGCCGATGTTGATTCGCTTATCGACGCCGCCCAGCAGCGCGTCGATGCCGGCGAGCGACTCAAGGCAGTATGCGCTGATCTCGCGAAAATTCATGGAGTGAGCAAAAACGAACTCTATGATGCGGTTATTTCTGCACGAGAAAACTAATCGTTACACCATTGTGATTGAGCTGTGCACTTAGTACAGGCTTACTGCATTATCTCAAGTAACAGTCTTATAAAAGCCCAGGTGGCCACTGGGCGTTTTGAAGGCTTAAGGCATTTCTCAGTTTGCTTTCCAGGTTTCCCCAAGCAAAGGTGAGTTTTATGACTACATCTGACCCAAATTCGAAACCGATAGTGGAGGATGCTCAGCCAGAGCAGATCACCGCAACCGAAGAACTGGCGGGTTTGCTGGAGAACCCAGATTCCTTGGAAGACCAACTGGCTGCAGCACAAGAGGACATCGTCCTTGAAGGTGAAGAGGACAATAACTCTCTGAACTGGACAGTCATTATCCCAGCACTGGTGGTTGTGTTAGCCACAGTAGTCTGGGGTATTGGATTTAAAGACAGTTTTACTAATTTTGCAAGCTCAGCCCTGTCAACAGTCGTTGACAATCTTGGCTGGGCTTTTGTTCTTTTTGGCACAATATTTGTGTTCTTTGCCGTGGTTATCGCTGTCAGTAAATTCGGTACGATTCGCTTAGGCCGCATTGATGAAGCACCAGAGTTTCGCACGGTGTCATGGATTTCCATGATGTTTGCTGCAGGTATGGGTATTGGTTTGATGTTCTACGGAACCACAGAACCTTTAACCTTCTACCGCAATGGTGTACCTGGACATGATGAACACAATGTTGGCGTTGCTATGTCCTCGACAATGTTCCACTGGACCTTGCATCCATGGGCTATCTACGCAATTGTGGGCCTAGCCATTGCCTATTCGACCTTCCGAGTGGGCCGTAAACAGCTTCTAAGCTCTGCATTCGTGCCACTCATTGGTGAAAAAGGTGCAGAAGGATGGTTGGGCAAGCTCATCGACATCCTGGCGATTATCGCCACAGTATTCGGCACCGCATGTTCCCTTGGCCTGGGTGCGCTGCAGATCGGTGCAGGACTTTCCGCAGCCAACATCATTGAAGATCCAAGCGATTGGACCATCATCGGCATTGTGTCCGTGTTGACCCTGGCCTTCATTCTGTCTGCTATTTCTGGTGTGGGCAAGGGAATCCAGTACCTCTCCAACGCCAACATGGTTCTGGCAGCTCTGCTCGCGATTTTCGTGTTCGTTGTCGGACCAACCGTGTCGATTTTGAACCTGCTGCCAGGTTCTATTGGCAACTACCTGTCCAACTTCTTCCAAATGGCAGGCCGCACTGCCATGAGTGCCGACGGCACAGCAGGTGAGTGGCTAGGTAGCTGGACCATCTTCTACTGGGCATGGTGGATCTCTTGGTCACCATTCGTAGGAATGTTCTTGGCACGTATTTCCCGTGGCCGCTCCATCCGTGAGTTCATCCTGGGCGTGTTGCTCGTCCCAGCAGGTGTGTCCACCGTATGGTTCTCCATTTTTGGTGGCACCGCAATCGTATTTGAACAAAACGGCCAGTCCATCTGGGGTGAGGGTGCTGCTGAAGAGCAGCTCTTTGGATTGCTTCATGCACTTCCAGGTGGGCAAATCATGGGCATCATCGCCATGATTTTGCTGGGTACTTTCTTCATTACCTCTGCTGACTCTGCTTCCACCGTCATGGGCACCATGAGTCAGCACGGCCAGCTGGACGCCAACAAGTGGGTGACAGCTGCCTGGGGTGTTGCTACCGCAGCAATTGGTCTGACTCTGCTGCTCTCTGGTGGAGATAACGCCTTGAGTAACCTACAAAATGTCACCATCGTGGCTGCAACACCATTCCTTTTTGTGGTGATTGGCTTGATGTTTGCTTTGGTGAAAGACCTGAGCAACGATGTGATTTACCTGGAATACCGCGAACAGCAGAAGTTCAATGCACGCTTGGCTCGTGAGCGTCGTGTGCACAATGAACACCGCAAGCGCGAATTGGCAGCAAAGCGTCGCAAGGAGCGGAAAGCGAGCGCGGTGGGGAAGCGTCGATAAGCATTTTCAACCCCTGATACCTCCTTTAGGCCAGGCATAAATTAAGGTGGTACGCATGACGAAGAACGTGCTCGTATCTGTTGCCTGGCCGTATGCCAACGGACCCCGTCACATTGGACATGTGGCGGGGTTTGGTGTCCCCTCTGATGTATTCGCAAGGTTCCAGCGAATGTCTGGCAACAACGTGCTCATGGTGTCTGGCACCGATGAGCACGGCACGCCACTTCTTGTGCAAGCCGACAAAGAAGGTGTCACTGTCCAAGACCTGGCAGATAAGTACAACCGCCAGATCGTGGAAGACCTCACCGGCCTAGGCCTGTCCTATGACCTATTCACCCGCACCACCACCTCCAACCACTACGCAGTCGTGCAGGAGCTGTTCCGCGGGCTGTACGACAATGGTTACATGATCAAGGAAACCACCCTCGGTGCGATTTCCCCATCTACCGGACGTACCCTTCCAGACCGTTATATTGAAGGCACCTGCCCAATCTGTCACGCAGATGGCGCGCGTGGCGATCAATGTGACAACTGTGGCAACCAGCTTGATCCAGCAGACCTGATCAACCCAGTGTCCAAGATCAACGGTGAAACCCCGAACTTTGTAGAAACCGAGCACTTCCTGCTCGATCTGCCAGCTCTGGCTGAATCACTCACTGAGTGGCTTAAGGGCCGCGAAGACTGGCGTCCAAATGTGTTGAAGTTCTCCCTCAACCTGCTCGATGATATTCGCCCTCGCGCTATGTCTCGCGATATCGACTGGGGTATCCCAATCCCAGTTGAAGGTTGGCAGGACAACAACGCCAAGAAGCTCTACGTCTGGTTCGACGCTGTTGTGGGTTACCTCTCTGCATCCATCGAGTGGGCATACCGCAACGGTGACCCAGAAGCATGGCGTACCTTCTGGAATGATCCAGAAACCAAGTCCTACTATTTCATGGGCAAAGACAACATCACCTTCCACTCCCAGATCTGGCCAGCGGAACTGCTCGGCTATGCCGGCGAAGGCTCTAAGGGTGGAGAAACTGGCGATCTCGGCGTGCTGAACCTGCCTACCGAGGTTGTCTCCTCAGAGTTCCTCACCATGTCAGGCTCTAAGTTCTCCTCCTCTAAGGGCGTTGTCATCTACGTCAAGGACTTCCTCAAGGAATTCGGACCAGATGCACTGCGCTATTTCATCGCTGTTGCAGGCCCAGAAAACAATGACACTGACTTCACCTGGGATGAATTTGTCCGCCGCGTAAACAACGAGCTGGCAAACGGCTGGGGCAACCTAGTCAACCGCACCGTCTCCATGGCGCACAAGAACTTCGGTGAAGTTCCAGTACCTGGCGCATTGGAAGAATCCGACAAGAAGATCCTTGATCTTGCTACCTCTACCTTTGATTCCGTGGCAGCGAACCTGGATCAGTCCAAGTTCAAGGCCGGCATCACTGAGATCATGCATGTCGTCGGTGAAGCTAATGCGTACATCGCTGAGCAGGAACCTTGGAAGCTTGCCAAGGATGACACCAAGCGCGAGCGTCTTGCTACCGTCTTGTGGACCGCACTGCAGGTTGTCTCTGACTGCAACACCATGCTGACCCCATACCTGCCACACACCGCGCAGAAGGTCCATGAGACCTTGGGTCGTGATGGCATCTGGGCAGCTTCTCCTCAGATCGTGGAAGTAACCAATGATTCCCCACGTCAGCCAATCGGTGTGGGTCTGCCTGATCCAGCACACACCTACCCAGTGATCATGGGAGATTACAAGACCCAGCTGGCTAAGTGGCAGCGCATTGATGTTATTCCAGGAACCAACTTGGAAAAGCCAGCACCGCTGATTGCCAAGCTGGATCCTGAACTGGGCGAGACTGGCCCAGAATGGGCACCAGTGCAGAAATAACAGCACTTTTAGTGTTGCTTTGAGTGCTGCTTAAAGTGTTGCTTTTAGTATGGCGGGCAGGTTGATCAGAAAACTCTGATTGACCTGCTCTTTTCCTTTCGTGGGGGTGGTGCGGGGGAGAGCGTGTCGTGGCAGTGGTGTTAGGTGGAGGACATGAACGCAACAAGAGAAGAAGCCAACGAACTATTAGCTGGTATTGCAGGTCCTGGCGCACAGCTACGCGATGACCAATGGATTGCCATTGATGAATTAGTTAATCAACGCAAACGCATGCTGGTGGTGCAAAGAACCGGTTGGGGTAAATCAGCTGTCTATTTCATCGCGGCAAAACTCCTGCGTGCTCGCGGTGCAGGTGCTGCCGTTATTATTTCTCCCTTGCTTGCACTGATGCGAAACCAGGTTGCTTCAGCAGAACGCGCAGGTATTAAAGCCGCAACGCTCAATAGCGCCAACATGACCGAATGGGATGCCATCCAAGAACAGGTTGTATCCGGTGGCGCAGACGTGTTGTTGATTTCACCAGAGCGCCTTAATAATCCCGATTTTAGGGACACCATTTTGCCCCGACTGGCTGCGGAAACCGGTCTGGTGGTAGTTGATGAAGCCCACTGTATTTCAGACTGGGGCCATGATTTCCGCCCAGATTACCGCCGTATCCGGGATCTGCTTGCCGGACTATCCCCAAATATTCCAGTGTTGGCAACTACCGCAACAGCCAATGACCGCGTTGTCGAAGATGTACGAGCTCAATTAGGCGAGGGTACCGGTCTGTTGCGAGGTGGACTAGACCGCGAGTCTTTGCACCTATCCGTGATGAACCTGCCGAACCCTACGCAGCGTCCTGCATGGTTGGCCACGCACCTGAAAGAATTAACTGGATCTGGCATTATCTATTGCCTCACGGTATCTGCTGCCCATGATCTAGCTGATGCATTGAATTCCATTGGGTGGAATGTAGCAGCGTACACCGGCAGAACCGAAGCAGGGGAGCGCGAACGCCTAGAACACGCACTGATCAATAATGAGATCAAAGCCTTGGTGGCCACCTCTGCACTAGGCATGGGCTTTGATAAACCCGACCTTGGATTTGTTGTGCACATGGGCAGCCCCAGCTCACCAGTGTCCTACTATCAGCAAATCGGCCGTGCTGGCCGTGGCACTGACCGCGCTGATGTCATTTTGCTGCCAGGAACCGAAGACAAAGAAATCTGGGAATACTTCGCATCAGTATCCTTCCCACAAGAAGGCGTAGTCCGACAACTGCTTGCTGTCTTAACCGATGAGGCACAATCCACCGTCAAACTAGAATCCCAGGTGGATCTCTCCCGATCACGCCTAGAACAAGTACTCAAAGTGCTCGATGTAGATGGCGCCGTGAAACGAGTCCGTGGCGGATGGATTACCACCGGACAAGAATGGTTCTACGACGCAGCACGCTACGCAGGCCTCGAACGGGCGCGGGAAATTGAACAGCAAAGCATGATGGACTACCAAAACACCACCGAATGCAGAATGCTGTACCTCCGCAAAGAACTCGATGACGTGGAAGCAACCACACCGTGCGGACGCTGCGATAACTGCACCGGCAAAACCTGGAGCATGGACACAGACGCTTCAGTTGCCTTGAAGGTAGATGAGCAGCTCCAAACACCTGGGGTAAAAATTGCCCCACGCAAAATGTGGCCCAGCGGAATCAGCATCCGAGGAAAAATCACTGGCATGGAAGAAGGCCGCTCACTTGGCCGACTCAACGACATCGCTCGAGGTCCAGCACTAAAGAACCTGTTAGACAGTGGAACTTACTCCGAGAACACATGGATGCCACACATCATCGAAGTACTAAAAAACTGGGACTGGGAAAACCGACCAGCCAACGTAGTAGCACTTGGCAACACCAATGCAGCATCAACCGAAATGATCATGAACGTAGCGCAATCAATCGCAGCTGTCGGACGAATGAACTTCGCCGGCCTACTCCCCGCCGCGCCGGGTGCCGAAGAAGTAATGGCTCAGAACTCCGCCTACCGAGTAGAAGCTCTACTGAAACAATGGGATTGGTCCCAAGGGCTGCAATTAGTTCCGGGACCGATTTTGCTGGTGACCGATCTGATTGATACTGGCTGGTCCGTAACAGTGGCCGGAAATGGCATTGCTCAGAGAACCTCAGAAAACGTACTGCCATTTGCCCTAGCTAGCAGGGGATAAGTCCTCTGGAACCAAAGCAATCGGGCGCACTGGAAAACTAGCCCCGCCTTTTGGAATAGGCCAGGGACAAGCGATCATTGCGCCAGTAGCAGGAACCTTATCTAAGTTAGTGAGGTTTTCAATCTGCCAATGGTCATGGCACAGCCACCAACGCTGTGCCTCCAATGACGGATCAGTATCGGGCAGGTCATGGCCAATGGCGATTACTCCACGATCATGAAGAATTTCCAAAGCTTCAATAGACCAACCTGGGGCAACGCCTTGCCTGCCCCACACCCAACCGGTATGGAGCGCCACAAAAGATCCCGGGAGGATTTGGCCGTGTGCATGTTCAAAAGCTGCTATATCAGCAGCTGTGCATAGGTCTGGGCGTGAAAATCTCAGGCAGTAGAGGGACAGATAAGTTTCCTCAACTGGGATTTGATCAAGCGTGTGTCCTTGAGGGGCGAAATGCGCAGGTGCATCCACATGAGTTCCCCACGGACCCACTAGTTTGTATTGATGCATCAAGAAGCCATCATGTTCAATCGTTGAGATCTGTTTAATTTCTTGATCTGGATCGCCAGAGAAGTGGGGTTGTCCGGGCGCGAACGCATGAGAGAGATCAATGATCTGCATGAATTAAAGGTATCGGAAATTTGTCGAATTCTAGTGTGGTGACGCTTCAAGCAGTCGAGGCTTCCTAAGTATGACGGAGGTGACCATGTGAGCACAATGTTGAAATGGATCTGTCATTTGGTTCGCTATCAGCACCAACGTGAACAAGATTAATCACTGACACTGCTGCTGTTAGGCGCTCTGCGTGGTGGGATAGGTGTGAAGAGAGCGTGTCATGTCTACTATTTTTGTTGATCATCAGGTGCTGTTGCAAAGTTGGGCGGAGAGCAGCGAAGACTCAGTTTCTCATTCCCTGATGGCCGCTGCGTGTGGGCGTTCTCAGGCCGTCTCGAAGACCCGGTTGACGATCACCGCGTCCGGGTTCGGTTGCCCGTGAGGTCAACATCGTGCCTTGCCCTTTCCGCAATGAGTGCATCGCCTCCATCTCTTTCAACGTCCGATATGCAGATGTCCGGTTCTTAAACGCGCCTTTCGGCCCGAGGATCCGCTTCAGCCGACCATGGTCGCCTTCCAGGATGTTGTTAAGGTATTTCACCTGCCGGTGTTCCACTGTTGGCGGGCAGATTCCCTCTGACTTCAACTCGGCGATTGCCCTGGCTAGGGAGGGTGCTTTATCGGTGTTGATCACTCTGGGATACCCGGCTGACGCATTGGATTTGAGGGCCTTGGCCAGGAAACGCTTCGCTGCGGCGACGTTACGCTTTGGGGACAGGTAAAAATCCAGGGTATGCCCGCCCGCGGTGATCGCCAGATCAGAGGTAGCACCACCTGCCGCCGACCCGGATATAGGTCTCATCCACCCGCCAGGAACTGGCCTGCCAGTCAGGTACCTGCCGGTACCACCGTGCTTGCTTGTCCAGCTCAGGGGCGTATTTCTGGACCCAGCGGTGAGAATCGTGGTGTGATCGACCGGCACGCCCCGCTGAAGTCATCATTTCCTCCAAGTCGCGGTAGCTCACCCCGTAGCGGCAGTACCACCGGACCGCCCACAGGATGATTTCACGGGGGAAATGACGACCGGAGAAGATACCCATGGCTGTGATTATTTCACGCAGGTCTTCCTGTCGCCCGAACTTTGCAACAGCACCCCTCAGAGTGTGTTGACGCCTCCGGACCGGTGCTCGAAGGTGTGGAAGGATGCAGCTCGTGGACCCCCAACTGTTGTCTCCCAAAGCGGTGGCGGCTCTGCGCGACGCAGCCTTCACGTACGGCAACGTTGGCGGCACAGGCACGTTCGGCTCCGGGCCTCCGAGCGGGTACACGCATCTCCTACGGCAGACCGAACTGGGGAGCGGGGCCTCGCGATTAGATGAGGCCGTCCAGACTTTGCTGGGTTGGGACATGCAGCGGCGCGCGGGCCTCAACGTGCAGGCATCTGACCCGACGGTGGTCGATGGGGCGGTCGCGATTTTGCGGCTCGGGATCGGAAGGCTGAGCGTCCCAGCTCCTGTCCGGGTCGTGTACGTCGTCGATGAGCCGCTTCGGAAGGGATTCGCCTACGGCACCCTTCCCGGGCACCCTGAGAGCGGCGAGGAGTTGTTCGTCCTGGAGCTCCACAACGGGGGTGAAGTCACCTTCACCATCAGCGCGTTCTCCCGCCCGAACTCCCTCCTCGCCCGCATCGGAGGCCCCCTAACCCGCGCCGTTCAGTCGTCAATCACGAGCCGCTACTTGCGCTCGGTCTGACGGAGAGACGCACTGCAGAAAACACGGACTCGCCATCTCGAACATCCCGTCATGCCGCATCAACGGCCTTGGGTCAGATCTGTCCGACTCAGCCGTTGGGCATCTCCTCGGCTAGCCACGCGGAAACGAGCGTGCGGGCCAACTCGACGCCGACCACCTTCGCGCCCATGCACAGCACCTGGGCCCGGTTGTTGGAGATCGACGTCTGCACGGAAAAGATGTCGTCCGCAGTCACGGCGGCAACTGTCTCGACCGAGTTCGCTGCGATGGCGACCCCGAGTCCGTTGCCGCAGAACGCCAGGCCACGGTCGGCCATGCCGGCAGCGACGTGGTTGGCGACCTGGACGGCCACACCGACATGGTCGTTGGAGGTGTCGCCGGGACTGTTGACGCCCACGTCGAGCGTCTCATCGACCAAGGGGCTCTCGTGGAGCAGGTCAACGATGGCTGATTTCAACTGGAAGGCGCCCTGATCTGCGCCGATGGCAATACGAAGACCCATGTTTCTGAACTCCTGGATACGGGTGCGGGTGGGAGCCGGAGCGGTGCGTTGCTGGCACCGCTCCGGTGTTGGCGATGACGTCAGGCTACGACGAGTGCTTCCGTCTCGCGGCGCAGCTTGATGGCGGTCTCCAGCTGGGGATTGATCTCGATGTCGTCCCAGCTGACGATGTCACCCTGCTTGACGCTGTTCTTCAGCTTCACCGAGTGGGCTAGCGCGACCGGTAGCGCGTTCAGCTGACGCGAGTAGCCGGCCGAGACCAGCTTGCCCCAGACTGCGTAGCCGCCCTCACCGTCGAGGACCTCACCCTCTGCGAGGTCCTTCTTTGCGGTGGCTACCACGTCGGCGTAGAAGCCGGTCGGGTGTCCGGTCGAGATCCCGCGGAGAACGGCGTTGGCGATCGACACATTCAGCTCGAGGCCGATGTAGTGGTAGGGGCGGTAGAGCGCGGCGTAGCGACCCGTCGGGTCCGTGTGCCAGGGGTACTCCTGGAAGCAGGACGCGACGTAGTCGTTGGTCGCCTCGACGACCACGAAGACACCCTCTTGGGTGTTGTTGGGGATCCAGTCGCCCTCGCGCGTCACGCTCGACATGACGTCGACCGACCCGTTATTGGCAAGCACGCCACCGATGCTCCCGGGACGGCAGATCGTCGCGATCTCCGTGACGTCACCAGGAGTGAAGGTCAGCCCGTCGTCCGAGGGCGTCAGCCCGGCTGCGTTGGCAACAGCTGCCATCTCGATGGCCGCCTTGGTGCCGTCACGGAAGGAGGTGTGCATGCGTGGATTGAGCTGCCCGGAGTCGGTGAGCTCCTTGGAGAACTCCCAGAACTCCCAGACGTTGTCGGGATTCATCTGGTGGTAGGTCGGGAGGTACTTCGCTCCCTTGCCCGCGCACACGACCTTGAAGCCGGAGGTACGCGCCCAATCGACAAGCTCCCAGATCAGCGCAGGCTGGTCGCCGTACGCCATGGAGAATACGACGCCCGCTGCCTCCGCACGCTTCTGCAATGCGGGTCCAGCCAGCGCGTCGGCCTCGACCGTAACCATGATGACGTGCTTCTTCGTCTCGATAGCCTTGAGTGCGTGGTCGATGCCGGCAATCGGGTTCCCGGTGGCCTCGACGATGACGTCGATGTCGGCGTTGAGCAGCTCGTAGGCATCGGTCACCAACGCGGTCTTGCCGGACGTGAGCGCCTCGTCGACCGAGTCGACGACGCGGTCAGCCGGCCAATCGACCAGCCTCAGCGCGTCCTGCGCGCGCTTCTTGTTGAGGTCGGCGATTCCGACGACGTGGACGCCGGGGATGTTGTTTGCCTGGGCCATGTACATGGTCCCGTAGCGGCCTGCGCCGATGAGGCCGACCTTGATCTTCTTGCCATCGGATTCCCGCTGTTTCAGCAGTTCGTGGAGGTTCATCTTGGGTTGGTCCTTTCAAGGGTTCTAAGGTTTGGTGGGTTCTGGAATCAGCCGAGGGCGATGACGTCAGGCTACGACGAGTGCTTCCGTCTCGCGGCGCAGCTTGATGGCGGTCTCCAGCTGGGGATTGATCTCGATGTCGTCCCAGCTGACGATGTCACCCTGCTTGACGCTGTTCTTCAGCTTCACCGAGTGGGCTAGCGCGACCGGTAGCGCGTTCAGCTGACGCGAGTAGCCGGCCGAGACCAGCTTGCCCCAGACTGCGTAGCCGCCCTCACCGTCGAGGACCTCACCCTCTGCGAGGTCCTTCTTTGCGGTGGCTACCACGTCGGCGTAGAAGCCGGTCGGGTGTCCGGTCGAGATCCCGCGGAGAACGGCGTTGGCGATCGACACATTCAGCTCGAGGCCGATGTAGTGGTAGGGGCGGTAGAGCGCGGCGTAGCGACCCGTCGGGTCCGTGTGCCAGGGGTACTCCTGGAAGCAGGACGCGACGTAGTCGTTGGTCGCCTCGACGACCACGAAGACACCCTCTTGGGTGTTGTTGGGGATCCAGTCGCCCTCGCGCGTCACGCTCGACATGACGTCGACCGACCCGTTATTGGCAAGCACGCCACCGATGCTCCCGGGACGGCAGATCGTCGCGATCTCCGTGACGTCACCAGGAGTGAAGGTCAGCCCGTCGTCCGAGGGCGTCAGCCCGGCTGCGTTGGCAACAGCTGCCATCTCGATGGCCGCCTTGGTGCCGTCACGGAAGGAGGTGTGCATGCGTGGATTGAGCTGCCCGGAGTCGGTGAGCTCCTTGGAGAACTCCCAGAACTCCCAGACGTTGTCGGGATTCATCTGGTGGTAGGTCGGGAGGTACTTCGCTCCCTTGCCCGCGCACACGACCTTGAAGCCGGAGGTACGCGCCCAATCGACAAGCTCCCAGATCAGCGCAGGCTGGTCGCCGTACGCCATGGAGAATACGACGCCCGCTGCCTCCGCACGCTTCTGCAATGCGGGTCCAGCCAGCGCGTCGGCCTCGACCGTAACCATGATGACGTGCTTCTTCGTCTCGATAGCCTTGAGTGCGTGGTCGATGCCGGCAATCGGGTTCCCGGTGGCCTCGACGATGACGTCGATGTCGGCGTTGAGCAGCTCGTAGGCATCGGTCACCAACGCGGTCTTGCCGGACGTGAGCGCCTCGTCGACCGAGTCGACGACGCGGTCAGCCGGCCAATCGACCAGCCTCAGCGCGTCCTGCGCGCGCTTCTTGTTGAGGTCGGCGATTCCGACGACGTGGACGCCGGGGATGTTGTTTGCCTGGGCCATGTACATGGTCCCGTAGCGGCCTGCGCCGATGAGGCCGACCTTGATCTTCTTGCCATCGGATTCCCGCTGTTTCAGCAGTTCGTGGAGGTTCATCTTGGGTTGGTCCTTTCAAGGGTTCTAAGGTTTGGTGGGTTCTGGAATCAGCCGAGGGCGACGATGTCTTTGACCCAGGTCTGGACCCGCTCAGGCATGGACTTGATGACAGGCTGAGTGGCCTCGACCCATGCGTCGCGGTCGGAGAGCTCGTGGAAGGTGGCGCCGTCGGCCTCCATCTGGGCCCGGTAGTCGGCCTGGTCCTCCTGGATCGCCTCGGTGTATTCCTGGCCGACGATGGTCGCTGCATCGAGCACCGCTTCACGATCCGCCTCGTCGAGATCCTGGAGTGCTTCTTCCCACATGATGAAGTGGAAGTTCGCGTAGACGTGCGAGGTCATCGTGATCTCCGGGGCCACCTCGTGGATCGAGGCGAAGAGGATCGAGCTGAACGGGTTCTCCTGACCGTCGAGGACTCCTTGCTCCAGCGCCGAGTAGACCTCGTCCCAGGGCATCGCTTCGGCGCGGGCGCCGAGCGCCTCCCAGGTGGCGAGCATCGTCGGCGCAGAGGGCGTCCGGATCGTCAGACCCGACAGGTCGTCGATGCTGGTCACGGGAGTGTTGGTCGAGAGTTCACGAGCGCCCCGGAACATGTTTCCTGCGAGCGTGAAGCCGGTGTCCTCGGTGATCGCGTCGCGGATCTCCTTGCCAATCTCACCCTCCCAGACGGTGGTGAAGTGCTCGACGTCGGTGTAGATGAACGGTGCGGTCTCGATACCTGCGAGGGGCGAGTAGGACTCGAGGGTCAGGAGCGACTCGATGACGATGTCAGTAGATCCGAACTGCAGGCCCTCAATCATCTGCTCCCAGTTGCCGAGGGTCCCGTTGGGGTGGATCTCGATCGTGATTCGGCCCTCTGTCTCGTCCTCGACGAGTTCCTTCAACCGCAGGGCGGCGGTCTGGCGGGGGTCTTCCTCGTTGCCCTCGTGGCCGAGGATGAGGGTGGTCATGGCGGCGTCGTTGGCTTCGCCGTTGCTGGCGTCGTCAGTGGACGCTCCGCCACAGGCGGAGAGCGCCAGGGCCAGCACAGCAGCGGTGCCCAGCACGGTCGTTCGCTTGAAGATGGACATGGTTTCCTCCAGGGTTTCGGGTGTGTCTTTTTCGGGGAATGGGGTTGCGCTACATCAGTAGCTGCGGGAGCCACAACGAGATGGCGGGGACGTAGGTGATCAGCATCAGGAAGGCGATGATCGCGATCATGAACGGCAGCAGCGTCTTGAGCGTCTGCAGGACGTTCATCCCCGCGATCTCCGCCGACAGCAGCAGCGTCAGGCCCACCGGCGGGGTCACCAGGCCGATTCCGAGGTTGACGACGATGATGATGCCGAGGTGGACAGGGTCGACGCCCAGGTCGAGCGCGATGGGCAGCAGGATCGGCACCAGGATGATCAACGCCGCATTGGCCTCGATGAACATGCCGACGAAGAGCAGCAGCAGGTTGATCAGCAGTAGGAGGAGGACCGTGTTGCTGGTGAGGTCGAGCATCCCTTGTGCCAGTGCTTGGGGGATGCGCTCCGAGGTGAGCGCCCACGAGTAGAGCTGTGCCGCGGACATGACGAGCATGATCAGGCCAACCAGCTGGACGGTGCTCTTCAGCGACTCGATGAGCCTCTCGAGGTTCAGCTCGCGGTACAGGAGGAAGCCGCAGACTAGCGAGTAGACGACCGCCATCGCCGCTGCCTCGGTGGGGGTGAAATACCCGCCGCGGATGCCGACCAGGATGAGGATCGGCAGCATCAGTGCGGGCAACGAGGAGAACAGGGACCGCCAGAATGGCGGGACCTTACGCTCTGCGAGAACCGGATCTTCCTGTCCAGCGGCCGGCTGGACGAAGCCGATGCGGTTAACTGTCAGGTGCACGGTCGCCATCAGGACGGCGACGAATACGAACGCCGGGATGATCCCTGCAAAGAACAGCTCACCGATCGAGGTGCCCGTGACCACTCCGTAGAGGATCAAGGTGATGCTGGGCGGCAGGATGGGGGTGATGATCGCGGTAACGGCCGTCACAACAGCGGAGTAGGCCGCCGTGTAGTTGCGTTCCTTCATTGCCGGGATCAGGATCCGGCCCAGGCTTGATACGTCGGCGACTGCCGAGCCGGAAAGCCCGCCGAAGAAGAGCGATGCGAGGACATTCGTCTGTGCCAGGCCGCCTCGGACCCTGCCGACGATGGACTCGGCGAGGTCCAGCAGCCGACGGCTGATACCGCCGTAGGTCATGAGCGCGCCAGCCAGCACGAACAGCGGGATGGCGAGAATCGGGAACGGCGTGATGCCCGCCACAATGCGTTGCGGTGCGATGTTCAGCGGGACGTCCGTGAAGAGGAGGAGTCCGATGATCGAGGCCAGCGCTAGGGCGTAGCCGATCGGGATCCGGGCGATGACGCCGCCGATGAATCCTCCGAGCAGTGTTCCACCCATGTCAGCGCACCTCGCCATCGTTGACGTCGGCAGTTTCCTCGAGGATGAGCTGGACCTCGCTCTTCGTGTTGGCGCCGTCACGCGAGAAGACGCTGCGCGCCCAGTTCTCGATGCCGAAGACCATGCAGAGGGCAAACCCGACGGGGACAGCGAGGAACATCCAGCCGGTCTCGATTCCCAGCGCCGGGAATACCCGACGGAAGCTGATCGACAGCGAGTCGTAGCCGTACCAGGCCAACACTCCGCTGACGCCGACAACCGCGATGGCAGCGACCGTGTCGAGGATGACGTGGAGTCCGCGGCTCTTTACGCTGCTGAAGGCGTCTACAACCATGTGCCGGCCCTCCCGAACACCAGCCGCGATGGCGAAGATCGCGGTCCAAACGAAGGCCAGCTGTGCGACTTCGGGCGCCCAGGAGGCTGATGTTCCCGCGACGTAGCGCGAGAACACCTGCCAGGAGACAACGACCACAATCACGCTCAAACCAAGCATTGCCACCGCGACTGTGGCTTTGAAGAGCGCTTCGAGCGCTCCATTCACCAAACGTAAGGGACCAGACGAACTGACTGTCATTGTTTTCGGACTCCGATCTCGGATCGCCCTCGGCTGCGAGGGGTGGTTGCTGAGCCGCATCTGTCAAAGCGATGCAGATGAATTGAGACGTCGCCGACTTTGCGACGTTCGGTGTGAGCGAACCCACATGAGGAGCAAACCACGGAAACGAGCAGTTGTCAACCGCTGACGCCGCCGGTCGGAGGTGAACCGTCGACCGTCACCTGTCGACCTTTCAGCGCAGTATGTGCTTTAATAGATGCATGACAACGACGCACCAAGCGAATGTGGCCCCCTTGGCCGCTCTCGAATTCACCAACCGACGCGAGGTAGTCCTGAAGGCACTGCGGGACGGCATCGTGATTGGAAGCCTTCCGCAGGGAATGGTTCTGGTCGAAACTCGGCTGGCCGAACAACTCCAGGTCAGCCGTGGCACTGTGCGGGAAGCGCTGCTCGAACTGCAGCAGGAACAGTTGGTGTCGAACGGCCCCACCGGGCGCCCGCAAGTCCGTACCCTTGATTCCAAGACCGTGCTGGACCTCTTCCAGGTCCGAGCCTCGCTGGAGAGCCTGGCCGTCCAGCTCATCGCGGCCAGCCCGGAAGCCGAGGACAAGAGGGAACAGTTACGAGAGCTGCTCATCCCCCTCGGCGACGACGCCGGCGCGGTGCTCGTGGACCGGGTCGACGCGGACATGACTTTCCATCGCACCCTGTGCGAACTCTCGGGCAATGAGGTGCTGCTCAACACCTGGGCTTCGATAGAGGGTCCGGTTCGGATGGCGATCATGCACGCAGGCAAAGACATCGCGTTGTCCAACATGACCGCCCATTCGCACGAGCCCTACATCGCCGCGCTCGACCCCGATTGCGATGACCCGGGTGCCCTGATCTTCGCGACCCTCGTCACCACGGCCTCGGACCTACTGGCCGCGACCGAGCATCCCCAGCAGGACAAGAAGTGACCCCGGTGGATCGGCAGGCCATTGGACTGATCGGCAGTGGATCCATGGGGGTCCCGATGGCGCGGCGATTGCTCGAAGCTGGTTGCGATGTCGCCATCCACTCCCGCTCGAAGCGCAAGGAGCTCACCGATCTCGGCGTCGCCTATGTGGCTACGCCTCTGGAGCTGGCGCAACAGGCCAGCCGAATCCTCGTCATGCTGCCGGATCTGCCACAGCTCGAGCCGATGCTCGAGGGGCCCGACTCCCTGCTGGCTGCCGGCCAGGAACTGCTGATCATGGTGGGATCGACCTCGTCAGCCGTGCGTCTTCGCGCGCTGGCGGACGGCGTGGTCAAAGCCAGCGACGGCCTCGTCGAGATCATCGACTGCCCTGTGTCCGGCGGGGTGGAGGGAGCCCGGCGAGGGACCCTGTCCATCATGGTTGGCGGACGCGACGACCAGTACGCAAGGGCACAGTCCGCGCTCTCACCCTGCGGAACCGTGCACCATCTGGGCCCCCTGGGAGCTGGAGAAGTGACGAAGGCGTGCAATCAGATGATCGTTTCGGCAACGATGCTGGCCCTCGGGGAAGCGACCGTACTCGCAGAGCGCTCCGGCATTGAGCCGGCGAAGCTCCTGGAGGTGCTGGCGGGGGGATACGCCGGCTCCACGCTGCTGGATTCCAAGAAGGACAAGCTGATCGCAGACTCGTACGAACCAGGCGGCATCGCGGCGTACATGGTCAAGGACCTCGGGTTCGCCGCCGACATCGCCGAAGCGACCGACACCGTCACCGTGTTGCTGCCTCAGCTGCAGGCCGCCTATACGGAACTCGTCGATGCCGGGATGGGAGACGAGGACCTCGCCGTGGTCCGCAAGTTCATCTCCCGGAGGGCAACCTGACGAGGCAAGAGCACCGGGCTCACCGCTGGGCCAGGTTCAAATCCTGTCAGCCCGACGAGTGAAGGTCCTTGTCACACTGCAAATGGTCGAGATCGTCGGGGGTCTCGTGCCAGATTTGTGCCAGATGCTGTGGGCCTTCCTGCTGTCGGCGGGGAAGGCACTCAGGCAGTGGCTGCGGTAGTTGGACCGATGGGGCTGGACTGGGTTAGGGAGTGGTCCAACCGGTCCAATTAGTCCAACCCAGGTCAGGGGGTGTTTTCGGTGGTCCAAAAGTGGTCCAACTCAGGTCCAACAACGGGCTAACTGGCTCTTCACGATTTAGAGTGCGTTGATCTTCCCCTGCAGCTGCCCGGAGTGGATCAGTGACCGCAAGATGTAGTGGTTGAGGTTCCGGAACCCCAGCGCGATGCCGCGTAGGTGCTCAAGCCGTCCGTTGATGGCTTCGACCGGGCCGTTGGACGCCCCGATATCGAAGTAGGCGAGCACGTCCTCACGCCGGCGCCACAAGGTGCGCCCCAGTTGGGCGAGCTCCTCCAAGCCTTTCGGTAAGCCCTTGCGCAGGGTGTTGATGATCCGGTCCATCAGCTTCTTCCCCTCCGATTTCTTCGGATGCCCGTACGCCGCAATCATGTCCTGGTAAAAAAGCCACGTCACCTCGAGTGCCACGTAGTCATCGTCGGTGGCCCACAACAGGTCCAGCCACCTGTTCTGCCGCGTCGTGAGGTAGTTCCTCCTGGTCAGCAAGGTGCGTCGGTACTTGTACAACGGATCATCCTTACGCCCACGCCGCCCCGAGGTTTCACGTTGCAGGCGTTGCCGACAGCAGGTCGAGCTTGTCCGCGGCCAGGTGCACGACATGGAAGGGATTCATGACCTTTCTCGCCTGAGGGAGCGCCTGGTCCACCGCGGTGGCGTAGCCGGCGAAGCCATCCATGGTCACTACCTGCACTTTCTCCTGAACTCAGGGCTGCGTTCCTGCAGCCAGGAGCTCAGTACCTGCGCACTGCGTCCCGGGCGCATGTCCAGCAACCGGGCAGGACCTGCCCCGGTGACCAGGGGTGTGAGGTCCACCAGGACCGTCACAAACGACGATGGCTGGCCCGGGCGGCGGGTGTGCTTCCAGACATGCTCGTCCACACCGAGGATGCGCACCCCTCCAGGTGGGAGGGGTTGTCGTAGACCAGCTTGCGGCAGGCGTCGACGGCAACCTGGTTGACCAGCTCCCAGCCCACCCCGAGTGCTTTCGCCGTGGCGGACACACTCATGCGGTCGACTGCCAGGCGCTGGAGGACCCAGCGGGTGACCCGGTGGGTCAGCTTCGCACCATCATCGGCGCAGGTCAGGGAGGTCTGGAAGATCTTCCTGCCGCAGGCTGGATAGCTGCAGGTGAACCTCGGGACACGGACATGAAGGCGGGTGGGGAACCCCACGACGGGAAGGTCGACCAGTGTCCGGACGATGTGGTCCCGTAGCTTTCCGGGATTTCCGCACTCGGGGCAGAGTCCGTCCACGGTCACGGGTGCGGCGTCGATGATGGTGAGGGTGCGGCGTCGATGATGGTGAGGGTGCCGGCGTCGGCGGCACCGGTGATCGTCAGTCCGATTTCCGCGGTACGGCAGATGGTGTCGGCCACGAGGTTGCCAGTAGTAGGCTGCACAGTAGGGTCCTGGTTCGGTCAGATGGAAGCTTCGCAACTCTCATCTTGTACCGGCCAGGACCCCTATATGTTGTGCCACCCCGAACTCCACCCTGGGCTCACCTACGCACTCCGAAACGCGAAGAGCCGATTTAGCCTGTTGGAATAAGACTGCGCCAATTCCAGTAGTAAGTGCCCCTAAGGATCCTGATGTAATTCCAATGGAAATAGCGCCGAATAATGTGCCGATGACGGCTCCAAATATCACCAGGAGCCCTACCACAATTGCGACAAGTGAAATGATTCGGTGATGGTGTGTCTGACGCTGACCTCCCTTTATGTGTTCTACATAGAAATTAAGCTGGTCTGTAAGGAGGGCATCAATCTCACTGTTGAAGCTAGCTGCGAGTTCATGAGTGGGGTCTACCCATACTGAGTTGCCATCCTGATCCGATTCTTTCCCTGGGCTGCTTGAATTAAGATCATCACTTTTCCCTGATGATTCTTCTAGGGAAGTGCTAATTTTAAGTAAATTTTCCTTTTCCCGTTCACGCCGGCTCTCAAGCTTGGACACCATATCTTCGATGGCATGAACTTCCCTCTTGCGCTGTTTTTGGAGTGCTCTTGAGGCTGATGTGGCAACTCCAGCTGCAGCGAGAGCTGTCGATAAAACAGCGAGGGGGAGGGCAATTTCTTCTGGGAACTGGAAAGCGGATTGAGCAAGGATAAAAGAGGGGTTCATAAATAGATCTTCCTATGCAAATGCATAATTTACTGATTCATCAGGGATAAGAAGAAAACGCTATGGGCGCCTAGATATTTTTCCATCTGATGTCTCGGCGTTAGCCCTAAGGCCTGATCTGGTTCAAATAATTTAACAAATGCAACTGTCTCAGTAGGGTATACCCTATGGAGCCACTATTATTTGCGTCATTTTCGCTGTCTCACTAAGTCTAAATCCTTAGTTTTGATTCACTGTGCGTAAGAACTAATAACCCTATTAAGACAGTATGCGGATGCGTCGTCACGCTATGACACCCTCCTCGGTCTCCATGACAAACTGATGGGTGGTGTCATCATTGTGTGTAAAAGCTTAAACACCATTCGCATGAAAATTTCCTACCTGGATCAGCCGGGTTTTATTCCTTATGGGGTACGTGTCCAAATAGATAGCTAACAGACCATCGATCTGTAGTGCAGCATTCTCTTGGATACCTAAAGCGAAGCCAAACTAAAAACACCGAGTCCAAGCCTGTTTGAAGTTGATTCAAGCCACGCTTCGATAGTTTCACCTCAGTACCGTTAGACCACGGCTAGAATATGAAACCTATGTCTAAGAAAAAGCCACGCCCAATTCCTGTTCCTGCTCAATTTATCCCTGGTCTCATTGATGCTCATACACATTTGGCATCGTGTGGGGGAGATCTCGCTGAGTTGGTGGGGAGGGCGAAAGGGGCGGGCGTCGAAAAGCTATGTACCGTCGGCGATGGTTTGGCTGAAGCGGAGCTGGCGCTGGAGGCGGCGCAGGAGTTTGGCAATGTTTTTGCTGCGTGCGCGATTCACCCCACTAAGGCTGATCAGTTGGATGGGGCTGCGCGTGAGCGGTTGACGCAGATGGCTGCAGATCCCAATTGTGTGGCCATTGGTGAGACTGGTTTGGATACGTATTGGATCAAGCATGATCCGGAGAATACTGCTTCTTTGGAGGTTCAGGAAGAGGCGTTGCGGTGGCATATTGATTTAGCGATCAGTGTGAACAAGCCGTTGATGATTCACAATCGGGAAGCGGATGCGGATTTGATGCGGGTGTTGGCGGATGCTCCGGCACCACAAGATACGATTTTGCATTGTTTTTCTTCGCCGTTGGATGTGGCTAAGGAAGCATTGGATCGCGGTTATATATTGAGTTTTGCGGGCAATGTGACTTTTAAGCGGAATGAGGAGTTGCGGGAGGCTGCTCGTCTTGCGCCGATTTCCCAGATCCTGATTGAAACCGATGCGCCGTATATGACACCGGAGCCGTTCCGTGGTGGGCGAAATGAACCGTCGTTGATTGGTCATACTGCGCTCTGCATCGCTGAGGCGAAGGGGATGGCTGTGGAAGAGTTGGCCCAGGCGTTGAATGAGAATTTTGATCGGGTTTATGGGATCGCAAACTAATAATGTGAGGTAGCTCTCATTTGATCTGTTGTTCGTGGTCAGTGGTGAGAGCTGGGGTGGGTGTGGCTGGAGTTTATGAAGTTGCATACCACGGCGTTTTGGTGGTGGACGGGGGTGGTTTGTTACCGTATTGTGACTAATTGTTAATTTCCCCGAGAGTTAAGAAGTTTTACATGGCGCCCCATCAAAAGTCACGGATCAACCAGATCAACAGCACCCGCTCGGTGCCGTTGCGGTTGGCAACCGGTGGCGTGCTTGCCACCTTGCTCATCGGAGGCGTCACCGCCGCTGCCACTAAAAAAGATGTCATTGTGGATGTCAATGGTGAGCAGATGTCCTTGGTGACAATGTCTGGCACTGTTGAATCCGTGCTGGCACAAGCAGGCGTTGAGCTTGGCGATCAAGACATCGTGACCCCTGCGCTGGATTCCGCTATTAGTGATGAAGAAACCGTCACGGTGCGCACTGCAAAGCAGGTTGCGCTCGTCGTGGAAGGCCAGACCCAAAATCTGACCACCACTGCGGTATCTGTGGAGGATCTTCTTCAGGAAGTTGATGGGATCACCCGCGCAGATGCTGTTGATTTGGATCTTTCGGAAGCTATCCCAGCATCCGGTCTGGAAGTAAAGATCACTAAGCCAAAGATCGTTTCCATCAATGATGGCGGCAAGGTCACCTATGTTTCTGTGGCTGCACAGACCGTGGAAGAAGCTCTCCAGCTGCGAGATATTGAGGTTGGTTTCCAAGACCGCCTGAACGTTGCTTTTGATGAGAAGCTGAAAAATAATGCTCAGATCCAGATTGATCGAGTAGAAAATCAGGATGTCACCGAAACTGTGCCATTCGATGCAGAACCAACTTATGTGGATGATCCTGAGGCACCAGCAGGGGATGAAACAGTTGTGGAAGAGGGCGCGCCGGGAACCAAGGAAGTTACCCGCACGGTGACCCTGGTTAATGGACATGAAGAAGCATCCACTGTGATCAATGAAGTTGAGGTCACTGCGGCGAAGCCTGCAACGATTAGCCGTGGTACCAAGACTGTTGCTGCGAATTCTGTTTGGGATCAGCTGGCACAGTGTGAAGCTGGCGGAAACTGGGCAATTAATACTGGTAACGGTTTCTCTGGTGGCCTGCAGTTCCACCCACAAACCTGGCTTGCATACGGTGGCGGAGCGTTTTCTGGACAAGCTTCAGGAGCAAGCCGTGAGCAGCAAATTTCCATCGCAGAAAAGGTTCAGGCGGCACAGGGCTGGGGAGCATGGCCTGCCTGCACCGCCAGCTTGGGCATCCGATAGTAGAAATCTGGCATCCAATAGGTAGATTGGGATGCTATGGAAGAACCTTCAGGTGCACAGCTGCTCGGCCCGGTAGAAATCCGTGCGCTGGCAGAAAAGCTCGATGTCACACCAACGAAGAAGTTGGGGCAAAACTTTGTTCATGACCCCAACACA
The DNA here is from genome assembly GCF_001643015.1 of Corynebacterium crudilactis. Classification (NCBI taxonomy): domain Bacteria; kingdom Bacillati; phylum Actinomycetota; class Actinomycetes; order Mycobacteriales; family Corynebacteriaceae; genus Corynebacterium; species Corynebacterium crudilactis. The sequence goes on from NZ_CP015622.1 coordinate 951,006, forward strand.
GTCCGCCGCATTGTTGCCGCGGCAGAATTGACCCCCGATGATCACGTTGTAGAGGTCGGACCAGGGCTGGGTTCCTTGACCCTTGCTCTGGTGGAATCTGCAGCAACGGTTACTGCAGTGGAAATTGATCCACGCCTGGCGGCAGAACTGCCGGAGACATTTCAGTGGCGTGCTCCCGCACTTGCTCACAAATTGAGCATTGTGTTGAAAGATGCCCTCAAGGTGCAGCAATCCGATATGGCAGTACAGCCAACCGCGTTGGTTGCTAACTTGCCGTACAACGTATCTGTGCCAGTGCTGCTTCATATGATGGAAGAATTCCCGACCATCAACAAGGTCTTGGTGATGGTTCAGGCGGAAGTTGCTGATCGTTTGGCAGCAGACCCAGGCTCCAAGATCTATGGCGTGCCAAGCGTGAAAGCCTCCTTCTACGGACCTGTTACCCGCGCGGGTTCCATTGGCAAGAATGTATTTTGGCCTGCTCCGAAGATTGAATCCGGATTGGTCAAGATCGTTCGTGAAGATACGCCGTGGGCACAAGATGATGAGACCCGCAAGAAGGTGTGGCCTGTGATTGATGCTGCGTTCTTGCAGCGTCGTAAAACCCTCAGGGCTGCGCTTTCTGGACATTATGGATCGGCTCCAGCTGCCGAAGAAGCATTGCGCGCTGCTGATATTGACCCAACACTTCGTGGCGAAAAGCTCGATGTGACTGATTATGTGCGCCTTGCCGGGGTGTTGCAGAACAAGGATCAGCAGTGAGAATAACGGCCAAGGCGTGGGCGAAAACTAACCTGCATTTAGGGGTTGGGCCGGCTCGTGAAGATGGTTTTCATGAGCTCATGACGGTGTTTCAGACAATTGATTTATCTGACACCGTTACCTTGACTACCCACGATGAAGAGTTGGTGGAGCAGGGGAGCGTCGTTAAGCAATTATCTGTGACCGGGGCACGCGGTGTGCCTGAAGACGCCAGCAATCTTGCGTGGCGCGCAGTTGATGCGTTGGTGGCGCGGTGTCCGGAAAAGTTGCCGCTTCCGGCTGTTTCTGTGCACATTCAAAAAGGCATTCCCGTTGCTGGCGGCATGGCGGGCGGCTCTGCGGATGCGGCAGCCACCTTGCGTGCGGTCGATGCGTGGATCGGCCCTTTTGGCGAAGATACACTGCTAGAGGTTGCTGCAGAGCTTGGCTCTGATGTGCCGTTTTGCCTGCTTGGTGGCACCATGCGTGGCACTGGCCGGGGCGAGGTGCTGGTAGATATGCTCACTCGCGGGAAATTGCATTGGGTGGTTGCCGCGATGGCGCATGGTTTGTCCACGCCTGAGGTTTTCCGCAAGCATGATGAGCTGAATCCACCATCACATATGGATATCAGTGCGCTCAGCGAGGCCCTGTTGTCTGGCAACTCGCACGAAGTCGGGCAGCAGCTGCACAATGATCTCAGCGGCGCGGCCTTTAGTTTACGCCCGGAGCTGCGTAGCGTGATCCAAGAAGGAATGCACGCTGGTGCGCAGGCTGGAATCGTATCCGGCTCTGGCCCCACGACGGTATTCTTGTGCGATAATGCGCAACAAGCTCAAGACATTAAAGATGCGCTTCTCGACGCCGGCCAGGTGTACGCTGCTTACACAGCCACCGGACCTGCAGCATCGTCCGCTGAGCAACGTGGCGCACATATTTTGACAATAGAAAAATAAGAATCGGAGTCGAAGAAAAAGCACAATGGCCAATCTGATTAATCTCGAGAACGTCTCCAAGACTTGGGGATTAAAAACGCTTCTCGACGGTGTCTCCTTAGGTGTTCAAACCGGCGACCGCATCGGCGTCGTCGGACTCAACGGTGGTGGCAAAACCACCTTGCTAGAAGTTCTCACCGGCATCGAGCCACCGGATCAAGGCCGTGTATCTCACAACTCTGACCTGCGCATGGCTGTGGTAACCCAGCGTGCAGAACTCAATGATGACGACACCGTTGCCGATGTGGTGCTTGGACCTTTGGGTCTAGAAGTCTTTGAGTGGGCTTCCAATGCCACCGTTCGTGATGTCTTGGGCGGCCTGGGCATTGTTGATCTTGGATTGGATACCAAGGTGGGCAACCTTTCCGGTGGCGAGCGCCGACGTACCAACCTGGCGGCGGCACTTGTCCGCGATCTTGACCTGATCGTGCTGGACGAGCCAACCAACCACCTTGACGTTGAAGGTGTGCAATGGCTGGCGTCTTATCTGCTCTCACGTCGCATTGCCATCGTGGTTGTCACACACGACCGTTGGTTCCTCGATACCATTGCTACTACCACTTGGGAAGTCCACGATGGTGTAGTTGATGCTTATGAAGGTGGCTACAACGATTGGACCTTTGCCCGCGCAGAGCGTACACGCCAATCTGATGCCATTGAGCAACGCCGACAAAACCTGGCCCGCAAGGAGCTCGCATGGCTGCGTCGTGGAGCACCAGCGCGTACCTCGAAGCCGAAGTACCGCATCGAAGCCGCAGAAGCTTTGATTTCAAATGTCCCAGAACCACGTGACAAAGTGGAGCTCATGGCATTTTCTAAGTCACGCCAGGGACGTGTGGTTATTGAATTAGAAGATGCCACCGTTGCCACTCCTGATGATCGCATCTTGGTCGAAGACCTCACCTGGCGCTTGGCACCAGGCGAGCGCATCGGTCTGGTCGGCGTTAATGGTTCCGGTAAAACTACGTTGCTGCGCACTCTGGCAGGCGAGCACCCACTGACCGCCGGCAAACGCATTGAAGGCCAAACCGTAAAGCTTGGCTGGTTGCGCCAGGAACTTGATGATCTAGATCTCAAGCGCCGCCTGATCGATTGTGTGGAAGACGTTGCTTCCTATGTAATGATGGGTGACAAGCAAGTATCCGCATCTCAGCTGGCTGAGCGTCTGGGCTTCTCACCTAAAAGGCAGCGCACTCCAGTGGGAGATCTTTCCGGTGGCGAGCGCCGCCGACTCCAGCTCACTCGCGTACTAATGGCTGAGCCAAATGTGTTGCTGCTCGATGAGCCAACAAACGACCTCGACATCGATACCCTGCAAGAGCTGGAATCTTTGCTTGACGGCTGGCCTGGCACCATGGTGGTTATTTCCCACGACCGTTACCTCATCGAACGCGTCACGGATTCCACCTGGGCACTATTCGGCGATGGCAAACTCACCAACCTGGTCGGTGGCATCGAAGAATACTTGCAGCGCCGTGCAGCACAAGCAGCAGCTGCCGATAATGGTGTGCTGAACTTGGGCATGGCGAATGAGATGTTCGCTGCAGAAGAAGTCATAGAAGCAGCACCGGCTATTTCTGCCCAGGAACGCCACCGCATCACCAAAGAAATGAACGCGCTTGAGCGGAAGATGGGCAAGCTTGACCAACAAGTGGAAAAGCTCAACAAGCAACTCGCTGATGCTGCAGAAGCTATGGATACTGTAAAACTCGCGGAACTAGATACCAAGCTCCGCGCAGTGCAGGATGAACACAGCGAATTAGAAATGCAGTGGATGGAGCTCGGCGAGGAAATCGAAGGCTAGCTGAACATGGCTGTCGGGGAAATTATGGACCAACGCGGCGAATTAGAGTTTGACCAGCGCCGCGCTGATGTCGTGATGATCGGCAGCCAGGTGGTTTATGGCTCAATAGGGCTGAGCGCCGCTGTTCCAGTGATGCACAAAGAAGACCTCCGCGTGATCACTATTCCGACTGTGCTCTTAAGTTCGATGCCGCGCTACGCCAGTTCGCACCGTCAGCCAATGTCAGATCAGTGGCTTGCTCAGTCGCTTATAGATCTGGTGGATCTGGGCATCATTGATGAAGTCTCCACAATTTCTACCGGCTACTTTGCCTCAGCCTCCCAGGTTCAATTAGTAGCTACATGGCTGCGGGGAATCCGCGAAACCCATCCGCATGTGCGCATCGTGGTGGATCCCATCATGGGAGATAGCGATGTCGGAATTTATGTCGCTGCAGAGATCGCCACCGCAATTTACCAGCAGTTATGCCCACTTGCTACCGGAATTATTCCGAATGGTTTTGAGCTTTCCCATATGGTTGGTAGCGAGGATGCGCGTTCTTTGCTGGGGGAATACGGTGAATGGATTATTGTCACCAGCGCTGCAGAAACTGCTGACACGACGGTCAACCGCCTGATCACTCGTGACGATGTGCAAGAAATCTCCTCCGCCACGGTCGAAACTCACGTCAAAGGCGCAGGCGATGTTTTCGCTGCAACATTAATCGCCGCACTGCATAAAGATTTTCCGCTTATCGACGCCGTCACCCACGCCTCCAACGCCGTCCGCGCCGGACTGCAGACCAAAGCGCTCTAGGCGGGTTCTGAAAGCAAACTTCCCAGCAACAACCCCAATACGAAATCATCGACTTGGCCAAATTGCACCTGGCGGATGCGACCTTTCCGGTCCGCCAAAATAATGCTGGGAGTGCCTTCTAGACGGTATTTCTTCATGGTTGAAGGAATCCGTTGGCCTTCCCGTGGCTGATCAATTGCCACCGGAAACTTGATCCCGAACTCACTAATAAACACCTTTAAAGCTTCCGGTGTCATTACGTCATGATGCTCGAAAACGCTATGCAATCCAATGACTTGCACCTGGGATTGGTCAATCATGCGGTGAATTTTCTGTGCCTGCGGAACTCCGTGATTAACACATCCAGGGCAAAGCATTTGAAAAACTTCAACCAGCACAACTTTTCCACGTAGATCTTCAGTGCTTAAACCTTCGTGGTTTACCCATTCTTGAATATCTAATTCCAGCAATGGGGCATTATCGAGCGAACTCATTGTGGCACTCCCATCAACAGTACTAGTGCCAGCCTAGTTGATAAGTGACTGTACAATCGGGATCGTGATTTTGATTAACGTGAAATTCAAGCCATTGCCAGAGTACGTTGCCACTTTCCGTGAAGAGGTTGCAGAGTTCACAGAAAAGACCCGTGCAGAAGAAGGAAACATCTTCTTCGATTGGTCCATCAACACCGATAACCCTAATGAATTCATCCTTCTTGAAGCGTTCCAAGACGATGCTGCAGAAGCACACGTCAACAGTGATCACTTCAAGGCTGCATGCGAGATGTTCCCAAAGATTCTGTCTGAAACCCCAGAGATCATTAACACTCTCATTGAGGGCAAGACCGAATGGGATCGCATGGCTGAATTCGCAGTCAACTAAGTAACACCTTTGCTGGTTGGCCAATTTTCATTCGCAGTTTTGTGAAACAAAGTAAGCTTGAAGTATGCATATCGTCAATATTCGCTTCAAGCCCAAGGCCAAGTACGTGGATACTTTCCGCTACACAGTCGATAAATTCACTGAGTCAACCAGGACAGAGGAAGGCTGCCTGTATTTTGATTGGTTCCGCAACACTGATTATCCGGGTGAATACCTAGTAATCGGCGTATGGACAGATGATGGCGCGAAGGAACATATTAAGAGCGAGCATTATCTGCGCGCTCAAGAAACTCTTCCGCCGTTGTTGCAACAAACTCCGCAGATTATTCAGAGTGAGTTTGCCAAGAAAAAGGGATGGGAACGCTTCAGCGATTTCACCGTCTACTAATCCAGCCCAACTGGCTTTGCTGCTCGGAAATTTTCCAGGCAGCAAAGCTTTTTGTCTGCACAAGGTCAAAAGAAATTAGAAATTTTAGATAATCCAAGCCCATAGACCTTGTACGCTTAAATCATGGGAAAGAAAACTGCAGACAAAGACCTTCCAGATTTCCGGAAGAACCCGCCAAAGTTGGATAAAAAAGCTTATGAAAAAGAATTAAAAAGGCTTCAAGCCGAACTTGTTGATTTGCAGCAGTGGGTTGTAGAAACCGGTGCCCGCGTGGTCATCGTCATGGAAGGCCGCGATGCCGCTGGTAAAGGTTCTGCCATCAAGCGCATTACCCAGTATCTCAACCCACGATCCGCACGGATCGAAGCGCTGCCCACCCCAAGCTCAAGGGAAAAAGGGCAGTGGTACTTCCAGCGTTATATTGAAAAACTTCCTACCGCGGGCGAAATCGTCATTTTTGACCGCTCCTGGTACAACCGTGCAGGCGTGGAACGCGTCATGGGCTTTTGCACCTCGCAGGAGTACCGTCGATTCCTTCACCAGGCGCCTATCTTTGAGCGCCTTCTTGTAGAAGATGGTATTCACCTGCGCAAATACTGGTTCTCTGTATCCGATGATGAGCAGATTGAGCGCTTTGAAGATCGTTTGAGCGATCCGTTGCGTCGTTGGAAGCTCTCTCCAATGGATTTGCAGTCCATCACTAAGTGGGAAGATTATTCTCGCGCCAAAGACGAGATGTTTATCCACACCGATATCCCTTCAGCGCCATGGTATACCGTGGAATCTGAAGACAAGAAGCGTTCTCGCATCAACGTGATCTCACATCTGTTGTCGACGATTCCTTATGAGAAAATCGACCGCGCATTGCCAGAGATCCCGGAGCGTCCAGATTCTGAATCTGATTATCAGCGTCCGCCTCGTGATGAATTCCGTTATGTACCAGATATCGCGGCGCATCTGGAAGAAGATCGCATTAAGGCCAAGAAGGATAAGAAAGACAAGAAGAAAAAGAAGTCCAAGAAGTAGATTGGACGCCCTCGGCTGCTAGAGGCCGGGGAAACCAAACCAGCGTGCCCATGAACTCCGAATTTGCGGTTCGTGGGCACTCTCATTTGGTATTGAAGCCTTGAAACCGGTCACAGAGACCCACGGAGTAGATTTTTCAGCTTCGTGGGCATACCTGTCTGGTCGGGTGAATAAAACTATATAAAGCCTGAAAAGGTACCCCTCTAAAATCGCTTTTAAGCGCCTTTCGGGGCGACATCCCTACAAATAGGCATTCGGGAATTTGGTGCCGTTAAACAGGCTTTAATTCGACCCGAGAAGTTTTGCCAATACAGTAATCACGCCTTCTTCTTTATTCGAAGGAGCGATCTCATCGGCGATGGCCAAAATATCTGGGTGCGCATTAGACATGGCATAAGACTTGCCCGCAGCTTGGATTAATTCGGTGTCATTGAGGTAATCACCGAACACTAGAGTCTCGGATTCTTCCAACCCTAGGGCATCGCGAAGTTTTGCTAATGCCTGCCCCTTATTTGCTGCAGGATCCATGACATCAACCCAGTGTTGTCCGGATACCACAACATTAGCGTTGGGTGAGGCTGCGCGAATGATGGGAGCGCAGTCTTTTTCAGCGTCCTGGAAGGTGAAAATAGCGACCTTGATAACCTCGCCGTTGACTACCTCGTGGAGGTCGGTTACTTCCTTCAAAGAGACATAGTATTTAAGTCCCTCGGTGCGGAAAGCTTCGTCATTGCGTTCTACATAAGCGCATTCTGGGCGGCAGACAACAACTCCCATATCGATATCTGAAGCACGTACGGTATCGATGATGGAGTGCACGATATCACTATCAATGGTGGTCAGAGAGATGATTTCGCCATTGTGGACTACCACGGTGCCGTTTTCTGCAATGAAAGAAATAGGTTCGCCGGCGCGCTCAAATTGCTTTTGCAGTGTGGCTAACTGTCGGCCACTGGCTGGTGCGAATGCAATGTTTTTGGCGCGCATGTGTTCGAGGAGGTCCCAAAACTTCTCTGGTACTTCGTGGTGGGAATTGAGCAGAGTGCCGTCCATGTCGGTTGCGACGAGGCGAAAGTCCATTTAGGTGGATTCCTTTCCGTTTATGTCTTGATCGTCCATTCTGTCATATGCAAGTTTGTTAAACACCCGCACAAGATTGCTGTGATGTGCCACACTGGTTTTCATGTCTCATGTAGTTAATACTTTCATTCAACATTCCACCGGAGTGGTTGAGCTCAATCGCCCCAAAGCGCTGAATTCTCTGAATCAAGAGATGATCGATATCGTCCGGGCTGCACTTGATTCGTGGATTGATGATGATCGAGTGGAACAGGTGCTTATTTATTCCACGTCGGATCGTGGTTTTTGCGCAGGTGGTGATGTTCGTGCGGTGCGGGAAAGCGTGCTGGCGGGGGATGTTGCGGCGGGGGATCGTTATTTCACTGAAGAGTTTGAGATGAATGACGCGTTGGGGAATTACCCAAAGCCGATTATTTCTGTCATCAATGGTGTGGTCATGGGTGGTGGTTTGGGAATTTCGATGCATGGTTCGCATCGCGTTATTACGGAAAAAGCTTTTGCCTCAATGCCTGAGATGGCTATTGGTTATGTGCCTGATGTGGGCTTTACTTATTTTGGGCAGCGGGCATCTTCGCTGGCTATCGCTACTTTCCTTGCGGTTACTGGATGGCGCATGAGTCCTGCAGATATGTTGTGGGCAGGGGTGGCTACACATGTCATTGATTCTGAAAACTTAGAGGATTTCACCGCAGAAATCCTCAATGGCACCTTGGCGGCGGCGTTGGAAAAATTTGCTACGCAACCCACAAGCAGCAGCGAGCTGGCCGGCCTTGCCAGCCAGATTGAGGAGACCTTTGGGCACAGCTCTTGGGAGCTTATCGACGCTTCCCTCCGGTCTCACCCTGATACTTCATTTGTCTCTAAAACTCGTGAGTTGATGTTTTTGGCTGCCCCAGCGTCGGTTGTTGCAACTGTAGAGCTCATGCATTCAAATAGTGAAGCCACCACCCTTCGGGAAGGGCTGGACAATGAATTGGTGATGTCGCTTTATATGATCCGCCAACCGGATTTCGCAGAAGGCGTGCGAGCAGTTTTAGTGGATAAAGACCGGCAGGCGTCATTTTCACCGGCCACTTTTGAGGAGGTTGATGAATCTCGTTATGCGGCTTTGCTTCGTCGCAGTTAATAAAGTGCCAACCTTTTTGATAGCGTAAGCATGGCCCTTTCGTTGGATAGGGTCGTGTTGTATGAAGCTTGAGGAAGGGTAGGCCGTGAAGCCGCTAGGCAAGATCGCCGTTCCCTGGGCATGGCACCTGGGAATTGTTGGGATCATCATCTTTGACGTGGTTGCTGCAATCACGATGCTGACATTGATGCCAAACAGCATGCCGGCACGAGTCAACAGCGGGCTGGTGGCGTTGGGTGGTTCTTATGCGCCACCCATGAGCCAGGAAAGTTTAATCGCTAAAGTGATCGCTGGAGCAGTGCTGATCCTCGTGATTTCGGTGGGCATCTCAATGCTGATCTCTGAGCAGTCGAAAAGTCTTGCCGCAGATCATCCAGAAGCATCAGCCGTCCAAATCGCAAGACGCTGGGCTTCACTGAACAATATTCAAAGCTGCATTGGCTGGTTCAGTTTCTTCCTCGCAGCAATTTTGAGCATTTCTTCACTGCGGCTGAATAGCCCAGGTATGACTAGTAATTTTGAAATGGCCGCGTACGTCATTGCCGTCATAGTCCTAGCCTGGACACTGATGGTTTCTCTGCGGCGTGGTCAGCTGATTATCGATCGCGCCATTCCCGTTGGTGAAGATGATTCAGAACTGAAATGGGGCATTATCTATCACGATGCTTCTGATAAACGTATTTTTGTTGAATTAGATGATGGATACACAACCGTTGTCAACATGGCACGCGGGGGAGCGTGGGTGCTCCTCGCCGTTATGGTTTTGCCTGCGATTGCGATTGTGGGTTGGGTACTGCTGGAAAGCTAGTGCACTTTGGTGATGCGATCGCCATCAAATTCCACGTTGACATGCTTGCCATCCACCGTGAGTGCGAAGCCATCAAAGGGCACATTGCGGTGCGCTGCATAGGACACCACCGCACGACGAGCATCAATATCGCGAGACAACTGATGGTAGAGGGTCGCTTCCACAGCCAGATGCGAAGCAGGTGGTAGCTGCAAGCGTGGATGATCAAGCAACACCACCACCGCAGAACCATCCTCTTGCCTGATGATCGCATGCGTCCATATGTTGAGTACCTGTTTAGCGATATCAATTAAATCAAAGGATTGAGCTTCTTCGACTGTAATTTCAGCGTTGGTCAGAAGTAATAACCCATTATCGAAACCAAAGCGGGCAAGACCTTCGGTTGCTTGTCCATTGAGCTCTCTTAAAGACCATGTCCATACCCAGCGGGATCCATCGATAACCGCTAGTGGAATGGCGCGCACTTGGTGTTCATTTTCTACAGTTGCAGTGTTGAGCTGAGGATTAAACGTGACGTTGTGCGACGGGGAGAGAGCGTCGAAAAGCAATTGGTGCTCAGCGGACATGAACGCTGCATCCGCGCGTACATCGCGCAGGCTCAGACCACCTGCGATTTCGATTGCGCGATCGTTGCGGAGCAACAGGGAAGTGCCGTCGCTGAAAGCAATGCGATTGCTGTCGAAGCGAATGCCCAGATCGCGGAATGCTGCAAAAGAGCTCAGCGCCCGTTTAAAATCGGTGCCGGGAAGCATATTCGGCAGCCCCTCGATGAGACTGTGGCGGACGTCGATAAGTTGTGGCATGTGATGAAGCGCAACTAAAGCCTTGCGTCCATCGACAAGTGGAGCGATGAATGCCGGCGCATTGTTGTAGAGAGTGCGAGCCGCCGTGATGAGATCATCACTGAGCGGCTGAGTGCCCTGCAATACTTCAATATCGAGGTCTTGTCCACGCGTGCTCACCCACTCGAATTCCTGATTATTGATCCACGCGATAATTTCTCCCGCAGTATCAAAAGGGCTTCCTGAGGCACGATTAATGCGCACGTTGACTGCGGTGGTGTCTTCAGAAAGGTTGAATTCCACCCCAGTAACACGCCCTAATTGGGCAGCAAACGCCTGGTCAACACAAGCTTGGCCCAAGATGCCATCGGTGATTACATCAAACAGGGATGAGGGACGCGGGATTTCCATACCCCTAAGGATATTCATTGAGGAAAGTTTTGGGGATTTTAGGGCAGCTTGTTACAAATTCACTTATCTGTGACGATAGGAGATATGCATGTGGAAAATTATGCATATCGAACAGGAAGAGTTAACAGTGCGTAAAGGAATATCCAGCATCCTCACGGTTGCGGTTGCTTGCTCAATTGGATTCGGAACTGCCTTCACTGGCACCAGCATCGCAGTGGCTCAAGATTCTGCTTATGACTACGGCATGGATCCAAATCAACGATACAACCCGATCGACGATATTAAAGATCGTCCAGAAGGGCTATCAAACCTTCCATACTTTGGAAGCAAACTAACTTCCTGGGGTTCTTCGGATGCAACCGCTTCATCCGGAATCGTGACTTCTGGGCGTCCGCAGTACACCGACCCACGGTACCCAAACGGTAAAGACAACTTGCCTAAAGCAACCATCGATATGAATCCAGAGGTTCTCACACGCCTCGAGCGTTTCGTCGGCGTAGATGGGGACCGCATCCGCCAGATCAACGCGTATTCTCCTTCGATGGAACGCACCATTCCACTGATCTGGGTTGTCCCTGAGGACAATTCAGTACCAGGACCAACCGTATATGCCCTAGGCGGCGGTGACGGTGGACAAGGCGGAGAAAACTGGGTTACCCGCACTGACCTCGATGAGTTGACGAGCGAAAATAACATCAACCTCATCATGCCAATGCTTGGCGCCTACAGCTTCTACGCCGACTGGGCGGGAGAAAGCGAAGACATGGGAGGCAAGCAGCAGTGGGAAACCTTCCTCATGCACGAACTTCCTGAGCCACTCGAAGCAGCAATCGGTGCTGATGGACAGCGCAGCATCCTGGGTATGTCCATGTCCGGCGGTTCTGTTCTCAACATGGCATCACACGACCCTAACTTTTACTCCTCTGTTGGTTCCTTCTCCGGATGCGCAGAGACCAACTCTTGGATGGGACGTCGCGGTATCGCCGCCACCGTATTCAACGGCAACGTCGTGCCAGAACAAATTTTTGGTGATGTAGACAGCGACTACTCTCGCTACAACGATCCTTTGCTCAATGCTGAAAAGCTCGGTGAACAGGACAACCTCTATATCTTTGCGGGTTCAGGAGTGTTCTCTGAACTCGATGTTATCGGTGAGAATGCCCCACTCGATGAAGACGCCTTCAAAAACCGCGTCCTCGTTGGTTTCGAAATCGAAGCAATGTCCAATACTTGCACTCACAACCTCAAGGCTGCAACGGACCAAAAGGGCATCGATACCATCAACTATGATTTCCGAGCCACTGGCACTCACGCTTGGGATTATTGGAATGAAGCCCTGCACCGCTTCTATCCTTTGATGATGCAAGGCTTTGGCCTAGATGGTGGACCGATTCCGATCTATAACCCCAACGGGGTCTCCTCAAGTGAAAGCTCATCCGAGCTGTCCTCTGATGTGAGCCTCGGTACTGTAGTTGGTAGCGTGACAGGCAGCACCGGAAGCGGAAGCAGCGCCGTGCGTGAATTCATCGCAGGCAGCTCCGGTTCCAGTGAATCTGCTGGTAGCTTCTACGGATAAGAAAAATATGGTGTGTTTCAACTGATTGCTTAGTTGAAACACACCATATTTTTATTTTGCTAGAGCCTGATTAACTACAGCTTAATTAAGCGACAGGCTCGTTTAACCATGGAAACCGCAATTTCTACATCACGAGGCTCAGGCATCTTGTAATAGGTCTGCAAAGAGATCGCGATAGCAGCGGCATGCAAATGAATGAACACCATCGCTTCAAATTTTTCCAGATTCGGATCTCGATCCATGAGGAATTGGAGCATCGGAGTAATGATCACATCTGCATCGATCGCACAGGACGGGGCACCGAGAGTGCTTAAAATCTCCCCAATGCGAAACATTGCGCTGAATGAATCCAGCTCATCGTCGCCCTCTCTTAAATGATTGATCACCATTTCTTCGATGGCAACCCGGTGATCAATATCTTGTGGCAATTCGTTTAACTGCGCAGAGAGCTCCTGAACACGAATGTTCATGAATTCAAACAACGCGTCTTCCCTAGACGGGAAGTAGTTATGGAAAGTTCTAGCCGAAACCCCGGCTGCCGCTGCAACAGTAGCAACCGTAAGAGCTTCTGGCCCATCCGTTAAAGCAATTTGTGCTGCAGCACGGGACAATGCTGTTCGCGTAGCTGCTTTCTTAGTTTCTCGAAGCCCCGACACTAGCTTTTTCCTTCAGCTCCTGGGTGCGAGTCTCATCTAAATCGCTAAGACCTTCACCTTCGACATCAACGTTTGGAAGAATCTTATCCAACCACTTAGGTAGCCACCAAGCTTTGTCATCCAGCAAGAACATCGTTGCAGGAATAATCATCATGCGCACAAAGAAAGCATCGAAGAAGACAGCAACTGCCAAGGCGAAGCCCATGGTCTTAATGAAGGCCATGTCTTGAGCCATGAATGCTGCAAAAACGGACACCATGATCAAAGCGGCAGCTGTGACCACACGAGCGCCATGTTTGAAGCCGTTTGAGGTTGCATTTCCAGCAGTTTTACCCTTTGTGAAACCTTCACGCATGCGTGTGACCAGGAAGATTTGGTAGTCCATGGCAAGTCCGAAGACCAAACCAATGAGCATGATTGGGAGGAAGGACAGCAATGGCTGAGGATCCTCGATGATGCCAAATGCGCCTTCTTGGAAGATGGCCACTGTGGCACCGAAAGTTGCGAGAACAGACAAACCGAAGCCTAGAGCGGCAATAAGCGGCACCCAAATGGAACGGAAGACGAGCAATAGAACGAGGAACGCTAGCAACAAAACAATAAGGACATAAGGCACAAGTACATCGCCGAGGCGCTCAGAAATGTCATCGTAAATTGGAGTGACACCAGTGATACCGTATGTCGCACCAGTCTCATCAGCGAAAGACGCAGCATCTGCGCGGAGGGAAGACAACGTATCGGATGTCCGCTCATCGATTGCATCAAACTCAGGCGTGATGAGAATCTGTGCCGTATCGAAGTTTTCAGTGGTTTGCGTGATCTGAGCGTTCTGCACACCGTCAGTGCCCAAGAACTGCTCTACTGCTTGGCCGTAGACCAGCGGGCGTTCCTGCTCCGGCACCTCGGTGGCGTCGATAAGCGCAATCATAGGAGCATTGCGGCCTGGCCCGAACGCATCCGCCGTCATATCGTAGGCCGTGCGTGGGGCAGTACCCAGGGCAGATGTGCCGTCCGTCGGCATAGCAAGGCGCATATTGGTCGCAGGAATTGCGATAGCACCGAGCAAGACGACGCCCACCAACAGGTAAGCAATCGGCATCTTGCGGACCAAACGGACCCACTTGAGACCCATGGTTGGCTTTTCATCCTCTGGGTCCGGAACCTTTGGTCCAGGAGCACGAGCAGCAAAGATACGAGTGCCGAGCAGCCCGAGAAGTGCAGGCAGGAAGGTCAACGCAACAAGAACTGCAATTGCAACGGTAATTGCAGCAGCAATAGCCATCACGGTGAGGAATGGAATATTGATAATTGACAGAGCCACGAGCGCAATAAGCACTGTGGTGCCTGCGAAAACAACCGCAGAACCAGCAGTACCCACAGCCATACCCATTGCATGCGCACGCGTTGCCATCGGCATTGTGCGCAGTCGCTGAGCTAGCTCCTTAGGCTCTAGGTCGTTAGAACCAGTCTGGGAAATAAGCTCATTTCGGAAGCGTGACACAATAAACAGGGCGTAGTCGATGCCAACTGCCAGACCGATCATGGATGCCAGTGCAGGTGTCATGTCATTGACCGAATCAGAAAACGCAGTGGCCAATTGAATACCCATGATGCCGATGCCGACACCAATAATTGCAGAGATCAATGGCATACCAGCTGCAATGAAAGAACCAAAGGTCACAATGAGCACAACAGCTGCGACAAGAAGTCCGATAACTTCCGAGGTCATGTTCAAGCTTGTTGCAGCAGCGCCAAAGACGTTGCCGTTATAAACAACTGTGAGATCGCCAGCGTCATATTCATCGAGAATATTAGTGACCTTTTCGCGATCTTCTGCAGAAACATCCATGGCAGAGCTCACATCAAAAGTCATGGAGATAATGCCCGTGGTCTCATCAGCACTTAGTGGGCTGACAGAAGCAATATCGGCTGCGATTTTCTCGGCAGGAACACCCTGAGCCTCGAGCGCGGGGGACATCTGTGCAGTTAGCCCTTGGGATGCCATAACTGGATCCACGAGAGTTTCGGGATCCTTCAGAACACCAGTTGCTTTAATATCTTCGAGCATTTGGTTGACTTCAGCTGCAATGTCAGAATCAGCGAGAGTCGCACCTTCTGGAGCCTGGATAACAACTGAACCGGAAGGGGTAGATGTTGCATCTTCGGAACCAGGGAATCGTTCCTGCATCTTTTCCATCGTGGTGACGGAATCTAGGCCAGGGATGGAGAAACTACTAGAAGTTGGCTTGGAGTACAGACCTGCCAGTGTAGTTATTCCGATGAGGATAATAAGCCAGACCGCAAGAAACGGCCATTTCTTTTGATAGGCCGTTGAGCCTAATTTGTAGAGGAACTTTGCCACGATTGTCCTTAAATGATTGATAAAACAAGACAAATCTCTACTGCTAATTCAGGTATTTAACTAAAAGCAGTGAAGATTTTTCACATGGAGGGCAATTTTGCACAACGTGTGCAAGTTTAACTTTCTTGGAGCTGCAGTTTGAAGTTTGCGGGTTTGAATGTGAGTAACTCGATAATCCTGTGAGCATGTGGGTCGCATCTCTTGAATTTCCTGCAAAAGCGGGACAATCGTACTGGTGGAGTTCTATGCTGTGGACATGACCCAAAATTTCCCACAATTTATTGCCACGGCAGATCTTGTCGACATTATCGGTGAAGATGCACAATCTTGCGATAGTCAATTTCGAAACTTTGGAGGGCTTATTGATTTCCATGGTCCGATCACGACAGTGAAATGTTTTCAGGACAATGCGCTTTTAAAATCCATTTTAAGTGAAGATAGTGAAGGTGGAGTGCTGGTCATCGATGGTGCAGGATCAATCCATACCGCGTTGGTCGGTGACATAATTGCAGGGCTCGGAAAAGATCATGGATGGTCTGGGGTCATCGTCAACGGTGCAATTCGTGATTCTGCAGTGATCGGAACCATGGACTTTGGCTGTAAAGCGTTAGGGAGTAATCCACGCAAATCTACCAAGACTGGTGCGGGGGAGCGGGATGTAGTTGTGACGATCGGCGGCATTGATTTCACTCCTGGACATTATGCCTATGCAGACTCTGACGGAATTATTGTTGTGGAATCCCCCGTGCAACAGTAACGAATTTAGGGATTGTGGCCGATTCTTCATGCAAGGGTAATGTCGAAATATCTAGGCAACCTGATATGTAGTTCCTTGCTTATTTTGAAAATCGCTGTCGATCAAAGGTGTTCCAATTGCTTCATGCCGTGAGTTTTGCATTACTGGACTCTGTAAATGTCCTGCTCATTGGCATTATTGTTGCAATTGCAGCGTTATTGCCCAGGAATGGAAAATTCAGTCGAATCGCCACGCTTTTGATCGCGGGCGATTGGTTGGGTGTTTTCATACTCAGTATCTTCGTCATGCTTATTTTTGATGGCGTTGAAGATGTCGTGCAATCCTTTTTGCATTCAATTTGGTTTGGCATCATCTTGATTGCAACGGGCGTGGTTTCATTTCTGGCAACGCTGCTATCTAAGTCTGATGGTGGAACTCGAAAAATAGATGGCTTTCTCACTCCTGTGAAAAACCCCAGCTGGAAAACTGTCGGAGCTGGTTTGATCTTGGGAATTGTGCAGTCTGCAACGTCAGTCCCGTTTTTTGCTGGACTGGGCTACCTGAGCATTGGAAATTTTGGTCCTGTCATTAGCTATGGCGGATTGGTTGTGTACGCGACCTTGGCACTGAGCTTGCCGATTATTGTTGCCTTCCTGGTAGGGATGGTTCGTAGATATCCGGAAAGCCCAGTTGGCCGGTTGTTTGAACTAATTGGGGAAAATAAAGAAAAAGTGACGAAGTGGTCTGGCTACCTCGTCGCTGTAATTTTGTGCATTATCGGTATTAGCACGCTTCTATAAGTCTCTATTAGTGGAAATGTCCATGCGTTGCGAGCATCCAACTATTGATCCTTAAATCGGCCTCTTTCGAAGAGATGCCGTTTGTATAGTCCTGAAATATGGTTGTTTCCTCTTCGAGTGGCTGAAAATGTGGGTGCATATCTTCGTGTTTCACTGTTAGTAAAACTGGTGTTCCATAAGCATCCTCGAGGCCAGGAAATTTACTAGCTAGAAGTCCAGGTATGCGAACTTTTCTCATGTGATTCCGATAATTCAGATATGTGATCAGATCAGAATGCGTAACTTCTACCCAGCCTCCATAGTCAAGTTTTTTCCTGCCCGCATCAATGGAGATTTCAATATTTGATTTGATGAAATGGCGTTTCGGCTTGGGATAGAGGATTTGGCACACTGATGATCCTGTAGAAACTCGATAACCACACGCTTGTGCCTCAATTATCGGATCGGGGAGTTTCAGATTGAGGGCAGGTGCTCCGAAATGTGCAACGCCACAGTGTTCGCAGTGAAAATGGCCAGGTTTCATGATTTCTCCTTAAATTTAGAGTCTGAGACACCCATAGGTTAGGAGGAAATAGGGGGAATGGTGTTTTTGGGGCGGCTGATGTTGTGGACAACTATTTTGACGAATGGAATACCTGTGGATAACTCTGCTTGACCTGGCAGATTGGAAGGATTTGGGGGAGTATTGGGCGTAACTCTGACCTGACCTACTATCGAGTAAGTGTTTTAATAACACCCTTGTATTCGAATGTGTGAGCGAGTAGTGTGGGTGGTGACAACACGGGGACTGAAACGGAAAAAAAGGGGGGGGAGGCACTATGAGTATCACTACACACGTTCAGGAACTCACCGCAGCACTCCATGCCATCGATAACCGCCTCACCGGCATGCTCGCTGGTCCCGCTGCGGTCACCCCTGCCGAGTACACAGCACTCGAACCCGACCTCATCGCCCTCGAAAAAGCCATCAATCACCACGCCACCATCGCAGCCCAAGCTGCTGCCCTGGCAGAGCGAACCAATGCCGCCCACACTATCGGTTCCACACACCTCATCGACTACCTCACCACCACCTTCGGTCTCTCCAAAGCACGCGCCCACCACCGCATCACCCTCGCACACTCCCTCTATCCCAAACCGACCACGCCTAGCCCTGGCAGTAACGGTGATAAGTCAAATGGCGGACCTGACGGTAGCTCAAATGATGATGACTCGGGTGATGATGACCCCGACCCAGAACCCGAAGCTGAACCCGGACAGGAGCCTGCATCAGGGTCTGAACCTGGAACTTCTGGTGGCGCTGGTACTCCTGAGCCCACTCACCCCGGTGGAGCACATATCAGCGCCGAAAAACACGCCATCATCACCGACGAACTCACACACCTCAACCCCAACACCACACCCAGTTATAAGGACCTACGCGACCAAGCGCTGGGCCAAGCCATCTGGCGCACCCCAGAAGACCTCCGCACCTGGCTGCGCCACCAAATCACCACAGCCAACACTGTCTACCCCAACCCCATCACCGCCATGGGCAAACGCTACCTCGCCCTGAGCAAACCCGATGCCAACAACATGGTCCGCATCCACGGACTCATCCCAGCAAGCACCGCAGCACTAATCACTGCGAACACTGCACCGCTGACCAAACGTGGTGACCTGGTCGATATCCCCGCAAGTGATGACACCCGTAACCGAGGGCAACGCTACGCCGATGCACTGCACCACATCATGGACACCTACAACCACGGCATTGTCACCCCAGCACGCGGAGGCACAGCCAGCATTATCATCTCCATGACCACTGATGATATTGATGACATCAACCACAGTGATGACTCTCGTAAAGGTGATACCAGCCCGTTGAACACGCTCTACCCCACCAACACCGGCTACTCCTTGAACCTAGCAGAGATCATGAACCTCATCGCCGCGAAATACGACTTCGCTGTATTACTGGACGGGGCTACCGGGCAGCCACTTAATGTCCACCGAATGCAACGCAATGCGAACCTGACCCAACGCATCGCCGTGTTCGCCTCAGAACTAGTGTGTTCTGCACCGAACTGTGACAGACCTCAGTTAGAGTGCGAGATCCATCATCTTGATCCCTGGATTCGAGGTGGGCTAACCAACCTAGTCAACCTGACGCAGCAGTGTTTTAACCATCATCCGCGCAATGATGACACGCGCAGTGGAGTCAATGGCAAGGGATTTATGGATCGTGATCCTGTGACTGGTCGAGTAGGGCATTATCCACCCGGTGGGGATAATGGTCCGGTGTTTAATCGCTCGGCGGCCGCTGATGCATCGGGTGGTGCGTGGGCGAGACACAAACACCACGGACCGCCAAATCAACCACCACCAAAACCGCCGGATACATCCAGCCCACCACTGCATGGGCCACTGAGATCTGAACCGAGTCTGGCTGATGATGATCGGCTGTTCTAGCCACGCCTCATGTCTACCTTCGAAATGCTGTTGTGCCTGTTGTCAGTTGCCCCGGTGTATCCGATACCGGGCACACACCCATGCACACAGCGGCACACCAGTGAACTGGCCCGCCAGAGCCACCAGGAACCTGACGTCGACAAGTAAACAGCTCTTCGGCTACCAACTCAAGCAGCCGAACAGTCTAGAAAACTACTCAGCTACCAAAGAATCCAGTACGAAATCTGGGTGTTCCTTCTCGATGAAGGACAGGCGCCACTTATCACTGAACAGAGCAATTAGCTCGCCATCGGTGCGGGTGAAGATTTCTACGCCACGCTGCTTTGCTAGTTCTGAAGCGGATTCCGCAGTGGTACGGCGTGCCACGGAGTATGGAATTGGATCGGCGATGGTTTCCACGTTGTATTCGACTTCCATGCGGGCTTGCATGACTTCGAACTGCATTGGTCCGACTGCAGCCATGACTGGGTTAGCATCGCCACGAATATCGTTTTTGAGGATCTGGACAACGCCTTCGGAATCCAGCTGCTCCAGAGCCTTGCGGAATTGTTTGTATTTGCCCAGGGACTTGGCGCGCAGGATGCGGAAGTGTTCTGGTGCGAATTTTGGCATTGGTGCGTACTGGACTTTGCGGCCTTCGAAGATGGTGTCGCCTGGGGCGAGGGAACCAGCGTTCACGAGGCCAACGATATCGCCAGGGAAGGCGGTTTCCACGGTGGAGCGGGTACGGCCGAAGACAGTCAGGGCGTATTTGGTGGAGAAGCTACGGCCTGATTGAGAGTGTGTGATCTGCATGCCACGGTCGAATTCACCGGAGACAACGCGCATGAATGCTAGGGTGTCGCGGTGGTTTTTATCCATGCCGGCTTGCACCTTGAAGACAACTCCGGAGAAGTCATCGGTGGTGTCGCGGTGGTCATCCATTGCGGAGGTTGCTGCTTCGAGTGCCTTTGGATCGGCGTTGCGTCCGGCTGGAGCTGGTGCGAGTTGGCACAGGGTATCCAGGATTTGGTGGACGCCGAAGTTCAGCATGGCAGAGGCGAAGATGAGTGGGGAAGTGGTGCAGTTGAGGAAGAGTTCCTGGTCGTGGACTGCGCCATCGGCAGCAAGAAGTTCGGCTTCTTCTGTTGCGTTTTCCCAGACGTCACCTTCGCGAGCAGCGGCTTCTTCAGGGGTGTAGAAATCTTCTGGTGCGATGGTGGAACCACCGGCGGTGCGGGTGAAGTGGATGTATTCGTCGGCTTCGCCGTCGTTGTTGATGCGGGCTAGGCCGCGGAAGTCGCCGGCTTCACCAACTGGCCAGAACAGTGGGGTCGGTTGGAGTTCGATTTCTTTGACGATTTCGTCGACGAGCTCGAGTGGGGTGCGGCCGACGCGGTCCCATTTGTTGATCACGGTGATGATTGGCAGGCCGCGGGCTTTGCAGACGCGGAAGAGCTGGAGGGTTTGGGGTTCGAGGCCTTTGGCGGCGTCGATAAGCATGACTGCTGCGTCGACAGCCATGAGGACGCGGTAGGTGTCTTCGGAGAAGTCGGCGTGGCCTGGGGTGTCCACGAGGTTGATCATGAAGGGTTCGCCTTCGTGGCCTTCTGGTGCGTACTCGAATTGGAGTGCGGAGGAGGCGATGGAGATGCCGCGGTCTTTTTCCATTTCCATCCAGTCGGAAACGGTGGCTTTGCGGCCTGCTTTGCCGTGGGTGGCGCCGGCTTCGGAGATGATGTGTGCATGCAGCGCCAATGCCTCGGTGAGGGTGGATTTACCGGCGTCGGGGTGTGCGATTACGGCGAATGTTCTGCGGCGATGTGCCTCGGCGGCGGTGGTGTCGGGATTGGCGTTGCTCATGGGTATTAAGAATAGCGGGTTGTGGGCGCTGGGCCATAGTCGCCCCAGCTCAGCGAAGTTGTACGCCGGCGTTGCCTGCTTGTCGACGTTTTTTGCCACTTCCCTTAATTCGGGGGTGGCTGAAATGTAAGACACGTCACTACATTTAAGCTCAAAAACAATTACCTATAGGCTGACAGAAACTCTAAAAACTATAGAGCTATAGAAACCTTAACTTCGGAGGTATTCATGTCCCGTCCAATCGTTAAACAAGCATTCACCGTCACCGCAGTCACCGCGATGGCTTTTGCCCTGGCATCATGCACCCGCGCAGTGGATGCAACCTCCGCAGATGGAACCGCGAGCAACACCGCAGCTTCCTGTGTGGATACATCCGGCGACACCATCAAAATCGGCTTCATCAACTCCCTGTCCGGCACGATGGCTATCTCTGAAACCACGGTGAACCAATCCCTGCACATGGCAGCCGATGAAATCAACGCAGCCGGCGGCGTTTTGGGCAAGCAGTTGGAGATCTCTGAAGAAGACGGCGCCAGTGAACCCGCCACCTTCGCCGAGCGCTCCCAGCGCCTCATCCAGCAGGAATGCGTTGCAGCCGTGTTTGGTGGATGGACCTCCGCCTCCCGCAAAGCAATGCTTCCCGTCTTTGAGGGCAATAACTCCCTGCTGTTCTACCCGGTGCAGTACGAGGGCATGGAATCCTCGCCGAATATTTTCTATACCGGCGCCACCACCAACCAGCAGATCATCCCGGCTCTTGATTACCTGCGTGAAAACGGCCTGAACCGCCTTTTCCTTGTCGGTTCCGATTATGTTTTCCCACGCACTGCAAATTCCATCATCAAGGACTACGCCGAAGCCAATGGTATGGAAATCGTCGGCGAAGACTACGCGCCGTTGGGATCCACCGACTTCACCACCATCGCCAACCGCATGCGTGATTCCAACGCAGATGCCGTGTTTAACACTTTGAATGGCGATTCCAACGTGGCGTTCTTCCGCCAGTACAACAGCCTCGGCTTCAATGCAGACACCCTTCCGGTGATGTCAGTATCCATTGCGGAAGAAGAAGTCGGAGGCATCGGCACCGCAAATATTGAGGGCCAGCTGGTGGCGTGGGACTACTACCAAACCATTGACACCCCAGAAAACGAGACCTTCGTGGAGAATTTCAAGGACCTCTACGGCCAGGACAAAGTGACCTCTGACCCGATGGAAGCTGCTTACACTAGCCTCTACCTCTGGAAAGAAATGGTAGAGAAGGCCGATTCCTTTGATGTCGCCGCAATTCAAGCAGCCGCCGACGGAACCACTTTTGATGCACCAGAAGGAACCGTGGTGGTTGACGGCGATAACCACCACATCTCCAAAACACCGCGCATCGGTCGAATCCGCCCGGATGGATTGATCGACACCATTTGGGAAACCGATTCCCCAGTTGATCCGGACCCATACCTGTCTTCCTATGACTGGGCCAAGACCACCGCTGCGACTTCCTAAGAGATAAAAATCATGGACATTTTGCTCAATCAGCTCGTAGCCGGGCTTTCAGTTGGATCGGTCCTTCTATTGGTCGCAGTGGGATTGTCACTGACCTTTGGACAGATGGGCGTTATTAATATGGCGCACGGAGAGTTCATCATGGTCGGCGCATACACCGCATATGTGGTGCAGCTGGTCGTCGGTTCTGCCGGTTTATCCCTACTGATCAGCATTCCGCTGGCGTTTACTATCGGTGGGCTTTTCGGAGTTCTCCTCGAACAATTCCTGCTGAAGTATCTTTATCACAGGCCACTAGACACGCTGCTGGCCACATTCGGTGTCGGTTTGATTCTTCAGCAGCTGGCCCGAAACATTTTCGGAGCTCCCGCAGTGGATGTCAGGGCACCGGAATTTCTCCGCGGAAACGTCGAAGTTCTAGGCGTCTTGGTGCCGACCGCGCGACTATTCATCCTGGCGCTGGCCATCGCATCAGTGACTGCACTAGCTGTGTTCCTAAATCGCACTGCCTGGGGCCGACGCATCCGCGCCGTGGTTCTGAACCGCGACCTCGCGGAAACCGCAGGTATTGATACCCGAGCTACTGACCGAATGACGTTCTTTGTGGGCTCCGGTCTTGCCGGAATCGCCGGGGTAGCTATCACATTGATTGGCGCGACCGGCCCCACCATCGGTCAGAACTACATCGTGGATGCCTTCCTTGTTGTTGCCGCCGGTGGCATCGGCCGGGTGAAGGGCGCTGTGATCATGGCTTTCGTGCTGGGAATTACTCAAGCATTCGTGGAATATACGACAGGTGCGAGCATCGCGAAGTTCATCGTGCTCATCGCTGTTGTTGCCTTCCTGCAGTTTAGGCCTCAAGGACTCTTCCAAACCCAAACTAGGAGCCTCGTATGAGCACTCAACTCAAGCTGAAGAAGCCCGCAAAGAAGAAAACTACGCCGAAACTTAGCGTCGTAAATGCTCCCACGCTGCGCACTGCGGCGTTGGGCCTGGCCGCGCTTGCTGCGGTATTGCTGTGCGCCCCGCTCTTTTTATCCACATTCCAGCTGACGTTGATGTCGCGCTTGGTGTGTTATGCGATCGTCGCAGTCGGCATCGGGCTGGCGTGGGGCAGAGGCGGCATGCTCACGCTGGGGCAGGGCGTGTTCTTTGGCATCGGCGCGTACATCATGGCCATGCATATGCTGTACAGCGATTCGCAGATTTTTGGGACTACAGTTCCGCAATGGTGGTCCATTTTTGCCAACCCGGCAGTCGCACTCATCGCAGTTGTGGCGCTTCCCGGCATCGTGGCTTTTGTGCTCGGCTTCTCCATTTTCAAACGACGCATCAAAGGCGCCTACTTTGCCATCGTGAACCAAGCGCTCGCCGCAGCTGTCGTGGTGTTGCTGGTCGGACAACAAGATTCCCTTGGAGGTTCCAATGGTCTTTCCGGATTTCGATCGTTCATGGGTTTTGCCGTCTACGACCCCATCAACCGCATCATGTTTTACTTCACCGCAGTGGGAGTTCTCTTGGCTTTGGTGGCTATCTCATATTGGCTCATGCGCAGCCGCTATGGAGAACTGCTCGTGGCCACCAGAGATGCAGAAGAACGCGTCCGATTCCTCGGATATGATCCCGCATTGATCAAAACCGCCGCATATGTCATTGCTGCGATGATTGCCGGAATCGCCGGAGCGCTGTTCGTGCCGATCGTGGGCATCATTTCACCCGCAGAAATCGGCGTGGTGCCATCAATCGTGTTCGTGATCGCCGTCGCCGCTGGTGGCAGGGCATCCCTATTCGGTCCCGTAGTTGGCGCGCTGGTGCTGGGCTGGGTGGAATCCACACTTGCTCAAACTTTCCCCAGCATGTGGTCCTATTTCCAGGGTGCGATCCTGGTTCTCGTGATCGTGTTGCTGCCGGGCGGAATTGCTTCAATTAAACTTTCCGCGCTCAAAAATAAAGCCAGGAAGGCCAGAAAGGCCACCTCATGAGCCTTAAAATCACCAACCTCAAAGTCGCTTTCGGGTCGTTCATCGCCGTGAATGAGATTAGTTTTCAGGTGCTGCCCGGTGACGTCCACTTCCTCATCGGTGCCAACGGTGCAGGTAAAACCACCTGCATTGACGCGATCAGCGGGTTGGCGCCGGGGCAGGGATCAGTGCAGTTGGATGGCACTGAGATTCTAGGAACCCCTGTGCACCGCATTGCTCGGATGGGTGTGGGGCGAACGTTTCAGACCGCCAGCGTGTTTGAAGAATTGTCTGTGTTGCAGAATCTGGATATTGCGTGCGGGATTCATCGTCCGTTGCGGGCACTTCTCGGGGTGCGTCATCGGATTGATCCCCGAATTGAACACGCCCTGGAGGTCACGGGTCTTGCTGATCTGGTGAATGCTCAGGCGGGAACCTTGTCGCATGGGCAGAAACAGTGGCTGGAAATTTCAATGTTGCTGGTGCAGGATGCGCAGGTGCTCATGCTTGATGAGCCGGTGGCGGGCATGAGTGAGGAGGAGCGTGTCGCAACGGGTGAGCTTTTGCAGAGGGTTGCGCGGGGACGGGTGGTGTTGGTGGTGGAGCACGATATGGAGTTCATGCGTCGTTTTGCCACTCGCGTCACTGTGATGAATCGCGGCACGATCTTGTGTGAGGGGTCGGTCGATGAGATTCAGGCGAATCCGGATGTGCAGTCCATTTATTTAGGTACGGCAGGGAAGTGAGTTAGTCATGTTGGAAATCACTAATTTGTGTGCAGGTTATGGCCGCACGCAGGTACTTCATTCTCTTTCAATCTTCACGAGCAGCAACGGCATCCTGTCGATCCTTGGCCACAATGGCGCTGGTAAATCTACATTGCTGCGAACCGCAGTGGGCCTGATTAAGCCGACTTCGGGAACGGTCAAACTTTTTGGACAGGATGTCACCTCGTTGTCCACGCATGAGCGAGTAAAGCGCGGGATGGCTTATGTGCCGCAGGGCCAGCAGTCTTTTACGCAGCTTAGTTGCATGGAAAATTTGCAGGTGGTGGCGGATCTGCAGGGTCGTGTGGGCAAGGCACGCATCGCGGAGGCGCTTGATCGCTTTCCGGCGCTGACCCAGGTGCTGGACCGCCAAGCCGGCCTGTTGTCGGGTGGTCAGCGTCAGCAGCTTGCCATCGCCCGCGCGCTGATCACGGCGCCAAAGCTGTTGCTTCTCGACGAACCCACCGAGGGTATTCAACCTTCGGTGGTCGCTGAAATTCAGCAGACCATCATCGATTTGGCTAAGGACGGCATGAGCATTGTCCTGGTGGAGCAAAACATTGGTTTTGCATTGGATGCTGCAACAAGCTACGCCATTGTGGCGCGTGGCCAGATAGTGGAATCGGGGCAAGGCGCTGAAACTACCGCGGAGAAGCAGAATAAGGTGCGAGAATCCTTGGCAATTTAGCGGCTGTGAATGGTGTTTTGGGCAGCGGATAGTCCTTCGGCCAGCAGCAAATCCACTGCCTCGGCGGCCAGCTCAATGCCTGGCTGGTCGTGATCGACTGGTTCTAAAACATAGTCGGGCACGGCCATCCCTGCTGGAGGTCGTGAAATTCCGATGCGAACCCGCAGGTAATCTCTGGTGCCAAGTTCTTCCGTGAGGGATTTCAGGCCGTTGTGACCGTTTTCGTTTCCGCCCTTTTTCAGGCGTACTTTTCCAGCGGGCAGATCGAGCTCGTCGTGGATCACGATGATGCGCTCTGCCGGGATACCCAACGCTGCGGCGATCGGCGCGACACCTTGGCCGGAGTGGTTCATAAAAGTGGTGGATCGAACGGCGAGCACCCCTGGTGCGAGCTGCGTTGTTAGGGCCTTGTAGCCCGTGGCGGGGGTAAGGGGCTGCTGCTGGTGGGCGTCGATAAGCATGTCTTGGCACATGTAACCGACGTTGTGCCGGGTGGATTCGTACTTGGCGCCGGGGTTGCCCAGGCCCACGACCAGCCATTTGGCGGCGGGAAGTTCAGGCTTGGGGGCAAACAGTGCTTGGATTTTAGACAAAAAACTCACGGAAGTCATCCTATGGCAGGCGCGCCTAGGATGGTGCCATGAGCATCCTTGACACGTTGAAAACTCCCGTGATTGTCGCCCCGATGGCTGGCGGCCCGTCCACTCCCGCGTTGGTCAATGCAGCAGCAGAGGCAGGTTCCCTCGGGTTCTTGGCTGGTGGCGTCATGCCTCTTGAGCAGCTGAAACAGGAATTGTCAGAGGTAAAAGGCGTCTTTGGTGTCAACCTGTTTCGCCCGCAGACGGATGCGCCTAAGCCTTCAGACATTGATGAGCTGGCGGGATTGTTGTCCTCGGCGTTTCGGCAATTTGGCCTCGATGAGCCGACGGTGCCTACGCCGGATTTGAGCAATGGATGGGACGCTAAATTTGAGGCAGTTCTCGCCGCTAAACCCGCCGTTTTCTCCTGCACCTTCGGTATTTTTAGCGCTGAAGAATTTGCCCGGATCAAGGCCGCCGGAATCGAGGCGTGGGTGACGGTGACCAATCCGGAGGACGCGCTGGCTGCGCAGAAAGCTGGCGCCAACGCGCTTGTCGTGCAAGGCCCCGAGGCGGGTGGGCACCGCTCTACCTGGTCCATTGAAGTGGAGCCGGACGAGCGCGATCTGAAAACCCTCCTCGCAGCTGTCAAACAAGCAGGCGTTTACCTCCCGCTCATCGCAGCCGGCGGCCTTTCAACCTCCGCCGACGTGGCAGAAATTTTGGAGGCCGGCGCCAGCGCTGCATCCTGTGGTTCCGCCTTTTTGCTTAGCGACGAAGCCGGCACCAGCTCACTTAACCGCGAGATCTTGGACGCCGCCCCAGCGCTTGGTTTGGAATCGGTGTCCTCTCGCGCATTTTCGGGCCGTTATGCAAGGGGAGTGGAAACCAGGTTCACCCGTTCGAACGAGGGGTTACCCCCGTTGTACCCATACCTCAACCCAATGATCACATCTTTACGTAAGGCGGCGGGAAGTGCAGGGAACTGGGATTACGCCTACTGCCTGGTAGGAGTAGGACTGGAATCGATTGCGAAGGGTAGTGCAAAGCAGATACTGGAATCATTAACACCTTCTGCTTTGGGCTAATGTTGGGGGGAGTGCTTTCAACTATCCACGAGAGCTGCCCAGTGATAAACCCCGGGTTAACCCCACGCCTAAGTCAGTGAAGGACTTTTTATGACGCACAACCACAAGGACTGGAACGATCGCATTGCAGTTGCGGAGGAAATGGTTCCCCTCATCGGGCGCCTGCACCGCAACAACAACGTGGTGGTTTCCGTATTCGGTCGTCTCCTTGTGAATGTCTCAGATATCGATATCATCAAGTCTCACCGCTATGCTCGCCACATCATCTCCAAGGAACTTCCACTGGAAAGCTCCTTGGCTATTTTGCGTGAGCTAGTTGAACTGAACCTTGGTACTGCATCGATTGACCTGGGACAGCTGGCCTATAATTTTGAACAGTCCGAAAGCACTGATCTGCGTGCGTTCTTGGAAGAATCTCTGACCCCAATCATTGGCGCAGAAACTGAAAGCAAACCAACAGATATCGTACTGTACGGCTTTGGTCGTATTGGTCGTCTGCTTGCACGCATCCTGATCTCCCGCGAAGCTCTTTATGATGGTGCTCGTCTGCGCGCCATTGTGGTTCGCAAGAACGGTGAAGAAGATCTGGTCAAGCGCGCTTCCTTGCTGCGCCGCGATTCTGTCCACGGGGGCTTTGATGGCACCATCACCACTGATCATGACAACAACATCATCTGGGCAAATGGCACCCCAATTCAGGTGATTTACTCCAATGATCCAGCAACCGTTGATTACACCGAGTATGGCATCAATGACGCAGTTGTTGTGGATAATACCGGACGCTGGCGTGACCGTGAGGGCCTGTCCCAGCACCTGCAGGCCAAGGGTGTGGCCAAGGTTGTGCTCACCGCACCTGGCAAGGGTGATCTGAAGAATATCGTTTACGGCATCAACCACACTGATATCACCGCTGATGATCAGATTGTTTCTGCAGCATCATGCACCACCAACGCAATTACTCCTGTGCTTAAGGTGATCAACGATCGTTATGGCGTTGAATTCGGCCATGTGGAAACCGTGCACTCCTTCACCAATGACCAGAACCTGATCGATAACTTCCACAAGGGTTCCCGTCGTGGACGCGCAGCAGGCCTTAACATGGTTTTGACCGAAACTGGTGCAGCAAAGGCAGTGTCCAAGGCGCTTCCAGAGCTGGAAGGCAAGCTCACCGGCAATGCGATTCGCGTTCCGACCCCAGATGTTTCCATGGCAGTGCTCAACCTGACCCTTGATAAGGAAGTCGACCGCGATGAGGTCAACGACTACCTACGTCGCGTGTCTTTGCACTCCGACCTGCGCCAGCAGATTGATTGGATCCGTTCCCCAGAAGTTGTGTCCACTGACTTCGTGGGTACTACTCACTCAGGTATCGTCGACGGCCTTGCTACCATCGCTACCGGCCGCCACCTGGTGCTTTATGTCTGGTACGACAACGAATTCGGCTACTCCAACCAGGTAATTCGCATCGTTGAAGAAATCGCAGGCGTACGCCCCCGAGTTTACCCAGAGCGCAAGCAGTCCGACGCGTTGTAAATTGCTCTACTTAGGCTTGGGGAGTTACTGCCAGTATGCGGAAAATGGTAGGTAAACCAAGCCTAATACCGTACGATTAGATATATGAGCAAGCGTAAATCACGGGTTAAGGTCACCCACAATCCGCTGGGCATGAAAATTAAGTCCACCTGCTGCCGCAAAACTCCGCGCTGCGTCGGCTGCCCTGTGGTTTACACTCGCTTGCTCAAATCTGGCGCCCTAGAAAGCGATGACGCTGATCTGCCGCGTCGCCTCAAAGAGGCACGCCGTAAGTAGCTAGCCCTGCAGATGCTTTTCGACGAGATCTGCAGCGTCCGCAGCCATGATTGGGATATCAGCTAGTTCCTGTTTGCCAAAAGGCTTCAACACAAAAGTAGCTGGATCCATGCGTCCCGGTGGTCGACCAATGCCCACACTTAGCTTCCAATAATCCTTGGTGCCCAAAGACTTGGATATGGATTTCAATCCATTATGTCCATGATCACCGCCACCTTGACGAAGCTTGATAGAGCCGAAATCAAGATCCAATTCATCGTGGACAACGAGGACATTAGCCGGAGCAATTTTAAAGAAATCACACAGCGCCCGAATGGGAGTTCCCGAAAGATTCATAAAACTCCGCGGCTTAGCCACAATTAAACCAGGCAATTGCGCAATTTCAGTGTTGGAGCGTTTATGCACACTGAAGGAAGCAAAGTTGCGTGAGGCTAATTCTTCTGCAACCTCGAAGCCAATATTGTGGCGTGTGCCAACGTATTTCGGGCCGGGATTTCCCAGGCCAACAACTAAAAGAGGAGAGTTATTCACATTCTCATCCAACCATGAGATGTGGGTAAGCAAAAACGGGCCCTCCGTCTCCAGCGCGGTAGGCGATGATCGTGCACTTCATCACCTTCCACACTGGAAGCGGGGAACCCGTTTAAAAAGTATGCTTTTTAAAAAAGCTTACTCAGCTGCTTCTTCAGCATTCTCATCGGTCTCTTCTGCTTCAACTGCAGGAAGAACGATGTTGACGATGAGGGTCTCAGGATCCTCGATCAGGGTGGTATCTGCATCAAGAGCAACGTCAGCAGCGGTGATCTGTGCACCGAGCTCGAGGCCTTCGATGGAAACCTTGAACTCTTCAGGGATGGAGAGAACGTCAGCCTCAACCTTGATGGTGTCAGCATCCTGAACAGCCATGGTACCTGGAGCGGACTCGCCCTCAACGATGACTGGAACGTCAACCTCAACCTTTTCGCCGCGCTTGATAGCAAGCAGGTCGAGGTGGTCGATGTTGAAGGTCAGAACGTTCTGATCAATGTGCTTGATCATGGTGAGCTGCTTCTGGCCCTCGATGTCAAGCTCAACAACAGCGTTGACGCCCTCGTTGCGGACTAGGCCAGCAAAGGTGCGGTGGTCAACGGTGACGTGCAGGTTGGTCTCAACGTCTGCGCCGTAGATAACAGCAGGGATCTGGCCAGCGACGCGTGCGCGACGTGCGGAACCCTTGCCGAACTCGGAGCGGACAGCAGCCTCAATGGTTTGGTACTTTGCCATAGTGAATTCTCCTCATGGATAAAGATGGACACTCGGCCGCGAAAATAAAAAATGCCCGCGACCGACTCGAATGTCTTGGTCGAGTCTTCGCAGGCAGTACACAAAAAGTGCACTAAAGAAGTCTGGATCGCGTCGATAACGGTGAAGCACAATTGGCTTTACCCTCGCCGAGACTCAACCATGCTAGCACGCAGCTGTACTCAGATTCAAAACTTCTCTCTGAAAAAAGGAGCATACTGGGGGAGGACCGCATAACAGAGAATCTGGAAGAAAGCGAAATAACTATGGCACGCCTGCAACATGACATGATTTTTATCAATTTGCCAGTTACTGATCTGGCCACCTCGAAGCGTTTCTATGCTGGTTTGGGTTTCAAAGAAAATGAGATCTTCCGCGATGAGCACACTGCATCTTTTGAAGTCAGTGATGTCATTGTGGTGATGCTTTTGGAAACAGAACGCTTTAACAGTTTCACCAAACGCCCTGCGGTGGAAAGCAACGGTTCTCGAGAGGTACTCAATTGCCTTTCTGTCTGTTCTACTGAGGATGCGGATGAATTGGTACGGCGTGCTCAAGAATTCGGTGGCGTGGTCACCAGAGAACTTGCTGCTGAGGGGCCAATGTATGGTGGCGCTTTTGATGATCCAGATGGCCACGGCTGGGAATTGATGTATTTCGATCCAGAGGCATTGGCCCAGCTTCAGGCGGAATAAGACTTAAGCTTAAACGCTTAAGTTTTTGAGAGCTTCCCGGCGGCTTAGTGGTGCAAGATCTGTGGCATCCACAAAGGCTCGGACCCAGCTGGGGTCATGTCGGGCGAAATCCCGCAAGGCCCAACCGATGGCTTTGTTGATGAAAAATTCGGAAGATCCAAGGTTATGCTCGATGATCCAGGCCAGTAGGGCAGCGTCAGTGTTCTTTTTACGCCCCAATTGGTGAATGATCGCGATGCGTCGCACCCAGAAGTCTTCATCCAATGCCCAGTCTCGCATGAGAGCATCGTTGTGGTTAGCGCCGATGGGTTTCGCCAGTGAATCAACAGTGTCCCACCAGGATTTGGTTTGGACTAAAGCTTTAGCAAACCCTAGATCGGTAATGCCAACACGTTTGATGTGATCGCAGGCCACGTATTGGTATTCCCGTTCTGTGGCGTGGAAACAAGCAGAGACAAAGTCTGTGTCCAACTCTTTGAGCGCATACAGCACAGGTTTGCAGGCATCCTGGCGCGGTGTTGCAGGGATACCTAGAAAAGAAAACTGATCCCGCATGTAGCCAGCCATTCCGGTGGCACGTGCGGGATCAGCGAGAGGCTCCAATGCACACCGGACGCGGTTAAATGCGTCCGATACGATCATGGGGTTTTATGCCTCGCCCTCAAACAGGGTGGTTACTGAGCCGTTTTCGAAGATCTCGTTAATGGTGCGAGCCAGCAGTGGCGCGATCGACAAGACAGTCAGGTTGCTCCAGCCCTCAGTGGACTGTGGCAGGGTGTCGGTGGTGATAACTTCTTCAGCACCGCAATCGGACAGGCGCTCGCGAGCTGGGTCGGAGAACACACCGTGGGTACAAGCGATAACGACTGACTTTGCGCCAGCTTCCTTCAGGACACCCACTGCACCGGCGATGGTTCCGCCAGTGTCGATCATGTCGTCGAGAAGCACGCAATCCTTGCCGTCGACGTCGCCGACGACGCGGTTGGCAACAACCTCGTTGGCAACCTCAGCGGAGCGGGTCTTGTGGACGAATGCCATTGGAGCATCGCCAAGGGTGTTTGCCCACTTTTCTGCAACCTTGACGCGGCCAGCGTCAGGGGAGACAACGCAGATGTTGTCGAGGTTGTAGTTCTGCTTGATGTGATCGGTCAGGATCGGCATCGCATGCATATGGTCGACTGGGCCGTCGAAGAAGCCCTGGATCTGATCGGTGTGCAGATCCACAGAAACGATGCGGTCTGCGCCAGCGGTTAGCATCAGGTCAGCGATGAGGCGAGCTGAAATTGGTTCACGTCCACGGTGCTTCTTGTCCTGGCGCGCGTATGGGTAGAACGGCAGGATCGCGGTGATGCGCTTTGCAGATCCACGCTTCAATGCGTCAATCATGAGCAGCTGTTCCATCAACCACTTGTTCAATGGCTGGGTATGGGACTGCAACACAAAGCAGTCGGAGCCACGAACTGATTCTTCAAAGCGGACGTAGATTTCACCGTTGGCGAAATCGCGTGCCGTCATTGGGGTTACCTCGACACCGAGCTCTTTAGCTACAGTTTCGGCTAGTTCTGGGTGCGCACGACCCGAAAAAAGCATGAGGTTTTTTTGGTTTTGTTTCCAGTGAGCAGTCATGTGAAGTCTGCTTAGCCTTCCTGGTTGAGGACGTTTTGGGCTGCTTCTGCGGCTTGCGCTGCAGGGGTTCCCGGGCGCTTGTTTTGCACCCAGCCTTCGATGTTTCGTTGGCGTCCACCGGACACGGCAAGGGCTCCTGGCGGAACATCGTCTTTGATTACTGTACCGGCTCCGGAATATGCTCCATCACCCACGGTCACTGGAGCGATAAACATGGTGTCAGAACCAGTGCGAACGTGGTCTCCGATGGTGGTGTGATGCTTGTTCACGCCGTCATAATTAACGAAGACAGAAGAGGCACCAATATTGGTGTCTTCGCCGATTGTTGCGTCACCAACGTAGGTGAGGTGTGGCACCTTGGAGCCACGTCCGATGGTGGCTTTTTTGGTTTCTACGAAGCCACCGAGCTTTCCTTCTGCGCCCAGTGTGGTTCCTGGACGAATGTAGGTGAAGGGTCCAACGGTGGCATTTTCACCGATGGTAGATTCTGAGCCGTGGGTGCGGATCACGGATGCACCATTACCAATGACCATATCGGTCAAGGTGGTGTCAGGACCAAGCTCAACACGATCACCGATGACGGTTTCGCCCTTGAGCTGAGTGCCTGGGTTGATGATGACATCACGACCGATGGTGACCTCAACGTCGATCCAGGTAGTTGCAGGGTCCACGATGGTGGCGCCACCGCGCATAGCAGCGATAACGGTACGGCGGTTTAACTCAGCGCCAGCTTCAGCCAATTGCACGCGGTCATTTACACCAGCAAGTTCTCGGGCATCAGCAGCAGTGTAGGCGCGAACTGGGTGGCCTTCATTGCGTGCGATTCCCAAGACATCAGTCAGGTAGAGCTCACCCTGGGCATTGTCTGATTTGAGTTCGGACAATGCAGAACGCAGGATGGCAGCGTCAAAAGCGAAAACGCCAGAGTTCACTTCGTCGATGGCACGGATGTCTTCGGAAGCATCCTTTTGCTCCACGATTGCTGTGACTTCGCCTTCTTCGTTGCGCACGATGCGGCCATAACCGGTTGGGTCATCAAGTCGCATGGTCAACACAGTTACTGCGGTAGGAACCGTGGTGTGTGCTTCTAAAAGAGCAGACAAGGTATCTGCAGTCAGCAGCGGAACATCGCCATTGGTGACAATGATGGTGCCCTCGAAGCCTTCCAACTGATCCATTGCGCATTGCACAGCGTGTCCGGTGCCGTTTTGTTCTTCCTGGATAGCGGTGAGAACTTCGCGGTCCAATTTATTGGCAACCTCTACAACAGCAGGGCCTACCTGATCGCGTCCATGCCCAATTACTGCAACGATGTGCTGAGGATCTAGTCCAGCAGCAGCATGCAGGCTATGGGAGATGAGGCTGCGTCCACCGATACTATGCAAGGTCTTTTGTAAATCAGATTTCATTCGGGTTCCGGCGCCAGCTGCCAAAACGACAACTGCGCTGGAGAAATCGCTTGCGGTCAAGATGATCTCAAATCCTTAAAAGTTTTTGCGGGGCACTTATACCAAAGCAAGCATAATGCCCGTGGGCACAAAACCTGCGCATTTGGGTAGAAAATTTATGGGACTAGCCCGCGGATACCTCTTTCAGGCCTCGTGCACTTACCGTGCCAAGCAGGCCGATTGCCGCTAAAAAGAGCAAGGCTACTTCATTGCCGAAGATGGAGATCAGGCCAGAGAGCGCACCGACAATCAGCAAAACCACACCCATTAGTGTGTTGGCATCTGCAACATAGCGGGTGCGTAGATCTCCCTCCGCCATATCCATCACATATGTTTTACGCGCCACACGGATAGCAGTATGGGCGAGGTTAATGAGGAAAAAGCTTAGGGGAAAAACCACCGTATTAAGCGCATTGGAAGAAAACGTGGAACTTAAGACCACCAGAATCAGCACCATGGAGCCTAAAAATGAGCCTGCTGCCATGACATTTTTAGAGGAGCGGTCAGACCAGATTCCTGAAATTCTTCCACCGAGAATGGACGCTAAGCCGGATGCAATGAGAAAGAAGCCCAAGGATTGAATACTTTGTCCTGCTTGTGCAGAGAGCGCCACAATAAATGACGTAGACAGTGCAGTCACCAGCATCATAGAACGAACAGTGACGAAGCGTCGAAAAGCTTTATCTTCTTTTAGCGCGGTGAGGCAACGCCGAACCCAGGCATTATCGGTGGGCGCAGGCTGCGGGCTTTTAGTCTCGGGGAGCTCTATCCGCGCGAAGACCAATGATGCCAGCAGCCAGCTCAAAGAACTCACAGTCACAATTGCGGCGAGCAACCACGTGGGGGAATCCGCGCTTAAAAATACTGCGATCATAAGGCCCGCCAGCAGACCCATGACTCCGCCAATAACTGTGGCCCGGCCGGTTACCATCCCTCGTTTGCCTTTAGAAATAGCCTGGCCTTGCACATCTTTTGACGCAATCGAACACATGGAACGAAAGAGAGACAACGCTGCCAACAACACAATAATCGTGATGCCGAGCGCCCAACCACGTAAAAACAATGCAGCAATTCCCATGGCAGCCGCCGAAAGGAACTGGCCGTTGGAACCAATCACCCATACTTTGCTTCTCGACGTTTGCCTCAACACCCACCCGGTGATGGCAGCTTGCGGCAGCATCGATCCCGCTTCGCGGATCGGCACCAACAGAGCAAGCAAGAACCCCGGCGCGCCGCCTGCCTGGAGTAACCAGGGCAGCACCGTTTTGGCAGCGACGATTTGGTCGCCGATATTTTGCAGCCCGTTGGCCCAAATTAAACGCCGTGCATTGCGTTGTTCTGTGGGATTAGTCATGGAGTAAAGCTTAGAAGAGCATATGATGATGGGTGAATTTAATATCTTGATTGAGGAGTGAGTGCATCAATGGTGGGCCTGCCGGAGTTGAATCGTCGAACTTTTTTCAAAGGGGCTGGAGCGCTGGCAGCAACTGCGGTGGGTGCGCAGTTGCTTGTGGGCTGTAATGCTTCGAAAGTTCGGGGATATGGGGGTTCACCTCGAGCGTTGCCTATTCCGCCTGTAGAGCTGGGTGTTCGGGAGGGGAACAAAGTTCATTTCACCTTGGTGGCTCAGGCTGGCGATACGCAGATTTTGCCCGATGTGACAACTCACACCTGGGGTTTTAACGGCACGCATTTGGGCCCAACATTGGTGATGAAATCCGGCGATGAGGTCAGTGTTGATGTCACAAATGGTTTAGATGAGATGACCACTGTGCATTGGCATGGCATGAAGCTGCCAGCAGTTGCTGATGGTGGCCCGCATTCTCCCATTGGGGCTGGTCAGGTGTGGTCGCCGGAGTGGACTGTGGCTAATGAGGCCGCTACCTTGTGGTATCACCCGCACACTCATGGACTCACTGGATTACATGCATATCGGGGTTTGGCGGGCATGATTATTGTGGAAGATGAGGCAGCGACAGCGCTTGATCTGCCACAAGACTATGGCGTGGATGATATTCCCTTGGTGCTGATGGACCATCGCTTCTTAGAAGATGGATCACTTGATGAAGAAGATCTGCCAGATCTAGGCCTGCTGGGTGATACCCCTACGGTTAACGGCATCACGAATGCCCATTTTGCAGCAAGCACGCGCCGGGTGCGGTTTCGTCTGCTTAATGGTTCCAATATGCGATTTTTCAATATGGCGTTTTCTGATGGCAGGCAATTCCAGGTGATTGCTAGTGATACAGGATTGCTTGATTCGCCCTATGAGATGAGCAACTTGGCAATTGGTCCTGGTGAGCGGTGGGAAATTCTGGTGGATCTGGAACCAGGGGAGGACGTCACTCTAGAGTCTGTGGGTTTTGCAGATAATTTTGGTGTGCCAGATGATGAATTTGTGCCTGATTTTGGCATGGGGGATTCTTTCCAGCTGCTCACCATCACAGGTCCTGCAGAAGATGCTGCGACAGCGCCGGCGCTGCCAGGGCTATTGGTGAAATCCACTGTGCCGGACATTATCGATGCGCCGGAACGTTCCTTTGTGCTCAATACTTTTTCTATTAATGACCAACAGATGGATATGCAACGAGTAGATGTGATCATTGATCATGCTGAGCCGGAAATCTGGAAGGTGACCAATGATAATTCTGATTGGCCACATAATTTCCATATCCACGATGCTCGTTTCAAAGTGGTGAGCTTTGAAGGCACGGATGTGGAGCTATTCAATGAAGGTTGGAAAGATACGGTGGGTCTGCCTCCTGGAGCAACAGCAACGCTGGCAGTAGAATTTGGGCACTACCCAGATCCCACATGGCCGTATATGTATCACTGCCATATGCTCTACCACGAGGATCAGGGCATGATGGGACAATTTGTCATCGTTAATCCGGGCGATAAGCCCGCTGTACACTTGGGTTCTGGTGCTGCCGCTGCAGGGCACGAACACTGACATCGTGGGTGGCGCGTCGATAAGCATCATGACATTTGTCATTAAAAATATGTGAAGAGTGCAGAAAAACTCCTGACATATGGCTCTACCAGCGGGAACCTGAAATAGGCAGACTAGTACCTATGACAACGACACCCGCTATTGAAGTAACAGATCTGACAAGAACCTACGGCGATTACCACGCAGTCAAGGGTTTGAACTTTCACGTAAACCGCGGCGAAGTATTCGGATTGCTGGGCACTAATGGCGCTGGCAAGACCTCCACGCTGGAAGTCATCGAAGGGCTCGCTGCGCCAAGTGCTGGCACCGTGCGCATCTCTGGCCTGGACCCAGTTGCAGATCGCAGCATCCTGCGCCCAGAACTGGGCATCATGCTGCAATCCGGTGGGCTGCCCTCACAGCTCACCGTCGCCGAAACCATGGCTATGTGGCACGGCACCTGCGCGTACCCGCGCGATATTAAAGAAGTGCTTGCCGACGTCGACCTCCTGCACCGCGAAGACGTCAAGGTAGGCGCGCTTTCAGGTGGCGAACAACGTCGACTTGATCTTGCATGTGCGCTGCTGGGCGATCCTTCGATTCTTTTCCTCGATGAACCCACCACCGGCCTTGACCCAGAATCACGACGCCACACCTGGCAGCTACTGCTCGAATTGAAACAACGTGGCGTGACCATGATGCTGACCACTCACTATTTGGAAGAAGCCGAATTCCTCTGTGATCGCATCGCCATCATGAATGCTGGTGAAATTGCAGTGGAAGGCACCCTCGAAGAACTGGTGACACGCGAGAAATCCCTCATCAGCTTCGTGTTACCTGCAGAGGTGGAACTACCAATCCTTGTTGGCGCGGAGATCGTGCGCGATAACAATCACGTTCGTATTGCTACCTCCACCCTGCAGCAACACACCTTGGAAGTGCTCAACTGGGCTAATGAAGCTGGTGTGCACTTAGAAAACTTTGCCGCCAAACCAGCAACCTTGGAATCCGTTTTCATGGAGCTTGCAACACTGCAAAACGCAGGAACTATTTAAATCGCCTTTTAAGCCGCTGAAATCTTATTGAAGGAGTCTTCCATGACTATCTCTGCCTCCGCCGCATCCGACAACATCCGCGCTACTGTGAAGCGACGCAAATCTTCGATGCTTAAAACATCATTATTTAAAGCCGAATGGCTCCAATTCCGCAGAAACAAAACACTGTTGTTCATGGCCACAGTTTTCCCAGTCGGAATTCCGCTGCTGCTATTTCTCATCGGTTCAGGAACCGCAACACAATCTGCGAATTCCTTTGACTACTTTGTCTTGTACACACTGCTGTTTGTGCAGTTCTACACCGTGCTATCCATGGCAACAACGCGACGTGATGAACGAGTTCTGAAACGACTCCGCACCGGTGAAGCACGTGATATCGATATTGTGGGCGCAATCTGTTTCCCTGGCGCGCTGCTGACCATCATTTTTACTGTTGCCATCATTCCGCTGTTGATGGTTCTTGGCGCACCCGCACCAGTGAATCTGATTCCGATGGTGCTGGCCGTGCTCATTGGTTTGGTGCTGTGTAGTGCTCTGGCCTTTTTAACAAGTGGCTTCACCAAGAATGCAGAAGCAGCGCAGCTGACCTCAATGCCAGTGTTTATTCTCGCGATGGGTGGACTGGGATCAATGCGACCAATTTTCGGAGACAGCATTATCGCCGATATTATTGCCTTCACTCCCTTCGCCGCGATTAGCGATTTGGTGCAACTAGGTTGGGCTGGACTGACATTTACGGATGCGCTCAATGGTGATGAGGCTGCTAACTTTGCAGGAGTTTTGCAAGACATGCTCCCTCCATTGGGAATTTTGGCAGCCTGGACAGTGCTGGCTCTGTGGGCTGCGAACCGCTACATGCGATGGGATTCCTACCGCTAGCATTGGATAACAATGACTAAAAAATCTGGGCTTTCATTTTTGGCAACTCCCGTTATGGTTCCTTTCAAGACCTGGCGGGGGTTGCCTAGTCTTGCTAAATACACGCTTTACACAAGGGTCTCGTTGCAATCGACTCCCGTTGTGTTGTTGTGTGCTTATTTTTTTGCTGTTGCTGCTAACACCGGCGGGTTTAA
Source organism: Corynebacterium crudilactis (assembly GCF_001643015.1). Taxonomy (NCBI): domain Bacteria; kingdom Bacillati; phylum Actinomycetota; class Actinomycetes; order Mycobacteriales; family Corynebacteriaceae; genus Corynebacterium; species Corynebacterium crudilactis. The sequence continues at coordinate 990,746 of NZ_CP015622.1, forward strand.
CCTGTCATTTTGGGTGATGTTCCTTGGTGCAGTGGTTATGTTGGTTTTTGCGGTGTTGGTGTATGAATTTCATCCTTCGCTTAACTCCCGTCCGCGAAGAAATGTGCAACCGTTTTTTATCACTGGTTTAGTGCTCACTCTTTTAGGCCTTGTTAGCTACCTGGTGATGCTGCTCCCAGCGCTTAATGGCTATATTTCAGAAAGTATGCGGCCGATAGTGCTGGTATTTGCTGTCTCCTGTGTTTTATTATTAGCAATTGCTTATGTGCCGTGGATGAATTATCGCTGGCTATGGGTGATTGCACTGTCTGCATTGTCGTTATGTGCCAGCACATTGTTTGTGATCATGCCAGTGCTCATGGTTGGAACAGTCCGCCTTTCTGTGTGGACCATTGATGTGATGAAAGAAGTTGAGCGTTCTCGCGAATTAGAGGCGTCACTGCGTGTTACTGAAGAGCGTTTACGTTTTGCTCAAGAACTCCATGACACCCTCGGTCAACATTTGGCTGCCATGTCAGTGAAATCTGAATTGGCCATCGCATTAGCCAAACGCGGTGATGATCGCTTGGAAAATGAACTCAGAGAACTGCAAAAACTCACCCGTACCTCCATGTCGGAAATGCGTGAGGTGGTGTCCGGCTACAGGTCTATCAACCTAGCCACGGAAATCGAAGGGGCAAGAAGCTTGCTTGCCGACGCCCGCATCCAACTTTCTGTCAACGGCACATCTACGGGCATCTCACCCGCGGACCGGGAAATGTGCGCATGGCTGGTCCGCGAAGCCACCACAAATATTTTGCGACACTCCGATGCAACCACCGCCACCCTCACCTTAAATAGTAAGGAAGTGCGCATGGACAATAATGGAGTACACCAAGACATCGGCAAACTATCCGGATTGAGCGCATTGCGAGCTCGTGCCGAAGCAGCAGGAATGACCTTGATGGTCTCCCGAAATGGCACACAGTTCAGCGTCACCATGCTCTTGAACCACGCCGGAGAAGAATAGAGATGACTCATATGATCAGCATTACAATCGCAGACGATGAAGCCTTGATCGCCAGCTCACTGTCCACTTTGCTGAACCTGGAAGAAGACCTAGATGTGCGCCATGTGGCAGGATCTGGGGAAGAAATCTTGGAATGGTGGCAGAGCCCTGAACACCGAACAGACGTCTGCGTTCTTGATCTCCAGCTTGGTGGCATCGATGGCATTGATACTGCAGCAAAGCTTATGCAACAGACTCCGAACTTGGCTGTACTTATCGTGACAAGCCACGCCATGCCTCGACAACTGAAACGTGCACTCAGTGCCGACATCTTAGGCTTTTTGCCTAAAACCTCCACCGCAGATGAATTCGCTACAGCAATTCGAACCGTGCATGCAGGCAGGCGCTTTATTGACCCAGAACTTGCTGCACTCACCATCAGCGCAGGGGAATCACCACTGAGTAACCGAGAAGAAGAAGTCCTAGAACTTGCCGGACAAGGCCTAAGCGCAGAAGAAATAGCGGTTGCTGCACATCTCGCACCGGGGACGACTCGAAATTATCTCTCCCAGGCTATGGCAAAAGTAGGCGCGCAGAACCGCTTTGAAGCGTTCACGCGCGCCAGGGAAATGGGCTGGTTGTAGGGGGATTAGAACGATAGCACCGCCAAGATGGTGGATCCGACGAATGCTGGCACGAAGGTCTCTCTGCCGAGGCCTGTCATGTTTACCCAGTTGGTGGTGCTCCACTCGAACCAGTGGTTGACGATTGAAACGATATCCATGAGCACTGCTTCCTTTGCGTGACGTGCGAACGGTTCTAAACTTTCCGCCCACAATTGATGGTGACTTAGCTCATATTGTAGAGAAAAGTAATTACTCTATGACGGAATTATTCATAACTGTTGTTATTTTGTAACTATTCGACACGATATTTTCCTCCAGCTTTTGCAGCCTCGTGTGTCATGATAAATGCGTGGTACAGCCCCAGGAACACCTCGACGCAACATTGATTGCCGCAGATACGCATGGAGATCTTGATGATGGATCCCGTGATCAGCGGCAGCCTCTTGGCGTACAAGGTTGGAAATATGCGCTCAAACGCGCTATCGGAGATATTTTTCCAGATAGTTTGCTTGATTTAGCAGCGCTTTTAACTTTCTTCTCAATTTTATCGCTCGCTCCGGCGTTGCTGCTGGGCTATTCCGTGATCACGCTGTTCTTGGCCAATGATTCCATTGAGATTCTCGGACGCGTGAGGGAATTGGTTCCGCAGTATTTCCCAGAAGAACAAGCCCATGTTGTTTTAGGGGTTATTGATTCGGTAGCTGGCTCTTCGACTGGCGGCCGGGTTGGTGTTGCAGTGGGTGTGCTTGTTGCGCTGTGGACATCATCGGCTTATGTTCGAGCATTTTCCCGCTGCGCCAATGCTGTTTATGGACGAAGCGAGGGAAGAACCTTATTGAAGCAGTGGGGAATGATGCTTCTGCTGAACTTTGGATTGCTCCTTGGCATTGTGATTATTTTGGTCTCTTGGGTGCTCAATGAAACCCTTGTTATGGGGCTGCTTGCGCCAATCGCAGAGCCTTTGCACTTGGCGGAGGAGCTCAGTTTCCTCACCGATAAGTTCATGCCTATTTGGAATTGGGTGCGGTGGCCAGTGATTGTGGTTGCGCTCATTGTGTTTGTGGCGACCCTTTATCACTGGGCGCCTAACGCTCGTCCGTGGAAATTCCGCTGGTTAAGTTTTGGTGCTTTCCTGGCCATCGTGGGCATTATTCTTGCGGGAATGGCGCTGAACCTGTATTTCTCATTGTTCGCTACTTTTAATTCTTATGGTGCCGTGGGGTCGATCATTGCGGTGATCGTGGCATTATGGATTTTCAATATGTGCCTGGTCATGGGGCTGAAATTTGATGTAGAGATCAGCCGGGTGCGCCAATTGCAGGCCGGCATGCCTGCCGAGGACTACAGCCTGGTGCCGCCTCGGTCTATTACCGCGGTGGCGAAAATGAAGCAGCGTCAGCTAAGCCTTGCCGAGCAGGCGCGGGCGTTTAGAGGCGAAGATTAAAAGATTGCTTTTCGACGCCCACTCAAGGATTTTCCCATTAGGTGTAACGTGAGGGTTATCACAAAATTAGGAAAGGTTGAACAATGAAGATTCGTCAGCGTGCGCTCATTGCATGTCTCGCAGCGGTTTCATTAGTAGGAGCCCCTGGTGTGATAGCTACTGCCAAGTCGCAAGATTTGACCCAAGCATCCGTTTCGTCATCCTATGACTTGCTCCAGAATCCCATCACCGCTCCGATCGGATTGGTAGTGACTTTGTCATCGATGAGTCTGCACTATTTGATGTGGTGTCCATTTGCGAAAAGCGTGGGCTGGATTGAGCCTGGGGCACAGCAGTGTGTTTTCTAGGGTTAGTGCATTTGGGAACTAATCCTTCTTGCCGCCTGGAGTACTAGGGATTGGTGCTCGAGGATGGCGTCACCGTTGATGATGCCGTCGTGTCCAGCGATGGTGAGTGATGCAATAACATCATCGTGGCCATTTCTGATGGGGGCAGTCATGCTCACTGTTCCACGGCTGCGCTCTGAAGTACTGATAAAAAGGCCATCTGTCCGGATATTTTCCAGATCCTTTTTGAGCGATTCTGATGATTGTATGCGTCCATCGGCTAGGTCGATGGATGCATATTCGTTGACTATTGCGTCTTGGGAATCTGTGTCCATGTAGGCCAGTAGTACCTTTCCTCCGCCGAGAGTTAAGGACAGTATTTGGCCAATGGGGAATTGGTAACCAAGGGCGTTGGGGGCTTCGACTCTGGAGATAAGTACTCTCTGGTCATTTGAGGCAACGAATACGGAGGAGGTGAGGGAGGAGATTGTTGCTACCTCCCTCAAGATGGGAGGTGAAATTAGCGCGAGACGATCTTGTAGTTGAAATGCGTGGGCATGGGGGAGCACTCGGGGGCCAAGTGTGTATCCGGTGGGGGAAGCCTTTAGGTAATCACGTTTTTCAAGTGTGCCAAGAATGCGTTTTGTTGTGGCGATGTGTAAACCTGTCGCCCTAGAGATCTGTGTGAGGGTGAGTGGATCGGTGGAAGTGGATACACTTTCGATGACATCGAGTGCTCGCTCTAGTGTTCGACCTTGATTTCCTTCAGAAATTTTATGCCTCCTTTAAGCGTGGACGTGTTCTAAGTATGATCCACTTCCCTGTGCGAAACAAGGTCTCACTAAAAGATAAAAGATTTCAGAATTTCCATTGACAATCCCTTGAGTCCTACGTCACAATGTCATACATCACTTCGTTAAGTGATAGTAATTATCATCTAGTGATAGAGGGGTTATGAAAGTAGCAGTTTTAGGCCTGGGAGAAGCTGGAATCATGTACTCGAGTGCTTTTGCACAAGCAGGGTGTGAAGTCCAAGGATTTGATATTCGGGAAGTTCCGGTACCTGAAGGAGTTGTTTTTGCATCTTCTGTGGAGGAGGCAGTGCAGGATGCTGAGCTTATTTTGAGCTTGGTAACATCCCGTGGAGCTGTTGCTGTGGCGGAAAAAACACAGGGTAAAGCAAATGATGGGGCAGTGTATATTGATCTAAATTCGGCATCGCCAGCCAAAAAGAATGAGGTCAAGGATGCACTCGGTGAAAAAATTAAAATGGTTGATGGCGCAGTCATCGGGTCTGTCATGCAATTTGGTGCGAAAGTTCATCTTCTGCTTGCCGGTAGTTATGCAACCGACGCTGCTGAAGCTTTGTCTGTAATTGGGGCGAAGACTGAGCCAATTGGAGGGGAAATCGGTGACGCTTCCCAGCGTAAGTTGCTTCGTAGCGTGTTCATGAAAGGGCTCGGAGCATTGATCTCAGAGTCCATGCAGGCTGGCGAGCAAACCCACCAGGTGGAATGGATGCGTGCACAAATTGCTAATGAACTTGCTCATGGTGAAGATGCATTAGATCGACTAAACGATGGCACCAAGCTGCATGCTTTGCGACGTTCCAATGAGTTGCAAGACAGCCTGGAGCAACTTCAGCATAAGGCGGATTCTGCACTTAATTGGCCAGTTACTCGAGGCGCGGTCGATGTGCATAAATACTGGGCACGTTCCCGTGAACTCACTATTACAGAGCAACTAGCGCAGGTTCCCACTGCAGCTCTTGGAGATGGCGGAGATCGTCTTGGACTTGTGCATTCTTCCATTAAGCAAACATGGAAATCACAGGCTATAGCAGGCAAGGCGTTTACCGTGTACACCAGGGAAGGAGATAACCAAGCTATCCACCGAGCGCTTAAAGAAGCAGCTCCCGGCGATATTTTAGTAATTTCCGGAGGTGGTTTTACCGAGCGTGCTCTGATGGGAGAGCTCATTGCACAGCGGGCGCAAAATGCAGGAATCAGCGGAATGGTCATTGACGGAGCTGTGCGAGACGTTGATGAGCTTCAGAAGCTTGATTTTCCAGTTTGGGCTGCAGGCGTTTCGCCGGCAGGTCCTTATAAGCATGGTCCAGGACGATTAGGCGTTCCAGTATCTATTGGTGGAGTGGTTTGCCAGCATCGAGACTTTATTGTGGCGGATGCAGATGGAGTTGTCGTTATTCCTGGCGAGAGTGCTGAACAACATTTGCAAGCTGGATTGGCCGTGGTAGCTGATGAAGCATCCCGCCGTGAACAAATCCAGGCAACTGTTCCGATTACCTAAATCCCCAAGAACGAAAGGAGGAAACCCATGCCTATTGCGCTGATTGCTCTTGCTGTATTTATCGCTGTCATTGTTGTGTGGAATGTTGTCTTTAAACGCAACATGGCAGAAGCAATGATTGTTGGATTTCTCGCCACTTTATTATTTGCAGGCGTTGATGCCCCACGGTTCGTTGTTGATGCACTGTCGGATGCAATTGAAAATGAAGTTCTTTTTGCCGCAGCAGCTTTTGTTTTCATGACATATTTTGTTCAAAAAACAGGGGTCATGGACCGTTTGGTGGGGATCCTCAGTTCCCTTCTGGGGCGTCTCCCAGGTGGCCCTGCGTTGGTTGATACCGTGGCTTCTGGCGCAATGGGCGCATTGGCAGGAGGATCAAACACCGGTAATGCCGCAGCTAGTGGATCAATCACTGGACCGTGGATGGTAAAAACTGGTTGGACTCCGCATCGTGCAGCCACGGTCATTGCTGGAAATGCAGGTCTTGGGGCAGCGTTGCCACCCAGCGCTTCAATGATTATCATGATCGGTTTTGCTGGAACATTAGTCACAACAAGCCAGGTCTATATGGCTTTGTTGGTAGCTGGTCTTTACCAAGTGGTCTATCGTATTTTTCTCACTGGTTGGTTTGTGTACCGTGATGGCATCAAAGCTGAACAAGGAGGAGATCATGTTCCTCTTCGTCAGTCATGGAAACAGGGTTGGCCCTCTACTTTGATTTTCATTGGTGCTGTTCTTCCAATTCTTTTAACTGTTGGTCCGTTAGCTAATTTCCTCGAATCAACTAAGATCGGCGAAGCCATGGGGGATATTTCGTTGATCATGTGGATTCCACTGCTTATTATCTTTATTTCTGGAGCAGTGGCCTGGCGGCAGTTACCGAAAACTCCTAAAGCCTGGTGGACATTTATGGGCGATGGAGTGCCTCAGTTCTACACCATTGGCACAATTTTGTTCTTCGCCATCATGGCCAGTGAAATTCTTGCTTCTTTAGGGTTAGATCGTGATGTCAATATGGTTTTGGAAGGGCTTAGCCTTCCCCTTTGGCTACTTGTTGTTTTGGTCGGCATGTTGGTTGTTCTCGTTGCGGGACCGCTGTCTTCATCTGCAACACTGAGTGCAGTTGGCCAGGTATCTTTGTTCGCCTTGGTTGGAGCTGGAGTGGAACCAATCCTGGCTTTGATTGCTATTTTGGTTTTTGCATCAACAGAAGGTGCGTCTCCTCCGGCCTCAGGATCGATTTTCGTTGCTTGTGGTATCACTGGAGCGAAACCCGAAAAGACATTTATTCCGCTTGTTATTTACTACGTTATTCCGTTCTTTTTCCTCGGTACGTTTATTGCCCTGGGAATAATTCCCGTGCCAACAGGAGGCTAGGCCATGAAAAAGTCAGTTAATAGCGCAACTAAATTCTTATTTACACTCTCAATCAGTATTTTCTTTGTGTTGGGCTTCTTGATCGTTGGTGGGCAGGCACTGGGTCTGATTATTCAGAATTCAGACCTCATTTCTAGTTCCTATGCTCTGTTGGCCAAACCATCTATTGCCATGGCAGTCATTGCTGGCTTGATGGGATATATCAATTACAACACCATTGATAAGTCTGGCTTTAAAGAGGAAGACGACGATTAACAGCTGTCGTGGCGCAGTGCTGAAGAAAAAATAGACGACCGCTAATCAGAGGAAACGAACTCCTCTGATTAGCGGTCTGTTGTTTTCCGCGGTGGTATTTTAGCCGCCTAGAACCACACCTTCTCGGCGTGGATCTGCGCCACCAATAATGGTGTCGCCGTTTTTCACTAGGGCGGATAGTCCACTTGATTGCTCAGCCACATTAACTTCGTGACCCTTGTCTTCAAGGTTGGATACTAGCGCATCGGAGTTATTGGCGATCAGTGGATGCTCGCTGCCGATTCCTGTTTTGGGCTGGTTCATTGCACCGAAATTGGGTGCTGAAACTGCTTGCTGTGGATCCATGTCCCAATCGATGATATTGACCAAAGTCTTCACCACAAATTGAATAATCAGGGAGCCGCCAGGGGAGCCGAGCACCATATTGAGATCTGAGATCTCTCCGGTGTCATTGGCATTAAAGACCAACATTGGAGACATCGATGAACGTGGGCGTTTTGCCGATTCCACTCGGTTGGCCACTGGCTCGCCCTCGTCATTTAGTGGCTCTGCAGAGAAGTCAGTGAGCTGATTATTCAAAATGAAACCGCGAGTGAAATGGAATGAACCAAAAGCAGCCTCCACACTAGTGGTCAGTGATGCGGCATTGCCGTAGGAATCGATGATGGAAATATGGCTGGTGCCGTTTTCTGGCAGGGGAGCCATGGCAGGTGCGCCAGTGAGTCCAGCTTGAGCTTCACCCATGGAGTTTTCAGGATCGATCAGGCTAGCACGTTGCTGTGTGTAGTCCTCACTGATGAGTTCATTTACGCCGCCACCAGGAACATCGACGAACGCAGGATCACCGATATAGGCATCGCGGTCTGCATAGGCAAGACGCTCTGCCTCTGAAATTAGATGAATTGCTTCTGGATCGGGAAGTCCACCGTCAAGACCCACTTCAGTTGGCGGATATTGGGAAAGGTCAAAGGTGTCCAAGATACCTAGTGTTTCCATCACTGTGACGCCACCGGAAGAAGAAGGTGGCATGCCGCACACAACCTTGTCACGATATGGAGCGCACAAAGCTTCGCGAGTTTCTGGGGTATAAGCAGCCAGATCAGCAGTGCTCATGAGGGATGGAGTGAATCCATCTACCTCCCGGGTTGCGCGTTCAACGATGTCTGCTGCGATCTCGCCTGTGTAAAACGCATCTGGTCCGCCCTCTGAAATAAGACGAAGAGTTTCTGCGTAGTCAGGATTTTGGAGAAGAGTTCCAGGGGATTTCGCTTCGCCTTCGGTGTTAAGGAAATATGCTGAAGCTTCTGGGTCATGGGAAAGATCTTCGGCGGAATTAGCAATAGAAGCGGACATGCGTGGGCTGATCGCAAAACCTTCGGTGGCTAATTGCTGGGGACTGGCCAAAACGTCTTGCCAGGAGGTTTGTCCGAAAGAATCATGCAATTGTCCGAGTGCTGCAACGATACCGGGGACTCCGATTGATCTGCCGGAACGTCGGGTATCGGGAGTTGGAGTGGATTGATCTTCTGCAGAAACATGGATGAGGTAGTTTTCATCTGCTGCGACTGGTGCAGTTTCGCGCCCATCAATGGCAGTTACGGCATTAGATTCTGCGTCATAGTACAGAATGTAGCCACCGCCACCGATTCCTGAGGATTGTGGTTCTGTCAGACCTAGAACGAATTGGGCGGTGACCAGGGCATCAGCGGCAGTTCCACCCTCGCGAAGAATGGTACAAGCGGCTTCTGAGGCCAGGGGATTGGCAGTTGCTACTGCATAGCCTTGGGTTTGTACGGGTGTCATTCCTTCGCGGAAGCCGGTGGCAATTTCGGGCGCGACGGAAATGTCTTCACCTGTATGGGTTCCTTCGACAGCTTTGTCGGAGGTCGCCTCTGCAGGTAATTCGCAGGGAGCAAGTGGAGCAGGGGCTTCGGATGTTGTTGCAGTTTCGGAAGCACTTGTTGAAGTGTCTTCATCGGTGGAACAGGAAGCAATGGTCAGGGTCAAGGCTGCCACAGTGAACGTAGCCATCGGTTTAAAGATTGTGCTTTGGGTCACTTTCATTTCTTGAGCCTATCAGGGAATTTTTATGTCCGGCGATATTTTTCCCAAAGAAAATTAATTGGTAATGACCAATGATTGATGACTTGCAATTACTTTCTAATTCATCTAAGGTTAATTCTTGGTTAACAAAAAGAGTTCTAAAGGTGAACTCAAGCGATCGGGTGGGGAATTCATCCACGAGTTACCGAAACTCCTTCGAGGGCAAGCCTGAAGGGACACTTCTTGCGAGAAGGAAAGGAAGAAACACTGTGAAAAGCATTCATCAGGAAATTAGCCGTATTGAGCGCAGCCACGATTATCTGTGGAGCGTTCGCGAAGACCTACATGCACGATTCGACTCCAAGCTAAAGTCACACATCGTTGACAGTGTCCTGGATAGTGTCGCAGAAGGTTACGAGGGACGTATTAATCGTTTCCGCAAAATCTTTATTGAAATGAAAGCGGTCGAAGAGCTACGTACTTTCGAAGCCTCCCGCCCAAGCCATCTGATGGCTGCATAAAAAACCTAAAAATAAAGACGTTGGACAGCATTGGGAAATGCTGTCCAACGTCTTTTGGTGTTTTTAGTGGTTATTCGCAGGCCACTCCGTCTCCGTCGCGGTCAAGCTTGGAGCTGTATCCAGGTGAGCCTCTATAGAGAGGTGCTGCTCCTGCTGCGCGAACTGCTGCACAGTTGGCGTAGGAAGCCTGGGCAGGAGCAGGAGCAGGAGCAGGGGCCGGTGCCGGAATCGCGGCAAATCCACGTGGGGTGTTGATGTTGTTATCGGGTTCTGAATGGCTTTCGGCAGCTGCAGGCTCCACAGCTTCCTGAACAGGTTCTTCCTCGGTGGAGGACTCGGTAACTGTTTCGGTAATGGTAGTGGCTTTTTCCGTGGTTGTCATAGTTGAGGTAACCGTTTGAGTAACAGTTGGTCCTGGCACCTCGACCTCAACGGTGTCTGCCCCGCAGGAGGTAACAAGTCCCATAAAGATAAGGAAGGAGGAGCCAAGAATTGCCCCCCATTTTATACAGCCCGAGCCGCGCTTAGCAGGCGTTTCGGGATGGGACGGGGAGGAGCTGTCATAGGGGAGAGTCATGGCGCCTTAGTGTGTAGAAGATTTTATATACGCTCATGAGCTAATACTAGATTTTCGATAGGAAAGACCATTGTGAGCAGCGACTCCTGGGAGGTACCCCTTTAAGGGGTTTTAAAGGATGGGCCTCAATGCAAGAGTTCACACTTATTGCAGAGGTGTATTCTTTGGCTCACTTCAATATTGGACGTGGCAGGAACATGCAGGTCAAAGCAGTGTGAGAAAATACGAAAACACCCGCTGATTAGCATTAAAAACGCTGGTCAACGGGTGTTTCTTCGTGCTTCCCCACCAGGACTCGAACCTAGAATGACGGTACCAAAAACCGTAGTGTTGCCTATTACACCATGGGGAACTGCAGTAATTAGCTGCACTGACAAAGTTTACATCATTGTCTTAAAAAACCAATTATTGGGGTCCGGTTAGCTGAGATAGTGTTGTTGACATGGTGCGACAGCGGATGACCGGCAAAGAACGTCGGCAGCAATTAATCTCTATTGGGCGTGCGGTTTTCGCTGAACGCGGGTTTGATGGTGCCAGTGTGGAGGAGATCGCCGCGCGGGCGAATGTGTCCAAGCCGGTGGTCTATGAACATTTTGGCGGCAAAGAAGGCCTGTATGCCGTTGTGATTGATCGGGAGATGATCAAACTTGAGGCAATGATTACGCAATCGTTGCAGCATGGCCGTTCGCGGTATCGCATTGAACGGGCGGTGCTTGCGCTGTTGACGTACGTGGAGGATGAAACGGACGGGTTTCTTATTCTGGTCCGCGATATGCGGCCTGGCGAGAGTCGTTCTTATGGCACTTTGCTTAACGACGCCACGACGCAGGTCTCGCACATCCTGGGCAATGCCTTTACCCGCTCGGGGCTGGATGATGAGTACGCAAACCTTTATGGTCAGGCTCTGGTGGGCATGGTCTCGATGACGGCACAATGGTGGTTGGATGAGCGTACTCCGCCGAAGGAAGAAGTGGCTGCGCATATTGTTAACCTCTGTTGGAATGGTCTAACAGGGATGGAAGCTGAGCCGAAGTTGACTCCTTTTAGTGCTACTGAGGGAGCTATTTTTGGTCAGGATAAAGAAGCTGATAAGGAGATTGGCGCGTGACACCGATGCTCGCAGGATTGTTGAAAATTGCTGCAACTGACCCTAAATTGAAGGGGCTCATATCGAATGTGGGGCAGCAGCACCTGCATATTACTGGCATCGATCAGGCACGCCCCTGGGTATTGGGGGCGCTTGCACATCACGCACCGGTACTCGTGGTTACTGCGACGGGGCGTGAGGCTGAAGATCTCACTGCTGAATTGAAAGCGATGATGGGGGATAAAGTCGCGTGGCTTCCATCCTGGGAGACTTTGCCCCATGAGCGTTTGAGTCCTGGCGTGGATATTGTGGGTAAGCGTGCTCAAGTACTCAATCACTTGGGGGATCTGAGCATTGTTGTCGCTGCTGCCCGAGCTTTTTGCCAGCCGGTGCTTAAAGATGCAGAAGGTCGTGCTCCTTTAGTTCTTGCAGAAGGCGCAGAGTTTGATTTCTCCTCTTTGACCAATGAACTGGTATTTCGTGCGTATAAGCATGTAGATATGGTGGCTAAGCGAGGAGAGTTTGCTACTCGCGGTGGCATTTTGGATATTTTCCCCACCACGTTGGATTATCCAGTGCGTGTGGAGTTCTGGGGCGATGAAGTTTCTGATATCCGACAGTTTTCGGTAGCCGATCAGCGCACCATCCCAGAAATTACTATTCAGCGCATTGAGATCTTCCCGGCGCGTGAACTGCTTATTACTGAAGATGTTGCAGCCCGTGCAGAAGCACTCATGGTGAAACACCCTGGTAATCCCACGTTGGTGGAGATGCTGTCTCGTATTGCTGATTCCCAAGATGTGGATGGCATGGAAGCGCTGATTCCAGCGTTGACGGATACTCCGATGATCCCGATGCTGGAGCTGATGCCACCACATACGCATGTTGTGGTGATTGCTCCAGAAAAGGTACGCAGGCGCATTGCTGATTTAGAGGCAACTGATGCTGAGTTCTTAATGGCAGGGTGGGAAGCTGCTGCCATGGGTGCTGATGGTCCGATAGCTGCAGAGGGCTTGGACTTGGAAGCTTCTAGCTATCGCAGTTATGAAAGTTTGGGGGTCTCTGCGTCGAAAAGCGATATGCGCTGGTGGACTTTCGCGCCTCCGGGCATGTTTGAGGCGTCGGAGGATGCGACGCTGCCGCTAGAGTTTGAACCTGGACCTGCGCCGCGCGGTGAGCTGCCGAAAATCGACGAGATGATGGCTCAGCTGCTCGCGCACACTTTGGCTGGTGGTCGTGCGGCTTTTATTGCGCCGACGCAGGGCGCAATCAAGCGCATGGTGGAACGCTTCGCAGAGAAGGGAATTCCCACTCATGTGGCGACTCCTGGCTGGGAGCCGACGCCTGGTCAGGTGACGCTTTATCATGCGCTGAGCCATGGCGGATTGGTGCTTCCTAAAGTGCGCAAACACCGTGATGGTGCCGCGATGCCACTGGTGATTATTACAGAAACTGATCTCACTGGTAACCGCGTGGGCGATATTGCGGGTGCGAAACGCCGACCTGCAAAGCGCCGCAACAAGGTTGATCCGCTGGCGCTGGAACCTGGTGATTTGGTTGTTCATGAAACCCACGGCATTGGTCGTTTTGTGAAAATGACAGAACGCACCATTTCCGCAGGTGATGAAACCTCAAGGCGCGAATATATCGTGTTGGAATACGCGCCATCCAAGCGCGGGCAGCCTGGAGATCAGCTCTACGTTCCGATGGATGCGCTGGATATGTTGAGCCGCTATGTCGGTGGCGAAAAGCCCACCCTATCCAAAATGGGTGGCTCTGATTGGAAGAACGCCAAAACCAAAGCACGTGCTGCGGTGCGCGAAATCGCAGGTGAATTGGTGGAGCTCTATGCCAAGCGCCAATCCGCGCCGGGTCATCCTTTTGCGCCGGATACTCCGTGGCAAAAAGAGATGGAAGATAACTTCCCCTACGTGGAAACTGAAGATCAGATGCTGGCGATCGATGCGGTGAAGGAGGACATGGAAAAAAGTGTTCCTATGGACCGCGTGATCATTGGTGATGTTGGCTACGGAAAAACTGAAGTGGCGGTGCGTGCAGCATTCAAAGCTGTACAAGATGGAAAACAGGTGGCAGTTCTCGTACCAACCACTTTGCTTGCGCAGCAGCACCACTCCACTTTTGAAGAGCGCATGGCGGGTTTCCCGATCACTATTAAGGGCTTGTCGCGCTTTACATCGACGGCAGATTCTAAGGAAGTCCTGGCAGGACTTGCAGCGGGATCCGTGGATATTGTCATTGGTACGCACCGCTTGCTGCAAACTGGTGTGCAGTGGAAAAACTTAGGCCTTGTCATCGTGGATGAGGAGCAGCGTTTTGGAGTGGAGCACAAAGAACATATCAAGGCATTGCGCACCCACGTGGATGTGTTGACTATGTCTGCAACTCCGATTCCGCGCACCTTGGAAATGTCTATGGCGGGTATCCGTGAAATGACCACGATGCTGACCCCGCCTGAGGATAGGCATCCGATTTTGACCTATGTCGGCCCTTATGAAGATAAGCAGGTTGCAGCATCGATTCGCCGTGAATTGCTGCGCGATGGCCAGGTCTTTTTCATTCACAACAAGGTTGCCGATATTGAGAAGAAGGCGCGCGAGATCCGTGACCTTGTTCCAGAAGCCCGCGTGGTGGTTGCTCATGGACAGATGAATGAAGATTTGCTTGAGCAAACTGTTCAAGGGTTCTGGGATCGTGAATATGATGTGCTGGTGTGTACAACAATTGTGGAAACTGGTTTGGATATCGCCAATGCCAATACCTTGATTGTGGAAAATGCACACCACATGGGCTTGTCCCAGCTGCACCAGTTGCGAGGACGTGTGGGCCGTTCCCGCGAGCGTGGCTATGCCTATTTCTTGTATCCAAAGGGTGCTACGTTGACGGAAACTTCTTATGATCGATTGGCAACCATTGCGCAGAACAATGATTTGGGTGCCGGCATGGCAGTGGCCATGAAGGATCTGGAAATGCGCGGTGCCGGCAATGTCTTAGGTGCTGAACAATCAGGACATATCGCGGGCGTTGGTTTTGATCTCTATGTTCGCCTCGTCGGTGAAGCCGTTGAAGCATATCGCGCGCTTGCTGATGGAAAAGCAGTGGATGGCACAGTGAAGGGGCCAAAGGAAATCCGCGTGGATCTTCCCGTGGATGCGCATATTCCGGAAAAGTACATCAACGCCGAACGTTTGCGCCTAGAGATCTATCGCAAGCTTGCACAGTCTGAATCTGAAGTAGATTTGCGCCTTGCAGTCGAAGAAATGGAAGACCGCTACGGTCCAATCCCTGAAGAAGTCTCACGCTTGCTGTCTGTGTCGCGCTTGCGCCATCTCATGCGGGAAGCACACTTGACAGATATTGCCGTGCAAGGAACCCGCATCAAGGTCCACCCTGTGGATCTGGCGGATTCCCAGCAAGTTCGCCTCAAGCGCCTGTTCCCAGGCGCCACCTACCGGGCTGCAGCTAAAGCTATCCAGCTGTCTTTCCCGAAGGCAGGCAAGAAGGTGACAGATCCTTTGCTTCGCGACGTCGACCTGCTCCAGTGGGTCGCGGACTTTATTTCCAACATGTTTAATTTGGAAGAAATCGATGTCCGCGGACCACAACCTGGAAAGCCTAAGAAGAAATCAACGGTGATCTCCGTCAGTACTTAAATCTGACTCAATGATGGAGGGGGCGTTGAATTGGGAGTTGTATAACGTCCAATACGCCCCCTTCTTCGCCATCAATTCACGATGATTTCCCTGCTCCACGATCTCTCCGTCTTTCATCATCAAAATGAGATTGGCATCGCGGATAGTGGACAGTCGGTGTGCGATAACAAAAGCAGTGCGGTCTTGGCGCAATTTCGACATGGCGCGCTGAATCAATAATTCTGTACGCGTATCTACTGACGAGGTTGCCTCATCCAAGATCAACAACCGCGGGTTTGCCAAGAATGCGCGAGCAATGGTGACCAACTGACGTTCTCCTACAGACAGGTTCACTGCTTCATCATCTAATACAGTGTCGTAGCCATCGGGGAGTGAACGCACAAAACGATCCACATAAGCAGCCTTGGACGCATTAAGCATCTCGTTCTCGGTTGCTTCCGGCCGGCCATAAAGGATATTTTCCCTAATCGTTCCAGCAAACAACCACGTATCTTGGAGCACCATACCGGTGCGTGAACGCAGATCCTCGCGGGTCATATCCTGAATATCAACGGCCGTATCTGCGGTGCGGCCCAAAGTAATGGAACCACTGTTGAGGTCATAGAAACGCATGATCAGGTTCACCAGCGTGGTTTTACCAGCACCAGTAGGGCCCACGATGGCAATCGTACTGCCGGAGCGAACTTCGAGATCTAGATTATTGATCAACGGGCGCTCTTCTGTGTAGCCGAAGGTGACGTTCTTAAATTCCAAACGATTGGCATCATCTGCAACAGTTTCAGGCTGCGCAGGATCACTGTCCTGTTCCTTTTCGTCGAGAAGCTCAAACACGCGCTCGGCGCTGGCCACGCCGGACTGCAGCAGATTGGCCATGGAACCTAATTGCGACAGCGGTTGGGTAAATTGGCGGGAATATTGGATGAAGGATTGCACGCCACCGATAGACAAAGAACCAGAAGCAACTTGCAAACCACCCACCACAGCGATGGCCACATAGCTTAAATTACCCACGAACATCATGGTGGGCATGATGATACCGGAAATAAATTGAGCTCCGAAGCTGGCTTTATAAACAGCCTGGTTTTCTTCTTCAAAAGCTTTTTGCGCTTCCTTTTGGTGCCCAAAAACCTTTACCACCGCATGGCCGGAATAGGTTTCCTCCACGCGTGCATTCAAGATTCCTGTTTGTTTCCATTGCTCCGCAAACAGCTTTTGCGAGCGGCTCGCTACTAAAACAGTGACTAGGACAGTAACCGGAATAGATACCAGCGCAACCAAAGCAAGCAACGGGGAGATGATAAACATCATCACCAACACGCCCACGACTGTGAGTAGGGAAGTGATTGCCTGCGACAACGTCTGTTGCAAGGACTGCCCAATATTATCTACGTCATTGGTAACACGGCTGAGCAAATCACCACGTTTGATGGAGTCAAAATAGCTCAATGGCAAACGGTGAATCTTTTCCTCCACCTCCATGCGCAGGCGGTGCATTGCTCCTTGCACAATGCGGTTTAAGATACGAGCCTGGAATAATGCCAGCACGCTACCGAAAAGATAAGCGGCTATCACGAATCCCAAAATCATGGCTAATTTATCAAAATCAATGCCTGACCCTGGAACAATATGCATATCTTCCAGCATGGATGCCTGATTATGCTCACCGGCAGCTTCCAACTGTGCAATTACTTGCTCTTTGGAACTACCGAGGGGCAAGCGCTTGGACAGGAAGCCTTCAAAGACTACGTTGGTGGCTTTACCTAATAGCCATGGACCCAACACCGTGAGACCAACGCTAAGAATTGCCAGAATAAGCACAAAGATCAACGTGTTTCGGTCTTGGCTGAGCAATCCAAAAAGCCTTTTTGCGGAAGGCTTAAAATTCTGTGCCTTTTGATTCGGTGCAGTTTCACTGCTTCTGGAACGTCCATGGTGACTCATGATTGGGCCTGCGCAGTCTCTTGAGAATCCACAATTTCTTTATAGGTGGTGCACGTTTTTAATAAGTTCTCGTGATTGCCAATCCCTGCGATTTCTCCATTCTCAAGCACCACAATTTGATCAGCATCTCGGATGGTACTGACACGTTGCGCCACAATCAGCTTGGTGGCATTCGGCAAATGAGTACTCAAAGCTCTACGAAGTGCTGCGTCAGTGCTGACGTCCAATGCAGAGAAAGAATCATCAAAGATATAGATCTCAGGCTGCTTCAATAATGCTCGAGCGATTGCTAAGCGTTGTCGTTGTCCACCGGAGACATTGGTGCCACCCTGCGCGATCTCGGAATCAAGCCCATCAGGTAACTCACGAACGAAATCTGTTGCCTGGGCAATAGCGAGAGCTTCCCAGAGCTGCGCGTCGGTTGCTTCTTCATTGCCGTAGCGCAGGTTGCTGGCGATCGTTCCAGAAAAGAGGAAAGACTTCTGCGGAACCAAACCAATTCGTGACCATAGCTCCAGTGGCTCAAAATCACGCACATTGGTGCCATCGACAGTGATAACGCCTTCGGTGGCGTCGAAAAGCCGCGGTACCAGGCCGATCAGCGTTGACTTGCCCGCACCCGTGGAACCAATGATTGCTGTGGTGCTGCCAGGTTTCACCTGGAAGCTGACACTGTTGAGTACTGGTTCATCAGCGCCGGGGAAAGCGAAAGTAGCTTTGTTAAAGACAATCTCTCCGGTGCTTTTTGCTGGTGTAATTGGTTTCTCAGGTGCTTTGACAGACAGCGTGGCATGAAGCACTTCACCAACACGATCAGCTGATACAGCAGCGCGGGGCACCATGACAAACATGAAGGCCGCCATCATCACACCCATGAGAATCTGCATGATGTACTGCAAAAAGGCGAAAAGCGTGCCAATTTGCGTTTCGCCGGATTCCACTTGGAAAGCGCCAAACCAAATAACGGCAACTGCCGAAAGGTTCATCACCAGCATCACTGCGGGAAACATCAATGCCATGAGATTACCGGTGCGAAGACCAATCTCCGCGACGTTCTTACTCGCGGTAGTAAAACGCTCATGCTCTTCATCCTCACGGACAAAAGCACGGATCACACGGATACCAGTGAGCTGCTCTCGCATGATCTGATTAATACGGTCGATGCGCTTTTGCATAAGTTGGAACATGGGCACCATGCGCACAATAATCAGCGACACAATGATGATGAGCGCTGGAATACTGACCACCATGAGCCACGACAAACCCAGATCTTGGCGAACAGCCATGATAATGCCGCCGATAGCCAGCATCGGTGCAGAAATCATCAAGGTGGATGTCATCTGAACCAACATCTGGATTTGCTGGACATCGTTGGTATTGCGGGTGATCAGTGATGGAGCACCAAATTGACCCATCTCGCGTTCGGAGAAGTTCACCACTTTGTCAAAGATTGCCGCACGCAGATCGCGGCCCACACTCATGGCGAGCTTGGAACCGAAATAAACACCGGCAATGGCGCAGGCAACTTGAATTAAAGTAAGTGCCAGCATGATGCCACCAGTGCGCCAAATATATCCGATATCGCCTGTGACCACACCATTGTCAATGATGTCTGCGTTGAGCGTTGGCAACCACAGTGAGGTAATTGATTGCGCTAATTGAAAAATAATGACCGCTAAAATTAACGGCCATGCGGGTTTAAGAAACCTCACTAATAAAGACCACAGCATGAATGAATTCCTTATGGGTGAGAGGCTGGATATTCACTGACATTCCAGTCAATGGTTTCTCACCTAGGTTACGCGTTTATTCAGCTGTGGATTGTGGCTCGAGTTGTTGTCTTTTTCAACCAGCTTGGTAGGGGAAATTCATTGAGATAACATGCAGCAACACCAAGCCCAATTCCAGGCAACGCTAGTTCATCTCGGTAACACAGATACCAACCGTGGTGTTCGGGGTGAAACTTATTTTTGGACGCTGCTAAGGAACGGAAACCATAAAACGGCTCCATTGCTCGGCCCAAGAGCTCTAGAATGGCGCTGATGGTGCCACCACCATCATCTTCCACACCTTTAGGCGTGCTTAACGGCGCACCCGATAGGGACATCCATTCCAGATCATGATCTCTGGCGAACACTACAGCCTCGGAAATCAAGAATTCAATGACAGATTTGAAGCCTTGTGGATCTCTGCGCATTACATCGAGTGTGTAACCAACAATGCGGCCGCTTTCATATACCGGCAACCAACTGGTCACACCGTGGAGATAGCCTTCGTCATCGATTGCGAGAAGAAGATAAGTATCTGGATCGGATAGCTCATTGACAGTTCCAAGCGTAAAACCCATTTCCGGCAAAGCCTTCTCAGACACCCATTCTTCAGAAAGAGCAATGATCTTGTGCTGCATTTCTACACCGAGTTCATCCCATGATGACCACGTAGATGTCACTCCAGCTTTGGCAGCACGGTTGCGAGCGGTACGCACATTTTGAAAGTTTTTTCCTTTAAAGTCCGCATTGGCAGAACTTAAAACAGCTTCCTCAGCAACCCTAAGTCTATGATGCCCTGCTGTTACTCGATTTTCTGCGAATTTTTCACCCACCGAATACCATGCGACTACCCAGCCTTGGCTGTAGGCGAAGTCTTCAAAAAGAGAAGCGAGCTCATCCTGAGAGCCCGAAACCCTACCTGCCATAACAGGTTCACCAAGGGTAATCGCTACTCCTTGTTTCACTCTATAAGCAACATAACCTGAGTCTTCTGGCGCCCACCAATAGGTATTTCCACTCCAGATAGTCATCCAGGAGAGATGATCTCCACTGCCGGAACGTAGTACAGATGCCGCTTTTATCTGATCTTGCTGTGCTTTCAGATTAGGCACACCCATGAGTAAGTGATAGAGCACTGCAGCTGTGACTAGCCAAAATAGAGTCCCGGTCCATTCAAACACTGCCCATCCTGCAGGGCTTTTAGGAAAGAGCTGGTGGTTGAGCACCGTGTCGATAGTGGGTGGTAAATAACGAAATGGCAGTTCTTTGAATGCAAGACTGAACGTGGGGTGTGGATGGAACGCATGGGGGAGAAATAGCGTGGCAAGAAGCCAGAACACGGCGGTAAGAACCCAAGTGGAAATAAGAACAAACACTGACTTGGAAATCCTTGTGGTGTCAATTTTTACTTTGAATGCCGGGCGTGAAATAAGCAAGATAAAAAGCGCAAACAGCCATGGAATAATCACACTGAAAACATTGACTGACCACAATAGATCCGTTGTATCTGCTGAGAGCTTAGTAAGTTGGAAAACCAACACTGCAATTGACAGGATTTGAGCAAGTACTGCCAAAATCCAGGCTGCTCGACGTCCCTTACTTAAACCCAACGCAAGAATTACAGTAAGAATTAGAGGAATGAGGTTCGCTACCGAAGGGCCAAAGCCATGTTGCTGAAGCTGAATGAGTGCATTTTGGCACGCATCAGAATTCGCATCAGCATGACAGAGGTGATGCATATTCTCTTCAGTTACTAGAGGCTGCCAAATTAATTCCGTTGACATGGAAAAAGGCCCATGCGTTAGTGGATTTAATGCTGCCAAAACAGGTCCAGCTGCCACAATAGTAATCAAAATAGCTGTCAGGATGCGCGCTTCGCGCACTGTAAAGGATCCCGGCAACCAGGTTGCGGAAGTTAAGCGATGCCGGCGTATTTCTCCTGCAATGCTGCCGATGATGGTGGCGGTGAGCATCGTGACGTCGGCAAGCGTGCCAGTGTAAAGCAATAAGGTCAGCCCAACGCTAAAGAGCACTAGCCGTGTGCGCCGGCGCCATAAAAGTGGCATAGAGCCAGAAGCGAAAGCTGCAACGCCAAATACCCAGAAATCTGGGGTGAGCAAAACATCTGATAGGAGATCATTACCCCAGCGATTGAGATCGGCCTCTTCAATGAGATGCGCGATACCGATCCCCAGTGGTATTGAGCTTAAATGCACCACAATTACAGCGCAGAAAAAGCGAAGGCTGCCAAGGACTCTTTCAGAAGGAACTGCCAGCACCAATATCCATAAAGTAGACATTAACGCCGATGTTGTAGTGGCTGAGCTTAAACTTGCAGTGAAAAACCGAGGATCATTCAGAGCCCAAGGCAGAGTGAGACCCAGGTGCTCCACCATCGAATGATTGGTGGGATCTTCTGCACCAAAAACTACCCGTAATCCCCACATCAAGGCGATTAAGAGGAGGCTAATGGGCGCAAAGCGGAGAGACTTGCCCAGCCAATTAATAACAAACAGAAGGTATGCCTGTGCGGCCGTTGTTGAATTTTTCATTTCACACCGGCAGTCCGCCACGCTGTGCAACCCAATCAAAAGTGTTAGCTAATGCAACTCTCCACACCTGGAAAGAGTGCCCTCCAGTGACCGTATCAAAGGTGGTGGACATGCCTGCCTGGTTACTTAAATCATTGAGATGAGTCAGCGCACGCACTGCATTCTTGTCAGAACCTCCGGCGATAAATTTTCCAGCAATCCCGCTAAAAGTAGTTGCCTTAGAATCAATAGCCTGGTTGAGGAGATCTTCTGGATTGACGGCTTTAAATGCTTCTTCATCGCCGCCGAAAAGCTGATTAACGGTGTCTTGGTGCTTACCTAAGGTGGGCTCTTCTTGACCGGAGAAATTGAGAAATGATCCATAAGATTCTGGATGGTTAGTCATAATCTGCAAAGCACATGTTCCGCCGTAGCTTAAACCACCAATTGTCCAGGCACGTTGATCAGGATTTACTCGAAATTTCTCTTTGATCAACATTGGGACATCTTGAGAGAGATAACTCATAACAAGCTGAGCATCCGAATCCACACAGGCTGGGTTTCCGCTAAAAGAGCCAGTTCCATCAACGCTGATAACAATTGGACTGATTCCGTCATGGGTAGCTTGAAAATCATCTGCAATCTGTCCAGCATTTCCACTGCTAAACCATTGGTCGGGTTGCCCTGGATTTCCGGGAAGCAAAACTAACACGGGAAGTTGCGAGTTGGGGTTATTCCAATAAGCAGGTGGAATATATGCGTAGGCATCGCGGGCATTAAAATCTGATACTGAATTATCAGTTGTCCCAGCCATGGGAACCTGTACGAGAGCTCTAACTTCACGATTATCTAATGTCGGTGCAGTTTTCTGTGCTTGAAAATCTGCGTAAGTCATGGGCACTGTGGTCGGGGCTGCATTGAAAGAACCCACAGTGGGGTAAGGCTGGTAAATCATATTGACCACTAGCGCAGTGTTGAGCAAGGCAATGACAGTGAGTACCAGCATCACAACTTTTGTTCGACCCTGGCGGAAAAAGATGCTCAAAAGGGAAAATACTGCGATGCCACCAGCAGCATAAATTGTCCACGGGTTAGCATCAGGAAACGGCTTCCAGAGCTTTTCAATAAAGAGCCACACACCACCAGTGAACACGATGGATAGCAGCAAGGACCACAGCGTGCGCTTGCGGGAGTGAGCAGAAAACACTCCAAGCAAAGCCACGATGAGAGTGAGAGCTGCTATACAAATAATCACGGCCAGAGCAGTGCTATCTATAAGCGATATCGTTCGCCATTCATTCACACAGTTATTATTCTCTTCTAATTTCCAAGAAAGAGAGGGAAAACTGACGAGGTAACAGTTAATTAGTTGTAAGAACTACGTGGAATTGCTGTAAAAACAGCAGGCACATTTTTAGAGCGACAGCGTGCCGTTGGCCAAACCAATAGCTCCTGCGCTGGCTGCAATAACGAGAACAACCACTACGCCTACCTCAAAGCGGTTAAAAACTTGTTCGCGGCGATAAAGGCGGGTCCAGACATAAGGGATCAAACCAGTCAGCATAGCCATCGCACCAAAGAGCACATACTGCGGTTCAGCGGCATAAAACAGCCATACTGAATAAACTAGAGCCACGATACCCACAATTAAGTGTTTGCGGTTTTCCTGACTAGAAATCTCTGGGCCGGAATCATTAAAACGAGTACCAGCATGTGGATGCGTAATGCCTTTTCCGCGAGTAGCAAGCAGAACTAGATAGATCGCAGAGAACAGATAAGGCACAAGATAAAGATTTGTGGCCAACTGAACCATAGAGACATAGGTGGTCTCGTTGAAGAAGAACACAATGACAACGATCTGGATAACGATGGTCGAAATCAGTTGAGCCATCCATGCTGCACCACGGCGATTAATAGCACCGATTTTCTTTGGAATTAGCCCATCCATTGCCATCAATGCAAGCGGTTCCGCACACAGCATCTGCCAGGACACATATGCACCCAGCACAGAAAGGCAGAGGCCGAGAGAAATCAACGCTGCACCCCAAGGGCCAACCACAGCTTCTAGGACAGAGGCCATGGAATTATCTGGCAGTGCTGCCAATTCAGCTTGAGTAAGAACACCGAAGCTCAACGAAGAAATAGACACCAATAACAGCAAGACCGCAACAAAACCAATGATGGTTGAGCGACTGACATCGCTGCGGGAGCGTGCTTGTCGGGAATAGACCGATGCACCTTCAATACCAATAAAGACCCACACGGTATACACCATGATGCCCTTGACCTGATCAAAAATACTGCCCACATCGCCGTCACGTGCCCAAAAATCAAGCGTGAACTTTTCCCAGCTAAAGCCTAAGAAAGCCACCAAAATGATAAAGCACAGCAGTGGAAGGATCTTGGCCACTGTTGTAACAGTGGTTAAGAATGCTGCCTGGCTAATTCCCCTAGACACCACTCCGAAAACCAACCATGTCAAAGCACTCACTGCGAGCGCTGAGATAAAAGGGTGATCCGAGGAAAACAGCGGCACATAATGGCCGACCGTAGAGAAAAACAATGTGGCATAGCCGACCTGCGCGATGACAGAACCAAGCCAATATCCCCACGCAGAGGAAAAACCTACGTAATCACCTAAGCCCACACGCGCATATGCGTACACGCCGGAATCTAAATGAGGTTTCCTTCGCGCAAGGACGTGGAACACGAAGGCAACGGAAAGCATACCCACGCCTGCGATTAGCCAGCCGATCAGCATCGCGCCGGGTCCGGCAACTGATCCAATATTTTGGGGGATGGAGAAAATTCCAGCGCCGACAGTTGATCCAATGATCAGCGCGATAAGGGTTCTGATAGATACAGTGCGGCTTGTGGCCGCTGCTTCGCTAGAACTAACAGCATTTTGTTGATTATGCACTCATTTAAGGTAGTTGACCTTTAACGTTTGCGCGAAACTTCGAGTACCCTCGGCCTTGCAAAATAGTGGCAGGTGAACTGCTAAAGAAAGGTAGGAGACCTCTCATGGGTATCTTCGATAATGTTACAAATAAAGCAAATGACTTCCTCAATTCCGAGGCTGGCGAGAAGAAAACAGATGAGATCTTGGACAAGATCTCAGATGCTGCTCGTGGTCGCCTTGGCGAGGATAAAGCCGATCAGATCAACAAGGTTCGCGATGCAGTAGATGAGCGCATTGGAAAGACCGATAGTAACTAGAATAAGGCGTTATGCGCGTTATTTTTGTTGATCCGAAGCACCCCGTCTTGCCGGTTCCTTTTGTGGAAGCTGTGTTCGGACGGGGTGAATCTGTTTTTGTAGACCCAGATTTTCCGGTCGATATTGAAAAATGGGGGATTGAAGCGTCGACAAGCGCTCAGTGGCTGGTTACCGCAAACCCGAGCCTGACAAGCATGCTTATCGACGCGCCCCTTGATCCTTTGCTTGAGGCAGTCGGCGTGATGCAGGCGGCTGTGAGCCGCGGTGAATGGGAGCGGGAACAAACCCATGAGAGCTTGATTCCGTATTTGGAAGAGGAATCGCAAGAGTTTATTGAAGCGATTGAGATAGGCAACGACAAAGAAATGAAAAATGAGCTTGGGGATGTGCTGCTCCAGGTCCTTTTTCATGCAGAAATCGCCGCCCGTCAAGGTCGATTCGATATTTTTGACGTGGCGGCGAGTTTCGTTGCGAAAATGAAATCGCGTTCACCGTACTTGTTCGATGGTTCTACTGGGATTGTGGATTCCGAAGAGCAAGAACGGCTCTGGGCTATGGGGAAAGCCCAGGAAAAATTAGGAAGATAGGTTAGAAGAGAACTGCTGCAGCTGAGCCATGAAGTCCTGTGGGTCTTCCTTGACAATGCCACAGGTCAAAGCGCGGTTTGCGATGCGCTCGGAATAAGCAGTGGCGACAAGGTTCAAAGGAATCTCTAGCTGGCTGACTGCTGCGGAATTACGGAGGTTGGCTGCAAGTTCAGCACGGGTGGAATTCTCGTGTGCAAGACCTGTGGTGTAGACCGTGGTGCGCAGTACACCACAATCGAAGTTGTCGATGATGGCGCCAAAATCCTGTGCTGAAGCAGAGGGGGTAAGGCCAGCAGCAAGCGCGACAGTAGCGGCAGCAATGGTTACAAGACGCAGTTTCTTCATGGGTTTTCCTTAAGTGAGAGATGTTAAATACATAGAAAAAGTCACAACAGTTCAGATCATACGTTAATGAAGTGACTGTTGTGACTAGTGTTACTAATGGGGTTGCCCCCGGGATTACTTAAGAGGAGAAGTTAGCGGAGAACTCAGAAAGGTAGGTATCAGCCTTTACGAGGCCACAAGCCTGCGCGCGGTCAGCAAGGGATGCTGCCTGGCCAGCATTCCACTCGCCAACCTGTGGGAACTGCTGGGTCAATCCACTTTCACCCTTTGCGGTAATAGCTTCAGCGAGCTCACGGTTGTACTGGCCCTCTTCCAAAACATCAGCAGAGTTGAGCCCAATTTCGAGTACGCCGCAAGGCATCCAGTCGTACTGGGTAGATAGTTCCTTGTTGATGGAGGAAAGGCTTGCGAAATCAGATGCAGATGCTGGTGCTGCCAAAGCTGCAACAGCAACGCCAGCGGTGGCGCCAATGATGGCAATACGGCGTGAAAGCTTCATGGGTCTAGATCTCCTTTGGTTGGGAAATTGCTCTGCCTACAGGAAAAGTTGGCAGAACTTTCCTTAAATTGTAGTTTTGTGACTAATTTCATCGAATTCGCTACCATTCGATGGGACTCTTTGAAACAGTAGGAAACATTGCCTTGACACTGTCTATGTGAATGCTCTGCCAATTGAATTGGAACTTGAATTAGTCTGAATTTCTTATGTATTTCTGCACTTTAAAGAAATATTTTCAAGGGAAAATCTTTTCATTATCGGCAGGGTTTTTCTTTAAAATGCTGGAGTTTGGGGCCTAGCCGGTACTATCGACCCCCATGAGTTCAGGGGTTAAAAAAGCGTTCGGATGTGGCTGCGGTTCGGTGTTGGCCGTAGTCATGGTGGTCTCATTTGTTGGTTGGGCGCTGAGCTTCATGGATGGAACGGCTCCTATTCGCCAGCTTCAGCCAATCCCTGATGATGTTCCCCCTGTACATGGTGAAATGGTTCCGCAGATTGATACTGGGGCTGAGGGGCGCACATCGGATCAATTGCGTTTTTGGGCTGAACCTTTAGCTCAAGACATCGGTGTCTCAGTTCAGGCAGTTGCCGCTTATGGCAATGCGGAGCTTATTGCTGCACTCGCGTGGCCTGGGTGCAATCTTTCATGGAATACATTGGCCGGTATTGGTCAGATTGAAACACGGCACGGAACATACAACGGCAAGATGTTTGGTGGCAGCTCATTAGATGAAAATGGTGTTGCAACTCCGCCGATTATTGGCGTGCCTTTGGATGGTTCTCCAGGATTTGCGGAGATTCCGGATACAGATAACGGTGAGCTAGACGGTGATACGGAATATGACCGGGCAGTAGGACCAATGCAGTTTATTCCAGATACCTGGCGTCGATTGGGCTTGGATGCCAATGGTGATGGGGTAGCGGATCCGAATCAAATTGATGATGCGGCCTTAAGTGCTGCGCATCTTTTGTGTTCCTATGAACGTGACCTGGCAACTCCTGAAGGGTGGACTCAAGCAGTGCACTCTTACAATATGTCCAATCAGTACCTCAAGGATGTTCGAGATGCCGCAGCTTCCTATGCTTTGCGACAGCCAGCGATCTAAAACCCAACATCGGAACCTCCGAATTTATGGCAATGTGTCTGATCAAACACGCTCGGGCTGGGGGTTTAAGTAGTGTTAGCCACAAATTTGAACTGATTGCTTCATCGAAACAAGATTCATGCAACAATTGGTCTTAGACGTGATCGAAAACATTTTATTGCTTTTCGATTGCGTGAATAATTCTGGTTAGCTCCCAAGTTGGCATAGGAGGCCATAGTGGCTGAAATCATGCACGTATTCGCTCGCGAAATTCTCGATTCCCGCGGTAACCCAACCGTAGAGGCAGAGGTTTTCCTGGATGACGGTTCCCACGGTGTCGCGGGTGTTCCATCAGGCGCATCTACCGGTGTCCACGAAGCTCACGAGCTGCGTGACGGTGGCGATCGCTACCTGGGCAAGGGCGTTTTGAAGGCTGTTGAAAACGTCAACGAAGAAATCAGCGACGAACTTGCAGGCCTTGAGGCTGATGATCAGCGCCTCATCGACGAAGCAATGATCAAGCTTGATGGCACTGCAAACAAGTCCCGCCTCGGCGCAAACGCCATCCTTGGTGTATCCATGGCTGTTGCAAAGGCTGCTGCGGATTCCGCAGGTCTGCCACTGTTCCGCTATATCGGTGGACCAAACGCACACGTTCTTCCAGTTCCAATGATGAACATCATCAACGGTGGCGCACACGCTGACTCCGGCGTTGACGTCCAGGAGTTCATGATCGCTCCAATCGGTGCAGAGAGCTTCTCCGAGGCACTTCGCCAGGGCGCAGAGGTTTACCACGCACTGAAGTCCGTCATTAAGGCTAAGGGCCTATCCACCGGACTTGGCGACGAGGGTGGATTCGCTCCTTCCGTGCCATCCACTCGTGATGCACTTGACCTGATCGTTGAGGCTATCGAAAAGGCCGGATTTGCCCCAGGCAAGGACATCGCTCTTGCTCTAGACGTTGCATCTTCTGAGTTCTTCAAGGATGGTGTCTACCACTTCGAGGGTGGACAGCACTCCGCAGATGAGATGGCAAATGTTTACGCTGAGCTCGTCGAGGCGTACCCAATTGTGTCCATCGAGGATCCACTGCAGGAAGACGATTGGGAGGGTTACACCAACCTGACCGCCAAGATCGGCGACAAGGTTCAGATCGTTGGCGATGATTTCTTCGTCACCAATCCTGAGCGTTTGAAGGAGGGTATTGCCAAGAAGGCTGCCAACTCCATCCTAGTCAAGGTCAACCAGATCGGTACCCTCACCGAGACTTTCGATGCTGTGGATATGGCTCACCGTGCAGGCTACACCTCCATGATGTCCCACCGTTCCGGCGAGACCGAGGACACCACCATCGCTGACCTCGCAGTTGCACTTAACTGTGGTCAGATCAAGACTGGTGCACCAGCACGTTCCGATCGTGTTGCAAAGTACAACCAGCTTCTCCGTATTGAGCAGCTCCTTGGCGACGCAGGCGTTTACGCAGGTCGCAGCGCATTCCCACGTTTTCAGGGCTAAATAATTGCGCTTTTCGACGCCCGGTAGCCGCAAGGTTGCCGGGCGTCGTTGCCTTCTTACTGTTACTGGTGTGACTATGATCGAGGATTATGGCAAAGCAGAAGAAAACTCATAAAGGCATCGTTCCTGTCTCAAGTAGGGAACGCGCTTCAGAGTCAGTTTCTGCCACCCGTGCCCCTTTCCAATTGGGCGCGGTAGGAATTGGTGCGATTGCACTTGTCATCCTTTTAATTTTATTTGTTATCGCCATACCAGTGCGAAACTATTTCCAATTGCGTTCTGATATCGCCCAAACTGAAGCCTCAATTTCTGCTAAAGAAAAGCAGATCGATCAACTCGAATCGGACCTTACTAGGTACCAATCCGAGGCATACATCCGAGAACAAGCACGACTGCGTCTCGGCGTAATTGAGCCAGGCGAAACGGCTTTCAGAATTGTAGATCCAGCCTTGCGCACAGATACCTCTGTTACCTCAGATGGCACTGAGGTTGAGCCTCTTGATCCTTGGTATGAAAATCTATGGAATTCCGTCACCGAACCAGAAGCACTTGGTGAGGGAGAATTAGAACCACCAGTTCTTGAAGGAGAAGTGCCAACTATTGCGCCAATAGAGGAAGAACCTGTGCAATAGCGCTTCAGGCGCAGACTCATGACAGAATAGAAACCATGAGTGTGAATGATGCAGATCTGAAAGCTGTCGAAGAGCAATTGGGAAGGGCTCCACGTGGAGTCCTCGAGATCTCCTACCATAGCCCCGATGGGGTACCGGGTGTTGTGATGACCACCCCAAAGCTTGATGATGGCACCCCATTCCCAACCCTGTATTACTTAACTGATCCACGCCTGACCACCGAAGCATCTCGTTTGGAAGTTGCTTTGATCATGAAGTGGATGACAGAGCGCCTTGCTACCGATGAAGAACTCCGTGCGGATTACCAGCGCGCCCACGAGCACTTTCTTGCTAAGCGCAATGCTATCGAAGACTTGGGTACCGATTTCTCTGGCGGTGGCATGCCTGATCGCGTGAAGTGCCTCCACGTCCTCATTGCCTACGCATTGGCCGAAGGTCCAGAGCATTTCCGTCTCGGTACTGAAGCTGTCGCAATGGCTGCAGAACACGGCAACCTGCGCGGAACCGCCATCCCAGAGGATTGGCCAACTGTGCAGGAACTCGGCATCAACATGGAGGACTTCGATTTCTCCCGAGCAGGTGGCGCTTAATGACCCGCTACGCGGCTATTGATTGCGGAACAAACTCTATCCGCCTGCTGATAACTGAAGTTACCCCTGAAGGTTTCAAAGAAATCACTCGCGAAAACATCATTGTTCGACTTGGCAAAGGTGTAGACGCCACAGGACAGCTAGATCCCGAAGCAATTAAGCGCACTCGCGTAGCGCTGGAAACTTATGTCGAGCTCATGGAAAAGCATGAGGTAGAAACCGTCCGGATGGTTGCGACTTCCGCAACGCGTGACGCCTCCAACCGTGAACTGTTCTTTTCCATGACTCGTCAGCTGCTCTCCCGAATTCGTCCGGGGTATCAAGCTGAAGTAATTTCTGGTGAAGAAGAAGCCCTCTTGTCCTTCCGAGGTGCAATTGTGGATCTCCCTGCAGATCAAGGACCTTTTTGTGTCATTGATCTTGGTGGCGGATCCACAGAATTTATCGTAGGCACCTACGAAGGCGAAATTCTGGGATCACATTCCACGCAAATGGGATGTGTCCGCCTGACCGAAAGGATCATGCGGAGCGATCCACCTACCCCTACTGAGGTAGAAATCGCTCGGGACTATGTTGCTGAGCGTATTCAGGATGTTAAAGCCATCGTTCCAATTTCAAAGGCAAAAACCTTTGTTGGATGCGCGGGTACTTTCACCACCATCTCTGCATGGGTACAAGGCCTAGAAAGCTATGATCGCGCTGCGATTCACCTTTCTGCGCTCAATTTCGATGCATTGCGTGTTGTTACAAATGAGATCATTTCAGAATCAGCTGCCCAACGCGTGAGCAATCCGGTTGTAGACGCCGGCCGTGCTGATGTCATTGGTGGCGGATCTGTAGTTGTGCAAGCAGCCATTGACCTTGCTGAGTCAGAAGCTGGTGTTGATTACATCATCATTTCGGAAAAAGATATTCTCGACGGCCTCATTCTTGGCCTGGTAGAAGCTAGTTCTTAAGTGAATTGAGACCCTATTTTAAATGTCTAGGGCATCATGTTCTATGATGTTTAAGCAGCAAGAAAATAGCATTGAAAGAATACATATGTATCCTTACAATGCGGCTTGCCCCCATAGCCCAATCGGCAGAGGCGGTTGACTTAAAATCAATACAGTGTGGGTTCGAGTCCCACTGGGGGCACCATAAGGCCAGGTCAGAGAATTTCTGACCTGGCCTTTTTGCATGAACCCTACAAAAACCCCACAGAAAATAAATGGAACAGTTCTGATCGTTGCAGGTCAGGTCTATCGAAATTTTTACGTTAAGGGCTGTTTTCTCTGGTTTGGATATTATTTGGACATCATTGATTGCTCTACTGGACGGAAGTGTGGGAGTAAAAAATTCTGCTCTCCAGAAAGTCTCCATAAAAGAAATCCTCCATCGTTGTAAAGGCGGTGGAGGATTTCTTCATGCCGATAAATCCGGAGATGAATTAGTCTCTTGCAATACCTTGCTAGGGGACTGTAACATCACACCAGAAGATAAGGTAAGCGTAGCCTAAATTAACAATTTTTGGTGAGGGTGCAATATGAAGTCTGCCAGCTTGTTGTGGTGTCATTCCGGAGTAGCGACAGTTCATTTAGATAAGATGATTTTCACTCTTGTTGCAGGTGATTTACTGTTTGCGCCAGAAGCAGCATTCATTGATGATGATTCTCAAGGTCTTGTACTAGATATTTGCTTTGAGAAATTAGCAATAACTGGTCCAGCGCGTCGAATCCATCTTGGACAGACCTGGAATGACCGTTTGACCTTTGAGTACAGCCGTTCTCTTTTGGGTAAAGATACGCTATCGGCAGATATCGTCAAGCTTTTTACTGACCGTGTGCCGACCCCGCCGCTTCCATCTCCTCGGAAAGCTCGCGCTGTGGCACAGGTTTTGGTGTCTAATCCAGCTGATCAAACTAGTTTGGATGAGTTTGCGGTACTACATCAGATTTCGGGGCGCACGCTGCAGCGTCAATTCCTCAAATCCACAGGGTATACGTTCAGTGAGTGGCGTGCTGCCCAGCGTGTATGCGTCGCAGCGAGCCTGCTGGCTCATGACTTCAGCATTTCAGTGGTTGCGAACCTCGTCGGGTTCGCCGCAACGAGCAGCTTGACCAGAGCTTTTCGACGCCACACTGGTGCAACTCCCTCCGCCTTTACTAATGGGCAGATCGGCATGGGCACTGTAGGCCAACCATCACTTATTCCAGCGACAACAACTTTTGCCCAATTAGCCCAGGACCAACAGTTGTGGATTTACAGTGGCACTGCAACGGTGACGACGCCAGGATATTGTAGGTTCTTAGGCCAAGGCGATATGGTCACGATTCCAGCTGCAACTCATACTCGTATTGATATCGCAGCTGGATCTATCGCGCTCCCTGTACCTGTTGGATTTGATGAGCGGGAGATGGAACTCCCGCGTGTGGTGGCTGCTCATAATCAGCACCGGAAACCTTTGCGAGTCCTTGAGGAATCTGAATGGAAACAGCTAAGTGAGGAACTTCTTAATACTCCAGTACCTGTGCAGATCTAAGAGGTAGTAAACAGATAAAAATAGTTCTTAACGTGGGGAACTATACTGATCCTTGATGCGTTATTTGATTGAATAGCGAAAATCTAACTGAAAGGATCGGGGACCCCGTGCGAAGCAGCAATCCCGTTTTTAGTTCCCTTACGGAAACCAAACGTCCACAAGGCCAGAACCCATACGGTGGTTACGACAACTTCGGTGGTGCCTACCAGCAAAACGTAGCTCCGCAGAAGGCGGAGCGCCCAATGACCGTCGATGATGTGATCACCAAAACTGGTATCACTCTCGCGGTTATTATTGTTTTTGCCCTCGTCACCGCCGGCACATGGCTGTTTATTAGTCCTGGTCTCGGTATGATCCTGACGATTGTCGGTGCTATCGGCGGATTTATCACTGTTTTGGTCAGTACTTTTGGTAAGAAGTATGGATCTGCAGCCGTCACCTTGATTTACGCTGTGTTTGAAGGCCTTTTTGTTGGTGGCATTTCACTGTTGCTTTCTGGTTTCACCGTTGGCAATTCTAATGCTGGTGGACTCATCGGGCAGGCAGTTCTTGGCACTATCGGTGTGTTCATCGGAATGCTCTTTGTGTACAAGACTGGTGCCATCAAGGTCACCCCTAAGTTCAACCGCATCATGACTGGCATGATGGTCGGCGTTTTGGTGCTTGTCTTGGGTAATGTTGTCTGGGCATTGTTCACTGGTGGTGCAAGCCCACTGCGTGATGGCGGAGTAATCGCGATTGTTTTCTCCCTCTTCTGCATCGGCCTGGCAGCGTTTAGCTTCCTTTCTGATTTTGATGCAGCTGACCGTCTCGTACGTGAAGGTGCACCAGCAAAGATGGCTTGGGGCGTTGCGCTCGGCCTGGCCGTGACCTTGGTGTGGTTGTACACCGAGATCCTGCGTCTGCTGAGCTATTTCCAGAACCGCTAAATACTGAAAAACAATAATGGCTCCGACTTGAAAAAGTCGGAGCCATTATTGTTTGTCTTTATTTAAAGAAAGACAACCTGTCCATCTACAGTGACCTGGGTAAATACTAGGCCTTGGGAAGACTGGGTAGGGAAGGAGAGCTTAACCGCAACGTCTTCAGTTTCGGTCTCTTCACCAGTGTCTGAAACTACTACGCGGGTACCGGTTCCAGTTGCAGAATCAGCAGTCCACGCACTCCAAGAAATATCAGTCAGCTGGTCAATGTCCATGGCGCAGTTGAGGGAGATTTCAGAAGGCTGCTGAGTAGGTGCAGCCACGCAATCGATGTAGCCTGGTGCATCCGTTGCTGCTGCAGTGGAAGTGCTCTTTGCTGGGGCTTTGACACCAGTTGCGGTTGCAACCTTCAGATCAGAGTCATTCTGATTTGGTGGGGTACATGCAACGAGAGCGATTGCAGCCAGAGCGGTGGCGCCAGTGGCGAAGAACTTACGA
This sequence comes from Corynebacterium crudilactis, assembly GCF_001643015.1. NCBI lineage: Bacteria > Bacillati > Actinomycetota > Actinomycetes > Mycobacteriales > Corynebacteriaceae > Corynebacterium > Corynebacterium crudilactis. The sequence continues at coordinate 1,024,626 of NZ_CP015622.1, forward strand.
GAAAGAGTAGTCATTTTTAAACTATGAATCCTTGGTTAGTTATTGCTGCGCAGTGCAGCTGCCTTTGCAGAGTTGTATGGTTCTGCAGACACGACGGTCACAGAGATTACGGAACCATTTGGTGAGTTGTACTGGCGAGTTTCGCCTTCCTGAGCGCCGAGAATGGCAGCACCTAGTGGAGACTGCTCAGAGTAGGTCTCAAGATCTGGGTTCTCAGATGCGCCAGCGCGGGTACCGATGAGGAAGGTTTCCTTATCGCTGTGGTCACCGTCGTAGTAGACGTGAACAACGGAACCTACGTGTGCAACACCTTCGATGATGCCTTCACGCTCAGTGGTGGCGTTTGCAAGCAATTCAGAGATCTGCTTGATGCGAGCCTCTTCTTGGTCCTGCATTTCACGAGCTGCATCGTAGCCAGCGTTTTCTTTGAGGTCGCCCTCTTCGCGGCGCTCATTGATTTCTGCAGCAACTGCAGGGCGGTTTGCGATGAGAGCGTTGAGCTCTTCCTCTAGCTTGGCCTTGGTTTCTGGTGTGATGTATTGCTTGCTTACACTTGCCATAATTACTTACCCTCCTGGGGAACAGTAGAGGTGGATCATCGGAAAAACAGAGAATAAAATCATAAGATTGGCCCCGGCTGTCCGGGGCCAATAGGCTTAACTTTTACGGTAACTATTTACCGACGATGTCAACGTACGTTTCTGCTGCAAATTTTAGCACAGCAAATTTTTCTAGTTTTTGAGGTTCATATGAGACGGGATGACGGAGGAACAACCGTAGACACCACCGGAAACTGCTGGTTCACGAGTGGGGATCAATGTGGAGATACGTACCGTTGAATGCTCGCTCGGCTCCACGAGAACTTCTCGGCGCCCAACCTCAGCGTGTGAGTAGTCTTTCGCGGTGACAATGCAATAAGCGACTTGGCTTGGATCATCACGGGAGACATCGACCTCGAAACGCAATGTGTCATCGTCGATACGCTCGAAAGCTCCCATTTGACCCGATACGGTCTGGGCTTCACGATTTTTCAAGAAGTTTGCGCCGACAATCACAATAGCGATTACCAACAACACTCCTACGACAGCAATGATTTTTCCGCTGATGTTTCTTCCAGCAGCAGCCTCTGGTCGACGAGCATTGTATCGATCAGCAGGGCGTTGGGTGTTTGGAATGTTCGATGAACTTGAAGTGTTGGATGGAGAGTTGGAATTAGTGCTCATGATGGAAGTGTGTCTACATCCTCTTCAAAGGCCGAATCGAGTTGGTCCTTATACATCTTAGTCAATGTAGGAAAAACTGTTAACCGAGGTCTATGCGTGCGAAATGAGGCATGGGATTGGAAACGACTATCATGAATGCAATACACATCAACTAAACCCTGTAGAAGCATTTGGTGCTTCAAGGAAGGATGAGACACGTGAGTGGTTTACGCCTACTGGCGATCCACGCCCACCCTGACGATGAGTCGAGCAAGGGGGCAGCAACCATGGCGCAGTACGCCGCTGAAGGTAACCGAGTAATGGTTGTGACCTGCACAGGTGGAGAGCGTGGAGACATTCTCAACCCTGCAATGGATAAGCCTGGAATCTTAGATAATATTTCTGCGGTTCGTCAGGAAGAGATGGCTAAAGCGATGGAAATCCTTGGCACCGAGCACAAGTGGCTGGGTTATGAGGATTCCGGATTACCCCAAGGTGATCCTTTGCCACCTCTACCAGAGGGCTGCTTTGCACTAGAGGACTCGGAGAAAGTTACCCGAGATCTAGTGAAAATTCTTCGTGAGTTCCGCCCGCACGTCATTATTACTTATGACGAAAACGGTGGATATCCGCACCCAGATCACCTCAAGGTGCATGAGGTTTCTATGCTTGCCTGGGAAAAATCAGGGGATGCGGCTTTTGCCCCAGAGCTTGGTGCTGCATGGGAACCATTGAAGTTGTACTACACCCATGGCTTTATCCGCCAGCGCATGGAGATGTTCCATAATTTGTTGCTGGAGCAGGGAAAGCCAAGTCCATATACTCCGATGCTGGAGAGGTGGCGGGCTAATCAGGCTGACATCATGGCTAGGGTAACTACTCAAGTTCCAAGTGAACGCTTCTTTGATCAGCGTGATGATGCACTCCGTGCGCATGCAACACAGATCGATCCAGCAGGTGCTTTCTTTGGCACTCCAGTTGAAGTGCAGCGTCGACTGTGGCCAACTGAGGAGTTCGAATTAGCCAAGACTCGGGTGAAAACTTCGATCCCTGAAGATGACCTGTTTGCCGGAATCGCACCCGATACAGAATAATGCAGTTAGACCACATCCTTTAGGAAGGACCTTTTCGGCGTGATTGACCTTAGCTCTGTATTCACTACAGCTGCCGGCATGTATAACGACACCACCATGACTATCTTGGCTCAACAGCAGCAAGGTGGACCGCTTGGACCAGAATTCGGAAAGGCCTCGCCGGTTGGTTTATTGCTAATTATCGCGATGCTGGTTGCCGTGCTTGTTCTGGGCTGGGCATTCCATCGACGCTGGTCTCGTATGAATCGTCGGCGTATCTTCGCAGAGCGTAATGGGCTTGATCCATTTGATATCGAGGGCGTGCGTATTGCCATGGCAGAAGCAGGCTTGAATGAAAATTCCAAAAAGGGCTTCCTTTAAAAAGAAACTGTGTTAAGGTCGGAAACTATGTTCGCAGCACGATTTTATTTTATGACCGGCTCCGGGGCCTCCCCGCGCAAGCTGGCCATTAATTGTGCCAGCTAAAACGCGAACAACATCCGGAGTCGAGCAGCACCTCCCCGCAAGGGTAGAGGGGCTGCTTTTTTGTTACCTAGATAAATTAAGTCCCTTAAGAAAGACATACACCATGAGTTCTCCAGTATCACTTGAAAATGCGGCGTCAACCAGTAATAAGCGCGTCGTTGCGTTCCATGAGTTGCCTAGCCCGACAGCTCTGATTTCTGCTAATCCATTGACTCCGAAGCAAGCAACCAAGGTAGAAAAGGATCGTCAGGACATCGCCGATATTTTCGCTGGCGATGATGACCGCCTTGTCGTTGTTGTGGGGCCGTGTTCTGTGCACGATCCAGAAGCTGCGATCGATTACGCAAACCGCCTGGCTCCATTGGCTAAACGCCTGGATCAGGATCTGAAAATTGTGATGCGCGTGTACTTCGAGAAGCCACGCACTACCGTGGGCTGGAAGGGCTTGATCAACGATCCTCACCTCAACGAAACTTACGATATTCCTGAGGGCCTGCGCTTAGCGCGCAAAGTGCTTATCGACGTTGTGAACCTGGATCTTCCAGTCGGCTGCGAATTCCTCGAACCTAATAGCCCTCAGTACTACGCAGATACCGTGGCGTGGGGCGCAATCGGCGCTCGCACCACTGAATCGCAGGTGCACCGCCAGCTGGCTTCAGGAATGTCCATGCCAATTGGATTCAAAAACGGCACTGACGGCAATACTCAGGTGGCAATTGATGCTGTGGAAGCAGCGAAGAACCCACACTTCTTCTTCGGCACCTCTGATGACGGCGCGCTCAGCGTCGTGGAAACCGCTGGCAACAGTAACTCGCACATCATTTTGCGCGGCGGTACCTCCGGCCCGAATCATGATGCTGCTTCGGTGGAGGCCGTCGTCGAAAAGCTGGGTGACAATGCTCGTCTCATGATTGATGCTTCTCACGCTAACTCTGGCAAAGACCATATCCGCCAGGCGGAAGTTGTGCGTGAAATTGCCGCACAAATCGCGGGTGGATCCGATGCTGTGGCTGGCATCATGATTGAGTCTTTCCTCGTGGGTGGCGCGCAGAACTTGGATCCTGCAAAACTGCGCATTAATGGAGGCGAAGGTTTGGTCTACGGCCAGTCTGTAACCGATAAGTGCATTGACATTAATACCTCAATTGATTTGCTGGCAGAGTTGGCGGCAGCAGTAAGGGAGCGTCGAACAACAGCTCAGTAAGCAAGGGCGCTAGACTAATAGATGTGTTAAACCTGCCCAGATTGCTGTACCCGGTTTATGAGCGTCGTCTCCTAAAAGAACTAGACGGCGCTAAACAGCCCGGTCATGTTGCCATTATGTGTGATGGCAACAGACGTTGGGCCAGAGAAGCAGGATTTACAGATGTCAGTCATGGGCACCGCGTCGGCGCTAAGAAAATCGGTGAAATGGTACGCTGGTGTGACGATGTCGATGTCAACCTAGTGACCGTCTATTTGTTGTCGATGGAAAATCTTGGACGTTCCTCAGAAGAACTACAATTGCTTTTCGATATCATCGCTGATGTCGCGGACGAACTCGCACGACCTGAAACCAATTGTCGGGTTCGTCTCGTTGGGCACCTAGATCTCCTCCCGGATGCTGTTGCTTGCAGGTTGCGAACAGCCGAGGAAGCCACTGCAGAACACACAGGTATCGCAGTGAATATGGCTGTTGGCTACGGCGGACGTCAAGAAATCGTGGACGCAGTGCAAAAGCTGTTGACCATGGGAAAAAATAACGGTTTGGGTGTTGATGAACTCATCGAATCCGTCGCAGTAGATGCGATCTCCACCCATCTGTACACCTCTGGCCAGCCGGATCCAGATCTTGTTATCCGAACTTCTGGCGAACAGCGGCTCTCTGGATTTATGCTGTGGCAGTCAGCGTATTCAGAAATCTGGTTCACCGATACTTATTGGCCAGCTTTCCGACGCATCGACTTCCTCCGCGCCCTCCGTGACTATTCTCAGCGCAGCAGAAGATTCGGAAAATAATTATTCTCAAGGAGAAACATGTCTGACTTCATCGTTGCATTTGAATCTGCGTATGGTTCCACACAGCAATATGCCGAAGCACTGGCGAAACGCTTCGGAGTAAAAGCTCTGAGCCTTGACCAAGCACGAGCTGAACTTGTTGGGAAAACAGATGCACGTGTTGTTGTATTGAGCTTTGTTCACGGGCCATTAAATCCAGGTGCAAAATTCATCGTGGATACCGAACTTTCCGGACATCGCGTAGCACTATGCACAGTCGGCATGACCTTGGATGATGTTGCGCAAAAGAAAGACGGGGTAGCGAAATCTTTGGGCCGTAAAGCTGATCAAGTCACGCGTTTCTACCTACCCGGCCGACTTAATTACTCAGAGCTTTCCACCGCGCACCGCAGCACCATGTGGACCATTGTCAACATGCTGAAAGCTAAGCCTTTTAAAAACGACAATGAAAAAATGATGATCGACACTTTTGATAAAGATGTGGACCGCGTGGATCTGAGTAACTTAGATGCTGTAGAAAAGTGGGCGCGCAGCTAGTTTTTGCATACTGGGGGCTTGCTTCTGGTGCTGTTTCAGTGCTTGATGGTGAGGGGCCAAACCACAGTGCCCACGAGTCAGGTTTTATGGTGTGGTGGGCATCCCTGTGTGGTCTGGTGGAAAGTCGCTTTCAATGCCCAGAAAAAGTGCCCTTCCAGAATCGTTTTTAAGCGCCTCTGGACACCTTCTCCATACAAACCTCATTTTAAAATCTGAGGGCTGTTAAACAGGCTTTTGCACTAGCTCGCAAGCCGCAGTTAAATTTTGCGCATCCGCACCCGCTCCACGAGGTGATCACTGCCTTTTTTGAGCACCAAAGACGCTCGAACTCTGGTGGGGAGAATATTTTCTACCAAGTTGGGCAGGTTGATGGATTGCCATAATTCACGTGCAACTTTTGAGGATTCTTCATCAGCCATATCGGCATAGTGGGAGAAGTGCGCGCCAGGCCGACGGAATGCAGTATCGCGTAGTTGAAGGAAGCGGTCGATGTACCATTTTTCGATGTCTTCGGTGCGGGCATCTACGTAGACGCTGAAATCGAAAAGGTCACTGACCATCAACGTTGGGCCGGTTTGTAGAACGTTAAGGCCTTCTACGATGAGAATGTCTGGCTGTCGGACGGTAGTGAACTCACCGGGGACGCGGTCATAGGCAGTGTGGGAATATACCGGAGCATCAACGGCGAGTTTTCCAGATTTTACGTCGGTGACAAATCGAAGGAGAGCTCGTTGGTCGTAGCTTTCTGGAAAACCTTTTCGGGCCATCAAACCACGACGGGTTAATTCTGTGGCGGGGTAGAGGAATCCATCGGTGGTGACTAGATCAACCCGGGGGTGGGAATTCCAGCGCTGTAAAAGTACCTGTAGCAAACGCGCGGTGGTGGATTTTCCAACAGCAACAGAACCTGCCACACCAATGACAAATGGGACAGATGCGGATGGGGAAGTGCCAAGGAAGGTTTCGGTGGCTGCGGTAAGTTTCTGCCGGGCTGCGACCTGTAGGTGGATTAGACGAGAGAGTGGAAGATAGACTTCGGCTACTTCTTCCAGATCAATATTTTCACCGATTCCGCGCAGCTCAATGACCTCTTTTTGGGTCAACACCTGAGGCATTGAGTTTCGAAGCTCACGCCATTGTGCGCGATCGAAATCAAGATAGGGGCTGAAATCTGGGGTGCGCGGTGAGTTTTTTACACCATGTGTTCCTGCAGCAATTCGCTCTGCCATGAATCCATTGTGCACCGTGGCTACTTAGAAAGTGTGATCGGGGTTAATTTTTCACTTTGAGAGATAGCTAAATGGCAAGGAAAGAGGAGGCTTTTAAGCTGAGTTTAAGCCCACACTTTTCTATCTGGGTGCCAGAGGTCTATGCTTGGGGGCGTACCTGTCCCGCGAGTGAGGTCTTACGCGCGGGATTCGTCTTGTGAAAGGTTAGCTGACCTGATGACCGATGCCCACCAAGCGGACGATGTCCGTTACCAGCCACTAAGCGTGCTTGATCCTGAGGTGGCTGCTGCCATCGCTGGGGAACTTGCCCGCCAGCGCGATACTCTTGAGATGATCGCGTCTGAGAACTTTGTTCCCCGTTCTGTTTTGCAGGCGCAGGGTTCAGTTCTTACCAACAAGTATGCCGAGGGTTACCCCGGTCGCCGCTACTACGGTGGTTGCGAACAAGTAGACATCATTGAGGATCTTGCACGTGATCGTGCGAAGTCACTTTTTGGTGCTGATTTTGCTAACGTTCAGCCTCACTCAGGTGCGCAGGCTAATGCTGCTGTCCTGATGACCTTGGCTGATCCAGGCGACAAGATCATGGGCCTATCTTTGGCTCATGGTGGTCACCTGACTCACGGAATGAAGTTGAACTTCTCCGGAAAGCTGTACGAAGTTGTAGCTTACGGTGTTGATCCTGAGACCATGCGTATCGATATGGATCAGGTTCGTGAGACTGCTCTGAAGGAACGGCCAAAGGTTATTATCGCTGGCTGGTCTGCGTACCCTCGTCACCTCGATTTCGAGGCGTTCCAGGCAATCGCACAAGAAGTTGGAGCGAAGCTGTGGGTTGATATGGCTCACTTCGCTGGTCTTGTTGCAGCTGGTCTGCACCCAAGCCCAATTCCTTACGCTGATGTTGTTTCCTCCACTGTTCATAAGACTTTGGGTGGACCTCGTTCCGGAATTATCCTGGCTAAGCAGGAGTACGCGAAGAAGCTGAACTCTTCTGTATTCCCAGGTCAGCAGGGTGGTCCTTTGATGCATGCGATTGCTGCGAAGGCTACTTCTTTGAAGATTGCCGGCACTGAGCAGTTCCGCGATCGTCAGGAGCGCACTTTGGAAGGTGCTCGCATTCTTGCTGAGCGTCTGACTGCTTCTGATGCTAAGGCAGCTGGCGTGGATGTCTTGACTGGTGGCACTGATGTGCACCTAGTTTTGGCTGATCTGCGTAATTCCCAGATGGATGGCCAGCAGGCGGAAGATCTGCTGCACGAGGTTGGCATCACTGTTAACCGCAATGCAGTTCCTTTCGATCCTCGTCCACCAATGGTTACTTCCGGTCTGCGTATCGGTACTCCTGCGTTGGCTACCCGTGGTTTCGATGCAGCTGGATTCACTGAAGTCGCTGATATCATCGGTATTGCATTGGCTAATGGTAAGTCCGCAGATGTGGAAGCACTGCGTGGCCGTGTAGCAAAGCTTGCTGCAGATTACCCACTTTATGAAGGCCTGGAAGACTGGACAATCGTCTAAGTTTTCTTAAGTTTTACAAGAAGGCATCGTCGGCTTCGGCCGGGCGGTGCCTTTCTCGTTGTCGGAGGATGTTTCTCATGCGTGTTTTAATAATCGATAATTATGATTCTTTCACTTTTAATCTGGCCACTTATGTGGAAGAAATAACTGGTCAGGCGCCTACTGTGGTGCGCAATGACGAACGCATAGATGAGACGCTTTTCGACGCCGTCATCCTCTCACCCGGTCCTGGCCACGCCGGAGTTGCGGCAGATTTTGGTATCTGTGCAGGGATTATTGAGCGCGCCCTCGTGCCGATTCTTGGGGTGTGTTTGGGCCATCAGGGTATTGCGTTGGCACATGGTGGAACTGTGGGGTTAGCACCTCGTCCGGTGCATGGTGAAGCATCAGAAATCACGCATAGTGGAGCTGCGCTTTTTGCAGATATTCCGACACATTTTCAGGCGGTGCGCTATCACTCCATGGTGGCCACGCAAATACCAGATTCGATTACAGTGACAGCCACCAGTGAAGATGGTCTAGTGATGGCGTTAGAACATAAATCTTTGCCACAGTGGGGAGTCCAATTCCATCCAGAATCCATCGGTGGGCAGTTCGGGCATCAGATCATTAGAAATTTCCTTAATTTAGCACGCAATTATACGTGGGAAATTTCAGAGAAAACCATCAGCCTCAAGGTTGATCCTGCGGCAGTGTTTGAAACATTGTTTGCAAATTCTACACATGCATTTTGGCTTGATGGTGCAACCGGAACTAGCTATCTTGGCGATGCCAGTGGACCATTGTCACGGATAAAAACCCACCATGTTGGAGATGATGATTTCTTTACCTGGCTCAAGGACGATCTTGCCGCAAATGCTGTGTCTCCTGGGCAAGGTTTTCGTTTGGGGTGGGTAGGCTACCTCGGCTATGAAATGAAGGCGGAAAGTGGCGCAGCGGTGCACCATAAATCTTCCTTGCCTGATGCACATTTCATTTTTGCAGATCGTGCTATTGCGGTGGAATCAGATCATGTTCGACTCATGGCGATCGGGGAGCAGGAGCAGTGGTTTGCAGAAACTATTGAGCAGCTCCAAGCGCTGAAGGCTCCACGCAGTCCTTATGCCGGCGAGATTGATTTAAAAGTGCGGGATTCAGAATCAGATTATCTTGCTAAAATCCGGCGTGCACAAGAACTCATTACTCATGGTGAATCCTATGAGATCTGCTTGACAACACAGCTAAGTGGTACCACTGACGCAGATCCTTTAGCTGCATATCTGGCGTTAAGGAAAGCGAATCCCACCGCATATGGCGCCTTCCTTCAACTCGGTGACGTGGTTGTTTTAAGTTCTTCTCCTGAAAGATTTATCACCATCGATGCTGCAGGGCACGTGGAATCTAAGCCGATTAAAGGCACTCGACCACGCGGACACAGCGCAGCAGAAGATCAAGCAATCATCGCTGAGCTGCGTGCGAATCCTAAAGACCGCGCAGAAAACCTGATGATCGTTGATCTTGTGCGAAATGATTTAGCACGAGGCGCGCAGCCTAGCAGCGTTAAAACTTCAAAGCTTTTCGACGTCGAAACCTACGCCACTGTCCATCAGCTAGTGAGCACTGTTTCTGCAGAGCTGGGTCATAAAAACGCTATTGATTGCGTGCGTGCAGCTTTTCCAGGCGGTTCGATGACTGGAGCTCCAAAACTGCGCACGATGGAAATTATCGATGAGCTAGAAACTGGACCGCGAGGTATTTACTCAGGAGGCCTGGGGTATTTTTCTCTGGATGGTTCTGTTGATTTATCCATGGTGATTAGAACTCTTGTTATGCACAATAATCATGTGGAATATGGCGTTGGAGGTGCGATTCTTGCGCTGTCTGATCCTCAAGCGGAGTGGGAAGAAATCCGCGTAAAGTCTAGGCCGTTGCTCAACCTGTTTGGAGCTAAGTTCCCATGACTTATTTGCTGTGGGATGGAGATACCCTGTATAAAGGCGCATCGCAGAGATCGCCTCAAGTTGTAGATTCCTATTTGGTTCAGGATAAACACGTGGTGCGTTGGGATCTTCATGAAAAAAGATTTGCCGCAAGCAGCACTCCAGAAGCGTGGCCATTTTTAAGTGAAGTGCGTAAAGCAATTCCAGAAAAAGGAGCATGGTTTCCTCGTGTTGAGTGGCATGGTGCCGATAATTTTGCCGTCGCTCTTCGACCCGCTCCGCCATTGCGTAAAACAAGTTCCCTGTGGCTTCCAGAATCACCTGACCCACGCACATTCCCCACGATTAAAGGACCAGACCTCAAAGTTTTAGCCTGGTTGCGGAGTCGAGCTCATGATAATGGTTTCGATGATGCGCTTTTAATAAGCCCTGATGGCACCATCATGGAAGCTGCTAACGCCGCAGTAGTTTTTTGGGCAGATAAGAAGACTGTGATCTTGCCTAAGCAAGAGGTGTTGCCGTCCATAACGGTTGCAGCCACATTGCCGCTGTGGGAAAAGGACGGCATTACCATCATCAGAGAAGATATCCGGCGCATTGATATTCCTGCGTGGTGTGGAAGTTCTCTTCATGGCTGGACGCCTGTGGTGAGTTGGGGCAGAGGTTTAGGCAGAATTGCTGCTGCCCAAGCTCCGTCGGTAAAGCCATGGAATACACAACTGCGCCCGTTCCTTTAAGGAATCGAGCGCAGTAGGGGAATTAAGCTTCGGTGGTTTCTTCAGTTTCTTTAGTTGCGGTGTCGCGACCTTCAGCAAGCTGAGTGCGTGCAGCGCGCAACCATTCTGGCTGATTTTCCAGAAGTGCCTTGATATCGGCGGTGGTTAGCGGTTTGTCCAATTCGTTCTTTTTTAGAGCCGCGATGGTGATGCCCAATTTTTGAGCTACCACTGGACGAGGGTGTGGACCTTCGCGACGTAGTGTTTGGAGCCACTCCGGTGGATTTTCCTGCAGGTTTTTGAACTCTTGATGAGTTACTGCACCTGTTTGGAACTCCTCTGGCGTGGCGGGCAAAAACAGACCGAGCTTCTTAGCGGCAGTCTGTGGCTTCATAGCCCGGCCCGATGGCTGGCGTACAGATTCTTCGTTCACGCCCATAACGGTAGCATTGTTTTCATGCTGACCTTAAGTTTCATCACTGGCACCGAGCCAGGAAAGTGGTTTACCCGTTTCCGGGATCGGACACATCATGGTCGATTTGAGACGATTGATTCGGATGATGCACTTGGTGAGATGCTTGCTGGCCAGGCACAACTCGCATTAAGTCGGCTCCCAGACGCGCGTATCGACGACTCCCTTCACGTGGTTAAACTGTATGAAGAAAGTCCCGGTATCGCTTTTCCCAAAGACTTCTTTTTAAGTGCTGAAGAAGGTGCCGTGGACCCGGCTGAATTAGATGGGGAGATCATTAACTGGCAGATGCCAGACTCCGGAGAAGTTGATACTGCAGCCGTGCGGGATGCCCTCCAAATCGTTGCGGCAAACGTTGGTGTCGTTATTGCTCCACGTCCGTTGCTGAAAGTGTTGAGCAAGAAATTAGTTGAACACAGAGAGCTCAAAGGCGGGATAGAAACAACCATCGCGTTGGTATGGAAAAAAGACGAGGATTCTGAGGAAATTCAGGACTTCGTGGGAATCGCTCGCGGTCGAACCCGTAATTCCAGCAGGAAACCTACGGTAAAGCTCAGCGCTCGTGAGAAATCTCTGGCAAAACAGGCCCGCAGACAGGGGGAGAAACCAAAAACCCAAAAACGGACTCCACCTAGAAAACGGCCTCAAAAACGGCGATAAGGTTCACCCATTCTTTTCCGGTTGCCGATTGAAGTAATTATCTGGACAATTGCGGGCATGGTTGAAAAAGACTTCACTATCCGACCAATCCGCGAGGGTGATTTCCCTCAGGTGAGGGACATCTACGAATTGGGACTGGAAACGGGACATGCGTCTTATGAGACTTCTGGTCCCACGTGGGAGCAGTTCACCCAAATGAAAATTATGGATACCGTTATGGTCGCGGTAGAAAACAATGACCCCAACTTCATTCTTGGATGGGTATCTGCAGCACCGATTTCAACAAGGCAGGTTTTTCACGGAGTGGTGGAGGATTCTATCTATATCCACCCTCAAGGCCAGGGGCGCGGTGTCGGAGGCGCTTTGCTTAATGCACTGATTGAGTTGTGTGAAACCAGCGGAGTGTGGTCTATCCACTCGTGGATTTTCCCCGAAAATTCAGGCTCTGCGAAGCTTCATGAATCTCGGGGGTTTGTGAAAGTAGGCACCATGCATCAAATGGCTCGTATGCCTTATGGCGAAATGGAAGGACAATGGCGCGATTGCGATCTGTGGGAACGCCTCTTGTCCGTTCCAGCGCAGGTTTAAGCCAAAGTAAATCTAACTCGGTCGCCTGGTAAAAGTTGTGCAGACCTATCGCAAGATTCGGAAGTTAACACGGCAATGACTGGGTAACCACCAGTCACAGGGTGATCGGGGCCAAACACCACGGGGTTTCCGCCAGGAGGGACTTGGATGGAACCCCGAACCATTCCTTCACTTTTTAATTCTCCTCTCATCCGTCGCTCCAGCGGTATTGCGGAATTCAACCGCAAACCAATGCGATTGGAATCATTACTCACGGTGAAAATTTGAGTGAAGAAGCTATCCAAGGATTCCGGTGTAAACCATTTATCACGTGGACCACGAATGACATTGAGTGTTTCTATATGCCGCTGTTGCCAAGCCACAGGAAGCTGGCGCAGCTTGGGCCACCACTGAGAATCAGCAATGTCGGTGGCAAGGGAGATAACATCATCTATTTCAAGCGGTGGTGGTCCCATGCGTGAAATCAGATCTGTGGAGGCAGACCCTAAAGTTTTCTCTACGGCAAACCCACCTCTTGCTGCGAAATAGGCACGCATACCTAAAGCAGCAGGCTCGAGTCGAATGCAATCGCCAGGTGCCACATCAATGATGGTGTTGGTGGTTGCATTTTTAGAGTGGCCCGCAGCTGTTCGTACAGAAACGGCAGCCTCTGTTCCGGTAAAAATAATTGAGGTGATGGCTTGTGCTTCTATCTCAAACCCGCCGAGCAAAATTTCTACGACGGTTGCATTGGGATCGTTGCCCACGGCGTGGTTAGCGCGAGCTGCAGAGAGCCGATCAAAGGAACCAGAAGTACCTACACCCGAGCTGGCAAACCCAAAGCGACCGCGATCTTGAAAGATTGCCTGGGGGCCAGTGGATATTACTTTGAAACTCATTTTTTCACCTGCACAAATTTGACAGAATCACCGGGTTTGAGAAGCGAGGGCTGCCACCGATCGACATCCCACATGGGGATTTTCGTGGTGCCAAGGAGCTGCCAACCGCCAGGAGATTGCTGTGGGTACACCGCGCTGAACTCACCTGCCACGGCGACGGAACCCGCCGGAATTTTGGTGCGAGGTGATTCTAATCGTGGAATATCCCACAGTGGGCTCTGGGGGATTAAGTAGTAGAAACCGGGAGCGAATCCGCCAAAAGCAGCAGTCCATAGAGTGTTTGAGTGCTGTTCAATAACTTGTTCAACGCTTAATCCGGTGTGTTTTGCTACTGCCTCTAAATCCGGACCATCATAAACAACTGGTATTTCCACAGTTTCAGATGCCTTTTCCGCGGCCCCTGAAGGAGTCAACCGAATGGAATCGACGATCTCCGCGAATCTGCTCGGAGTGATCTGCGTGGTATCGAAAGTAACCAAGAGCGTTTGGGCAGCGGGAACCGTATCAATAATTCCCGGCACTTGCATGCCAACCAAGGATCGATTAAGCGCCAAAACAGCATCTAAGACACTTCCTCTAACAGCAGTAGCATCTTCTGTAAGGAAATCAATGATGACAGCCTGATCGCCACACGGTCTAATGAGCATAGGAAACCTGCACATCATGTGCGCTTAGCGAAGACACGATTTTTTGAACCAAGGCTAAAGCCTGCGGGTTGTCACCATGCACACAGATGGAGTCGGCGTCGACAAGCACGCTTTCACCGGTGATTGCAGTGATGGGGCGGCCGGTCGCAAACGCCAAGGCCTGCGTGGCTGCGGTTTGTGGGTCGTGGTGCACCGCGCCGGGCAGCTTGCGGGAAACCAGCTGGCCGTCGGCGGTATACGCGCGGTCGGCGAAGGTTTCTTGTTCCACCTGAAGGCCGGCGACACGCGCTTGTGCGACAATCTGTGAACCTGCCAATGCCATCAGCGTTAATGAAGGATCAACCAATAGGATGCCTTCAATGACAGCGGCAGCCTGGGCTTCATTAACCGCAATGGTGTTGTACAAAGCGCCGTGGGGTTTTACATAGTCCACGGTTGCACCGCTTGCTGTCGCTGCCGCCTTGATAGCTCCAATTTGATAGATGGTTTCAGCAACCAGGTCATCGTGGGCGTAATCGATGTTCCGGCGCCCAAAACCTGCAATGTCGTTGTAACCAATGTGGGCGCCAATGCGCACCCCGCGAGCATGTGCCGCGCGCACTGTTTTCAGCAATACTGTGGCATCACCTGCGTGGAAACCGCACGCAATATTTGCGCTGGAGACAAGGTCAAGAACGGCTTCGTCGTTGCCCATGATCCAGTTGCCGTAGCTTTCGCCGAGGTCGCTGTTGAGATCGATGGTGGTCATGAAAATTGTCCTTTCAAAACTTTTAACTACTGAGCAGATCGAAAACTCCACCGAAGGAGATATACGCCAGGAACCACGCGATGATCAGGCCAATCACACCGACAATAATGAGCCATAAGGGGTATTTATAACCCTTGAGGAGATCTTTTTGTCGGAAGATCGCCACATAGACCATGAGGGTGAATCCGATGGGGAGCACGAGGCCGTTAAACGCTCCGGCGAAGACCAAGAGGGTTGCTGGGGCAGTGCCGAGGAAGATGAAAACGGAGCAAGAAATAAGGATGAATGCGATGGTTACCCAGTTTTGCAGACGCTGTTTTTCTGGCTTGTTTTCCACCAGGAAGGTTGCTGAGGTGTAGCTGGCGCCGATCACTGAGGAGATGGAAGCAGCCCACAAAACAGCACCAAAGATGCGGAGTCCGATATCACCGGCAGCGTGCTGGAATGCTTCTGCAGCTGGGTTTCCATCGGTGGATAGGGTTACGCCACCAGCGACAACGCCAAGTACGGCGAGGAACAGAACAACGCGCATGAGACCGGTGATCAAGATTCCGGTGATAGAAGAGTTAGACACAGATTTAACATGATCGGGACCAGTCAGGCCGGAATCAAGCATGCGGTGGGCACCAGCGTAAGTGATATAACCGCCAACAGTGCCGCCGACAAGGGTGGTGATAACTAGCCAGTTGATGGTGTCGGGAAGAACTGCATTTTTCAGTGCCAAACCAACAGGAGGCTGGGAGACAAAGGCAACGTAGATGGTCAGTGCGATCATGACGACGCCGAGAACGACGAGGAATTTATCCAGTGCTGCACCGAGTCGTTTGAATAAGAAGATGGCAATGGCGATGGCTGCGGTGATGACACCGCCGACTTTCACATCCCAACCCAGTAGGGCGTTCAGACCTAAGCCGCCACCGGCGATGTTGCCGATATTAAAGACTGCGCCACCGATGCAGACCAGCACCGCCAAGACCCAGCCCAAGCCAGGAACAACAGTGTTGCCCAGTTCTTGTGCGCGCATGCCGGAAATTCCGATGATGCGCCACACATTTAACTGCACGGCGATATCAATGAGGATGGAAATAAGGATGGCGAAAGCAAAGGCGGCGCCGAGCTGATTTGTGAATACTGCAGTTTGAGTGAGGAAGCCCGGGCCGATTGCAGAGGTTGCCATCAAGAAGATGGCACCCATCAGTGCACTGCGGCCGGAGGCGCTTACTGCGGCTTGTTTCAGAGACGGTGCATTCGCTTTGGCGATTGCTTGGGCATCGTGTTGTTCATGGGAAGAATCCACTATCGCACTCCTTTCATCCAGGGGAAGATTGTTGAACAATCTTGGTGAGCTGAGGATGAGTTTAGACTGAATGTGTTGTGCCACACAATCTTTTTGTTCAATATTGAGGTGCGGATCAAGCCCAACCACCCCCGCTGATAGTTGATCTACTAAAATCAGCGACATGACGCAGGCAATTGCAGTATCTCTGGATTTGGCGGCGCGCATCACTGCAAAGATTGACCGGGGAGAACTCACCCCAGGTACCCGGCTTTCAGAAGTTGCGCTGGCGGAGGAACTAGGTGTTTCTAGAAATACCCTGCGGGAAGCATTCCGAGTGTTGATGCGGGATGGATTGGTTGATCACATCCCTAACCGTGGTGTTTTTGTCCATACTTTTACACGGGCAGATGTTGAAGATCTGTATGCCTATCGCATGTTTATAGAGATCTCTGCAATTCGTGCAGCGCGCCACAAGTCTGAGATCCTTGAGAAATCATTGGATACAATGCGGGAAGCTTATGAGCGGGGTGCAGCAGCAAATGCTGTGGGGGATTGGCAGACTGTTGGGTCCGCTAATAGTGCATTTCACCTGGCCATTGTGGATTTGGCGGGGGTGGCACGTTTATCTGCAGATGCCCGAAAAGTGTTGGCGCTTGCACGCATTGGCTTCATGGCTACCTACAATGTGGAAACTTTTCACAGCATCTATGTGGAAATGAATCATCAGATCTTGAAGTATCTGGTTGCCAAGGAATTTGAGGAGGCGGAAAAGTACGTGGAAAAATACTTTGAATACTCACGCCGTGATCTTTTTGAGCATCTACCAGAAAATTAGAATTACGCTAGGATAGGTGCCTTAAGTGTCACAACCAGCGAGATCTTGGTTGTAGCGCCAGGGAAGGAGGCTCACCCCATGGCATTTGGATTTTTTGGTCGTAAAAAGGAAAGAAAAGATCGTCATAGTGGCGATCCAGAACGGGATTCTAAAAGTCGGCTTACTTCAGCAGATTTATTGCCGGATACAGATCTGCCACAGTTGAATCGTTCACGCGCAAATATGTTGCGCCAAGAATTGGAATACCGCTTTGCGCTGCAGGATGCACACATTAATATCGATGGTCATTCCGCAATGGTGCAGCGTGCTGATGGTGGGGCAGCGCATGTTTCATTGCGTACGCTCGCAATGAATGCGGCTGGGCTGGAAAATTTTGATCAATTGCCTGAGCTGGTGGAGAATTTCGTTCACGGCACCCTTGCTGATGCGACGTTGAAGGATCTTTCCACGGCGGACCTTTATAAGGCACTGCGCCTTCGGTTGTTGCCAACACCAAGTGAAAATGATGAGCTGGCGGAGTATGGCTTAACTATTGAGAGCAAAATCCGCGATGACTCCATTTTGCGTACTTTCACTTCTGATATGTCGATTGCGCTGGTGCTCGATACTGAGCATGCTATTCGCATCCAGCCGCTCAAAGAGCTCGAGCGCTTTGATGACCTCGGCGCCCTAGAGCGGGCTGCGGATCGCAATACTTGGCAGGAGCTTTACGACGCGTCCGTGGACGTTACCTTCGTCGACGCCGAATCAGACAGCGAAGGTTCATCATTTTGGACCTTTGAATCCAACTCGTATTACCTCGGTAGTGCTCCGTTGTTCCTTGGCGATCTGCTCGCTAAGTGGGCACCAGATTTGGATCAGAGCGATGGGGTGATTTTTGCTGTTCCAGATCGTGACCTGTTAATCGCACGGCCTATTTCCACTGGTGAAAACCTGATGAATGGCATCACTGCGATGGTAAGAACTGCGATGCGCTTTGGCCTCGGGAACCCGACGTCGATAAGCCCGCGCTTGCACATGCTGCATGACAATCAGGTGATTACCTTTACCGACTACCGCATCGTCTCTCCTGAAATGGAGGCGGAGTGGGAAGAAAATTCTTTCGACGCGCCACCTGCTGGTGCCATCGGCATCGAAGTCCGCCCAGACCCCTACTTGATGGAGAGACTCCAACAGGGCGGGTTTGGGGATTTCGGTGATTTCGGAAAACCGCGCGATTTAGGGATGTAAAAAAAGGGAGGAGACTTAAAGTCTCCTCCCTTTTTACAAACTAGAAGTTGTTCTTGCGCTCGGTGTGAGCCATAGCGAGAACGTCGAGGCGCTTGTCCAGCTCTTCCTCCGTAAGCTTCACGCCATCAACCAAGCCCATATCAATGACAGTCTGGCGGATGGTCTTGCCCTCTGCCAGAGCGGTTTTAGCGACCTTCGCAGCAGCTTCGTAGCCGATTGCGGAGTTCAGTGGGGTGACGATGGAAGGTGAAGACTCAGCGAGCTGCTTCATGTGCTCTTCGTTTGGCTCGATGCCATCTACAAGGCGGGTAGCGAACACGCGGGAGGTATTAGCCAGCAGGCGAGCAGACTCAAGCACGTTGCGAGCCATCACTGGGATGAACACGTTGAGCTCGAACTGGCCCTGGGTACCGGAGAATGCAACAGCTGCATCGTTGCCGATAACCTGAGCGGAAACCTGGGTAGCGGTTTCGCACAGAACTGGGTTGACCTTGCCTGGCATGATGGAAGAACCTGGCTGCAGATCTGGAAGACGAATCTCGCCAAGACCGGTCAGTGGGCCAGAGCCCATCAGACGGATATCATTAGCGATCTTGTACAGGGAAACAGCGATAACACGCATTGCGCCGGAGAACTCAACAAGAGCATCGCGAGCAGCCTGAGCCTCGAAGTGGTTCTCAGCCTCCTTGAGCTCCTTGACCTCAGTGAGGTTGATGAGCTCAGCAACGACCTTGCCGCCGAAATCAGCGGAGGTGTTGATACCGGTACCAGCAGCGGTGCCACCGATTGCCAGCTCGCCCAAGCGAGGAAGAGTTGCCTCAACGCGCTCGATACCAAGCTGAATCTGGCGAGCGTAACCACCGAATTCCTGGCCTAGGGTAACTGGAACAGCATCCATGAGGTGGGTACGGCCGGATTTTACAACCTCAGCCCACTCATTCGCCTTCTTAGCCAAGGACTCGTGCAAGACCTTCAGGCCTGGAATGAGGTCATTGACAGCAGCTTCGGTTGCAGCAACGTGAGTTGCAGTTGGGAAGGTGTCATTGGAGGACTGGCCCATGTTCACGTGGTCATTAGGGTGAACCTCAACGCCGTTAGCCTTCGCGATGGAAGCGATAACCTCATTGGTGTTCATGTTGGAGGAAGTACCGGAACCAGTCTGGAACACATCAATTGGGAACTCTGCATCGTGCTTACCGGATGCGATTTCCTTGCCTGCTGCGATGATGGCATCTGCCTTATCGCCATCCAGCGCACCAGAATCCTTGTTTACCTGTGCACATGCTGCCTTCAGCAGGCCCATTGCACGGATCTGTGCAGATTCCAGACCGCGACCAGAGATCGGGAAGTTCTCCACTGCACGCTGAGTCTGTGCTTGCCACAGAGCCTTTGCTGGGACCTTCACTTCACCCATGGTGTCGTGTTCAATACGGAATTCCTGCTCGGTCATGAAATCACTCATTTCTTACTGAGAATTAAATCGGCTGTCACAAGCTTACCTTCCTCGTAAGTGATAAACACCAGGGTACCCACCAAAAGTGGGGTAGCTCCCTAAAGAGAGGTCTTAAATACTTCGTAGCTAAACTGAGTTAGAGTGTTCTTTCCTTATATTTTGCAACAAACTCAACCAAAAAAAGGGGTCATAATGCATGATTCTGAAGATCTTTCGGGCGCAGTGTCTTTGACTAATAATGCTGCGAATCAGGAACTATTCCGTGACAATATGCGCGCTTTGTTGGTTCGTAGTTTGGGAGTGCGAGATCGTGAAGATTCTCTCGTCGCTCAAATCGCCGGAGACGTCGGTATGCGGATCATTGAAGGTGAACTCTTGCCTGGTGATGAAGTGAATTCTGTTGGATTAGCAAAGCAATTTGGCACCAGTAGAACTCCCGTCCGTGAGGCATTATTGCTTTTGGAAAAGCACCGGATGGTGGAAGTTCCCGCGCGCCGTCGGCCACGGGTCTCTGAAGTCCATGATGTTTCAATTAAAGAGCTCTATCACGCGCGAGCATTGCTCACTGGTTATATGTCTGCGGCAGTGTGTAATAACTGGTCAGGTAATGATTTAGAGCCAGTGCGGGAAAAGATCTCGCAAATGGTTCAAGCTTGTGAAGCCAACGATGTAAATGCGTTTTTCTGGGCGAATATCACCATGGGAGAAATTGCTACGAACATTGCTGGCAATAGTATTGTTGCTGGATTTATTGATTCTGTTGGCTTATCTAGCCTGCGTTTACGTCGAAAGTCAATGACATTACCTGGAAGGATGCAGGAATCTACGCGAGATCATGAGCGCTTGTTGCTTGCTTTTGAGCGCCGTGACGGACAGCTAGCTAAGGCTTTATCCATGGGGATTATCCGAGATGCGTATCTCGCTCTGACTAAAGATGATCCGCGGAATTGGAATATGTCTTAAGGCATGAGAAAAGGTGGCAGGGAAGTATCCCTGCCACCTTTTTAGTCTTCTAGTCCACCGAAACCTTTTGCAGTGGCGCTGTCACGATGCCTGCGGAAAGTAGGTTATCGATTTCCTCGGGGGTTTTGCCCAGCACAGTCTGCAAGATGTCGGCAGTGTGCTCACCGAGAGCTGGTGGGAAGGTATCCGAACCGCGAGGAGCACGAGATAGCTTAATTGGGTTGCCGAGGGTCTTCACGGAAGTTCCGTTGTCATCTGCAAGTTCAACAACCATGTCGCGGTGCAAGACTTGTGGGGAAGTCAAAGCTAGGTCAAGGGTATTAACCATTCCTACTGGGATGCCAGCTTCGTTGAAAAGTCGGACCCATTCTGCGGCTTCTTTGGTAAGGAATGCCGGTTCGATAATGCTCCACAGTGCTTCTTTGTTTTTCAGTCGATCGCGGTTGAGTGTGAAGCGAGGGTCTTCAAGAAGCTCTGGGTGTCCCAGCACCTCTGCCATGGCCTTCCACATACGCTCGGTGTTAGCGGTGGTGACAATGTCGCGCCCATCGCCGGCGGTGAACTGGCGGTAAGTAGGAATCGCATCGTGTCCGCTACCTTGGAGTCCCGGTACAGCGCCAGATTCTAGGTAGTAAGTGCCCTGGTAGGACAGCATTGTCACCAGGCAGTCGAGCATGGAGATGTCGATGAATTCTCCTTGGCCGGTTTCTTTGACGTTGTGCAGTGCTGCCAAAATGCCGATGACGGCGTGCAGTCCTGCAGCCAGGTCGCCGACAGGGATGCCGGTGCGCACTGGGTGTCCGCCGCGTTCGCCTGTCTACGTCTAGCGCATTCAGTGTAGGGAGCATCACAGGAACACTGAGCAGCATCAGTGAGATGGGGTCCATAAACATGCCAAGCACGATCATGATGATGAGAGCTGCGATGACGAACTGGGTACTGGATAGTCCCATGGATTCGATCCACTCGGTGAACAGGAATGGGATGCCACTTAACGCCAGCATTCGGGTGACAAATGCTGCACCAATCAGGAGGAAGAACACGCCGCCGGTGGCATAAACGGTTCCGGCAAGAGCGCTACCGATGGTGGATAGGAACTCGCGGCCTTTGTACGCCATAGCAATCAGTATGGCACCGATACAGCCGACTGCTGCAGCTTCTGTGGCGGTAAAGAAGCCGCCATACATGCCACCAAGGATGATTGTGACCAGAATTGGCAAAGGCCAGACCTGGCCAAGTGATACCCAACGTGCTTTCCATCCAACAGCAGGTAATTTTTCTCCAGCAACTGATGGAAATGCAATGGCCAAGATGATGATAGCTGCGTTAACTACTAGGGCCAGGAGGATTCCGGGAATAACACCGGCGAGCAACTGTGGGCCAACCGGAAGGTTTGCAATTCCGGCATAAACTACCAGTAAGAGGCTAGGTGGGATCAGCTGACCAGGAAGGCCTGCCATGATCACAGAACCCAGGGCCAGGCGCTTGTCGTATCCAGATTTCAACATTTCAGGGATACCAATTCGGCTAATCGCATAAGCAATGCCAATGGTAGATCCACTGGCAGCGGCCAAACCTGCACCGGCCATATTGGTGGTAACTGCAAGTCCACCCGGCAGCCAATTTAGCCAGGCACGTGCAGCATCGAAAATGCGTGTTGTGGCTCCACTTTTCCATAGCAGCAGACCCATGAAAATGAACATGGGAATGACTGAAAGTGACCAGCTTGCTCCATTGGCTGCAGGGAGATCGACCAGGCTGCGTTCTACTACTGATGATCCACTAATGCGCCAGATACCGAGGATTCCAGCGATGCCCATGGCGACGGCGATAGGAACTTTCCAGGCCATCAGGGTGAGGAGCAAAACTAGGCAAACACCGGCTACTTGATATTTTGTGGTCAAAAGACCTGAGAAAATCAGCCCTACTTCTCCGAGGAGAATGACGGCCATGATGGTTAGCGTGATTGACGTAGGTTTGCTGGACTTTTTAAGAGAGCCTAAAGCTGCATTTTCGACGCTAGGTGTCGGTTTTGTTTGCACTGCTAAAGTCATTTGTTTGTGCTCCTTTCAGAAGAGTCTTCTGCCACCAGTTGTGTTTCTAGATCTGCCAATACATCAGCTTCTTCACCAGTAGCGTCCATTTCAGCGGAAAGTACGGCGTCTTTATTGACTAATAATTGGATGATGTTGGCGACGACGACGAGGAAGAAAGCGAGGCAGGCTAGTGGGATCGCAAAGCGAGGAGGCCACACGGTGACACCGGTGGAGGAGTCATACTCTCCCACAGACATCTGTTCGAGAGCATTGTTGAAACCAGCCCAACCGATCATTAATACGAAAATGCCGGTGAATGTTAATGCCACGATGGACATAATTTGCTGTCCGCGAGGAGTGAGACGCTCGTAGACGAGTGGGAGATCGGTATGCTCACCGTAGTGTTGTGCTGCTGCAATCCCAAAGAAGACGAGTGGAAGCATCCACCAGAAGGAAACAAACTGGTTGGTGCCTTGAATTGGCATGTTGAGGCCGAACCGTAATGCCACATCCAAAAACACATTTATAACCATTCCAAAGGCTGCCACCGCACCTAAGACAATGGAAAGACGGATGAGGATTTTGACCGATAGATCAATTCCACGGATCAAAGAACTTGGTTGCTCTGCCTGAGTCTTAAGTGTGCTACTCATGTCTATCCTTTAATGGTTGCGGGATTAGGAGAGTGTGTTGAAGATTTCTTCATCGAGCTTGTCTGCCCATGGCTGGAGATCTACAGAATCTGTGCCAAGGGATGTTGCCCAATCCTGGTGATTGGCGTATCCGCCGTCGTAGCCAAGGTCTTCGACGATGCCGACCCACTTTTCACGGAGCTGCTCGTATTCGGTGACTGCCGCATTGGAATCAGAGACTGCTGCTGGTGGGTTATCAATCATGTCCTGGCGAACTTGTGCGAAGTGGGAATCTAACGCTTGCTGTAGATCTGCCGCTGGCTCGTGGTAATTCAGTGCCATGGCATCCTGCTCTTGGTGGAAACGCTTCTGTTCATCGAAGTAACCGGTGTAGTAGATCTTGAGGAATTCAGCGCGGTTATCGTCGAAAGCAGCTTTTTGCTCTGCGGTCAGGGAATCCATGAAGTTATTGGAGGAAGCTAGGGAGATAGAACTCCAACCAGGGAAATCGACCTTGGTGAAGTTCTTTCCAATTTCCCAGAGGCCAAGGCCAGTCATGTCGGGTTCTGCGCCAACGAAGCAGTCGACGACTCCACGTTCAAAGCCTTCATAAATTTCTGCGCCGGACAGGGTTACGGGAGTCATTCCTAGAGCGGTGACTGCCTTGGAGTACATTTCGCCACCGACACGGACTCGTTTACCGCGTGTATCTTCGAGAGATTCCACGGGCTCTTTGCAAAGCATCTGGTAGTTATCATGATTTTGGAAACGTGGGATAAGCGGATAAATACCCTGGTCACTTAGTTCGTTAGATACCTCAGGGTGGTTATATGCCCATTCAATGGCAGCAGCGGCATTGGCCAGGAGACCCACGACAGGTCGATCATCGCCGCCGTATCCAAGCTGGGCTGCCCAAGCATCAATTGGGAAAGACGCGGGAGTGTAGGCCATTCCTAGATAGCCAAGATCGATGATTCCACCGGTGATGCTGGTGGCAACCTCAGGTTGTTTGACGAGGGAATCGGCGAAGTAATGCTCGAATGTCAGCTCACCATTGGATGCTTCAGAGACGACATCGCCGAACTGTGTCATAGCCGTGCTCATCATATGATCGGGACCATATGGTGGGTTTGCCTTAACCACTACGTTGGCGCCGGGGTCTGCGGATCCTTCAGCAGCTAGACCGCCACCACCACAAGCTGTAAGAGCCAATGCGGAGACAAGCGCAGTTGTGGATAAAAAGCCACGCTTAATACAGCGGGAGTGGAGCGCTGACGTAAAACCAGAAACCATGTGATTCCCCTTTGGGTTGTAAACCAAAACTATTATGTGTCGACAGTTTAAGTTTGACCCAATATTAAGACAAGTGTTTCTCCTCACTTTATTTGAATCATGTTACCCCCATCTCTTAATATTTTTGCTGCTAAATTCAGGGAATAAAAACGGGGAGTAGTCTTTTATTTAAGCTAAAGAAGCTTCAACCTTGGTGTATGGGAATATTCATTGTGTGTACTCCCAACTTTTAAAGACTGGGAGTTTGTATAAATTCTGGGGGTAATGAGTGATGTTGGAAGTTGGGCGACTATCCCTTAAAGTCGACACAATTCTATATTGGTAACTTTTAAGAACGCATAAAAATAACCCCCTGTCACCTCATGAAAAGGTAACAGGGGGCTCTAAAACCCTGGAAAGGTTTAGGTAGTAGTGGTGTAATCCACTACGGAGTATTCCTGGAGCTTAGCGAGCTGGTGCACAGACTCAATGTGGCGGATGGTTCCAGACTTGGAACGCATAACCAATGAGCGAGTGGTGGCGCCGTTAGCGCGGTAGGAGACACCACGAAGCATGTCACCGTTGGTGACACCGGTTGCTACGAAGTAGCAGTTGTCGGAGCTGACGAGGTCATTGGTATGCAAGACTTTGTTGAGCTCGAGGCCTGCATCGGCTGCCTTCTGGCGTTCGAAGTCATTCATTGGCGCCAGGATTCCCTGGATTTCGCCACCCATGCACTTCATTGCACAAGCGGTGATGATGCCTTCTGGGGTACCACCAGTGCCCATCATCATGTCTACAGAGTTGGAAGCCTGTGCTGCTGCAACTGCACCTGCAACGTCGCCGTCAGAGATGAGACGAACCTTTGCTCCTGCACGGCGAATGTCAGAGATCAATTCGATGTGGCGAGGGCGGTCAAGGACAATAACGGTGACATCGGAAGCATTGATGCCCTTGGCTTTTGCCACTGCGTTGATGTTGTGTGCAACTGGAGCTTCAATATCAACCTTTCCAGCAGCTTCAGGTCCAACGGCCAGCTTTTTCATGTAGAAAACTGCGGAAGGATCGTACATGGAGCCACGCTCGGCAGCTGCAAGTACGGAAATTGCGTTGGGACGGCCTTCGGCCATCAAGGTTGTTCCATCAACTGGGTCAACTGCGATGTCTACTTCAGCGCCAAAGCCGGTTCCGACCTCTTCGCCGTTATACAGCATTGGAGCTTCGTCTTTTTCGCCTTCACCGATGACAACGACGCCGCGCATGGCTACAGAGTTGATGAGTTGACGCATGGCATCGACAGCGGCACCGTCACCTTCGTTTTTCATACCGCGTCCAACCCAGCGTCCGGAAGCCAAGGCTGCAGCTTCCGTAACTCGCACCAGTTCCATTGCGAGGTTACGGTCCGGCATTTCGGCGTTAAGGTTCATGTGAAGGGCCTCCTGGGGGCACTTGATCCGACCTAGGGTAACTAGGCGCGTTATTGAAGTATCGACGCTTGGGTGTTTCACCCGCACTTTATCCATTGTTGCACTTTTGTGTCCGTAGTTTTGGTTTCTGGACACCCAAAAGGGGGACTGGGGGCAAAGTCATGCCATACTATGCGAGTGGCTGAGAAACGACCGAAAATATTTGATGGCAGTCGAGACATGATTATCTCGCTCGTGGTGTCCGCAATCATCATGTTGTTAGCGGTGGGTTTTACGGGAATGTGTTCATTCAACACCGGAACCCCAGAAAATGGGCAAGTACCGTCAGTTGATGCTTCTACTTTTATGTCCATGGAAGCTCGCGCGATGGCTGATGATCATGCCACCCGTTTGCCAGAAACTCCTGAAGGCTGGACTACAAATTCAGCTCGACGCACCATGGTGGATGATTCCCCTGCGTCAGTAATTGGATATGTCACCGCGCAGGAAGGCTATATTCAGCTGACCCAAACTGGTGAAAACATTGAAGATTCAGTTGTTGGATATGACTCTCGTTGGCGTGATCTTTCTGATTCTTATGATCTTGATGGGCATCCAGTGGGTATTTATACCTCTCAAGAATCTGATGTGCGTGATCTGCGGGTGATGGATCTGGGCGATGCTCGCGTGATGGTTTCTGGAGCAGCAACAGATGAGGAGTTCAATGAACTTCTGAGTGCTGTTGCCGCTACGCAGCCACTGCCAACCAACTAATTTAGAGATGCTTTTCGACGCAAACCCAAGGCGATAATCGCCAGGATTAAGCCGAATGAAGTCATGAGGCCTCCAACTATTCCAACGGATGCGAGTCCTAAGGAAGTGGAAATAGTCGCACCGGCTAACCAGGCAGCGATCGCGTTTCCTAAGTTGAACGCTCCAATGTTGAGTGAAGACGCCAGCGTTGGGGCGCCGGAGGCATATTCGAGGACCACTGATTGTAGGGGTGCAATGGTGGCCATGCCGAAGAATCCTATAAAGAAGACTGTGGCTAGCGACAGTAAAGAACTATGGGCAGTGAATGTCAGTGCGAATAGTGAGATTGCTAGAAGAAGCAGCATTCCGAGCACTGTGTGCATTAGTGAGCGATCTATGAGCTTTCCACCTGTCCAGTTTCCTGTGAACATGCCAATTCCGACGATGATCAAAATCCAGCTCATGGAGTTTTCGGAGAAGCCGGCTACCTCGGTCATGATGGGGGTGAGGAAGGTGAGTGCTGCAAAGACGCCACCAAATCCGAATAAGGTCATTAGTAAGGCAAGAATTACTTGTGGGTGACGCAGTGCCTTGATTTCTCGCTTGATGTTGACATCTTTGGGCGAGTGTAGATGTGGAATGAATAAGGCGATCGCCGCGGTTGTGAACGCGCTAAGGGCTGCGATAATAAGGAATGTAGTGCGCCAATTTGTTACTGTGCCGATCCATGTTCCGATTGGGACACCGATGAGGTTGGCCAGGGAAATTCCGCTGAACATATAGGCTACGGCGGCGCCTCGTTGGCCAGGTGCTGCGAGCTCCGCGGCTACAACGGTGCCGATTCCGAAGAATGCGCCGTGGGTGAACGAAGTGATGACGCGTCCCAGGATAAGAAGGGCGAAGTTGGGTGCTAGGGCGGAGAGGAGGTTGCCGGCAATAAGCAGCATCGTTAAAAAGAGCAGCATCTGCTTTCGGGGGCGCCTGATGCTGAGCAGTGTCATGATTGGGGCGCCTATCGTGGCTCCGGCTGCGTAGGAAGAAATTACCCAACCAGTAACGGGGATGGAGGTTTCAAAGGTGTGCGCAATTTGGGGGAGGAGTCCGACTGGAACGAATTCAGTGACCCCTACAGCGAATACGCCTAATGCTAGAGCGGTGAGTTGAATGGATTTACTTGCAGGCGCGTTATATTCGCTCATGCAAGGAGAATTTAGTTGCAGGCGCGTGATATTGCAAGTGTTAGTATTATTGAAGAAGATTTGAGGAGGTGAGCCATGACAAAGATGGAAACCGGACTTGCGCAACGGTGGTGTGCGCTCAAAGTTATCCATGACCGGATTGAGACTCATGTAGAAAAGGATTTACAGGCACACCACGGAATCAGTGTGCGGGAGTTCTCATTGCTCAGAGTGTTGAGCCGGCAACATGATGGGGAAGATGGTCACCTCACCATGGCGGCACTTGCTAAGTCTGTGGCACTAAGTCAAAGTGCAACGACTCGGTTGGTCTCGCGATTAGAGGAGCGCGGACTGCTCACAAGGTATATTTGCGCGACGGATCGTCGCGGAATCTATACCGATATCACCACTTTTGGCAGTGAATTGCTGGAGGACGCAACACCAACAAATGATGCGTCCTTGGAAGTAGTGTTAAATATTTTGCGCGATGAACCCGAATTAACACCGTTCATCGCGGTTATGGAGTCCTAAAAGGAGCCGTCGATAAGCGTTATTCTGCGGTCTTTAAGGCTTGCTCGACGCGCGCTGAGGCGCCGGCGAGATGCTCTTCGCAGCGCTTGGCTAGGGCTTCGCCACGCTCCCAGTATTTGAGAGATTCATCGAGGCCCATTTGGCCGAGCTCCAAAATTTTAACAATTTCCACGAGCTCATCGCGGGCGCGTTCGTAGGAAAGCTGTGCAACAGATTCAAAAGAGTCGTTGCCGCTGCCGGAACCAATAATATCTGGATTGGTCATTTTAATATCTCCTAAATTATTAGTTTGCTTGCTGGACGCCCATGGACGCTGCGGTGATGGAGCCGTCTGCAACGCGGATGCGTAGCTGGCTGCCGGGAGGGGACTGCTCAATAGTGGTCACAACTTCAGCTGGACTACCGTCGCGGGGCAGTACCTGAACCACGGAATAGCCGCGGGCCAATGTTGCTGAAGGTCCCAGCGCAGCAACCTGGGCGCGCAAGGAGGTAACCATGGCTTGTTCGGTGCGCACAAGATGCGTGACATCGCGCCTAATCAAGTTCACGGCCTGGTTTATTTCTTCACGTCGGCGATTAATCGGAGTCATCGGATCAGAAAGTACGGGCCGAGACCGGATCGCGGTGAGCGCTTGCTGCTCTCGCTGCACCCAACCACGCAATGCAGCAGCACTTCGGCCACGAAGCTGTGCGATCAGCAGGCGTTCTTCTGCAACATCAGGGACTACCCGTTTCGCAGCATCCGTAGGAGTGGCAGCGCGCAGATCCGCCACATTATCTAGCACTGGCGTATCAGGTTCATGACCAATGGCGGATACCACTGGAGTCTGGGTTGCCGCTACGGCACGCTGCAGAGCTTCCTCAGAGAAAGGAAGTAGATCCTCCACAGAACCACCACCACGGGCAATGATGATGACATCAACGCGCGGATCTTGATCCAGGATGCGTAGCGCATCGATAATTTCCGGAACAGCAGATGCACCTTGGACCGCAGTGTTGATGACCTCAAATTGGACCTCAGGCCAACGATCCTGCGCCACACTCAATACATCGCGCTCTGCAGCAGAACCACGGCCAGTGATCAGACCAACACGATTGGGAAGGAAAGGTAAGCGCTTTTTGCGAGAAGGATCAAATAGTCCCTCTGCAGCAAGTTTCTTACGCAGCTCTTCAATACGTGCAAGCAGCTCACCGATACCCACTGGGCGGATATCGGTTACCCAGAGAGAAAAGGTGCCACGGCCAGCAAAAAATGCTGGTTTGCCGTACACAATTACTCGATCGCCATCTTTTAGCGGGGTAGGACGATTGCGGATGATATCGGTTGGGCACGTCAGCTGCACGGAAACTTCTTGTTCAACATCACGCAAAGTGAGATAAGAAAGCTTCCAATTCGGCTTGACATTGATTTGAGCTAATTGTCCTTCCACCCAGAGGTGGCCCAGCCGTTCAATCCATTGTTTAACTTGGGTATTTACTTCCCGTACTGGCCAGGGGGCTTCGGGGGTTGATTTCGCAGACGGCACAGGCGTGTGATTCTCCTTCTTCCAAGCGGTTGCTTTCCCCAGTCTAGGTGTTTGCCCTCAAGGTTGGATACGCTGGGAGGCATGAGCTCACCAGTTATTAGCCCTAAAATTAAAACCGGAAAGAAGATCCTGCTTGCAGCCCCTCGCGGATACTGCGCCGGCGTGGACCGCGCAGTGGAAACCGTAGAGCGCGCATTGGAAGAATACGGTGCACCAATCTATGTCCGTAAAGAAATTGTGCACAACCGCTACGTTGTAGATACCTTGGCGGAAAAGGGC
The DNA here is from genome assembly GCF_001643015.1 of Corynebacterium crudilactis. Taxonomy (NCBI): domain Bacteria; kingdom Bacillati; phylum Actinomycetota; class Actinomycetes; order Mycobacteriales; family Corynebacteriaceae; genus Corynebacterium; species Corynebacterium crudilactis. Next base: position 1,054,673 of record NZ_CP015622.1, read on the forward strand.
GCAATCTTTGTCAATGAAGCATCTGAAGCTCCAGAAGGTGCCAACATGGTATTTTCTGCGCACGGCGTGAGCCCAATGGTCCACGAAGAAGCAGCTGCCAAAAATATCAAGGCGATCGACGCAGCGTGCCCGCTGGTAACTAAGGTGCATAAGGAAGTGCAGCGCTTTGATAAGCAGGGCTTCCACATTCTTTTCATCGGCCATGAAGGCCATGAAGAGGTAGAAGGCACCATGGGCCATTCTGTAGAGAAGACCCACTTGGTTGATGGCGTTGCAGGTATCGCATCTTTGCCGGAGTTCTTGGCAGATGAGCTGAACCTGATTTGGTTGTCCCAGACCACGCTGTCAGTGGATGAGACGATGGAGATCGTCCGCGAGCTCAAGGCCAAGTACCCGCAGCTGCAGGATCCACCATCAGATGATATTTGCTATGCCACCCAGAACCGCCAGGTTGCAGTCAAGGCCATTGCAGAACGTTGTGAGCTGATGATTGTGGTGGGTTCACAGAACTCCTCCAACTCAGTTCGCCTGGTAGAAGTTGCTAAACAAAGCGGTGCAGACAACGCCTACTTGGTGGATTATGCTCGCGAAATTGATCCAGCGTGGTTTGAAGGCGTAGAAACTATCGGCATTTCCTCTGGCGCTTCTGTTCCAGAAATTCTCGTGCAGGGAGTCGTTGAGCGTTTGGCGCAATACGGCTTCGACGATGTTGAGGAAGTTACCTCGGCCGCAGAGAAGATCGTGTTCGCGCTGCCTCGCGTGCTGCGCCACAAGAACTAAAAAAATCCCCGCCAATGAGCGGGGATTTTTTAGCTATAAAGGTCATCGTCCAGCGAGCTGCGGCGGCGAGGCGCTTGTCGACGCTCGGTCGCTTCAGGCGCCCTCGGGCGTGGCTTGGGTGGCGGCACAACAGGATGACGTTGCCCAACGTGCTGACGGCGCTCTTGGCTCCTCTTGATCAACTCATCAACAGTTACCTGTGAACCTTCACCAGCAGGCTGTGCACGGCGACTTCGCACCTTGGTGGATTGTGCACGAGCACGACGCGCTGCCGCTTGATTAGCTTGTTCAGCTTCACGTTGCGCACGCCTCGTGCGTTCTCCAGAAACTTGTTGAGTCTCCTGATTCCTCCGTAGCAAAATGATTCTGATGACTGCGATCAGCGCCGCCACGAGTGTCACCATGATCAATGTGGGGAAGAGCTGCGCCAACGGGTAGATAGCCGTGAGGATTTCTGTGGCAGAAACTCCGGGGGAGGCACTAGATACAGAGCCTTTTTGGGATACAAACCACGCAGTAAGCGGTGTGAAAATGCCAAATAGGAGTGGAATAGACGCGACTGTTAAAAAGAGTCCGCGGGCTTCAACCAACAATGTCACGCCGAGCGTGGCAATGATGAAAACCAGCTGGAAGGGCAGTCCAATCACACCCATCAACAAGCTGATAAGCATTCCCGTAATAAGGGACGCGAAAACAACTGAAGGGCCAGACCATGTGGGCAAACCTATGAATGCAGTTTGCTGTGATGGCTTGGAGCTTCTCCTCGACGATGCTGATCCATGTGACACGTGTGATTACTTTACCGGTCTAATAGCTATTTACTAATTAAGTCGACTTGAATATCTAGTTCTTTTTGCGCATTTTATCTAATGTCTGCCGTGCAGAGGTGAATCTTCGTTTTAATTCTCTGCGCCGGACCTCATTAGGATCCAAGGACTCAGGATCTACATCCACAAAATCCGGAAGATTGAGGTCATTGCCCTCCGCATCGCCAAGGAGATTCTGGTAGTAGCGTTTGCGGAACAACTCTCCATCGGCTTCCATGGCATGCCCCGCTGCCTCGCCATAAGTGCTCGCGAATGTCATATCAGCTGCCATTTTTTCACCGGCACGCAAAGAAGTCATGTCCTGGAAATAACGGAAGACCACAGCAATCATCGCAGCTACTGGCACTGCGAGGAAGGCGCCAATAATATTAAAGAGTGTGCCGCCAACGGTGACTGACAATAAGACCAGAACGGGGTGCAAATTCATCGCCTTGGATTGCAACAGCGGAGACAAAATATTGCCTTCCAATTGCTGTACGGCAACAACAATGACCAAAACAATGACAGCTTCGGTGAATCCTAAGGAAACTAAAGCAACTAAAACTGCGAGAGCTCCTGCGGTGAATGCTCCAATGATGGGGATAAAACCAGCAACGAAGGTAATCACTGCGAGAGCCAACGCCATAGGCACTCCGACAATTAATAAGCCGATGCCAATGAAAACCGCATCAACCGCAGAAACTACAGCTTGGGCTCGAATGAAACCCGACAGGGTAGTCCAGGCACGAGTGAGCAATTCAGTGGCGTGCCAACCGGAATTTTCGCCACCAATCTTACGGACCCAGGGTAAGAAACGGTGCCCATCTTTAAGGAAGAAGAACGTCAGCACCAACACCACACCAAGGGTGATGATGACGCTGGTTGCAGCACCCAAGCCTGAGAAGATCTCACCAGCAATCGTGCCAGCCTGGTTTTGCAACCACGCCGCAGCCTCATTGAAATAGCTATTGAGATCTTCTGAATCTAGGTTCAGTGGGGGACCTTGGAGCCATAACTGAATGCTCAAGATACCTTCAAAAGCTTGGAAATATAACACCTGAGACTGCTGCGCGATACTTGGCGCAATCACCCACATGACAGCACCCATGATGGCGAAAAAGGTGCCAATGGTAATTAATGCCGCCAGTGCGCTCGGTACTCCGTGCCTACGCAGCCAAGAGTTCGGAGAAGACAACACCGTGCAAATGATAATCGCGAGAGTAACCGGCAAAATACCTTGCCAAAATCTTCCAATTACCCACCACACAACGAAAGCTGCTGCAGCTACGAAAACCAAGCGCAAGCTCCACATGGAGATGCTTTTGAAATAATCGCTAATAACAACAGCACGGTCAATGCGGTCTATGCGACTGCCTGATTGCGCTTTCTCGGTTGATTCACCGGTTGAGCTGTCAGGGTCTTGAGTGAAGTCATCCATTGTTGCCACGATTATCTATTTTGCATGGTTATTGTCTTTAAAGCACGAAACACTCTTAAAGGAGTGCTTTTAAACGTTTGATGGGCGTTCAAATTCTTGTTCAATAAGAACCGTGTCGGTGGCATAAGGAGAAGCTCCAAACAAGCCGACCTTCTCATCAGGGGAGCGGCGCAGTGCCAACGTGCTGTACACCAGGCCACCCCAAATGATGACTATGAACAACACCATCATGATGATTGCAGTAGTACTCATTATGACTCCTTAGCTTCAGGGTTAGTGACTGCAATGGTAGGGAAGCGGGAAGCGTCTTCTGTGGCATCGAAGGGCACGATCGGATCCGTAGACGCCCAACGGCGAGGTCGGTGCAATGAACGCTTGAACTCCGGCAGGACGCCAAAATCGGAGCCAGGTGGGCCGTCGACAAGCGTGCCCTTTGGCCAAGCCACTAATGGGAGCAGGAATGCTGCCACCAAGATCACTCCGAGCACACCCCAGCCAAACAGGCCATTTTGTAGCACCGTATAACCGCCGTAAGGCTCATTGATAAGAGAGATGAGCTCAAGTGCCAGGGTAGAGCCCAGAACCAACGTGGTGATGTTGACTACAGAAATGCGCCAAATTGTGTTCACCTTGAATGCTGAGATCGCATTGAGGTGCGTGGAGAATTCATCGATGCGACGCAGCACCCAGTCAATGGTGACCACAGCGATTAAAGCCACCGCCACGATGCCGATATTGTTGGTGAATTTATCCATGATGTCGAGTGTCGCCAAACCAGAGGTAGTGGAGAACAGTGCGAGAGACAAAATGGCCATGAAGATACCCACACCAATAGCTGCAGTTTTACGCGGCAACCCAAATTTATCCTTGACCGCAGAGACCACAACTTCCAACAGTGAGAATAGGGAAGTAAAGCCAGCAATGGTCAGCGAGCTGAAGAACAAGAAACCAAACAGCGCACCAAAAGGCATCTCATTGATGATGGCCGGGAAAGCTACGAAGGCAAGACCAATACCCGAAGTAGCAACCTCATCCACACCTACGCCAGCATTAGCAGCCATAAAACCAAGTGCTGCGAAAACACCGATACCGGCAAGAACCTCAAAAGAAGAGTTAGCAAAACCAGTAACAAGGCCTGTGCTGGTGAGATTTGTACGTGGCTTGAGATAAGAGGAATAGGTGAGCATGATGCCGAAACCAACAGACAAGGAGAAGAAAATCTGCCCATACGCAGCAATCCACACCGTTGGATTCTTCAGCGCTTCCCAGTTAGGGGTAAACAGCGCATCCAAACCAACCTCCGCGCCGGGGAGTAAAACAGCCTGAACGACCACGATGATGAAGATAATGACCAGCAGAGGCATGAAGACCATGTTGACTCGGCCAATGCCCTTATCCACACCAATGGCAAGAACCACAACGGCCGCGATCCATACGACAAACAGCGCGATTGCGATCTGCGGAACAATATCGAGAGACACCACAGCAGCGGAATCAAACTTCAAGAAGTCGGCGAAGAAATAAGTATCGGGATCATCTCCCCATGCTTTATTCAATGATTTGAAAGCATAAAGCCCAGCCCAACCGATGATCGCTGCGTAATAAATGGTGATAAAGAATGCGATTCCGACCTGGATCCAACCGATGGTTTCGGTTTGCTTTTTAAAACGTCGAAAAGCAAGGGGCGCTGAGCCCCTATAACGGTGACCGAGTGCGAAATCTAAGAACAACAGCGGGATACCCGCAGTGAGCAGGGCGATGGCATAAGGGATGAGGAAGGCACCGCCACCATTGTCATAAGCGACATAAGGGAAACGCCAAATATTGCCCAGACCGACCGCAGAGCCAATCGCAGCAAGGATAAACACAGAACGGGAAGAAAATACTTCGCGGCGCTCGCCTTTTGGGGCAGTTGTTGAGGCCGCATGTTGTGGAGTTGACATATTTAAGAGCGTCTCCAGTCATGCATGAAGGATTAATAAGAATGCCCCAAGCATCAGAACAGTCCTGTGTGTGGTCCGAACCTAACGCTCTCCTCGTTCTACGCCTGGTGTGGCCGTTGTCTGGAAAATCGGGGGTGATCAAAATTAAGCTGAAATTATCTTAACAGTGCAACAGGTAGAAGTTCTCAAAAGTTTGCTACCTAATTTTCTACCGCGTTATTTAGGTTCCCTCAAGAGGATTGATAGGATATGTGCCTGTGACCCTTACTCTTGGAATTGTCGGACTGCCCAACGTTGGCAAGTCCACCCTGTTCAATGCACTGACCCGCAACGATGTGCTTGCAGCGAATTACCCATTCGCCACCATCGAGCCAAACGTGGGACTCGTTGAGCTCCCTGACTCCCGCTTGAACCGTCTTGCGGAAATCTTTGGCTCCGAGCGCATTCTGCCCGCAACCGTGTCTTTCGTGGATATCGCAGGCATCGTCAAGGGTGCTTCCGAGGGGGAAGGAATGGGTAACGCCTTCCTCGCTAATATCCGCGAAGCTGACGCCATCTGCCAAGTTGTGCGCGCTTTCTCTGACGAAAACGTTATCCACGTTGACGGTGAAGTTAACCCGGCAACCGATATTGCGGTGATTAACACCGAGCTGATCCTCGCGGATCTACAGACGGTGGAAAAGGCGCTGCCACGCCTTGAGAAGGATGCGCGCAAGGATAAGGCGCTTCTCGACGTCGTCTCGGAGACAAAGAAAGCTCTCGATATCTTGAGCGATGATCGCACCCTGTTCTCTGCAGAAAAGAGCGGTGACATCGATCTTGCACTGCTCCGCGACCTGCACCTGATGACTGCGAAGCCCTTCCTGTACGTCTTCAACTCCGATGAGGGAGTACTGACCGATGATGCGAAGAAGGATGAACTCCGCGCATTGGTTGCACCAGCTGACTGTGTCTTCCTTGACGCTCAGACTGAGACTGAACTTCTTGAACTCGAAGAAGATGAAGCTGCTGAACTTCTAGAAGGCGTTGGCCAGACTGAGCCAGGACTGCACTCTCTCGCACGCGCAGGCTTTGAGACCCTAGGGCTGCAGACCTACCTCACCGCCGGTCCTAAGGAAACACGCGCATGGACCATCAACAAGGGTGATACCGCTCCTCAGGCTGCAGGCGTTATTCACTCTGATTTTGAGCGTGGCTTCATCAAGGCAGAAATCGTGTCCTTCACAGACCTCGACGCTGCTGGCTCCATGGCTGACGCTAAGTCACAGGGCAAGGTCCGCCAAGAAGGCAAGGACTACGTTATGGCCGATGGTGACATCGTAGACTTTAAATTCAACGTCTAGGAACAAAAACCAAGAGTTTTTATTGACTCTCTGACCCACACTTATTTTCAAGTGTGGGTCATTTTTGTGTAAAAATTATGTTTTTAGCACCCCTTAGTGGAGGGCTACTTATTTCTGTGTTTTTCAGGATGGTTTAGTGCATGAGTAATTGTAGATATCTTGCTTGTAATGCTCTGAGCTGTTCAAAGAATGTACTGTGGGCTGCAGGTTTCACTCGAATTGTGATTGTGCAATTAGGTATGACCTTGTAATTCTGTTCTGTACCCTTGTGCATTGGGGCGTTGTGTGCCTACCATGCTGTGGTTGGCTCTGCAATCCGCTCGACTTTGAGACCTGCATATTCTGTGGCACACTAGATGGTGGTCGCGGTTTCTGTGCGCAGTGTCTAGTCGCTCGCGGGAGATGCATACGCGTGCGCCTAGTTTTCCTCATCTGTGCAGTAACTGCAGAAGTTGATGGTCGACGAGGAGTTCCAACGACCCGGACGCTAGTGAACTATGCTGGTGGCCGTACATGATCTCATTAGAAAAAGGTAATACATATGGCACAGGGAACTGTTAAGTGGTTCAACGGCGAAAAGGGCTTCGGCTTCATCGCTCCAGCTGACGGATCTGCTGATCTTTTCGTTCACTACTCTGAGATCCAGGGTGGCGGCTTCCGCACCCTCGAAGAGAACCAGCCGGTTGAGTTCGAGGTCGGCGAGGGCGCTAAGGGTCCTCAGGCTCAGCAGGTTCGTGCGCTCTAAGCCACTAGCTTGTAAAGAATAACCGCCACACCGTGAGGTGCGGCGGTTTTTTCATGCCTTGAGGCTTTGCTCTGGGCTAGTTTTATACATTGAGCCATAACTCTTCGTAGTATTTAAGCCGCTCTTGGGGAAACGCAATGAGATATCTGCCCTCAGGAACCCGCTTACGAAATCCTGTGACCAGAAAGCCGAGCTTCGGGAATAATACGCCGGTGTTGCCTATACCTTCTGTGGTTTGCTCCCGTTCACACAGCAACTCGAACCCATCTTTATCGAGGATCTCGATCTCATCGTGAAATACTGGCACATAGGGTACTTTTCCTAGCTGTTCACGGATAGCCTTTCCGCGGCCTGGCTTGTACACCAAAATGGCAATGAGCGTGCCAGTGTCATCATCGAACTTAAACTCAGAGGCACCGTATTGTGCAAAGGTCAGATTAACGATGTCCTCGTGTCGTACTTGGTCTGGTGTGCCGAGCACCTGTGTGACTTGTTCAAGCGTCATACCGAATCGAATATCATCGATACCTTTGTACGGAATGAGTAGATGTTGTGCACTCATAATCTCGCCTTACTGTGGTGTTTTTTGACACAATATCACCCAGCTAGATATGACGCTTGATGACTATTTCGAGCTGATTCCGAAGGCCTTGTGCACGATTATGGGATCGCTCAACACCTGAAGCATGAATGCGGCTAGATCATGGCGTGAAATTGATCCATTAAGCCGGCCTGCTTCTCCAACTTCTAAAGCTATCCAGCTGCCAGTGCCAGGTTTATTGTTTAGACCAGTGCGTCGAACGATATTCCACTCTAAGCCAGATGCTTGTACGAGCTCTTCTTGAGCAATGTGATCTGTGAGAGGCTTGGCGAGCAGTACCTTTGTTATGAATCCGATAGCGCCTGGTAGCTGACTGATGGAATCACCAGCCCCCAGGGAAGACTGCACCGATGACAGTTTCAGTGACGTGTGAGCGAGCATTCTTCACCCCTTTAGAGCCACCCACAGTGATGGCTACCGCATCGGCACCGTGAATCGCTGAAGTGATGAAGCCCGGATCAGAAGCATCGCCGTTGAGCTGTTTAATGCGTGGGTCTGCAGTGGTTGATCCGCTGCGCGAAACAACAGTCACCTCATGTGATTGTGCGAGAGCAGCTTCTGCAAGCAGGGCGCCCGTACCACTGTTTCCGCCAATAATTAAAAGTTTCATGTATTCCTTTGAACAGATTGTTGCTTGATCTTATGGACATCTAGCCAGGGCTTGCTAAATGATCCTATAAATTTGCTCTGGAATGTTTACGCAGGATGAATACACCGACTAGGGGAGACGTCGACAAGCAATTAGCTTCGTGCCTGTGGCACGCTCAGTGGTCTAACCTGAACAAATGAGTTTTAATGCGTTTGAGGAATATGCAGCCCACATCGGAATGATGGCTGAGGTGATGTCGGAAACGCAAAATAGTGATTATGAATCAGGCATCGCCAAGTTCGGAAATGAAATGTGGCATATTCGCACGTCGAGAAATACTCCAACTAAACCCGGTGCCTTTGTGGCCTTCTGGACACGGGAGCAAAGTGGAGACACCGGACCGTTTAACAGCGAGAATGTGCACGCAGGACTGTTTGTATTTGTAGAACAATTGGGCAAGCGTGGAGTTTTTCGCTTTACCGCGAAGCACTTGGATCAGCTGGGAATTATTTCGGGGCAACGTTCCGGCAAGCGAGGTTTTCGTGTTTATCCCAGCTGGTGTGTCCAACTGAATCCGCAAGCACAAGCTACTCAAAAAGCTCAGGCTCCTGCCTTTCAGGAGTACTGATTAAAGTTGCAGGTGGGAAATATTCGGCATGAATAGAGGAGTGAGACACAATGGCATCGCCTGAAAATATCTTGCTGTATCTTGATCCTGCAGAGGAGAAATATATACGAGAAATTTTCGATCGTTTGGAAGAGCGTGGTTTTCCTCGGCAGAATCAAACACCTCATATCACCATCACATTTTCACCAATGATGCCAGCAGATGTTGTGCAGCGCGCAGCCACGTTGCTTCCTTCTGAGATTCCAGCCCGCTTTGCGCGGGTCGGGACTGTGGTCTTCGGGACCAAAAGAAAACAGACGGTTGCATGGTTGCTTGAAGCTTCTGAAGAGCTGGAAGCTGCTGCTAGGGAACTTAGCGGTCTTAATCCGGATGGTCGAGGCAGACGGTGGACACCTCATTTGACCATGGGACTGCGGCTGCCAAAAGAGATTGTTCCAGAGTACCTTTATGCATTGAATGAGGTAACATCGACGCATTTCAAAGAGATTACGGCTGTCACCGCAGCTTATTGGAAACCTCAAACCCAGGAACTCAGGGTTTTTAGCGATTCAGAGGTGTCTTGAAAGAATTGATTTTAGCTTCTTAAAACACCTTTTGACGTGAGTTTTCTAGGTACGTTATAGAGCATGAAGGAGAAGCTAGGTCGTATTTTTCCAGGGGTTACCGCTTTGCGAGAATATCAACGTTCCTGGTTTAAAGGTGATGTCATTGCCGGCTTAACAGTGGCGGCTTATCTCATTCCGCAGGTGATGGCTTATGCCGTTATTGCAGGTCTTCCTCCCGTTGTTGGGCTCTGGGCAGTTCTCATGCCGATGATTGTGTACTTTTTTCTGGGTACCTCGAGAAAACTATCCATCGGGCCGGAATCCACCACTGCACTGATGGCAGCAGCAGGCGTTGGCGCATTAGTTGGTGCTGCAGGTGGACCAGAAAGATATGCGGAAGTAGCTGCAATCATGGCGATTGCAGTGGGAATAGTCTGTATCGTAGGTTTTGTTAGTCGTCTGGGATTTTTAACCAGATTGTTGTCTCGACCAGTGCTGATTGGTTATCTCATTGGCATTGCACTGTTGATGATCGTCAGTCAATTGTCCAAAGTGACACAAGTTGACGTATTAGGGGACAATACGTGGCAAGAGTTGCGTTCATTTTTCCAACAGGTGCACTTAGTTCATATTCCGACATTAGTCATGGCTGGCGCAGTTTTAATCATGCTGTATGCCGCGAAGTGGAAATTTCCCAAAGCCCCGACCTCGTTATTTGCGCTGCTTTTAGCAGCCGGGGCAGTGGCTATTTTCGGGTTAGACAAGTTCGGTTTGGATGTTATCGGGGAAGTGCCTCGAGGGTTGCCTACATTAAGAGTCCCCAATTTCGGTGATGTAGAGATCTGGTCTTTGTTGCCTTATGCGATTGGTATTGCCGTGGTGGGATTCTCAGATAATATTTTGACCGCCAGAGCATTTGCTTCTGGTAAGGGGGAGGTCATTGATTCCAATCAAGAGTTATTGGCTTTAGGCGCTGCCAATATTGCCAATGGCTTCTTTCAGGGATTTCCGGTCTCTTCTAGCGGTTCGCGCACCGTGTTAGGAGATACTGCTGGCGCACGCACACAAATTCATTCTTGCGTGGTGATCATGCTGGTGGTGATGGTTCTAGTATTTGCGGGACCGATCTTAGAAACTTTTCCAGTTGCGGCGTTGGGTGCATTAGTGATTTATGCTGCTACGCAACTTATTGATGTGGCAGAAGTTAGAAGAATTGCACATTTCCGGAAAAGTGAGTTGATCATTACTGCTGGTACTGCGGTTGCAGTAGTGTTTTTTGGCGTTTTGGCTGGTATCGGAGTGGCAGTGGCGATTTCCATTTTGGATCTCATTCGAAGGATTACAAAACCCTATGCTGATGTATTGGGGTATGCACCTGGAATAGCTGGAATGCATAGCTTGCAGGATTATTCTGATTCCATTCCAGTCGAAGGGTTAGTGGTGTTTAGATATGATTCGCCACTATTTTTTGCCAATGCTGATGATTTCTTTGCACGTGCAATTGAGGCAGTAGATAACTCTGAACAGCCTGTGCACTGGTTTTTATTGAATGCTGAGGCAAATACTGAAGTTGATCTCACCGCTGTAGATGCTTTAGAAAAATTGCGCTCAACTTTTGCAGATCAAGGAATTAGATTTGCTATGGCACGTGTGAAACAAGATCTGCAAAGAAGTTTAGATCCAACAAAGTTTACTGACAGGGTTGGGGAACAGTTTATTTTCGCAACGCTGCCCACTGCAGTACAGGCCTATGTTCAGGAGTTTCGATCCAAGGAAGGACGAAATCCAGAAGGTGTGCCAGAAGAAATTTTGGATGCTTGAAATCCAGACCACATCAGCCATATTAAGAGGATCACTTCGCCGATAAAGGTGAACTCAGACAAGGTGATGGTCTCAATATTGAGAAACACCATCAGTGCATCAAAAGCATATCCGCCGCCGGCTAACACTAATAAGATGCCAATTGGTGTGGGGAGGTTAGGTGAGCGCCAGAGCGCGATGCCACAGAGGAGTAAATGTAGACCAAAGATTCCTAAGATGCGGTCCCAGAGGAATATAAACTGCCCGCCATCAGAACTAGCAATCAAAATGATTGTGGCTATGTAGAGACCGATTGAATAGATGATTCTCAATAAGGAAATGACTATTGAGAGTAGGAAACCCCCGCTTTTGAGAATCGGGAACAGCAATAATGCGACGGCAATGTCTAAGGTAGCAACGATAAAACCGACAATAGCTGTGAGACTAAAAAGGCCTTGTGGCAAGGCAACAAGGAAGCCGATGGGAGAAATAATTGCCATGGTGAGAAGAGAAAAACCTGCAGCAAGACGGAAAGCCGACTGATGGGTATCCATGACTAACCAGCGTTGTGATCTGGCTGGTGGATTCCAAAAACATTTCCATCTAAGTCAAGGAAATATCCTTGCCAAGCCATTCCAGGGAGTGCGTATTTTTCTAGTGCTACAGTTCCACCAGCAGTGAGGATTTTTTCTGCGCAGGCATCAAAATCTTCAACTCCCATGGTTAATACAGCACCATTTATGGGTCCGCCGGCCGCTGCAGCTGTGCCTTTTCTTTGCGTAAGAGCACCATTTATTCCGGGCTCATTTTCAGATCCTGTGAGGATTCCGAAATAAGGCATTCCAGCAAAAGCAGAATAGTCTTCGTATGTCCAACCAAATATATCTGCATAGAATGTGGCTGCTTTGGGAACATCGTTGGAATGGATTTCAAAGTGGATTGGTCTAGACATTATCCCTCATTATCAACGGCGGAATTCCACACCATTATGACAGTAAACCGAGATTAGTGCCTGTAATGCAGGTATTCCTCCACTACGGCGGCACCTAAACCATCTAGATCAGGTGCTACTACTCGGCCAGCTACGCGGTCTGCTAATTGATTGAGGAATTTCTGCAGACCGTAATCATGGCCCAATCTGAAAAAAGTCGTGCGAGTGCCACGTTTGGTCACTTTATCTAATTGGGTGATCGTAGTGGATAGAGTCTCTTGATCAGTTGGCCAATTAAACCATGCGTGTCCATCGGGTTGTAGGAAAGCTGTGGGTTCGCCGTCTGTGACAATCAGCAGTGTGGGTTGCATAGACGGGTGTCGTGCAAAAAACCTTTCAGCCAAGAGCAATCCATGATGAAGATTGGTGCCTTGTTCATGAACTGGGGGAAGGACAGTGAGCTGATTAATATCGGTGGTTAGCGCATGTCTGCCGAAAGTGATCAGGGCTAGTTCATCATTGCGGAATCGAGTGCTGATCAGATGATGCAATGCTAGAGCAGTTTGTTTCATGGGAACCCAGCGACCTTCGGCCGCCATGGAATAGCTGGTATCTACTAGTAACGCGACTGCATTTTGGGTGCGTTGCTCAGTTTCTACGACTTCGATGTCGTTGAGGTGAATCTTTAAGGCTTCATTAGTGTCTGCGCTAGCCGTTCTAGTTATTGCGTTGGTGATTGTGCGTGTGACATCCCACGGCTGGGTATCACCAAATTCATAGGGGCGTGAGCTGCCTGTTTGTTCTCCACTGGTACCGGTGATGCGGGAATCGCGGGCTCCGGAGCGGGAGGAAAGCTGTTCTGTAGCGCTATCTAAAAGTGCTTTTCCAAGGCGACGCATGGCTTGTGGACTTAGTTTTAAGGAGCCGTCAGGGGAGCGTCCCAACAGTCCGCTGTCTTGCAGTGCTTTATCAATGCTGTTGAGCAGCTCTGCGGAAACTGCTGCCTCTTGGCCAAGCTGACGTTTTACTGCATCAAGATCGAGATCAGTATGTGAATGGCGCAGCTGTTCCGCGAGGTTATCTAGCTCAGCTAAATCTTGCATCGCACCGGTGCCATCACCAAGTCCCATTCCTTGGTCACCGGAGAACTCTTCAGAGCTATTCCAATCGAGTTCTGGGCGCAGCCCTTGGAGATTTCCAGCCAGATCTCCGAGTAGTTCCTGGAGCTGTGGGCTGCCAAAAGCTTCGGCAGAAAGCTCTAAGAGTTCTCTGCGTTGTTCTTCCGACATGGAGTTAAGCATGCGTTGAGCCGCGGCAGATCTCGCAGCCAAGGTATCAATGAGTTCGTCTATAGTGCGCGGATTCTCCGGGAAGTGTGCACCATGTGCAGCCATGAAATTGGCGAAATCAGTGGGTGTGTCTGTGCCTGCTCGGTGTTTATTAAGGAGAGCATTAAGGTCGTGCAGCATCTGTGCAATTGCTGCTTTATCTTCTTCGGTGGCTCCTTCCAGTGCCTGTTTCATTCCAGAGAATTGTTGGTCCAGCATTTCACGGCCAAGTAAGTCTCGGATCTGCTCAAATTTCTGGCGAGCTTGCTCCGATTGCCAGTCGTAGGAGTTCAGTTCAGATACTGCTGCTGGGGTGGACTCTGGGAGGTTGCTGATCTGCATTTCTTTGAATGCGCGGTCAGTGTCATCGAGGTCGATGTCTCTGGCAAGTTGTGCACGTTCCAGCTTCAGGGCGTCGTCAAGCAAAGCTTTGACCTCGCGCAAGGTGCCGCCAAGATTATTGCGCTGCAGCAATTCTTGGCGTTTTTGTGCAGCTTGCCACGCGAGCTCATCAAACCCATCAGACCCCTTGGTACCTCGCCGCAGATATTCGCGTAGAGCCTGCTCAGGGGAGTATCCAGCCATGACATCCTCTGCAATTTCACGCAGCGCATCGCTGAGATCTACCGGTGGGGCGAGTGGATCTGGGCCACCGGTGTATCTGCTATACCGGCTTCTACGGGGACCTAGGGGGTGGGTCATGGGAAAACTCCTTAGCCGTAAATGGTTTCGCCTTCGCCAGAATCCTTGGCAATTTTCCTAGAGAGGAACAACCCTTCTAAAGCCAGCTCGATGGCGTTGGCGCGGGCACCTTCGGAGATTGCACCAAAGGCGGTGGCGATGTCATCATAGAGCGTGGTTTCGCCGAGATCTGGCAGGCCATTGAGGAACTCTTCGGCTGAGACATTCGCGCCGGTTGATACCGTGATACTGCCGTCAAGCGCTGCGATAAGCGGATTAAGATCCAGGGAACGGAGTGTCGATCGTAGCGCTTCAGCAGTGGAGGTGCGAAGGACATAATCCAGGATTTCCCATTCGCGGCCTTCCTCACCGGATTCAAACTCAATTTTTCCGCCGAGAACTTCTACGGCTGATTCCACATCAACAAGTCGGGCAACAGCTTCTGATTCACCACGAATACTTGCGCGGTGCAGGGCAGCAGCTGCAATAGTTTCTGCTCCAGCGATGGCAAAACGAGCAGAAACACCAGAGCGTTGGTTAACTGCAGGGGATTGCCTCAACGACCGGGTATAGCGTGCCAGGATCTCTAAGAGCACCTTTGGCACATCAGCTACCAAATGGGCTTCCTGGGAGATAACCGCAATTTCATCTTCTAATTCAAGTGGATAATGCGTGCGGATTTCTGCACCGAAGCGATCTTTCAACGGAGTGATAATGCGGCCTCGGTTGGTATAATCTTCTGGGTTTGCGGAGGCAACAACCAGCACATCAAGTGGTAGACGCAGCATATAGCCACGAATTTGGATGTCGCGTTCTTCCATGACATTGAGCATGGATACCTGGATTCTTTCAGCCAGGTCAGGTAGCTCATTGATCGCAACGATGCCTCGATTAGAACGTGGGATCAGACCAAAGTGGATGGTGTCAGGATCACCAAGGCGTCGGCCTTCGGCCACACGCATGGGATCTACATCTCCGATTAAGTCAGCCACTGAAGTATCTGGAGTAGCAAGCTTTTCGGAGTAGCGATCATCGCGGTGAATCCAGGTGATGAGGTGGTCATCGGTGATCTCAGTCTGTGTAACGGGTGCCAAAGGATCTTCGCGCAATTCGGAATCAGCCAAGGCGGGGATCCACTCGTCGAGAAGCGAAGTAATCGCGCGGAGCAGCCGCGTTTTACCCTGGCCGCGCTCGCCGAGCAGCACAATATCGTGCCCGGCTATCAGCGCGCGTTCTACCTGCGGGATAACCGTGTGCTGCAATCCGTGGAGGCCAGGCCAGGGATCTTCGCCGTTTCGGAGTTTGCTCAGCAGGTTTTCGCGGATTTCCACGCGCAGAGGGCGGTATTGGTAGCCGGCGGCCTTCAGCTCACCGACAGTGGAGACATTTGGGGACACATTAGGCAGGAGGCTCACACCTTTACAGCCTAATCATTTATGTGAGCTGGGGTATGCTGGCGAGGCATGACGCAGGCTGAAGAAGCGCAGAAAAGCACCATTGTCTTGCTCATCCGCCATGGGCAAACTCCAACCACCGGACAGGTATTGCCCGGCCGGACTCCTGGGTTGCACCTTTCTGATCAGGGACATGCTCAGGCGACAGATGTTTCAGGCAGATTGGCCGGGCTTGAGCTAGCTGCTTTGTATGCATCTCCGATGGAACGTGCTCAAGAAACTGCAGCTCCCACAAGCAAGTCGCATAATCTTGAGATCTTGACTGAGCAAGGCCTTGTGGAATGCGATTTTGGGCAGTGGACTGGGCAGAAACTACTCGATCTCAACAAATTGGAAGAGTGGAAAGAAGTCCAAAAATCTCCATCTACCTTCAGGTTTCCTGAAGGTGAAAGCTTTGTAGAGATGCAAAACCGCATGGTTACAACAGTCGAACAGCTTGCGCACCGCCATGAAGGCGAAGTGATTGCAGCCTTCAGTCACGCAGATACGATCAAAGCCGCCGTGGCATATTTTGTGGGCACGCCCTTAGACTTATTTCAGAAGATCCATATTGATACGGCATCAATATCTGCCGTGGAATTCCAGAGCACGGGCACTCGGATGCTTGTCACGAATTCCCGCACTGGGTCTTTGGAATATTTGAGGCCACAGCAGTGATTACTTCACCTTTTGAGCGTGAGCTGAAATTGCTGAGAGAAGGCGATTTAGGCATTGTTGAGCAATTAGTGGAGTCCAGCAACGTTGGTTTTATTGTTGATCTGGAATTAGCCGATGATTATGCGTGGGCTGTCTATAAACCTGAATTGGGTGAGCAACCGCTATGGGATTTTCCTCCGGGACTTTATCGACGGGAACGCGCTGCCTTTGTGCTCAGTGAGTTTTTAGGCTGGCATCTTGTGCCACCAACCATCATTGTGGAGGATGCCCCCGCTGGGGTGGGCTCCATGCAGTGGTTTGTGCATAACAATGGGGAGCATTATTTCCAGCTTTTTGATACCCGCCCAGATCTGCATCAACAGTTTGTGCGCATGGCTGTGTTTGATTTGTTGTGTAACAACACTGATCGAAAATCAGGGCATGTGCTGTTGGAAGAAGATCATATTTGGGGCATTGATCATGGATTGTGTTTTTCAGTAGAGCCTAAATTACGCACGGTGATATGGGATTTCGCGGGCTGCACAATTTCAGATGAATTGATTACAGCGGTGGAGCCGTTGCTTGATGAGGTTCCTGCAGAATTAGGAGAACTTTTACATCCAGTAGAAATTGAAGCTTTGCAGCGGAGAGCGTCAAGGATTCAGCGATTGCCATTTTTGCCTCAGGCGAGATCGCATCGTCAGTTCCCGTGGCCGCTTGTTTGAGTAGGGTGGCAGTTATACGCATTGCCACAAGCCAAAACTTTTAAGGAGCACGATATGTCTCATCTTCAAACATTGGCGGCTGATTTTGCCAAAGCCCACGAATCCGGAAAATTACTCGTCCTGCCCACTGCTTGGGATACCTGGAGTGCAGGGGTTGCGGAGGAAGCAGGTTTCCCCGGTCTGACAGTGGGCAGTCATCCAGTGGCAGACGCAATCGGCAGTTCAGATGGCGAAAATATGGATTTTGTGGAGTACCTCAACGTGGTCAAAAAGATCACTTCTGCGGTAGCTCTCCCAGTGAGCGTTGATGTGGAATCCGGTTATGGTCTTGATCCTGCGGAGCTGATTGAGCGACTTCTTGAAGCTGGCGCAGTTGGTGCGAATATCGAAGATGTTGTGCACCGCGAGGACAAACGAGTCCGTGAGGCCCAAGAACATGCAGATTATATTGCGGCTGCGCGAGAAGCTGCAGATACTGCTGGTGTGGAGTTTGTGATCAACGGCCGAACTGATGCGGTAAAACTTGGGTCAGAGGTATTCGATGATCCGATGGTGGAAGCTATCAAGCGCATCAAGTTGATGGAACAGGCAGGCGCCCGCTCGGTATATCCGGTGGGGTTGACTACTGCAGATCAAATAGAACGCCTGGTCGCGGCAGTATCGGTGCCTGTTAATGTTACTGCTCACCCCGTCGATGGACACGGCGCGGGAGGGCTAGCTACGCTTGCCGGGCTCGGCGTGCGCCGCGTGACCTTCGGCCCGCTCTGGCAAAAATGGCTGAGCGCCACCTCGGCGCAGCAGTTCAAGGCATGGGCTTAATAAATTGCTTATCGACGCCTAGTGTCACAATAGATCCATGACTGAAACCCTTGTGGTGCAAAACCTCTCCGGTGGCTACGGACACCGCACACTCTTTAACAACGTGAACCTCACCGTTGCCGCCGGAGATATCGTTGGCGTGGTGGGTGTAAACGGCGCAGGTAAATCTACTTTTTTGAAGATCCTCGCCGGTGTGGAAAACCCACAGGCTGGATCCATTGCGCTGTCACCTCCTGATGCATTTGTGGGTTACCTTCCACAGGAACACAGTCGCCGTGCTGATGAAACAATCGCAGACTATATTGCACGACGCACAGGATGCGCCGCAGCAACTACTGCCATGGATGACACGGCTGAAGCATTTGGCGTTGATCCAGAAAACACAAAGCTTGCCGATGATTACGCCGAAGCTCTTGATCGTTGGATGGCCAGTGGCGCAGCAGACCTCGAAGATCGTATTCCTCAGGTGCTTGCAGAACTTGGTTTCGAGCTCCCCATTGACACCATGATGGCAGGGCTATCTGGTGGACAAGCCGCCCGAGTAGGCTTAGCCGCACTCTTGCTGTCGCGGTTCGACATTGTGCTTCTTGATGAACCCACCAACGACCTTGACCTTGATGGCCTAGAAAAATTGGAGAACTTTGTCCAAGGCCTGCGTGGGGGAGTAGTACTGGTCAGCCACGACCGTGAGTTTCTCTCCCGCTGTGTCACCACCGTGCTGGAACTTGATCTGTACCAAAACTCCCACCAAGTCTATGGCGGTGGATACGATTCTTATTTGGAAGAACGCGCAGTACTTCGCCAACACGCCCGCGATCAATATGAAGAATTCGCTGACAAGAAAAAAGACCTTGTCGCACGCGCAAGAACACAACGCGAATGGTCTAGCCAAGGTGTGCGCAATGCCATCAAAAAGGCGCCAGACAACGATAAAATCCGCCGCAAAGCAGCCACCGAATCCAGCGAAAAGCAGGCTCAAAAAGTCCGCCAAATGGAAAGCCGTATTGCTCGCCTAGAAGAAGTGGAAGAGCCACGCAAAGAATGGAAACTCCAATTCAGCGTAGGTAAAGCACCACGATCTAGCTCCGTTGTTGCCACACTCAACAACGCAAGCTTTACCCAAGATGATTTCACTTTGGGTCCAGTCTCCATCCAAGTAAATGCTGGCGATCGCATTGGCATTACCGGACCCAACGGCGCTGGAAAATCTACACTGCTGCGAGGCCTTTTAGGCCACCAAGAACCAACAAGCGGTAGCTCCACCATGGGTACCAGCGTGGCAATTGGTGAAATTGATCAGGCCCGCGCATTGCTAGATCCACAATCACCACTGCTTGACGCATTTGAAAAGTATGTTCCAGACCTTCCTATCAGCGAGGTCCGCACACTCCTGGCAAAATTTGGGCTCAATGATAACCATGTGGAACGAGACGTCGAAAAGCTTTCTCCAGGCGAGCGCACGCGCGCCGGGCTTGCGCTGCTGCAGGTCCGCGGTGTCAACGTGCTTGTTCTTGATGAGCCCACCAACCACCTGGATCTGGAAGCGATCGAGCAACTAGAGCAGGCCTTGGAATCCTATGATGGGGTATTGCTGCTGGTTACCCATGACAGGCGGATGCTGGATGCGGTGCAGACCAACCGCCGTTGGCATGTGGAAGCCGGAACAGTTAAGGAACTATAACTGTCTGAGTGTTAATGCCGTTGTGAATTGACCGTTTGATGGCACATAAACGGTCAATTTTCTTTGCCGTGCTTGCCAGGAGTTTGTCTTGGGCAGCGGGGTCTAGGCCTTGTAGATCAACCTGTAGCTGAAACAATAAATCAGTAATCAATCCTGCCGACTCGGTGGAATCAACAGTGGCGGTTGCTTGAAAATCTGGCCCCAAATGGTGCGCAAGCTGAGCTTCTGCAGATAAAGAAGCACAACCTGCAACTGCAGCTTGTAATAGTTCAGCAGGGGAGAAGGTTCCTGGAACACCAGGTGTACTGATGTGTAACTGCGCGCCAGAATCATTAACCACAGTATAAGTATTAGGGCTTGTGCGAGTGGCTTTAATCGAAGTCATGCTCGCAGGCTAACAGAAAGAGTGCTTTTTGTGCTGTGACCAGTAAGATCAGCTAGAATCCTATATTTATGTCTGACAATCAATTAGCCCCTTGCCCTGAGTGCAGCAGTGAATACACCTACGAAAATGGCGGCGTCCTTGTTTGCCCAATGTGTGCCCATGAATGGGTAGAAGGCGAAACCGTCGAAGAAACCGCAGCAGTTATCAAAGACTCTGTAGGAAACGTCCTGGTCGATGGCGATGCCGTGTCCATCGTGAAAAGCCTGAAAGTTAAAGGTGGCGGTGCCATCAAGATCGGTACCAAGGTAAGCGGCATTCGCCTTTTGGAAGAGCCAGTTGACGGCCACGATATCGAAGCCAAGGTTCCAGGATTTGGTCAAATGCGACTCAAGTCCAGCGTGGTGAAAAAGGCTTAAGCCCTTTATTCCGTCTCGAAGGAATCTGTACTAGCGACCACCAGGGTTAATGCCGAAAGGGCTAAAAGCGCTGCAAGTGTCGTTGGTGCGGCTTTCATTAAAGTCCCCCTTGCCAAATAATTAAGGTTTTCTTAATAGATCTTTTATATCATTGGGGAATGAAGAGTGGAAGTAATGTAGTCACATAACTTCTACAGGGTTAAGGACGTGGCCACTTCAGGTCAAGATAGTTCTCTAGGCTCTCGTTGTGCTTGCGCATGAACTCGGTATGAAGTTTGATGTCTTCTGGATCCCAACCCTCAAGGATTCTGGAAAGATCCTGCTGACGCGCCTGTAGCTCTTGTTGGAGCTTTTCTTTTCCTAAAGTTGTGGGGCGATGCAACTTTGCAGGTGATGCGGGATCTTCCACGACCTCGATGAGACCATTGGTGATCGCAGCTTTAAGCTGTCGATGAATGGTTGACACATTGAGTCCGAATCCTTCTGCCAACTCATTTACTGTCATAGGTCCCTGGGCATCCAAACGGGCAAGCAGAATAAGGGCACTGCGATCCATGATGGCTTCACGGTTTCTTGTTGGAGTATTTTGCACTCCATATCGGGTGAGCAAAATGATCTCATAGGTGAGTTGATCGAGGGCGTCGTTATTGTCGAACTCTGCTGGATCTGCGTGCACTATGGTAATTCGCTCCCTTGGGTGGATTCTTAAGTGAAATCAAAGAATTAATTCATTCTAGCAGGGCAGTTGCATAGTGCAATATACATGGTAGTTTTATTGAGTAATTAGAATTGCATAATGCAAAAGTGTTTTTAAAGGAGAATAGTGCCCGTAACTGAAGATGGGAAACTCTTTACACCAACATTTGTTATGGGTTGGATCGCCAACTTTTTACAATTTCTGGTGTTCTACTTCCTCATCACAACCATGGCTCTTTACGCAATCAAAGAGTTTCAAGCCTCTGAAACGGCAGCAGGTTTTGCCACCAGTTCGATTGTGATTGGTGCAGTGTTCTCCCGATTCTTCTCTGGCTATATTATTGACCGCTTTGGCCGCCGCAAGATCGTCCTCATCTCTGTTATTGTCACCACGATTACCTGCGCGCTGTACATCCCCATTGATTCTTTGCCACTGCTGTACGTGAATAGGTTTATTCACGGCGTGGGATATGCATTCGCCGCGACAGCAATTATGGCGATGGTTCAAGAACTGATCCCAGCTGCACGACGTTCAGAAGGCACCGGCTACCTTGCGTTAGGAACCACTGTTTCTGCAGCATTGGGACCTGCACTTGCGTTGTTTGTTATTGGAACCTTCGACTATGGCATGTTGTTCATCGTTGTTTTCGCAACGGCGATTCTGTGCCTGATTTCTACTGTGCTCATGTACTTCAAAACAACAGACCCGGAACCAACTGGCGAACGTGCAAAATTCAGCTTTAAATCAATCCTCAATCCGAAAATTGTCCCAATCGGATTCTTTATCCTCTTGATCTGTTTCGCCTATTCAGGTGTGATTTCATATATCAACGCCTTTGCGGAAGAACGAGATTTGATCACCGGTGCAGGACTGTTCTTCATCGCCTACGCGGTCTCGATGTTTGTGATGCGCAGTTACCTTGGCAAACTACAGGACCGTCGTGGCGATAATATTGTGGTCTATTTTGGTGTGTTCTTTTTCGTTATCTCGTTGATTATTTTGTCCTTGGCTACTGCAAATTGGCACGTTGTTGTCTCTGGCATCATTGCAGGTCTTGGCTATGGAACCCTTATGCCGGCAGTGCAATCCATTGCAGTTGGTGTAGTGGATAAGGCCGAATTTGGCACCGCCTTTTCCACGCTTTTCCTCTTCGTAGATCTTGGTTTCGGCTTTGGACCAATTATTCTTGGTGCCGTATCGGCCATGATTGGTTTCGGGCCAATGTATGCAGTGCTTGCAGGCCTTGGCGTAGTTGCCGGAATCTTCTACCTCTTTACCCACGCTCGTACTGATCGGGCTACAAAGGGATTTGCGCAGGCCTAAAGCTTCTTTTTAATTTCTAGTGTAAGTGCCGGATTCAGTAATGAATCCGGCACTTTTGTTTGTGGTGCGTGATTTTAGGTATTCACTGGCTTAAAAATAACTTGGTTGTTAATACGTTTTTACGTACTATCGTAGGTATGGGTGATGAAACAGTACTGAACGAACTTCGGCAAGAGATCCGAGACCTCGCGATAAGAGTGGCCTCATTGGAAAGTACAACTGCAAAAGAGCAGCCCGATCAGGCTGATTCAGAGTCATCTATACCACAAACAAATGATGATTTTTGGGCTCTGTCGGGATTGCGGTCCAGGTTGGGGGAGCACGCATCAACAGAACAAGGGGCGGTGACGCTGGTGGGTGCGGTAACACTCCCAACTGGCGCTCCGGTCTCCTGGCAACAAACAGCAGGAACTACTGGTCTCTTCGAAATAGAGTGGGAAGAGCGTGCAACAGCATTTGCTGCGCTGGGTCATCCAATGCGCCTGGAGCTCTTGCGACATATTCTTTCTGGTATTCACTCCACAGCAGAACTCACATCAATTGAATCTTTAGGTACGACGGGGCAGCTTCATCATCACCTCCGGCAGTTGTTATCGAGTGGGTGGCTTAAACAGAGCGGCCGGGGCAGTTATGAAGTCCCACCGGCTCGGGTAGTGCCTTTGTTAGCCTGCATTGTTGCTTCGGACCACTGATGAATTTTCTTATAAGGCTTTACCGCGTGCGAGGAGTTATTCTTTTCGTCGCCATTGTGCTGTGTCTGCTTGGAGCATTTCGCCGATTTATCCCTCAGTCAGAGGCGCTTGACATGATCTTTCTGGGGCTACCGTGGCTGGGTATTACTGGCATGCTCATTGCTATGCTCGTGGCCGTGCTGGTGCCGAAGTGGCTACCAGTAAGCGAAACAATCAGTATCGTTCCTCCTGTGGATGGGCGGTGGCTAGGTATGAATAGCCCCGTCAATAAGGTGCCCAGTCACGGAGTTCGCGCTTATGGACAGTCCTATGCAATTGACCTGGTTTATGAGCCAGTAGATCAGAAACGGCCAACGTTTGGGGTCGGTCCAGTTATGAGACGCCCCGAGGACTATCCCGCATTTGGTCAGCCTGTTCGTGCAATGATCGATGGTCAGGTTGTTAGTGTGTTGGACGCGCTGCGTGATCATCGGGCACGTTCAGGTACTCTCAGCGTCTTGTACATGCTGGTCGAAGGTGCGCTTCGTGAGTTGGCTGGGCCCAAGTTCATCATCGGCAACCATGTGACTATCCGCAGCGATGATGGTGTTTTTGCTGTAGTTGCACATCTTAAAAGTGGATCAGCGCTTGTTGCCGTAGGAGATAGAGTTCATGCGGGCCAAGTGATTGCCGAATGCGGAAATTCAGGTAACAGTAGTGAGCCCCATGTGCATGTGCAGTTGATGGATCGACGTTCGTTCTGGACTGGGCAGGGAGTGCCTTTTGTCTTCGCAGATGTGCAGATTGGTGATGCTGATCTGCTGCAAAATGCGCTCCCTGGCAACCTTCAACATGTGAAAATATTAGCTCTGCAGCAACCTTCTAAGAATTCAAAGGAATAGATAATGGATCCAGTATCGTTAATCTTTGGTGCAGCTATTGCGTCTGTTGCATGGATATGTCTTTTACCGCGAACCCGAAAAAAATGTTCGAAATGCGGTTCGACCGATCTCTGCTAAAAGCAGCCGAATGCATGTCTTCTTCCATTTTCTCTTTGCCTAGTACTGGCTGTCTCGACATGATCTTAAGTACGTGAAATAACCGCAACTGCCTCCGCTAGTGCGGCAGCCGCAATGCGTGCATCTTCTTCGTTGTGGTTCGTGTTGAAAGTACAGCGCACAGCAGTTCTTGCGGTGTCTTCATCAAAACCTAAGGCCAAGAGCACATGGGAGACTTCGCCGGATCCACAAGCTGAACCAGGGGAGCAGACAATGCCGTGGCGTTCTAATTCGAGCAGGACTGTTTCTGAGCCGATGCCTTCAAAAAGAAATGAGGCATGTCCGGCTAGTCGATGTGTGGGATGTCCTGTCAAACTTGCTCCGGGAATCTCTAATACTGAAGAAATGAATTCACTGAGGTCTAGGTAGCTTTCTTGGCGTGCTATTTCTAAAGCTGTGGCAAAAGCTACAGCGCCTGCAACGTTCTCTGTGCCGCTGCGTTTGCCGTTTTCTTGTCCACCGCCATGGACGAGGGGTTCGAGGGGAAGTTTTGACCATAAGACACCGATGCCTTTGGGGGCTCCGAATTTATGGCCGGACAAACTCAATGCATCTATACCTAGGTCAAAGGGGAGGTGAGCTGCTTGAACAGCATCAGTATGAAATGGTGCTGTGCTGGTTCGAGCTAATTCAACGAGTGGTTGGATGGTGCCTATCTCATTGTTGGCATAACCGATGCTGACCAAGGTGGTGTCTGGTCTGAGTGTGGCTGCAAGATCCTGCGGGGAGATTAATCCGCTACGATCTGGGCGGAGATAGGTGATCTCGAAAGCATGGAAGCGTTCTAGATATTGCGCTGCGTTGAGGATGCTGTCGTGTTCAATGGTGGTTGTGATGAGGTGTCGGCCCTTGGGGTTGGCTAGGCAGATGCCCTTGATGGCTAGATTGTTGGCTTCAGTTCCACCTGAGGTGAAGATGATCTGTGAGGGCCGTCCCCAGATAATGCGTGCCACTCTGTTTCGAGCATCTTCTAATCCAGCAGCAGCAAGTTTTCCTGGTTCATGTGGGCTAGAAGGATTGCCAAAAGCTCCAGTGAGATAGGGCCACATGGCTTCGAGTGCTTCTTTGCGTACGGGGGAGGTGGCAGCATTATCGAGGTAGAGCATTAGTAGATATCCAGTCCTAGATCTAGGGCTCGCACAGAGTGGGTGAGTGCGCCGACGGAAATGATATCTACGCCGGTTGAGGCGATTTTTCCGACAGTGTTGAGATTGACGCCACCAGAAGCTTCAATGAGTGCGCGTCCGGCAATGAGTTCTACGCCTTCGATGAGCTGGTCGATGGTGAAATTATCTAACATGATGGTGTCTACGCCAGCTGCAAGGACGGGTTCGATTTGTTCAATGCGATCAACTTCCACTTCCACGTGGGTGGTGTGAGGAAGCTTCGCTTTCATCGAAAGTAGCGCTTCAGTGATTGAGAGACCTTGGGAGGCAATTGCTGAGAGGTGGTTATCTTTCACCATGACAGCATCGGACAGGGTAGCGCGGTGGTTGAATCCGCCACCGTCGCGTACTGCTTGGCGCTCAATAATTCTTAAACCCGGGGTGGTTTTGCGGGTATCCACAATGCGAGCTTTAGTACCGGTTACTTCTGCCACATAGCGTGAGGTTAACGTGGCGATACCTGAAGTTCTTTGCACAAAGTTCAGAGCAATGCGTTCGGAACGAAGAATGCTTCTGGAATTTCCGGCGACGGTTCCCAAGACATCGCCTGCATCAAAACGTTCGCCATCAGAGACCTCCAGCACAACCTTCACAGAAGGATCAACCAGATGGAAGGAAACGTCGAAAAGCGCCTGCCCGCTAAAGATGCCCGGTTCTCGGGCAACAACCTGTGCGCTCAGCTGCGCGTGGCCGGGGATAAATATCTCTGAGGTGGTATCGCCCCAGGGTGCGTCTTCGGCAAGGGCTGCGCTGACGATACGGTCAATTGGAGTGAGCATTTTAAGCTTTCTTGGTTGAAGGAACAACAGAGAGCATGCGTTCAAGAGCAACGCGCGCAGGCGAAGCCACAGCCTGAGAGACGGAAATCTGGTTGATCACATTGCCTGCGACCAACTCTTCTAACACCCAGGCGAGGTAGCCAGGGTGGATGCGATACATCGTGGAACACGGGCAGATAACCGGATCAAGGCAGAAAATGGTGTGCTGCGGATATTGCGCGGCCAGGCGCTGCACCAAATTGATCTCAGTTCCGATAGCAAAAGTAGAACCAGCAGGCGCTGCCTGAATCGCCTTGACGATGAAATCGGTGGAACCGGAAGAATCTGCGGCATCCACAACTGCCATGGGGGATTCTGGATGCACAATCACGTGCACATCAGGGAATTCTGCGCGAGCCTTGTCGATTTGTGCGACACTAAAGCGCTTATGCACGGAACAAAAACCATGCCAGAGCAGCACTTTCGCATTCTCTAGCTCTGCTACAGTATTTCCGCCGAGAGGCTTATTCGGATTCCACAAGGGCATCTGATCAAGGCTAATACCCATGGCTTTTGCCGTATTTCGGCCTAGATGTTGATCAGGGAAGAACAGCACGCGCTGACCACGCTCAAAAGCCCACTCCAGCACGGCGCGCGCATTAGAAGAGGTGCAAACAATGCCACCGTGCTCTCCGACGAATCCCTTAAGCGCCGCGGAGGAATTCATATATGTCACGGGGATGATGGTTTCATCGCCATAAATTGCAGTGAGTTGCTCCCAGCAATCCTCCACAGAATCAAGATCAGCCATATCCGCCATGGAACAACCGGCAGCCAGATTCGGAAGAATCACTGATTGCTCAGCAGTGGATAACAGATCAGCGGTTTCTGCCATAAAATGCACACCGCAGAACACAATGGCCTCTGCCTGGGGTTTAGTTTTGGCAGCGCGGGCAAGCTGAAAAGAATCTCCCACAAAATCCGCATGCTGGATTACTTCATCGCGCTGGTAGAAGTGTCCAAGAATAACCACGCGGTCACCCAGCGTAGCTTTTGCCGCGCGGATCTTTTCGTGTAGTTCTTCATCGCTGGCGCGTTGATAGCGCTCGGGCAGGACTTGCTGGCGCGGCGTCTGCGCTGGAATGAGATCGCTTTGCGACGCGCCGGGCCCGTAGGTATCCGGCATCTCAGGAAGATCAAGCAGCCAGGGGCCCTGCTGAAGTTCGCTATTGCAGCTTTGCGTATTTTGCAGGGCGAGGTTTACTGAGGGAGTAATTGACGTAGTCATGGTGTGGTCCTTTTATGGCGATTAGCGCTGGAATCGGAATAGTTTTGGTGGCCGGTGCGGGGTTCCCGCGAGCACTTCGCCAGTGTCGATGAGATCGGGTGAGGTGGCCACGGATCTTCGAAAATTGGCGGCATCGAGTTTTTGGCCCAGCACTGCTTCATGCACGGAACGCAGCTGTGCGATGGTGAATTTCTCTCCGAGGAAAGAGTGCGCGATCTCTGCGTATTCCACCTTGGTGCGCAGGCGTTCCAGCGCATAGTTGACGATGTCATTGTGGTCGAAAGCCAGCTCTGGAAGGTGATCAGCGGGAAACCACTGCACATTTTCACCTGGTATTGCTTTAAGTGCTTCATCGGCGCGCACCAAAGCCCAATACACCACGGAAATAACTCTTCCGGTGGGGGAGCGGTCTACACCACCAAAGGTATAGAGCTGCTCTAAATAGCTGGGGTGTAGGCCGGTGGTTTCTGCCAAGGTGCGTGCTGCGGCATCTTCTAGTTCTTCATGTGGTGGTAGCCAACCGCCAGGCAGTGCCCATTTGTTTAAATGTGGCTCTCTGGTGCGTGGGACAAAAGGGGTCCACAAGCTGGGAAGATCTTGTGGGCCTGGGCGCAGCGCAAAGATGATCGTGGACACGGCCACCTGGATTTCCGGTGAAGCGGGCAAAGAACCACCTTAAGGTCAATCTGACTTTAACTTGGAGGCTATCTTATAGTCATTTTGACTTTAAGGGAAGAGTTTCACAGGTTCTGTCAGCGGTCTACTATGGCTCAAGGTTTTAAAATAATTGCGTTGGAGAGGCGAGAAACTCATGCTTGCAGTGCTATTCGGAGTGATGGCCGGAGCCATTATGCCTTTCCAAACGTCAGTGAATAATAGGTTGCGCCAGTCTGTGGGAGCGCCACTCCTGGCATCATTTATCTCCTTTGTGGTGGGCACATTTTCACTCATCATTGCCACCTGGATAACCAGCGGACAGCCCTATCCTTCCTTGGGAAACACTTCAGATGAACCGTGGTGGATTTTTACCGGTGGCATGTTGGGCGTGGTGCTCTTAACCGGAAATATCTTATTATTCCCGCGGGTAGGAAGCGTCCAGACTGTTATTCTGCCGATCACTGGGCAAATCCTCATGGGCCTGATTATTGATTCTTTCGGCGTGGCCTATGCTCCCCAAACTCCTTTGACGCTGGTGCGAATCTTAGGTGCACTAGCTGTGCTTTTCGGCGCGCTTGCCGTTGTGGGAGTGTTCTCTAAAACCACCACTGGCCAGGGACAAGCTCAAGGAGCATCGGTTTGGCTCTGGAGACTTCTCGGTGTGGTGATGGGCATGTGCCAAGCCACGCAGGTGGCAGTCAACGGTTATTTGGGCACAGTGCTGGGATCTGCCATTGAATCAGCCTTGGTATCTTTTACTGTTGGAACCACAGTGCTTTTTGTCTTACTTGTGCTCACTCGAACCAAATGGCGCGGAATCAATGGCGCTGGCGAGAAAAACCCATGGTGGATGTGGCTTGGTGGTGTCATTGGCGCAACGGTTATTTTCAGCACCGCCTACTTAGGACCTGTTATCGGTACTGGCGTAACAGTGGTGGTCATGCTGTTGGGCATGATGCTTGCCAGCCTGCTGATCGATATCTTTGGATTTTTGGGCAGCCCACGCCGTCGCATTCACCTTGCGCAGCTCATTGGCCTGTTGGTAATTATCGCGGGTGTGGCGCTGATCAGAATCTAGAGCAGAATCTAGATTTCTACCGATTCTCCCTCACCTAGTGCTAAATATTGCGAACCATAAGCCTCAGCGAGTGCGGTGAGGAACTTCTTATTAATCGCCAAGCCACGTTCATTCATGATGCCGTCATGGATACCAATGAAACGCTGCGGCGGAAATTTCCTTAAATAGTCCTCTACATCCAGCATTTTTACCCAAGGACCATTGACCGGCAGCAGGCTTAATTCTACCTTTTTCAACGGCTGAAAAGCATCGCCAGGATGGAGAACTCGGCCGTTGATCAAGTACCCAACATTTTCAGCTACGGCAAGCGCATGGCTGATCAACGCATGTTCGGAACCTAGAACTTCCACGTTTAGGGAACCAACTGTGAAATTTCGGCCGTGCTCCACGATGTGGCATTCCACCGGAATGGCGTGAGCTACGGAGCGAGGTGCATAAATCGACATCCCAGGTTTGAGCACTGCGGGATCAACATGGTCTGGATGATTATGGGTAATCAAAATTGTGGCACCCTCAAGATTCGGGGCGCCAAAAGTGCCGGGATCAATGATGATGCGATTACCGTGATCTTCGATTTCCACACAGGCATGAATATGTCGAGTGATTTTCATGCCATCCATTGTGCGCTACATCAAGGTCGTTTGGAGGCCGGCAAACTAGAAACCACCAATTGATAGGACTCTTCCACTAGTCCTTCTATCAAATCTTCTGTGATTCTTTCCCCCGCACTCACACTGATCCAATGCACTTTATTCATGTGATAACCGGGCACAATAGTGGGAAAAGTAGTTCTTAATGATGCCCCAATTTCTGGGTCAGATTTCAGCGTGATGATGGCTTCACCGCGCAGCACAGTGAGCAGCAGGAACACCTTGCCGCGAATTTTATAGACTTCGTGTTCCGGACCAAAGGGGAATTCTTTGGTGCTCAATGGCAAGGTTTGTGCATGTTCGGAGGCGACGTGATGAAGATCCATGGACATCTACTGAACTCTCTTTGTCCATTCTTCGGTGGCGTATTTGGTTTTCACCAGTTCGTGAACCACAGCAAAATCTTCGTCACTGAGTTCAGCGTCGGTGGCGCCATAGCGATTAGCGAAGGTGGTTTTGAGGGTATCGATAATTTGTTCACGGGAGGCACCAGTTTGGCGGCGCAGCGGATCCACGCGCTTCTTTGCGCTGCGCAAACCCTTATCGGAGATCTTGACCTTGCCGATGCGCAGCACCTGAGTCATCATATCGGCATCGATGTCATAAGACATGGTCACATGGTGAAGCACTGCACCGCTGCGACGTTTTTGGGCTGCGCCACCAATTTTTCCGCCGGTTGAGGTGATGTCATTGATCGGTACGTACCACGCATCCACGCCGTGTTCTTTCAGCGCTGCGAGCACCCATCGATCCAGATATTCATAGGATTGTTCATAACTTAAACCAGACACCAGAGATTCCGGCGCGTAGAGGGAATAGGTGATGCAGTTGCCACCTTCCATAAACATTGCGCCACCACCGGACATGCGGCGGACAACGGTGACACCATGTTCATCGACGCCTTCTTGGTTGATTTCATTGACATAAGACTGAAAGCTGCCAATGACGGTGGCGCGATCGTCCCAATCCCAAATGCGCATGGTTGGTCCACGTTGGCCTTTGGCTACTTGGTCCAGAATAAGTTCATCTAAAGCGACATTTACCGGAGTAGGCAGGATTCCTGGATGTAGAATCTCCCAGTCAAAATCGGTGAAATCTTGTGCACCAGTAACAGCTCGACGCACTGCTAAAGCGATGTCGGCAGTGCTAAAACCTTGCAGCTCCACATCATCGAATTCCGCTAAAGCCGCATCCATTTTTGCCTTCAGACGGTCAGTTGTATCACCAACTGACGCGCCTTGAAGGGCACGGCCAAGGGCGAAAAATGCCTCATCAGGTTCAATGAAGAAATCGCCGGAAATCTTCACATCTGCGATGGCATCCAAATCTGTGGAGACATCAACTACGACAAGTTTTCCGCCGGGGACTTTGAGTTCAAAGTGATTATTCATTGCCCCACAGTAACTGAGATGCTTGTCGACGCGCCCCGCCACCTCGCACTTGCCACCGTGGGCGGGCGTGCTTAAAGCACGTAGAATCGACCATAAGGAAAATTCCGAACCTTGCTCTAGGGAGAAAAACATGGCTGGCACTATTTCCACCTACGTTACTTTCAATGGATATACCTCTGAAGCACTCACGCATTGGCAAGAAATTTTTGGCGGTGACCTCAACCTTCTGACTTATGGTCAAACCCAGATGGAAGGCATGCCGTTTGAACCCCCAGCTGATGCCTTGGCTCATGGCGTGCTCACTTTTCCTGGTGGCGCCCTGATTTCTGGTGGTGACTCAATAGGAGAGGAACTCCCCATCAAAGACACTGCATATTCCATGTTGTACAACGCGGAATCGGTGGAAGATGGACGCGAGAAGATCGATAAAATTGTCGCAGCTGGTGGCGCAGAAACCATGAAATTTGAAACTGCTCCGTGGGGTGGATCCTATGGGCAGGTCTTTGATAAATATGGTGTGATGTGGAGTATTTCTGCAGAATAACCACAAGGTGGCGATGATCTCAGAAAGATCATCGTCACCTTTAATGTGGAAGCCTAAACCTCAAAACGTGGGAGATCGAGTCCAACGTATTGTTCTGCGAGGTAGCGCTGTCCAGACTGGGAATCCAGGACGGAACGCAGTTCCGCGAATCGGCGCTGGGTAGCAAAGTGATCTTCACCAGGGACAGCGTGCAGCATGGAGCTCATCCAATAAGAGAAATGCTGTGCCTTCCAAACGCGGGGAACTGCAAGGGAAGTGTAGCTATCTAGTAGTCCGGTGTCCTTCTTTTTCAGTGCGCGCACAATGCCTGGTGCAAGAACGGACACATCGGCGACTGCCAAGTTGAGACCCTTTGCACCAGTTGGTGGCACGGTATGTGCAGCATCGCCAGCGAGAAATAGTCGGCCCTTTTGCATTGGTTCAGTTACAGCAGAGCGGAAGCGGAGCACGGCTTTGTCAAAGATGCGTCCTTCAGAAACCGTGATTCCTGGGGAGTCTGCGCGCAGATGTAGCTGATCCCAAATGCGATCATCGGACCACATATCTGGGGTATCTTCAGGATTACACTGCAGGTAGTAGCGCTGAATTTCATCAGTGCGGGTAGAAATCAGAGCAAAGCCCTCAGGGTGGGTGGCGTAGATGAGCTCTTTTTGGGTTTTTGGTGCTTCCACCAAAATGCCGAACCATGCATAAGGGTATTCATGGCGGGCGCGGACACCACCATCTTCGGTAATCAGCTTGCGGTATGGCGAATTGGAGCCATCGGCTGCAATGACATAGTCGGTAGTAATGGTGGTGGAAGAGCCATCTGCTTCGGTGTAGGTGACCTTTGCCAGATCGCCTTCGTAGTTTTCTACTGAATCTACGGTGGTGCTAAATAGTAATGCGCCACCATCTTCAATGCGCTTGGCAATGAAGTCCTTGAGGTATTCATGCTGTGGGTAGATGGCGACTTTGTGGCCAGTGAGCTCAGTCAGTGGAATACGGGTGCGTTCATTGTTGATAGAGATATCGATTGCTTCATCGTGATCGGCTTCTGCTTCCATGCGCGCGCCGACTCCAGTTTCCCGCATTAAGTTCAGGGTGCCTTGTTCAAGTATTCCTGCTCGAACTGTTTCTTCTACTTCTTTGCGAGTGCGGGATTCAAAGACAATTGATTCCACTCCCTGCAGGTGGAGGAGGTGTGCGAGGGTAAGGCCTGCTGGGCCGGCACCGATGATTGCGACTGGCACGTGATTCATGGAAAAGCTCCTTTTAACTCTCAACGGAAGATGAACTTCGTCAAATATTTCACATATAGTGATTTGGGCCTCAATCTAAGGGAAAGTATGTCCCGCCACAACCTGTTCGCAGTGTGAACGTGGTTTAAGTTGAAGTCGGGCTCACAGCCAGCAGGAAAGTCATTTAATTCAGATTACAAGGGTGTGGCTAGGGGTGTGATTCAGGGGTTCTGAGTTACGTAGAAGTAGAAACTAGTGCTTTCTTTTTCGCGATACTATGTTTTCCCTATTGATTAAGCTAAGGTGAACGCGTACTTAACTTGATATGCACGGGTGCTCGGTGAAAAACCGGGCTGAGATCTGGCAGAGCCACGACCGTAGAACCTGATCCGGATAATGCCGGCGATAGGGAGGAAAAATATGGCAAATCTCGCCATGCAAAAAAATACTCAGCAATCTTCTTGGCGTGTGATTGATATTGTCATCGCATCTGTTTTGGGTGTTGCCTGCGGATTAATTTTCATCGTATGGAATTCCATCGGATACGCCTGGACTACTGCTTTTCATGCACTAACTCCAGGCCTTGGTGGCGTGGCCATCGGAATCTGGTTGTTGGGCGGCGTGCTCGGCGGGCTTGTGATTCGTAAACCAGGTGCTGCACTCTTTGTAGAAGTTGTTGCTGCATGTGTGTCCGCAGCGTTGGCTTCTCAGTTTGGTATTTCCACTATTTATTCCGGTCTTGTCCAAGGGCTTGGCGCAGAAATCATCTTTGCATTGTTCCTTTACCGTCGCTTCAACCTGCCCATCGCCATGCTTGCCGGGGCCGGTGCTGCTGTGGGTGGCATTATTCTTGAGCTGTTCTTCTATGGAAATCTCGCGAAGACGCTCTCCTTCAACATTATTTATTCCACTACTTCGGTGATTTCTGGCATGATTTTGGCAGGATTACTCAGTTGGTTCTTGGTTCGCGCTTTGGCACGAACTGGCGCCCTGGATCGTTTTGCTGCTGGTCGGGAAATGAAATGACCACAGCTTTAGGCACGCGCGTTGTTGCGCGTAATTTTGGTTACCGGCATGCATCGCGGGAAAATCCTGCGTTAGAAAATATTAACTTTGAGATCGCACCAGGTGAGCGCATCTTGCTCACCGGCGCCTCAGGCGCAGGAAAATCTACGCTGCTCGCCGCACTCGCCGGCGTTCTAGGCGGTCCAGATGAGGGCGTGAGTACTGGCGAATTGCTTGTCGACGCCCCCTCCATTGGCCTTGTTCTCCAGGATCCAGATTCACAGGTTATTGCTTCCCGCATCGGCGATGATGTGGCATTTGGTTGCGAAAACCTCAAAGTTCCTCGCGCAGAGATTTGGCCACGAGTGGAGAGGGCCCTGCAACTTGTGGGGCTAGAGCTGCCACTGCACCATCCCACGAAGTATCTTTCTGGCGGTCAAAAACAACGTCTGGCTTTGGCTGGTGTCATTGCGATGGGTGCACGTTTAATTTTGCTCGATGAGCCAACCGCAAATTTAGATCCCCAAGGACAACGAGATGTCGTTGCAGCTGTGGATCGGGTAGTCCGTGAAACTGGTGCTACACTTATCGTTGTGGAACACCGCCATGAGCTGTGGTTAGACACCATTGATCGCATCATCAGCATTACTGATGGATGTGATGTTTTACCGGAAGAATTATTAAAAGTGGGCCAGTTGCCTGTGGCGCAGCCGTCGATAAGCAAGCCAATCTTGTGGGCTGACAACCTGTTGTGCAGCTGGGGTGCCGTGCGTAGTTTTGTGGTGCCTGAAGGTGCTTCGACGGTGATTACTGGCCCGAATGGTGCTGGAAAATCTACACTTGCGCTGACCATGGGTGGCTTGATTCCACCTAAAAAGGGGCGCCTGGAATTATCTGAAGCAGTGCGCGGTGGTTTGAACTCGCCGCCGCACAAGTGGCGTTCTGCGGAACTTGCTGCACGAATCGGCACTGTGTTTCAGGATCCTGAGCATCAATTTGTGGCGCGCACCGTGCGTGATGAGCTGGAGATCGGCCCGAAAATCATGAAAGTTCACGCACAAGATCGCGTTGAGGAACTTTTAGATCGCTTAAGGTTGCGGCATTTAGAGCACGCTAATCCTTTTACGTTAAGCGGGGGAGAAAAGCGTCGACTTTCTGTGGCAACAGCGTTGGTTGCAGCGCCTAAATTAGTGATTTTGGACGAACCAACATTTGGGCAAGATCCAGAAACCTTTACTGAACTAATCTTATTGCTACGCGAACTGACTGAAGCTGGAATTAGCGTTGTCTCAGTCACCCATGATCCAGATTTCATCGCAGCACTTGGTGATCATCACATCGAGGTAAACCCACGATGATGACAGTGAATCTTTTAAGCACAATCAACCCCGTCACCCGCATTATCGCGCTCATGGTGTTGACCACGCCTTTATTACTGAGCGTGGATGTGATGTCAGCGGCAATCGCGCTGGCAGCAACCATTATCTTGTCTCCTTTTGCTGGTGTGAGCTGGAAAATGTTGCTGAAACGTGGCTGGCCTTTGCTACTCATGGCACCGATAGCTGCACTTTCTATGGCGTTATATGGCCGGCCGGAAGGCACTGAATATTTTAGCTTCCTGCTCATCCATGTCACAGATAATTCCCTTGCTCTAGCTGCTGCCATTGGGCTGCGCGTCTTGGCTATCGGCATGCCAGTGGTGGTGTTGATTGCACGGATTGATCCCACTGATTTGGGTGATGGGTTAGCTCAGATTCTGAAACTTCCTGAGCGTTTTGTTATTGGAGCAGTAGCGGGAAGCCGGCTTATGACATTGTTCCGCGAGGACTGGTATTCCATGTCCAGAGCGCGGCGTGCGCGCGGCATCGCAGACCAGGGCAGGATTAAGCATTTTTTCACCATGACTTTTGGTCTTTTAGTCCTCTCACTACGCCGTGGTTCCAAGTTGGCAACCGCCATGGAAGCTCGTGGTTTTGGGCGCTCGCCAGATGGTCGAACGTGGGCACGTGAATCTAGTGTAGGTATTCGCGATGTCCTGCTCATTGTGGTGTGCGCAGCTATTTCAGCCTTAGCCATCGTGGTGTCCATTCAGACTGGTTTCTTCAGGTTTTTGGGCACATGAAAATTGTGTTGATCGATGGGCAATCTGGTGCAGGTAAAACCACCCTGGCAGAAGACTTGAGCTCCTATACCGGGTTTGATGTGGTGCACTTGGATGATTTCTATCCAGGATGGACCGGACTTGCACAAGCCTCTGAGATTGTTGCCCGCGATATTTTGGTGGCAGATAATCCGGGATATTTTTCTTGGGATTGGCACGAAAATTGCCGCGGGGAATGGGTGTCGCTTGAACCCGGAAAAAGCCTGATCATTGAAGGCTCTGGTGTAATAACGGCCGAGACCATTCAACGCGCCACTACCCTGGGTGATGTAGTGACCGTTCGTTTAACCGCACCGGAGTCTTTAAGAAAACAACGCGCCTTAGATAGAGATCCGGACTATGCACCATTTTGGGAGTTGTGGGCTGCGCAAGAACGAGTGCACTTTGCCCAGGGCATTGAGGCAGATCATGAGATTGTGCTAGGTTCGAATGAAGCTGCGGGACGACCCGTCGCACTCTATGACAGTCTGGGAACGGCCCAGAGTTCTTAAGAAAGTTTGACCAGAGAACATGCCGTTTTCTTTGTTAAAGCCAATTGATTACGCCCGCATCATTATCGGATGGGCGTCCATAGTTATTCTTCCTCTCTTGGCCCTGCCGTCGATTATCCAACTTGGCTTGATTATCGCCATCATTTTGTTCTGTGCGTTTGGCGTGGTCAAAATGGCAGAGCGCTTAGCCCATATTTTGGGTGATCCTTTTGGCTCTCTCATCCTCACGCTGTCCATTGTGATCATTGAAGTCATTTTGATTTGTGCAGTGATGTTGGGGCCAGCAGAAAGTGCCACCGCTGGCAGGGATTCTGTGATGGCTGTATCCATGATCATCATGGGCTTAGTGGTGGGATTATGTCTGCTTATCGGTGGACTAAGGCATGGCAGCATGCCACACAATGGCCTGGGTACTCCTACCTATTTGGTACTGATTGCAACTTTTTCAGCAGTCGCTTTTGCCGTACCGGCACTTTTAGGGGAGTACAGCACCGGACAAGCCATTGTTATTGCCACGTTGACAGCAGTTGTTTATGGATTCTTCCTTTACCGACAAATGGGTGCACAAGCACAAGAATTTCAAGAAGTAGAAGTAGCGGAAAAAGCCGGAAATGCTGCGCGGTGGGAGGTTCCTTTTCGCGGGGCAGTGTTGATCGTGACTGTTCTACCTATTGTCTTGCTTTCCCACGATATGGCTACGGTGATGGATGAGGTGCTTGCATCACTTGGTGCACCGGTAGCGATGGCAGGATTAATCATTGCCACGATTGTCTTCTTGCCAGAAACAATTACATCCTTGAAAGCTGCCTGGACTGGGGAAATCCAACGAGTGAGCAATCTGGCACATGGTGCTCAGGTATCCACCGTAGGACTGACCATTCCAGCTGTTCTCATCATTGGCATTATCACCGGACAAGACGTGCAATTAGGCGAGACCCCCATCAATTTATTGCTGCTTGGAACCACGATTGCAGTTACTGCCATTGCGTTTAGCTCTAAAAAAGTAAATGCAGTGCATGGATCCGTGTTGTTGATGCTGTTTGTCGTCTACATGATGAGCATGTTTGGCTGATTTGGGTAGCCTGGTGGGCATGAATGCATTAGAGACTTTGCAATGGCAAGACTGGTCAAGCGTTTTAGTTGTTGTAGCCCACCCGGATGATCCAGAATATGGGCTTTCCGCAGCGGTGAAAGAATGGACGGATGCTGGGGTAGAAGTATCCTATTTGCTTCTGACTCACGGTGAAGCAGGAATTCAAGGACTAGACCCGGCAGAAACTGGACCGCTTCGTGCCGCAGAACAAAGGGCTGCCTGTGATCAGGTGGGCGTGAAAAACCTCACCATCCTTAATCACCCAGATTCCATGCTTGTTTATAACCTGGAGCTGCGTAAAGATATTGCCCGAGAGATTCGGGTGCGGAAACCAAATGCCGTGGTTGTTACCAACTTTGAGGTGGAAGCATACGGTGGACTAAACCAAGCAGACCACCGAGTTGTTGGTCTAGCAGGTGTTGATGCCACCCGTGATGCTGCTAATCCTTGGGCACAGACAGAGCTTTTGGAAGAAGGCCACCAGTCGTGGGGTGCTGATGTTATCGTGATTGCAGGACATCCAGAGCCAACGCACACCATGGAAGTATCTCAGGAATCTGTCGATGCCGGTGTAGCTTCTCTGCAAGCACATAAAAAATATTTAGAAGCATTGCCAGATCACCCTAAGCCAGAAGAATTTATTCCGGAAACATTGGCAGTTGATGGTGGTTATGCTGCATCTTTCCGGGTCTTTGGACGGTAAGAAACCGGTATTTTATTGATCAGATAAGACCATAGCGTCCACGTGACAGAGAGAATCAGTACTTCCGCGACAATATAAAATGGCCATCCTCCTAGCAGCGCCAGAATTGATGTTGATTCTGGCTCTGTAGAGAGATAACCGTAGTTGGTGCCCAACAATGTGTTGATGACAAGACACAAGATTCCCCAGCTAATCGTCACCGTGAAAGCTACTACGACGCCGGAGGAACCAGGTTTTTCTCCGAAGCTAAATACCAGCATAATTGCGGCAATAAAGACTGCGATATGTAAGAACCAATACATCAAAAATTCAAGCCGCGGGATCTGTTCATACTGTAGATCTGGGGTAATCAGTGACATTACGTTGATAGTGGTGCCCCATAAAATGGTCACCGATACTGCCCAGCGTGCACGGGTTATTAGAGCGATGGCAGCAATGACACGAAGTGCATCTGAGAAATGGAATGGCCAGGAACCTTCCACGCTGTAGTTACCAGGTAAAAATCCCCATACCATCCAGAATATTGCAGCGCTAAGTAACACCCATCCAAAAGCTGATGCGAAATTATATCGGCGAGCAAGTGGAACCACGGCTATCGACAAAACAAGAACGGCGATGAGCATTGAAATATGCTCGACTCCATACTGGGGCATGGCGCCGAGGTCAATGGTGTTATCCATAAATACTTAATTTACATAACTTTTTAAGTGATTACCTGTAAAAGTATTAGTTTTGCTGAGATCAGTCGGAGTTCCTTCAAAAACAACTCGACCACCATCTGAGCCCGCACCAGGGCCGATATCAATGATGTGATCCGCGTGCGCGAGTACTCCCAAATGGTGTTCAATGACGATGACGGATTTTCCTGCATCAACAAGCTGGTCGAAAAGGTTGAGCAAAGTTTTTATGTCCGCCAAGTGCAAACCAGTCGTGGGCTCATCCAAAATAAAGGTGGTGGCCTTGTCAGCCATGTGGGTCGCTAGCTTCAAACGCTGACGTTCACCGCCCGACAATGTAGTTAGTGGCTGGCCGAGAGTGATATAACCGAGGCCGACGTCGACAAGCCGTTGTGCGATCTTTGCCGCAGGCAAAATCTTGGAATCTGGAGCAGAGAAGTACTCATGCGCTTGGACTGCCGATAACCCCAGCACTTCTGCGATATTCTTGCCACCAAAGTGATAGTCCAAAACAGACTCATCAAAACGCTTGCCTTCACACACCTCACACGGTGAAGAAACCCCAGCCATCATGCCCAAATCCACATAGACAGATCCCGCGCCCTTACAGTTCGGGCATGCTCCTTCTGAATTTGGGGAAAATAGCGCAGGTTTAACCTCATTAGCCTTGGCAAAAGCTTTGCGAATGGAATCTAACATGCCTGTATAGGTAGCAGGGTTGGAACGGTTTGAACCGTGAATCGCTGTTTGATCAACGAACACTACTGATTCATCGCGCGGAATTTCGTGAATTAACGAGGATTTTCCAGAACCAGCCACGCCTGAAATCGCGGTGAGCACACCTAATGGAATGTCCACATCGACATTGTTCAAATTATTTCGGTTGGCCCCGCGAACCTCCAGCGCGCCTTGTGGCGCACGCACAGATTCCTTCAATGACGCACGGTCAGCAAAATGGCGGCCGGTCACGGTGTCGCTGTCTTTAAGCTTTTCGACGCTTCCCTCAAATTTGATCTCACCACCGGCTGAACCAGCTCCCGGACCGAGATCAATAACATGATCTGCGATAGCAATAGTTTCTGGCTTATGCTCCACGACGAGCACAGTATTGCCCTTATCTCGCAGATTGAGCAGCAGCTTATTCATGCGTTCAATATCGTATGCATGCAAACCAGCGGTGGGTTCATCAAAGACATAAGTGACATCGGTGAGCGCTGACCCCAAATGGCGAATCATCTTTGTGCGTTGCGCTTCGCCACCAGACAAAGTGCCTGCAGGGCGATCAAGTTGGATATAGCCCAAACCAATCTCGACGAAATTATCAAGCGTTTCAGTCAAGGCTGTGAGAAGCGGAGCAACGGATGGGGCTTCGACAGTTTTCATCCACTGTGCTAAATCACGAACTTCCATGGCGCACAGTTCCGCAATATTTTTGCCATTGATCTTAGAATCCAAAGCATGTTGCGCCAGGCGAGTGCCACCACACGCTGGACAGGGAATAAAGGTAACTGCACGATCCACGAAGGTGCGGATATGTTTTTGCATTCCTTCGCGGTCTTTAGACAGCATTGATTTTTGAATACGAGGGATCAAACCCTCATAAGTCATATTGATGCCCGCGATTTTCATCTTGGTGGGTTCAAGATAAAGGAAGTTGTGGCGTTCCTCATCAGTGAAATCTTTGATGGGTTTTGTTGGGTCGAAGAGCCCTGATTCGGAATACATGCGATAATTCCATCCGCCCGGTGTATAGCCGGGGATGGTGAGGGCGTCTTCGTTGAGGGAGAGGGAGGCGTCGAAAAGCTCGTTGAGGTCGATGTCTGAGGCCCGGCCCATGCCTTCGCACGCCGGACACATGCCACCGGTGCGTTTGAAGTTAGCCTTTTCTCGTTTGGATTTTCCAGCCTTTTCAACTGTGATGGCGCCAGCTGCAGATACCGAAGGAACGTTGAAAGAATACGCACCAGGGCCACCGGCGTTTGGTGCGGCGATACGAGAGAACAAAATGCGCAACATAGCTGTTGCATCTGTAGCCGTTCCAACCGTGGACCTAGGATTAGCGCCCATCTGTTCTTGATCCACGATGATCGCGGTGGTGATGCCTTCCAGATGATCCACATCGGGACGTGCCATCGAGGGCATGAAGCCCTGCACGAAAGTACTATAGGTTTCATTAATCAACCGGCGTGATTCCGCAGCGATGGTGCCAAAAACAAGGGAAGATTTACCCGAACCTGACACACCAGTGAACACCGTCAGGCGCCTTTTTGGGATGCGAACAGACACATTTTTTAGATTGTTTTCATTGGCCCCATGGACTGTAATCCAATCGTGGGAATCAGCTTTTTGCATGTGCTCTAGAGTACCAATTTCTGGCAGGTTACAGCTTTTCTAGCACCAAAACAAAAGTCTCCCTAGTATGGGATCCATGGCAAAAACACATTTTCAAGGAAACGAAACTTCTACCTCCGGCGAACTGCCACAGGTAGGCGATAATTTGGCAGACTTCACTCTGGTTAACACCGATCTCGGAGAGGTCTCTGCACAGGACTTCCAGGGTCGTAAGCTTGTTTTGAACATCTTCCCATCAGTAGATACTGGCGTTTGTGCAGCATCTGTCCGCAAGTTCAATGAAGAAGCAGCAAGCCTAGAAAACACAACTGTGCTGTGTGTGTCCAAGGACCTTCCATTCGCACTGGGTCGTTTTTGCTCTGCAGAAGGCATCGAAAACGTCACTGCAGCATCCGCATTCCGTTCCACCTTCGGTGAGGACAACGGCATTGTGCTCGAAGAATCTCCACTAAAGGGCCTTTTGGCTCGCACCGTCATTGTTGCTGATGAAAACGGCAAGGTTGTTTATACTCAGCTGGTTGATGAAATCACCACTGAACCTGATTACGATGCAGCACTTGCTGCGCTGAACTAAATTACGTTCAAAGAAGGGCTACAGACAGCTACTGCTGTTTGTAGCCCTTCTTTTCTTATCTAACCCAGATGAAAATCTCTTGGCTAGTAACCTCTTCAGAATTTTCTACAGGATTACCTGAGGGTTCTTGCGGTTCTGTGCTGGACTTAGAGTCAGTTTTTTGAGGAGCGAAATTCGAGGTTGTCGAAGGCTCCGCGGACATATCAGAGGGATCTATGCTCTCTGGAGGTTTTTGGTTCTGTGGGCTCTGGAGATTTTCCTACATGGTCCCCGTCTAGAGGTGGTGGAGGCGGTGCCTTAATGAAGGTAGGGGGAGATAGCAGCGGTGGGGGTGTGGCAACCAGAGTTGGGGCTTCTTCGGGAGAGAAGTCATTTCTCTCATTGTTATCATTACCTCCAACAGTAGCCTCGCTGGTGGGGGGAATCTGTGATGGAGCAGGCGACAAGAATTCTGGGGGAGCGCTAGATACTGACGTTATGGGTGCGCTGATCTGAAGCTCTACAGAAGGAACGCGTGTGGAGTCTACCGGAGGATTTCGGTTCTCGAAGGCAAAAACTTTTGCTCCAGTCTCACCTTGTAACCCAGTACTTCCCAGAGAATCTGGAACGGAAGCCGGAGTAGTGGGAATATCACTAGGTGTCAAAGGTGCATTCGCTAAAGTAGTAAATATTGTAGATTCTTCAGTATTAATGACTACATCAGCAGAGCCCAGATAGTTATTTGCGGACACGAAGATAAAAGCTGGTAGTGAGGCCATTAATCCAACGGAAGAAAATAGATTCCAGAATTGGGAATGTCCAGTCAGATTCTTCGCGAATAAAACCACTGTGGTAAGAGCAGCCAGAATCAATCCAATGATGAAATAGGACAGTCTGCTTTGACTGATAAAAGCTGAAGCTACAAGGCTTGTACCTCCAGCAGCCAGAGTCACATAGGGGCTGTACTTTAAGGCTTTGTCTGCAAAGCTAAGTGCTTTTTTCTTTTTTGAACACTCAAAAAGAGCTTGGGAGAGGCGTCGAGTTCCTTCACGATAGCTTTCCGGATGCTGGTGGTATGAGACAAGCGTTGGAATCTCTAAAAGTTGCAGTCGCCGTTGCTTTTTGGACCATAACTCAAGAGGTAGAGCATCAATTTCTATAGAGACACTAGCGTCAGTGCGCGTTACGTAGCCACGGACTAGGGGATGGACTCCTCGGTCATAGGAATAACGCACTGCAGATGAAAGCGCGTCGGCGGTTTCGATATCTAGCACTCCGCATTCCGTGCCGTTGTAGAACACAGTGAGGACAGATTGCATTTCATGGAGTTCTAGGATGACCGCGGATCGAGGCAAAAAATTCTTAAATGGAGAATTAGCTGTTGGTTCAACTTGCCACGTTGTGCCACCAGCTAAAAGGCTACTGGTGGAATGCGGAACTTTATTCATGATCACTGCGAAATCAAGATCAGGCAACATGATTGAGGCTAGAACTCCACGGCTGGGGGTTAAATGGAGTTTGCAGCCGATGAGATGGCCAGAGGCAAAAATCCGCAGTAATTGAGAATTCAGCAGAATCTCGGGATGCTTAATTGTGCCGATATAGGTTTTTTGTGTCCACACACCTAGTTGCGTTCCAGAGTTCAGCGGAGCAAGAACTGCTTCAACAAAACGTTCTTGGTGCTCTGGATTGATCAAGGTCGCCAAGGCTGATCGATCGACGTTTTCTAAGTCGAAGTGATGAGTGGGGAAAGTTGAGGATGTTGCATGCAGATAGTAGATTTCTCCCTCGAAACTAAGCTGAGGAAAATCTGAGCGGAGGATTGGTGTGTTGATTTTGTTAGCCCCCTTTCCTTACTAACCTCTTATCATATACGGTAGTAGAGGCGATATCTGCGAATTTCAACAATCGTAGCCTTAAGGAATCATAATAGCTACGTAAAATTATTTATGTGCCCTGAATCTCAAAAGTGGTTATATTTTCTAATTCTTTTTTGAAAAGATCCTCTTAGCTGTGAGGATAATAGTTGTAATGATGGCGCCCCACGCTAGACCGAAAACTAGGGATCCAAAAGTATTACCAAACCATCCTAGAGTGCTACCTCCAATGCCCTGGGCCCAGGTCTCTAAATCGTGAACAAGATGATAAGGAAGAGTCCAGCCGAGCTCTTCTGTACCCACGACCATGATGTGACCACCGACCCACAACATGGCAAAAACGCCAAGAACAGAAATGACTTGAAGAACAATAGGCATGGCTTTGACAAGTCCACGACCAAATTTTTGAGCAGCAGAAGAATTACGTTGAGTTAATGCCAGGCCAGCATCATCCATCTTCACCAGAATGCCCACAACACCGTACACCAGCGCGGTAATGCCAACACCAACGATGAACAGCACACCAGCCCGCATCCATATGGTTTGATCAGAAATTTCATTAAGTGAAATCACCATGATCTCTGCGGACAAAATTAAGTCAGTTGTAATGGCACTTTTGACCAACTGATCTTCGGACTTGGGGCTCTCCTGAGATTTTGGAGTGGTGCTGTGTTCTTCGCCTTTGATCCTTTGATGAATGGAATGCCAGATTTTCTCTGCACCCTCAAAGCACAAATAGGTACCACCAAGCATGAGAATGGGGGTAAGAGCCCACGGGGCGAATGTAGAAAGGAGTAGGGCGATGGGCAAAATGATGATGATCTTGTTTACCAGCGAGCCCTTGGCAATGCGCCAGATCATCGGTAATTCTCTGGCAGGTTTAACACCCTGAACGTATTGCGGAGTAACTGCAGCGTCATCGACAACTACACCTGCTGCTTTGATGCTGGTTTTTCCAGCCATTGCAGTGACATCATCGAGACTGGCGGCAGCCGCTCGAGTAATGGCTGCAACATCATCCAACAGTGCTGCTAATCCACCAGCCATGGGAAGCTCCTTAAAATGTGAGGGGTAATGATCATAAATTTTAACTGCATTAAGGCAAGATGGCTGTTATGAAAATAGCTATCGTTGGTGTTGGTGCAGTGGGCGGGTATTTCGGGGCATTGCTTCAGGAATCTGGAGCTGATGTCACACTTGTCGCACGAGGTAGAACATTAGAATCTTTGAAGTCTAAAGGCATACGGGTTAAAGACGCCAATGGGGAACG
Source organism: Corynebacterium crudilactis (assembly GCF_001643015.1). Taxonomy (NCBI): domain Bacteria; kingdom Bacillati; phylum Actinomycetota; class Actinomycetes; order Mycobacteriales; family Corynebacteriaceae; genus Corynebacterium; species Corynebacterium crudilactis. The sequence continues at coordinate 1,099,630 of NZ_CP015622.1, forward strand.
CATTGTTTTTGTTCCTGCAGTTGCTCACGTGCAAGATCTGCAGGACGTGGATGTGGTGATGATTGCGACGAAAGCGCTGTCTGGGGCTGTAGATCCGCGTGAAATGTTGCGTGGCCTACCTGAAAAAGCTGTTGTTGCAATAACTCAAAACTCGGTTGAATCGGCGGGTATTGTGGCGGAAATCTTAGGGCAGGATCGAGTGTGGCCTGGGGTCATTCGAGGATTTTTTGTTCACGATGGCCCCGCGCAGGTGTCTTATCATGGTGGGCCGCTGTCTTATACGTTTGGTGATACCGGAGAGCTGTCACAGAGTTTTGCACAAACACTTGAACGCGCTGGCATTGATGGTGTTTTGCATCCCGATATTTTGGTCGATGTCTGGGAGAAAGCTATGTTCGTGGAAACATTCGGCGGGTTGGGGGCTTTCGTCGAAAAGCAATTAGGTGTCTTACGCACGCATTTTAGGGCTTCCCTGGAAGCTTTGATGGAAGAAGTCGCAGCGGTGGCTCGTGCCACTGGTGTTGATTTGCCTAGAGATTCGGTTGAACGGACGATAGCTTTTGCAGATCGGATGCCGGCGGAATCAACTAGTTCCATGCAGCGCGATATTGCGGCGGGCATAGACAGTGAACTCGAGGCACAGACCGGTGCAATTGTGCGTGCTGCACGTAAAGCGGGAGTGGAAACCCCACTTCATGATCTCATCTATGCAGGTCTACGACTGAAAGAAGAGGATTAGCCGCTTTGGCGATAGAATCAGGATCCATGATCGTTACCTCTACCGCGCGCGTCAAATCTGATCGCCCCTCTCGTTACGCAAAACAGCTAACCAATCACCTGGGTGAAAAGCTAAGCACAACGTGGGATCCTGAAGAGAAACGAGGCTCTGTTGTTTTGCTGGGTAAAGGTGTTGACCATGAAGATCAGCGTTTTGCTTTTGATGGTTCGGCCACCTGTGACCTTATCGCAGGCGATGGCGTGTTGCTGCTTCATATTGAGTCCCCAGCTGAGCTGATTGAGCGCTTTGAGCAAGTTCTTGGCGGGCACCTTGTCGGTTTCGCGAGTCGGGAAGAGATGAAGATTGCTTTTCGACGCGGCGATGGATCAGAAGGGCTCTACTTTGAGTCCGTCTAGCGCAATTCGTATCGCAGCGGTGGTTTTCCAGAATGAAAACTATGAAGTTCTTAGTGTGCGTAAAGCAGGAACCTCAGCGTTTATGCTTCCCGGTGGAAAATTAGAACTCGGAGAATTACCTCAAGCTGCAGCCATCCGAGAAGTCGCAGAAGAGCTACACATTGCGCTTGAACCTGCCTCATTGAGTCATCTTGGTAGGTTTCAAGCACAGGCAGCAAATGAAGCTGGCCGAGATGTTGATTGCGATGTTTTCATTGCAGATATACAGCTCCATGGCATTCCGCCAGTGTATGAAGAAATCGTTGAGGCAGCGTATTTCCCTCTTGACTCGCATTCCCCAAAGCTTGCACCCTTGAGCTTGCAGATTTTCCCACAGCTTTAGCGCCGGAAATTAAGCAACAAAAAAGAGCAGCGGAACAGCCATGCACACCATGAGGCCACCTATTAACACGAGGAATATCCTCAAGGTGGCATCTCTGCGGGCAGTGAGTCGCCTGACCTGAGTGGAATCATCCTTGTTTACGAGCAAAGGCATTTTCACGCCTTTTGTGGTAATCGGTTTAGGGCTGGATTTAGGCAAGACTCCAAATACGTCATGATGATCCCACTCAAATCTGTATTGCATCAAAAAGCGACCATCTTCTACTTCTAGAAAACCAGTCACTTCAGCATCAACCTCGATGGCGTTGGCTTTAAAACGTCGGTCTCGGTAGATGAAATAGACTCCTGTGTAGATGTAGACTACTCCCAGAATAAGGACTACCAACAGGGGAATCAGCATATTTTAGAAGCTGCTTACAGCCCACACATTGTCAGAAGATGTTGGTGCGTGCAGCTGCGGAGCTGGAATGAACGTAGGGTGCGCAGTGGCATCAACAAGTGGTGCTGGGGCGCTAACTATTGGCGGGATTGGCTTGCCGGTGTGGCGCGCAATCCAATCAGCGTGTTCTGCAACTGGAATATACCAACCAACAGTTCCAGCTTGGGAAGCGTTGTGCTCATCAGCTGTAGACATGCTCAAAACGCCGGCTAGCTGCCCATTGATATACAAAGGCCCACCGGAATCACCAGGCATGAGGCGTCCATTGGCAACGGTTCCTTCCAGCATGACAGCACCACGGTCTGGGCTTGGAACATTAGTTACGCGACGCTGGACCTGGACATCTGCAGCTTGTACAACCTGCTGTCCGAGCGCAGAGTATCCGCCCCAACCTGAAGCCTGACCTCTTTCACCAGGTTGTACATGAGCGCCGTAGAGATCGACGGTGCTGGCATTTATTTGGTTTGGTAGCTGAACAAGAGCTAAGTCTGCAGTGGGGTGAATGATGGCCTGAGCCACTGGCTGTAATGGGCTCAATGTGCTGGAACCAACAGCGGCACCCGCATTGCCAGATTCTGGGATGCAGTGGCGTGCAGTGAGCGCCCACGATGAAGTGATCATGGTTGCTGAACATGCAGTCTGCCCAATCTGAAGTCGCACCATGGCATCAGAGGTTGCGCTAGATCCAGTGGCGTTGCGTGCGTTCGCCAAAGCCTGTGCTGGTGCTGCTGCCACTAACGCAGAAGAGGCAAGAGCAAAAGCAGTGAGCACGGACAAAGCTTTGGTGGTAAATGACGCAGGAGACATAAAGGACAGTCTAGATGGTTGCTCTATAAAATGCTGTCAACCACATCGATTGTTGGGCGCGCAATGCGCGCTCCTTTGGCCGTCACCACAATGGGACGCTGAAGAAGCTTGGGATGGGCGAGGATGGCGTCGATAAGCTCAGGCTCTGGCATTTCGGCGGAAAGACCTAGTTCCTTATACTCGGCCTCGCGTGTTCTGATGCCGTCATGGACGGGGATGCCAAGCGTAGTGAATAATTCTCGGAGTTCTTCCGCAGTGGGGGTGTCTTTCAAATACTGAATAACTTCCGGCTCAATGCCCTTTTCGCGGAGATAAGTGAGGGTATTTCTGGAGGTGGAACAACGCGGATTATGGAATAAAGTGACGGTCATAAAGATCAGCCTACTAAGGTTTGTTCCATGATTATTCAAATCCTAAGAGTGGCATTTGCCTTCGTCGGTATCATTATCGGCGCAGGTTTCGCATCAGGTCAAGAGGTGATGCAGTATTTTGTTTCCTTTGGCGTGGATGGAATATGGGGCGTTATTGTCTCTGCAGTCATCATGGCCGTGATGGCGCTGATTATTTTGCAGCTGGGTAGCTATTTCAACGCAGGAGAGCACGGCGAGGTTTTTCGCCGGGTAAGTCATCCGGTCTTTTCTAAAATTTTGGATATCGGTGTCGTGGTGACACTGTTCTCTACTGGTTTCGTGATGTTTGCTGGTGCAGGATCCAACCTGAATCAGCAGTGGGGCCTTCCATTATGGATCGGCTCAGTGTTGATGGTGTTCCTCGTAATAGCAGCTGGCATGCTCGACGTGGATAAGGTCACCACTGTTATTGGTGCAATTACCCCGTTCATCATTGTATTTCTCACTATCGCATCGATTTATACCTTGATGAAGGGTGATTTCAGCCCAGTTGAGCAACTGGATGCTGCGGCTCTAGCTGTGGGCACAACGTTGCCCCATTGGGCGGTTGCTGCAGTTAACTATGTGGGCTTTAACTTGATGGTTGCTGTCTCCATGGCAGTTGTGATCGGCGGATCTATGTTTAACCCACGAGTTGCTGGCCGAGGTGGCTTAGTCGGCGGAGTAATTCTAGGATTCCTGATCATCATCAGCGCTTTGACGCTGTTTGCTGCAGTGGAAGAAGTTGGGCAAGACGATATGCCTATGCTGACGATTATTAACAATTTGAGTCCAGTAGCAGGCCAGGTAATGGCAGTTGTTATCTATGGAATGATTTTCAATACTGCACTGGGCATGTTCTATGCTTTGGGCCGCCGATTGACCGCGAAGAACCCTGAGCGATTCCGCTTGGTTTATGTCATCACGGTAGTAGTTGGATTCGTGTTGAGCTTTGTGGGCTTCAAGAATTTGGTTGGCTATGTGTATCCAGTACTCGGTTACATTGGCCTGCTGCTTATTGCCGTCATGATGGTGGCATGGGTCCGCGGTCGAGTTCGCATTTACAACGAATCTGACCGCCGTATGCGCATTGCGGATCTGCTGCAGATCGGACACGACGGCGCATTGAGCGAAGCCGAGCAGGCAGTGTTGCGTCAAGAAATCCAAGATTCAAACTTGGATGAGGAGCAGATTAAGGCTGCTGTTAAGAAATAACAGCTTATTCTGCTTATTCTGCAGGGACGAGCTCTACTTGGCTGGCGTCAGCCCAGGTGAGTTCGATCCCTTTGGAACGTAGCCATTGCATCGGGTCATCGCCGTGACGAGTGATTCCTTCGACTGCATTCAATGTTGCATCAATGGCGCGTTCTGCATCATCTGCAGTGATCAAACCTGCAGAGGTGGCAGCAGCCAATTCATCGATGTCCATGACGGTCACAGGCTCACCGCATACGGAGACAAGATCAACGTAGAGATCTCGCGTGGTCCAAATATTATCTTCGACCATGATTTCAGCGACATCAATGTAGAAATCTTGGCGTTCGTTGACACCTTTGCGGAAGTGGAAAATATTGGCACGTAGGCCAAGATCGGGGAGGAGCCAGCTTTCCAAATATCCAAACTTTGGGTGGTTGGCACCGCGTGCCATGTAGAGGCCAAAATCGGTTACTTTAAAAATATCGACTTCGCGGAGGAAACCTTTAGGATCGGTGTTTACGGATTCCTCAGTGTTGAAGATCTCTTGTTTGACAGGATGTAGATCAACCATGATTTCTTTACCTCACATCGAATACGACAGCAGTCGGGATGAAATTGCAGTTTGCGGAGCCGGTGTCCGTGGATGTGGTGAGACCGCCGGACAAAAGCGCAACGATGATGCCTCGTCCGGTATCTGCCACACCTGAAATCGTTGAAGGACCATCATGATTGATGCCCGTATTGCTCAACGTTGTGGTGCCATGGGTGAAGTTGCTGAGGTTTGCCCACTGAACAGTCATCGCGGTGTTTTGCTGTTCTGCAAGTGGCCCAGTGCCGAGTGCTGTAAACACAAAAGAAGATTGGCCTTCGCGTGCACCAGGGAGGGGGAGGCCTGCAGGTCCTGGGACTGCGAATGCGGATCCTAGGGCTGCTGAATTTCCGTTGATGCAGTTTTCTGCGCGGGTAGGCCAGAAGAACTGGGCGATGCGTGGTGCATCTGCAGGAACTTCAATGTCTCCGCCCTGGCTGCCATCACCGGTAATAAAGCCCATGGCTTGGGAAACGATGTTTTTGATTTCTTGCGGTACCCAAGGCTGATTTATTGCCAGTTCAATTTGTTGGCGCAATTGCTCATTAGGGCGGCCCCATTGATCGACGGGAAGTCCACTAGAAAGATTCGAAGATGTGTTGAAGGCCTGCTCCACGGGAGTGACAGCCGAAGCTACCGGGACCGGAGTAGCCGGAATTGCTACGGCGAGAGCTGCAGCGACTGCAAAGAGTCGGGGGAGTGTCTTTGTCACTTGAGTTTTACGTACCTTTCAACGAGACAACGGGAGGAAATAACATTAGTCACATTAGCAACTTCAGTTAACAACTTTTCCTCCTGTCACATTAATCGCAGAATATTTGCTGTCAATAAGAATCAAAGTGAATTCCTGGGTTTATTTGAAAGAAACGGCCAGAAACACGCCCATAGAATCAAAATCGAACATCGTTTACTTCTTTAACTTGTCGTGAGTTGATATGGATTCGTTACAAAAATTGCTGAAGAATAGTAAAAAATCTTGAGATTTGTCTCACAATGTGCGGAACGGGCGCTAAAGCGAGTACAGTGATACCGTTCTAAAACAATGGACTCGTCAAACAAGTCCTCCATATTCTTTATCCGGCAGGAGAATGCCCGCAGTGACCCACCCAGAGTTTCGTAACGTAGCGATTGTCGCGCACGTTGACCACGGTAAGACCACACTTGTTAATGCCATGCTTGAACAGTCTGGTGTATTCAGTGACCACGGTGAAGTAGCCGACCGTGTGATGGACTCCGGTGACCTGGAAAGGGAAAAGGGCATCACCATCCTGGCTAAGAACACCGCTATCCGCCGTAAGGGCGCTGGCAAGGGCGGCAATGACTTGATCATCAACGTCATTGATACCCCAGGCCACGCTGACTTCGGTGGCGAAGTTGAGCGCGCTCTTTCCATGGTTGACGGCGTTGTTCTTCTCGTTGACGCATCTGAAGGACCACTGCCTCAGACCCGTTTCGTTCTTGGCAAAGCACTCGCTGCCAAGATGCCAGTCATCATTGCAGTAAACAAGACTGACCGCGCTGACGCTCGTATCGCAGAGGTCGTCGAAGAAGCTCAGGACCTGCTCCTCGAGCTCGCATCTGCACTTGATGATGAAGAGGCAGCACAGGCTGCTGAGCAGCTTCTTGATCTGCCAGTTCTGTACACCTCTGGCCGTGAAGGCAAAGCATCTACAGAGAACCCAGGTAACGGCAATGTTCCTGACTCTGAAGACCTCATGCCTTTGTTCGACACCCTCTACGATGTCCTCCCAGAGCCAAATGCTGATGTTGATGGCCCTCTGCAGGCTCACGTCACCAACCTTGATTCCTCAAGCTTCCTTGGTCGTATCGGCCTGGTTCGCGTGCACGCAGGTACCTTGCGTAAGGGTCAGCAGGTTGCATGGATCCACTATGACGAAGATGGCAATGAGCACACCAAGACTGTAAAGATTGCAGAGCTGCTAGCTACCGTTGGTGTTGCACGTGTTCCAGCAACTGAGGTTGTCGCAGGCGACATCGCTGCTATCTCCGGCATTGAAGACGTCATGATCGGCGATACCCTTGCCGATCCTGCCAACCCTGTGGCATTGCCACGTATCACCGTTGATGAGCCAGCACTGTCCATGACCATCGGTGTGAACACCTCACCAATGGCTGGCCGTGGTGGCGGAGACAAGCTGACCGCACGTGTGGTTAAGGCTCGTCTTGAGCATGAGTTGATCGGTAACGTTTCCCTCAAGGTCAACCCAACTGAGCGCCCAGATACCTGGGAAGTTCAGGGTCGTGGCGAAATGGCACTGTCCATCCTCGTTGAGACCATGCGCCGCGAAGGCTTCGAGCTGACCGTTGGTAAGCCACAGGTTGTTACCCAGACCATCGATGGCAAGCTGCACGAGCCATACGAGATCATCGTCATTGATGTTCCTTCCGAGTACCAGGGCAACGTTACCCAGCTGCTAGCAACCCGCAAGGGCCTCATGCAGGCTATGGCAACCACCCCAGGTTCTGACTGGATTCGTATGGAATTCCGTATCCCAGCTCGTGGCCTGATTGGTTTCCGTACTCAGTTCATGACTGAGACCCGCGGTACCGGTATCGCTAACTCTTACTCTGATGGCCTGGATGCATGGGCTGGCGAAATCAAGGGCCGTGCACACGGTTCTTTGGTTGCTGACCGCTCTGGCAAGATCACCGCTTTTGCGTTGACCCAGCTGGCAGACCGCGGTACCTTCTTCGTTGAGCCAGGCACCGAGACCTATGAAGGTGTCGTTGTCGGTTTGAACAACCGCGAAGAAGACATGGACATCAACCCAACCAAGGAAAAGAAGCTCACTAACATGCGTGCAGCTTCTGCGGATACCACCGTTACCCTTGCAAAGGCTCAGAGCCTCTCCCTGGATGAGGCCCTGGAGTTCTGTGGTGTTGACGAGTGCGTCGAGGTTACCCCAGACGTTTTGCGTATCCGTAAGCTGATTCTGAACGCTACTGATCGTGGTCGTGCACGTTCCCGCGCGAAGAGCCTGAACAAGTAATTTTCTTGTAATAGGAGTTGCTCTGGCCCGCTGTATCCCTTGGATGCAGCGGGCCAGTAGTATTTTGAGGGTGAGAATAAGGTTTGGAATTCTAAGCGTCGTCGCCTGCACTGTCTCCTTGGTGGCTTGTCAGGCTAATCCGGGTCCTGCACCTGTTGAGGAGCCCACTCAATCCACCACGGTAACTGCGACTACGACAACGACCGTAGAAGAAGAAACCCCGAAACAGGATCGAGAGACCATCAGTATTGGCATTGATCCGATTCGCAATGGGTTTAACCCCCATTTGTTGGCTGATGATTCGCCGTTGGTGCGTGATATTGCATCGCTAGTATTGCCCAGCGCTTTTGAAGACAATCAGTTGAATTATGATTTGCTGGATAATGTTGAGCAGCTTGATGAACATACGATTAGATACACCATCGCTCAAGAGGCTCAGTGGAGTGACGGCACGCCTATTACTGGTTCTGATTTTGAGTACTTGCGGAAATCCGTCGTGTCAGCTGCAGGTGCATTGAATGAATCTGGGTATGCGGCGATTACGCAGATCAAAACATCCGGTGGTGGAAAAACCGTTGAGGTAATTTTTGACAAGCCGATCGCTGATTGGCATCTGCTTTTCCAAAATCTCTTACCCAGCCACTTAATTACAGGTAATGCGACGTTCAAGACGGCGTTCTATGATTCAATTCCGGCTTCTGCTGGCCGTTATATGGTTCGTTCCATTGATCGCCAACGCGGGGTTATTACCTTGTCGCGCAATGATCGTTTCTGGGGTGAAAACCCAGCTCATGTGGAGATGTTGCAGTTTAATACGGTGGCATCAGCATCGCGGGCAGGGGAGTACCTGCGTACTGGTCAGAGTTCTTTTATGAACCTGAATCCGCAGGAAACTTTGGTGGATACGTTGAGTCTTGTTCCAGATACTGAGGTAAGAGTTTCTGATACTTCGCGCACGCTGGAGCTGGTATTTAACGCCGAAGTGCTGGCACCACAGCAGCGTGCGTATTTAACTTCGCTTATCGACGTCCCCCTCACCGCTCGGTTAGCAGGTGGACGCAGTGCAAACTTGGGTGTGCCCGAAGTGATGGATGTAAGCGTCGAGAAGCAAGAAATCCCTGAGCTGCGCCTGGCGGCGGATCCCGCCGACGATGCTGGATTGGCTGCGGCAAGGGCGATCGTCGATATGCTGGCTGCGGCAGGCGTGAAAGCTCAGGTGGTGACAACTGATTTGGCATCGGCAATCGATGGTGATTTTGATGCGGTTGTGGCGTGGACGCGAAACGCTGCGGATTCTGTGGCGCTGGCGGACCGCTTTAGCTGTGGTGTGAACTTGGCAAAATGGTGTGCGGAGGGCAGTAGTGAGTACATCAACGGCGTTTTAGCTGGTGATATCGCTTTTGATCCGGCCTGGGAGAAGCAATTTAATGCGGAGAATCATCTTCGAGTGCCGCTGTTGAGGGAAACTCGGGTAGAGGCGAAAAATAACGGTATTCTCGGGGTCGCAGATGGCTGGCCGGGAGGAATTTCAAGTGCGGCAAGTTGGAGGAAAAACGATGTTGCAGAATAACAATGAGCTATCCGGAGCTCGCGTCGTAGCAGTACATGCGCACCCTGATGATGAGGCGATCACCACCGGTGGTGTGCTGGCCGATTTGGCCGCTCGCGGAGCTGATGTCACGGTCATTACCTGTACTTTAGGTGAGCAAGGTGAGGTCATCGGTGATACCTTTGCCCAGCTTGTCAATGGTGATGCAGATCAGCTTGGTGGGTTTAGAATCCATGAACTTTATGCCTCTTTGGAAATCCTCGGCGCGCGTGGCATTCACCTCGGTGGCGCTGGTTGCTGGAGGGATTCTGGCATGGTGGGAGATCCAGCGAATGAGCATCCACGTGCTTTTATTCACTCTGCTGACCGCGCAGTAGAACAATTGACTGCTTTGCTGCAGGAGTTGCGCCCACACGTTTTGCTTACTTATGGCCCAGACGGTGGCTATGGGCATCCCGACCATATTCGCGCGCATGAAATTACTCATGCAGCAGCGGCAGAGGTTGGGGTTGAGAGGATTTTGTGGGCTGTCAGCGACCGTGAAGAGCTTGAAGAAGGCCAGCGCAGCATCACCCAGCTTCCGCGGGGCTGGAGCCACGGGGAGTTGGCAGCAGTTGATGCTGTGGACTTGGCCGTTGAACTATCCGATGAGGCTTATGCCACAAAGGTGGAATCCATGCGTGCCCATGCGACCCAATTATGGATTGCTGATGGCTCTGTATCGCGCACCAACCCAGCAGCAGCATATGCGGTGACCATTCAGGCTGATGTGAAAGTGTGGGCGCTATCGAACCTGATTGCACAGCCGATTATGCGCAGAGAGCATTACCAATTGGGCTTTGGCGCACCATTGCCCGCAGATGCTTCTGGTGTTCTTGACGGCGTGGAGTTCTGACACAAGTCATGGCAGAATCACAGCGCATTCAAAACAAGAGTTTCATTCACCAAAACCTTGGAACTGGGGAGGTGATTGGAGGTCTGTTTTGGCTGAGCCTTGGGGCATTAATTTCAGTGCTTTTAGAGGTAATATATCTAGGGGCTCGGGCTACTTTACCTGGTGGTGCTTCCATTGCAATTCCTTATACAATTATCATTGCATTCTTGTTCAATATGGTTTTGACCAGGACTTCTATGCTGTGGACTAATCATTGGCTTGCCAAATTTACATCACTGATTGTGTGGGCTTTAGGCTTTATGGCATTGCTGGTGTGGTCGGTGGCGGTAGGGGATCAATTGGTCCCGAATAATATCCGTACAGTACTGCTACTTTTTGCTGGTTGTGCAGGCGGAATTTGGCCAGCCGTTAAGGGGAAGTAGCATAATAAACCTAGAGCTTTCCTATATTTACCCTAAATCTATTAGCTTTCTATGTTCACAGGAGTAAACGAAATCCCATGACCTACACAATCGCACAGCCCTGCGTTGACGTCTTGGATCGTGCCTGCGTTGAAGAATGCCCAGTTGACTGCATCTATGAAGGCAAGCGCATGCTGTACATCCACCCGGATGAGTGCGTTGACTGTGGTGCATGTGAACCGGCTTGCCCTGTTGAGGCAATCTTCTACGAAGACGACGTCCCAGACGAGTGGATTGATTACAACGATGCCAACGCCGCATTCTTCGACGATCTGGGTTCTCCAGGTGGCGCTGCACGGCTTGGTGCGCAAGATTTTGATCACCCATTGATCGCTGCGTTGCCACCTCAGGCATAATTTAAGGCATGACAACCTCTCGTACCCCGCTTGTTTCTGTTCTTCCTGATTTTCCATGGGATTCGCTTGCTTCTGCAAAAGCTAAAGCTGCGTCTCACCCGGATGGGATTGTAAATCTTTCTGTTGGCACTCCGGTTGATCCGGTTGCACCCAGCATTCAGATTGCATTGGCAGAAGCAGCGGGGTTTCCGGGTTATCCGCAAACCGTAGGCACCCCAGAACTCCGCGCAGCCATTAAGGGCGCGCTTGAGCGCCGCTACAACATGACCAAGCTTGTCGACGCCTCCCTCCTCCCTGTCGTGGGAACCAAGGAGGCCATCGCGTTGCTTCCGTTCGCTTTGGGAATCACCGGCACAGTTGTTATCCCAGAGCTTGCCTACCCAACGTATGAGGTAGCTGCCGTGGCCGCAGGATGCACCGTGATGCGTTCTGATTCGCTGTTTAAGCTCGGTCCGCAGATTCCATCAATGATGTTTATCAACTCACCTTCCAACCCCACTGGCAAGGTGCTGGGCATCCCACATCTACGCAAGGTCGTGAAGTGGGCACAGGAAAACAACGTCATTTTGGCAGCAGATGAATGCTACTTAGGGCTTGGTTGGGATGATGAAAACCCACCGATCTCAATTTTGGATCCACGTGTGTGTGATGGTGATCATACCAACCTGATTGCGATCCATTCTTTGTCCAAGACATCCAACCTTGCTTCCTACCGCGCAGGTTACCTTGCTGGCGATCCTGCTCTGATTGGTGAACTCACTGAGGTCCGTAAAAACTTAGGCCTCATGGTTCCATTCCCAATTCAGCAGGCAATGATTGCAGCGCTGAATGATGATGATCAAGAAGCAGGGCAGAAGCTTATCTATGCACTGCGTCGCGCTAAGTTGATGCGTGCGCTTTTGGAATCCGGTTTCCAGGTAGATAATTCTGAAGCCGGACTTTACCTCTGGGCAACGCGTGAAGAACCATGCCGCGATACTGTCGATTGGTTTGCTGAGCGTGGAATTCTGGTAGCGCCAGGAGACTTTTATGGCCCTCGTGGCGCACAATATGTGCGTGTAGCAATGACTGAAACAGATGAGCGCATTAGCGCCTTTGTTTCTCGCCTGAGCTAAACACGACTAAGCTTATTTTGTTTAATCTTGTCCGTTGTTGAAAGAGGCCATTTGAGTTCCGAGCAAAAAACCTGGGGTAGTCGATTCCTTCACACCTCTCGGCAGTTCATCAAGTTCGGAATCGTCGGAGGCTCTGGAACCTTGGTCAACTTGGCAGTGGCTGCACTGTCCAAGAAGATTGCCGGATGGACGGCAGGGATCCATGAGAGCGATGCGTTCATGAACCTTCTAGGCTCCGCGTTTCATATCCGCTGGTTTCACGTCTTTATGACCATTGCATTCCTTGTGGCGAATATCTGGAACTATCAGCTCAACCGAATGTGGACTTTCAAGACGGCAACAATTGTTTCCTGGTGGAGGGGCTTTTTCCCATTCTTGGCTACAGGACTCGTTGCGTTTATCGTGAGCCAGGTGGTGGCAACGCTGCTCATGAACGAGACTTCTCCGATTGCTTTGTCCTCTGAAATTTTTGATGACTCCTCGGGCTTCCGGACCAAGTTCTACTGGGCACTGGTAATTTCCATCTTGGTTTCAATGCCGGTGAACTACATTGTGAACAAGTACTGGACCTTCAAGAAGCCTAAAACACGGGTTATTCTGGAGACCGAACCTTCTTAAAGTAAATTCCCCATATTCAGAGCCGTATTACCGTGTTCTGGTGTGGGGTTTTTATTACCCACATGTTCGAACACCTGTGTGAATATATTGTTGTGCGTGTCCCACGGTCGCTGCATAATGGTGGGTAGACAACATGATCACTCCAGGGGGAATTATGATCACTGACATCTACTTCAGTCACAACAACCCACACGACCCATACACCCACCACACCACCGAACTCAACCGAGATACCCACCAACTCTGGGTCATCCTCACCACCGACTCCGATGACTTTGACTCGGATTCTTTTATCACTGAAGCCATCCGTATCACCGGCTACTCCCGCCACGAAGTCAACAACGGCCTACATGCAATGGCTGCTATGACTAACCTCCCGCATCTACGCGCGATTCAAGAGCGCTATTACTTCCTGGGTATCCGCTATCTGGCCTCCATTATGATTGCGGTGGCTAAAGCAGATCCCGCCCTGTGGGAGGAGCTTGATCTGCGCATTACAGACGCGTTGACTCCAGTTACTGATGGGGAAGTTATGATCCAATCCTCCACTCTGGCTAAGCGTATTGCCATGTGGATTAAAGAACTCGATCCTGCCCCTGCCTCTGATCCATCATCCCAACAGGATTATGTCCAGGTCCACACCACTGATGAGGCCACCTATGTGCGTATCAAAATCAGCGGCTCCAACCGACACCTACTCAATGATATTTTCACCCAGCTCGCTGAGGTTGATACTGGTTTGCCTGAAGCGTTGATGGCGTTGTTGGCGGAGAAAACCACGGTGAAGGTCACTAAGTATCTTTATTCCCCGCATCATCATCCTGAGCAGTTATGGTCGCCTGATGATGGTGATATTGATCCTGATGCCTATGCCAATTGCGTGGTGGAGTGCGTGAAGGATCTTGATGGGGTTGCTGAGACCACGGAGAAGAGCTACACCCCGAGTGAGAAGATGAAAGCACTGATCCGGGCGAGGGATGGGCATTGTCGTTTTCCGGGGTGTTGTGTGAAGGCGAGTAAGTGCCAGGTGGATCATATTATTCCGTGGGATCAGGGTGGTCCGACTGCTGCGTGGAATCTGCAGTTGTTGTGTCAGCGGCATCATAATATGAAAACTGATGGTCGTTATGTGGCGGAGGCCAATGGGATGGCGGAGGTTCGCTGGGTTGGGCCGATGGATGTGCCGGCGGTGACGCGGCCGTCGGGTCCGTTGGTGAAGGAGATGCCGCGGGGTGTGTGGGGGCAGTTGTTGCGTAATCGGTTGCAGGCCCGTTTTGAACGGATCCGCGACCGAGCCCTCAATAAAGAAGACTAGTTGGAGTGCAAATCAGTGTTAAGCGCCACCACCTTGGTGTTGGTGACTGCGACAACTTGGCCACTGACTGAATCGCGCCTAAATACCAAGCTGTTTGTCCCTGCGAGGGCGGATGCTTTGACGAGGGATCCGTCGATAAGCACTTTGGTGCCTGCGGTGATGTAGAGGCCGGCTTCAATGATGCAGTCATCGCCGAGCGGTATGCCGCAACCGGAATTTGCGCCGAGCAGGCAGCGCTTGCCGAGCGAAATGACGTGTTGGCCACCGCCGGACAAAGTGCCCATGATGGATGCGCCACCACCAACATCTGTGCCGTCATCGACGGTAACACCTGCCGAGATGCGGCCTTCGACCATGGAAGCGCCCAATGTGCCTGCGTTGAAATTCACGAAACCTTCGTGCATGACAGTGGTGCCTTCCGCAAGGTATGCGCCGAGTCGGACGCGGTCGGCATCGCCAATGCGCACGCCCGAGGGAATCACGTAATCCACCATGCGTGGAAATTTATCGACGCTAAACACTGTCACCTGGCCACGACGTGACAGGCGGGCTTTGGTGAGTGCGAAGCCTTCTACAGCACAAGGTCCAAAATTGGTCCACACGACGTTGTTTAAGAGTCCGAAGAGTCCATCGAGATTAATTGTGTGCGGGCGGAAAGTTCGATAGGAGAGGAGGTGAAGGCGAAGCCATGCATCGTAGGAATCGACAGGGGGAATGTCGGTTTCGATGGTGGTATTCACGATCTTGCGAGTGACACCGCGATCTTCATCAACACCTTCAAGTGGGGTGAGCGCGGAGTGATCGGTGGTACCGATTTCGGGGTACCACACGTCAAGGACAGCACCAGTGGAGGACAGGGTTGCAATTCCGGTTGCGGAAGCAGTAGTCATGACCTCCAGAATAATTTCTATAGGGCTATCAGTTCAAGTCGGAAGTTTTACGTCCACCTCTAAAAGGGCTATTCACCGTGGCAAAAGACAGCAAAATTAGGAAGCCGTAGACGATAGCAACAGAGTAAACCTGGCCGCGAGAAGCAGTATCGCCGAGCATGAGGAGAACCAAACCTGTGAGCAATACCAACGTAATGATGCCTAACCAAGGGTGTGCCCACATACGCACTGTGGAAATCTCGCTGTTTGCTTCAAGCACTTTACGTAATTTCAGCTGTGACAACGCGATCATTGCCCAGACGACAATCAAACAGCCACCCACAGCGTTGAGGAGAAAATCAAGGAGTCCAGCTGGATTCCAGTATTGGAGACCGACAGAGACGAAAGCGAAGAACATGGACAGCAGCACAGCATTGGTAGGAACGCTGCTGGAACTCAGCTTGCCGAATACGCGAGGGGCATCCTTCCGGTTAGCCATGGAAAATACCAGGCGGGAGGTTGCGTAAATCTGAGCGTTGAATGCAGACAGCAATGCGAGGACAATGATTGCTTCCATGAAGCCCACCGCACCTGGAATATTAGCCATTGCCAAAATCTGAGTGAATGGGGAATCCGCAGCAGTGTCTGCGCCATTGATGGATTCGAAGGGCATGAGGAAAGTAATCACCAAAACAGAACCCAAATAGAAGACTGAAATGCGCCAGATCACTGCACGTACCGCGAGGGAAATTGCTTCGCGTGGCTTATCAGATTCCGCAGCAGCGATGGTGACAATTTCTATGCCGCCGAAGGCGAATGCCACAGCCAAAAGACCAGCAGCAACACCAGGAATACCATTCGGCATGAAACCATGATCGCCGATAAAGTTCGAAGTTCCCACAAACGTAGTGCCGGGCAGCAGTCCGAAGATCAAAGCGATGCCAATGAGCAGGAAGACCGCAATCACAGCAACTTTGATGAAGGCGAACCAGTATTCGAATTCACCAAAACCACGAACTGCAGCGAGATTTACTACGGCAAAAAATACAACACACACCAGAGATGGAATCCAAGGAGCAATTCCAAACCAGGCTCCCATGATTGCAGCGGCACCGGTCATTTCTGCACCCATCACCATGATGAGCATGAACCAGTACAACCAACCAAGGGAGAAGCCAGCCCAGTGTCCGAAGGCATCTTCGCCATAGCGGGAAAAGGATCCGGAGGCAGGACGTGCTGCGGCCATTTCGCCGAGCATCTGCATGACAAGGACAACGATTACTCCAGCGATGATGTACGCCAAGAGCACAGCAGCACCGGCGGCGCGGATGCCGACGCCGGTGCCAAGGAACAGTCCGGCGCCGATTGCGGAGCCGAGTCCCATCATTGTCAGGTGGCGGGTCCGTAGTCCGGTTCCCAGCCCTTCATTAGTTTTAGATGAAGCAGTTTTGGTGGAAGCCATGAATTAACCGTAAACCCACATGCCACTAGTTATGAAAAGCGGTCAGGATTTTTGACGTGCAACAGGCTCGTGGTATCCAATTTCGCGCCTGATTGACCAGTTATCTTGGCCTTCGATTGAATTCACTGTGCGGAATTCTTCATCGGCTGCAAACCAAATGGGGGTATCGGAGTCTAAGACGATGTTGTTTCCAATATCGCAGTTGTCTCCGAGGCTGACTCCCACGACTCCGGAGCTCACACCAAAGTGGCAGTTCTTTCCGATACTCAGCGGCAACCGTCGTTGTTTTTCATCACGAGGTGACATGACGATGGAAGATAATCCGATGTCAGAGTTTTCACCAATAACTACTCCGGAACTGAGTCGGCCTTCAATTTTGGCTGCACCGAGGGTGCCTGAGTTAAAGGAGACAAAGCCTTCGCGCAGCACAGAGGTACCCGGCGCGAGATAAGCGCCCAAACGTACTCGTTCTGCTTCGGAGATGCGGACTCCTGCAGGGACGACATAATCGACCATGCGGGGGAGGCGGTCCACGCAGTAAACGTGGATTAAGCCGCGGGAGCGCAAGGCACCGCGGACCCATTCAAAGTTTTCTGGCAAGCAGGGGCCTTTGTTTGTCCACACAACGTTGGAGAGTAGCTCTAGGCAGTTGCTCATGTGTAATTCGTGTGGGCGGACAAGTCGGTGTGACAGCAAATGGAGACGCAGGTATACATCGTGGGCGTCAATCGGTGGTTGTGAAAGGTCTGGGATGATTGTGCGAACCGCAACTTGTTCCACGAGGCGGTCTTGATCAAGTTTGACCAATTGCAGCATGCGTGGGGTTAATTCATTTGCGCCTAGGCGGGTGGTGCCAACTTCCAGGGGATAGCGTTCTGCCCATTGTTCTGGGTTGAACTTCTGCGGGTCTGGGTACCAGGTGTCCAAAACGGTTCCGTCCATTGCGATATTGGCAATGCCGATCGCTTGGGCTCCGCGAATGTTCTCACTCAATTTTTCTTGACCGCTTTCAGGGTGCGTTAAAAAGACTTGTGTAGAAAAAGGTTTGTAGGCTTGCACCTGTGAATCATCAACATCTCAACTCTGAACATGCGCCAGAGCTAGATCTTTTCGGCGACCCAATTATCCTTACTCAACGCCTGGTAGATATACCGAGCCCTTCGGGTGAGGAGAAACAGATCGCAGATGCAATCGAAGGTGCCCTTCGAAAACTAAATCTACCTGGTGTGGAGGTGCTTCGCTTCAATAACAACGTTCTTGCGCGAACCTCTCGAAATTTGTCTTCGCGGGTGGTGTTGGCAGGTCATATTGATACGGTGCCTATCGCGGATAATCTTCCTAGCCGGTTGGAAGATGGAATCATGTATGGCTGCGGCACTGTGGACATGAAATCAGGCTTGGCTGTCTATTTGCATACTTTTGCCACGTTGGCGGTTTCTCCAGAGCTTCGCCATGACCTCACTTTGATTGCTTATGAATGTGAGGAGGTTGCGGATCACCTTAATGGGCTTGGTCATATTCAGGCTGCGCACCCAGGTTGGTTGGAGGCGGATTTGGCTTTGCTGGGTGAGCCTACCGGGGGTTGGATCGAGGCGGGGTGTCAGGGCAATCTGCGGATCAAAGCTACTGCGCATGGTGTACGTGCGCACTCTGCCAGAAGCTGGTTGGGGGATAATGCGATGCATAAACTAGCTCCGCTTATCTCTGAGATCGCGGCGTATGAACCAATCAATGTCAACATTGATGGCTTGACTTATCGAGAGGGAATGAACATCGTTTTTTGCGAATCTGGTGTGGCCAACAACGTTATTCCAGATCTTGCCTGGATAAATATTAATTTCCGTTTCGCACCAAACCGGACTCTCGATGAAGCGATTGCACACGTAGCCCAGGCGCTTGACCTTGATGGCTATGAAGGCATCGAATGGGCGGTGGAGGACGGCGCGGGTGGTGCCCTTCCGGGCTTGGGCAAGCAGGTGACAAGCGGGCTTATCGACGTTGTTGGTCACGGAAAAATTCGCGCAAAATTTGGCTGGACCGATGTGTCACGATTTTCTGCCATGGGAGTGCCAGCGCTTAACTTTGGTGCAGGTGATCCAAGCTTCGCACACAAGCGCGATGAGCAATGCCCAGTGGAGCAAATTACTGAGGTAGCAGCAATGTTGAAGCATTACCTGAGCGCGTAACAACTTTCGGGGCTATCGTGGGGCTTTATAAAAATATGTCACTTACCGGGAGGAAACACGATGGCTCCTAAGCAAACCCCTAGCCCTGAGAAAAATCGCAACCTGGTGGGACCAGTGTTGCAGCGCCGGCAGTCTGAAGGAACTTTTGATCAGCGCTTGCTGGAAATGCGTTCAGATCACGATTGGAAGCATGCAGATCCTTGGCGCGTACTGCGTATCCAATCTGAATTCGTTGCCGGATTTGATGCCCTCCATGAGATGCCAAAAGCCGTCACTGTTTTTGGGTCTGCACGCATCCAAGAAGGACATCCTTATTATCAAAAGGGTGTGGAACTCGGCGTGAAGTTGGCTGAAGCTGACTACGCAGTTGTCACCGGAGGGGGCCCAGGGCTTATGGAAGCACCCAACCGTGGTGCTGTTGAAGCGCAGGGGCTTTCGGTCGGGTTGGGCATTGAGCTTCCTCATGAGCAGCACCTGAACCCTTATGTCGATTTGGGTCTCAACTTCCGGTACTTCTTTGCCCGCAAGACAATGTTTTTGAAGTATTCCCAGGCATTTGTGTGCTTACCTGGTGGTTTCGGAACACTAGATGAGCTGTTCGAAGTCTTGTGCATGGTCCAAACCGGCAAAGTAACCAATTTCCCGATTGTGTTGATCGGCACGGAATTTTGGGCTGGGTTGGTCGATTGGATTCGTACCCGTTTGGTGGACGAAGGCATGATCGATGTGAAAGATGTGGACCGCGTCTTGGTTACCGATGACCTCGATAGCGCGGTTAATTTCATCATTGATGCGCACAGTGGACTGGACGTAGCGCGCCGTCACGATTAAGCAGTGGCTACATTAGTGTCATGAGTTCTTTGCCGGTCATCATGGCCATCGTCAATCGCACCCCAGATTCTTTCTATGACAAGGGTGCGACATTTGAGGATACTGCTGCTCTTAATCGGGTCGCGGAAGTTATCACACAAGGTGCTGGCATTGTAGATATCGGTGGTGTGAAAGCTGGTCCCGGTGACTTTGTGTCAGCGAAAGAAGAAATCGATCGCGTGGTCCCCATCATTGCTGCGGTGCGTGAACGATTCCCCGATATTGATATTTCCGTGGATACCTGGCGCGCATCGGTGGCAGATGTGGCAGTTGCGCATGGAGCAACCTTGATTAATGACACCTGGGCAGGCCACGATCCAGAATTGCTGGAAGTCGCAGGCGCCCACAAGGTGGGATATGTGTGTTCGCATACCGGGGGAGTCATTCCACGAACAAGGCCGTTTCGTGTCCATTTTGATGATGTCGTGGCAGATATGATCGCAGAGACCACCAAATTGGCGGAGCGGGCTGTGTATGCCGGGGTTCCGGAAGAGCGGGTGTTTATTGATCCGACGCATGATTTTGGAAAGAATACGTTCCATGGGCTCGAATTGTTGCGTCGCATTGATGAAGTAGTTGCAACGGGGTGGCCTGTGTTGATGGCCTTGAGTAATAAGGATTTTATTGGGGAAACGCTGGATAGGGGCGTCGATAAGCGGGTCTCTGGCACGCTTGCGGCCACTGCTTGGGCTGCGGCGCGCGGCGTGGCGGCTTTTCGCGTCCATGAAGTCGAGGAAACCTTTGATGTTTTGCAGATGACCGCGGCCATCATGGGCGATGCGGCACCGCTTAATACTGTGCGGGGGCTGGTGTGAATTCGGTAAGCGTGGTGATCCCTGCGCTTAATGAAGCCCCAACCGTGGCACAAGTAGTGGAGGCGGCGCTCGCTGACGGCCCTTTGGAAGTGTTGGTCATCGATGCTGATTCCACAGATGCCACAGCCAAAGAAGCGGCAGCAGCAGGCGCAACTGTGCTGAATTGGCGGGAGATCCTTGAGATAGATCCCATTGCTGGCAAGGGAGAATCCCTATGGCGAGGCGTTGCTGCAGCGCGCGGCGATATCGTGGTGTTTGTAGACGCCGATCTCACGAGTTTTCGCTCAGGCATGGTGAACCAACTCGTTGCACCTTTTGACAATGATGAGATTCACCTGGTCAAAGCGGATTATGTGCGGACCTTTGGGGATCATACAACTGGCGGTGGGCGCGTCACGGAACTCACCGCAAAACCACTCCTGCGCGTGCTTTTCCCCGGCCTGAGCCATATCCGCCAGCCACTAGGCGGCGAATACGCCATCCGCCGAACCACCGCGCGTGCCCTGCCATTTGTCTCCGGGTACGGCGTTGAAGTGGGGCTGCTTATCGACGTCGCCTCTCAGTTTGGCATTTCGTCCATTGCTCAAATAGACCTTGGAAGCAGAAGCCATAACCACCAATCTTTGGAAGCTCTTGGATCCATGGCTGATATTGTGGCTTCAACTATTTTGCAGCGTCACGGCCATGATATTCCGCTGCTGCAACGAGAGCCATTGGACATCTACTAGACTAGGAAACCATGCTGACCTGGATAATCATGATCATTGTGTTGCTCGCGCTCATCGTGATTTTCACATGGGTGTTTGCCAAACTTTTTGGTCGGGGAGAAGAGACCCAACCGTTGCCTGCAAGCAATGAGATTGTGGAGCACAACCGGCAGGCTGTCGGTGATGGAAACATCGATAACATCATGTTTGATACTGTGATGCGTGGCTACCGCCAAGACCAGGTTGATGATGTGATTGCTCATCTAAAGTGGCAGGTTGATTCCCTAAATGCTCAGCTTGATCAAGTACGCTCACGGGCAGGAAATTTCGAAACCAGGTAAAATGGGATGTTAGCCGCGTTTAGTCGCGGATTTTATCGTTGTGAGGAGATGGAATCAATATGGCAGCAATGAAACCTAGGACCGGAAGCGGACCAATGGAAGCGGTTGAGGAAAGTCGCAAGATTGTCATGAGGATTCCATCAGACGGTGGCGGTCGCCTGGTAGTGGAACTCAATAAAGAAGAAGCAGCCGAGCTTGGAGCTTTACTATTGGAGGCATCCGAATAGTCCCTGTGTGAATGCACTGGGTAGTATTTGTTTAACCATCCACCGCAAGGAGTAATACGCACGTGCTTTCCCACATCATTGATGTCCTAGCAGACCCGATCGATGGCACCCCACTTGTAGGCGCCGATGATTTTTCAAGGCTGATGTCTGAATCTGGGCATTCCTACGATGTTGCTCGTCAAGGGTATGTCACCCTGGCTGGTGGCGCTGGACTGCGCTACTCCGGCGATGACGCACAGATGATCGCTGACCGAGAGACATTCCTAGCTGGTGGACATTTCGCCCCCTTCGTAGAAGCTGTCTCTGACCATGTTCACGATGTCGTTGAGCAATCAGATCTGAGCGATGAAGCACAGCCAGTTATCTGTGAAATCGGAGCGGGAACCGGCTATTACTTGTCTCATACACTCGATTCTGTTGCAGAATCACGAGGCATTGGCATTGACGTATCTGTCCACGCAGCAAAGCACTTAGCAAAGTGCCACCCTCGTGTTGGTGCAGTAATCGCTGATGCGTGGGCGCGCCTACCTATTGTGGATAGCTCTGTGGACGCTATTACTGTCATTTTCGCACCACGCAATGCTGCAGAATTCGCACGTATTTTGAAGCCAAAGGGTCAAGTGATCGTGCTGACAGCAGACACTGGACACCTAGCTGAACTGCGCGAGCCACTGGGCATCATTGATGTAGAATCCGGCAAAGTTGATCGAATGATCGAACAAGCTGCAGGTCATCTCAAACCAGTGGGAGAGAGTGATCTGGTGGAGTTTGAGATGGTTTTGGATCAACAGTCCATTGCAACTCAGATTGGTATGAGTCCTTCTGCGCGCCACATTAAGCCTGAAGCTTTGGCAGAGCGCATCGCCGCTCTTCCAGAACAAATGAAGGTGACAGCCCGAGCAAAGATCACCAGGCTGGAACGCATCTAGTTTCTGTAGTTAAAACTAGTGTGCCCTGACCTCAGTAAAAGCTGAGGCCAGGGCATACTAGTTTTTTTACCTTACTGGGCCTTCGTGAGGTTCGTCCTCATTGAACTCAGTGAGATCATCGATATCTAAGGCTACTGAACTGAAATCATCCGGAAAATGATTTTCCTGGCGGACAATGCTCGCGCCACCTGTTGTTGTGACCTCGAAGTTACTGAACGGGCCGTTGTTGAAATAGACCCGGCTGGCCATAGAGACGTAGCCGCCATCAGCAAAGACCTCAACTGTTGAGCCATCAACGACAATGAAAAGTGAATCGGTGTCATCATCAGTCAAAGGCGCAATCGCATGAGGATCACCAGCATGGTTGGGGTTCATGGAACGATCAATAACTAGCTGATTGTGTCGGTGTGTGATGGTCGCAGCGATTTCTCCTGCTTGATCCTTCAAGGCTACTTCTACTGCACTATTTGATGGGATCTCACACAGTCCGGTCCATCCTGCAGCAGCGTCTGATTCATGGATGGCATCCAACAGTCCTTCTGGTGGGGTTTGGAAGACAGTGCCATCCTGCAGGGTCACGACGCGTGGGAAAGAAATCGCGTTGGCCCAGCCTTCCGCTGTCCAGCTGAGATGCTCAGTAGGAGAGTCGAGGCGACCCACACCATTCATAAGCCCGAAGATATGCGCGGAATCATAATCAATGGTTTCTTCCGCATAGTTGGTGTTGCGGGGGCGAGAGAAATCATGACCGAAGTCAATACGAGTAAATGGAGTTTTCACATCAAACTCATGACCATTGAGCTGCCCGACTAGGTATCCAGAGATATCAATGCCATCTTGTTCAATGGTGACAATAACGACATCGTAGATTTCATGGTCAACTTCATCGCGCAGACGAATCATACGAGGCGCAACGAGAACTTCATCTGCTTCTAATCCAGACAGGCTGTTGAATGTTAAAGGACCTTTGATGGACCACTCGCGGCCATCAGCGGAATCTAAGACCACAACAGTAGGTGCTTCCACAGAGCCCGTGACTGCGAGCATAAGCCAACCTGAGTGGCCTTCATCCCGGTTTCCTTGATTCTCCCAACCAGGAATGACACACGGGGAACGGAATTTAACGTAGCCGTCAGTATCTCCAACTACTTCACCAATGCGTGAGATATCAGGATCTAATTCGAGCTCATCCTCATTGATCAACTCGATGGTTCCGCGAATGTTATTGATGTGCGCAAGCTGAATGGTGGATGTAGCTCCGACAACGGAAGTGAAATAAAGATCCACACCGCCATTATTGGACACAACAGAACCTGCACGAACCTGGGTTTCATCGCCTTCAGGGGCTAGTACATCATCGCAAATATCCCACACAAAAGGGGTACGCTCTGCGAATTGATGCGCCCAGCGTGGGCCATGATCCGGGGAAGGGCGATACTGGTGGAAGAAATGCCACGTCCCACTGTCCAGGAGGACTCCTGCGGGTGCAAACAAAACTCCATTTTCAGCGGTGATGTGTAGCTCTGGCCGATGATGCCCGGAAACGTTCGCCATCTCTATTATGTCCTGCCTTCATTCAAACGTTGGTGTCTTTGATTCAGGGTAGCGATTCCACCGCGTACAGGTGAGTAACCCCAGGTGAAGGCAGGTTAACCCCGATAAGAAAAGCCGGGGTGATGTTCCCCGGCTTAGTTACTACATCAAGGATTTATACACATCAACGGTCTGCTGAGCGATGGTTGCCCAGGAGAAATCATTGATTGCGCGGTTTCGTCCAGCGAGACCAAATTTAGCTGCAGCTTGACGGTCTGCGACCATCTTATTCACTGCTTCTGCGATATCACGCTCGAAGGTTTCCACATCATTTTCGTCGTAGTGCACCAGGGCACCTGTGGAGCCATCGACAACAACCTCAGGGATGCCTCCGACATCAGAAGCAACCACAGCCGTATTACATGCCATAGCTTCCAAGTTCACGATGCCCAAAGGCTCATAAATAGATGGGCAGACGAAGGTATCAGCAGCAGTCAGGATCTCTTGAATCTTGTCTTTGCCAAGCATGTCCTGCACCCAGAAGATGCCTTCGCGTTTTGCTTGCAATTCCTCGACGAGAGCCGTGGTACGAGTTGCAATTTCTGGAGTATCTGGCGCGCCGGCACAGAGTACAAGCTGCACGTCCTCGTCGAAAAGCGCTGCTGCCTTGATGAGGTGCTCGACGCCTTTTTGGCGGGTGATGCGTCCGACGAACGCAACAATAGGCCGTGCCGGATCAACGCCGAGCTTGCGCAGGACTGAATCTTCCGCATCATCGAAAGTTGGGCGAGGCTGCCAGAGCTCGGTATCGATACCATTGAGCACCACACGAACATTATCTGGCTCGATGCGTGGATATGCCGCGAGGATGGAATCTTTCATCCGCGCCGACACAGCGATGACTGCATCTGCGTTTTCCATGGCATTTTTTTCAGACCAAGAAGAGACATCATAACCGCCGCTCAGCTGTTCGCGCTTCCAAGGGCGATCAGGCTCTAAAGAGTGCGCTGTAGCGATATGCGGGATGCCGTGAAGCTTGCCCGCAAGATGCCCACCCAGACCGGCGTACCAGGTGTGGGAATGCACGACATCCACGTTATTAGCAGCCTCAGCCATGCGAAGCCCAGTGGATAGTGTCTTAATCGCAGGATTTGCGTTTTCCAAGGCAGGATCGATGCCGTGAACAAAAACGCCTTCCATATCTCGAGGTGCACCCATGCAGTGGACATCTACTTCAGTGATATCGCGCATGAAACGGGTGAGTTCGGTGACGTGAACTCCGGCGCCACCGTAAACCTCTGGCGGATACTCTCTTGTCATCATTCCAACTCTCATAATTCAAAAGATTAGCCATCTAAAAACAGTTGTGCAGCGATACTGAAGTGGGGGCAACAAAAGGGGCTATTAAAAGGCCTAGGACAAGGGCTTGGACAATTTGTTACCTTGCTTTCATGCGGGAGAGTAATTTTGCCTTTATGGTTGAGGGTGTGAAGGGTAGACCAAATGTTTTAGCAATCGTTCTCGCAGGTGGCGAGGGCAAACGACTTTTTCCGTTGACGGAGGACCGAGCTAAGCCTGCGGTGCCGTTCGGCGGAACTTACAGATTGATCGACTTTGTTTTGTCGAACCTGGTGAATGCCGGATTCCTCAAGATCGCTGTGTTGACGCAGTACAAGTCGCATTCATTGGATAAACATATTTCGCTGTCGTGGAATGTGTCTGGTCCAACAGGGCAGTACATTGCTTCCGTTCCTGCGCAGCAGCGCTTGGGCAAGCGGTGGTTTACTGGTTCTGCGGATGCAATTTTGCAGTCACTCAACCTGATCTCTGATGAGAAGCCGGATTATGTCATCGTCTTCGGCGCGGACCACGTGTACCGCATGGATCCGAGCCAGATGCTGGATGCGCACATTGCATCCGGTCGCTCTGTGTCCGTGGCAGGTATTCGCGTTCCACGCGTGGAAGCAACTGCGTTTGGTTGCATCCAGTCTGATGATCAGGGCAACATCACTGAGTTCTTAGAAAAGCCAGCGGATCCTCCGTCCACTCCGGATGATCCAGACGTAACCTTTGCATCAATGGGTAACTATATTTTCACCACTGAAGCGCTCATCAAGGCGCTGAAGGATGATGAAAATGATGAAAATAGCGACCATGACATGGGCGGAGATATTATTCCATACTTTGTCTCCCGCAAGGATGCGCATGTTTATGATTTCTCCGGAAACATCGTCCCTGGTGCTACAGACCGTGACAAGGGCTACTGGCGTGACGTCGGTACCATCGATGCGTTCTACGAGTGCCACATGGATCTGATTTCTGTGCATCCGATTTTTAACCTGTACAACGCGGAATGGCCAATTCACACTACTTCTGAGGGCAACTTGCCACCAGCAAAGTTTGTTCGTGGTGGCATTGCGCAGTCTTCCATGGTGTCTTCCGGCTCCATTATTTCTGCAGGTACTGTCCGCAACTCTGTGCTTTCTAACGATGTCATCGTGGAAGAGGGGGCAACGGTTGAAGGTGCAGTGCTGATGCCAGGTGTACGTATCGGTAAGGGCGCTGTGGTCAGGCATGCAATCTTGGACAAGAACGTTATTGTCCGTGATGGTGAGCTTATCGGTGTCGATCCAGAGCGCGATGCTCAGCGCTTTAAGGTAAGCGCTGGCGGCGTGGTTACCGTAGGTAAAAACAAAGTAGTTTAGCGGAGCTGAGTTACAAATAAGAAAGGGACCTTAAAAGGTCCCTTTTTTCTCTTTTCGACGCCAACCTTAGGCTATTTTTGTCACCAAGGTGAGGCCAGCACCAAGAGGTAAACGCGCAATGTGTGCGCCTTCGATGGAACGAATGTATTCGTCAGCTTCACGTGCTGCAGCGGTGTCGCGGTCTTTGCGAGTTAGATCGGCGATGGTGCCGTCTAAAAGCGCATCGGCGAGCACCAGCGTGCCGCCAGGTCGCAGGAGAGGCCAAGCGGCGTCGACAAGTGCCTTCAGATCCATGGGGGAGACCTGGCCGAAGACGAGCTGATAGCTGTCATTAGCTAGCCTGCTCATGACATCGAGTGGGCGAGACAGCAAGAAACGAACGCGACTAGGGGAATATCCAGCCTCGCGGAAAAGCGCCTTCGCTTGGCGTTGATGCTCGGATTCTGGATCAATGCACGTTAGCGTAGTGTCATCGTTTAGCCCGCGCAGAATGTAAAGACCGACCAACCCGGCTGCGGGTGTAATGACAATAGCGCCGGTTGATCCTGCGCTGTTTGTGGTTGTGGCCAGGGTTGTTAGAAGCTGGCCAGTCATCTCATCCGGGGCGGGGAGGCTGAATTCTGCGGCGTCTTCACGAGCGCGCGCTATAGTTGCGTCGGTTTCAGTAGTGGACTCGACATAGGTGCGAAGATACTCGAAGGCGTTACTCACGCGTTACAGTTTAGGGCCAGCTGGCTTAATGTGAAGTACCTACACGCAATAAGTGTGAATGAATTCGCAATTCCCAGAAGATGCACAGCATGTAATCTAGCTTTCCCAAGTTCAGTGGGGCAAAATAAGTTATATGAAAAAGCAGTCCCGAGATAACGCACCCGCCGTAATCGACACCTTTCAAGCAGAACATGCTGAAGAACTCACGGGCACCGCAGCATTTGATGCTGGCCAAGCTGAAATGCCAACGTGGGGTGAACTTGTAGCAGAACATGCAGACAGTGTTTACCGCCTTGCGTATCGCCTTTCCGGAAACCAGCACGATGCAGAAGACCTCACTCAAGAGACATTTATGCGTGTCTTCCGCTCCCTGAAGAATTATCAACCAGGAACCTTTGAAGGTTGGCTGCACCGCATCACCACGAACCTTTTCCTTGATTTAGTTCGCCACCGCGGAAAAATTCGCATGGAGGCGCTACCGGAGGATTATGAGCGTGTTCCAGGAAATGATGTCACCCCAGAGGAGGCATACACCGAGGCCAATCTTGATCCAGCACTTCAAGCTGCATTGGATGAATTGAGTCCAGATTTCCGTGTGGCAGTTATTCTTTGTGATGTTGTAGGTATGAGCTACGACGAAATCGCAGAGACTCTAGGAGTGAAGATGGGCACGGTTCGTTCCCGTATCCACCGTGGTCGTAGTCAGCTGCGCGCAAGCCTTGAAGCTGCTGCAATGACCAGCGAGGAAGTTTCTTTGCTCGTTCCAACCCATTAGTGTTGGTGTGTTTTCTGACACGGTGACTAGTTGTCTGATGTCATTGTTGCAGTTCAATTTAGTGTTTTCGCAAACTTCATGGGATTTAAGGCGGTCTGGGAACTTATTGCAGGCGACATCCGTTTTGAGTAGTAGGTATCTTGGATAACAGTTATCTACATCCTTAAAGTCGAGACACAGGAGGTTACCGGAACTATGTTCAATTCCGACACCACCGCGAATCTCCAGGCAAGAAGTCGAGATCGTGCAGGATCTAAAGCAAAGCGCAGCAAGCCGATTTTTGATTCAGTAGCTCGGGATGTTTTGGAGGCACGGGTAAAGCTTCAGCAAAAGTCCCAGGCTAAAACTGCGAAAATTAAAAATAAGGCTAAAGAGTTTTCCTCTGTAGACCATCTGTCTGTAGATGCTGCAGCTATGTTTGTGGACAATGAGCTATCCCGTGGTGCAATGCACCGTGCCCGGTTGCACATTATTCATTGTGCTGAATGCCGGGATGAGATTAATCGTCAACGTGAAACGGTTAATTATCTCCGTAAGGAATGTACGAATAAAGAAGTTTCTGCACCGATGGATCTCAAAGCCAGGTTGGCAAGTTTAGCCACTGAGTGCGTCCCAGGTCCAGGAGCTGAAGACTTAGCAATGCAACGCCCAGAGTCTTTTGTGGCTAAAGTTGAATCCGTGGTGCGAGCGGTTCGCAAGAACCAAGGCCGCTAAGAGTTTTATTCGTTTTTCCTACATTATCGAAAGACCGGTTTAATGTTTTCTAGCGTGGGTTGGGGAGAGATCCTCCTTTTAGTCATTGTGGGCCTTGTCGTTATTGGCCCAGAACGGTTACCTCGTTTGATTCAAGATGCTCGCGCAGCGCTATTTGCGGCCCGTACGGCTATAGATAATGCAAAACAAACGTTAGATAATGATTTCGGCTCGGAATTCGATGAGATCCGCAAGCCACTTTCTCAGGTAGCTCAATACAGCCGCCTGAGTCCTAAGACTGCGTTGACCAAAGCACTCTTTGATAATGATTCTGCGTTCCTCGATGATTTTGATCCGAAGAAGATCATGGCAGAAGGCACTGAGGGTGAAGCTCAGCGTAAAAATCAGGCACCTGAAAACAACGCCAATGTGGTGGAGCGTCCAAAGCAAAACGATCCAAAAGACGGCCCGAATTACTCAGGCGGTGTCTCTTGGACCGATATTATTTAAGAGCTTTTATTTAACGCCAAGCCCTAGTGTTTTACCGACGATTGATACCTTGCGCTTAGCAAGGTGATCAGCGATTTCATTGATTGCTGCAGCAGTCGGGGAGTTAGGCTCAGATACTGCAATTGGGTTGCCGAGGTCTCCACCAATGCGCAGGTTTGGATCTAGTGGCACAGAGCCAATAACCTTGACTTCTTCACCAGTAACAGCAGTCAGACGGTCAGCGATCTTTTGTCCACCGCCAGAGCCGAAGACATCCATGGTAGATCCATCCGGAAGAACCATGGCTGACATGTTCTCAATGACGCCGGCTACCTTTTGGTTAGTCTGCACGGAAATGGTTCCGGCACGTTCTGCAACCTCGGCAGCAGCAGCCTGTGGGGTAGTGACAATCAGCAACTCAGCATTAGGGATGAGCTGGGCAACTGTGATCGCAATATCGCCAGTTCCTGGAGGAAGATCCAGCAGCAAGATATCTAGGTTGCCCCAGAAAACATCAGTGAGGAACTGTTGAATAGCACGGTGCAGCATTGGTCCACGCCAGACAACTGGAGCATTGCCCTCGGTGAAGTGAGCGATGGAAATCATCTTCACACCATGTGCTTGTGGAGGCATGATCATGTCATCAACCTGGTGTGGTCGCTGATCAGAACCCAGCATGCCAGGCACGGAGTGTCCGTAAATATCAGCGTCCAAAATGCCCACAGACAAGCCACGCTTAGCCAGTGCAGCAGCAAGGTTCACAGTCATAGACGATTTGCCCACGCCGCCCTTGCCGGAAGCAACCGCATAAACCCGGGTTGTGGAACCTGGCTGAGCAAAAGGAATGACTGGCTCTGAGGTGTCGCCACGAAGGGAAACGCGCAGTGCGCGGCGCTGTTCATCGCTCATCACATCGGTGGAGACATGGACGTTGCCAACGCCTTCAATATCCTTGATGGCTGCTTCAGTGTTGGTGACGATGGTGGTTTTCATCGGGCAAGCCGCGATCGTCAGGTAGATCTCCACCTGAACATCAGCGCCGTCAATGGTCACAGATTTGACCATGCCGAGCTCTGTGATGGGCTTACCGATCTCTGGATCCTCTACGCGGGATAGCGCGCTGCGGACAGCGGATTCGGTTACTTGAGACATCACCTAAAGATAATAGTCCCAAGATATGCGAGTCCCTAAAAATCCTCCGCTACATCACCCTGAGTGGGGTCAGAAAGATCAGCGGCACCAGATCCGCGCTGTTCATGACGCTCTGCAATACGAGATGCGGATTCATCATCGAGTTTGGCTTCAATGCGTTCTAGAAGACCACGGAGGTCTTCTAATTCATGACGTAGATAGTCACGTGTGACGGTATCTCCCAGCGCTAGACGCACACCAGCTAGTTCTCGAGCTAGGAATTCTGTATCCGCCTTGGTTTCTTCAGAGCGCCTTCGATCGGACAAAATGGTGTGCTTATCG
Organism: Corynebacterium crudilactis; assembly: GCF_001643015.1. Classification (NCBI taxonomy): domain Bacteria; kingdom Bacillati; phylum Actinomycetota; class Actinomycetes; order Mycobacteriales; family Corynebacteriaceae; genus Corynebacterium; species Corynebacterium crudilactis. The sequence continues at coordinate 1,130,671 of NZ_CP015622.1, forward strand.
CGGTCTTCTTGGCGGTTTTGGGCAAGCAGGATCAGCGGAGCCGCGTAGGCGGCCTGGGTGGAAAATGCGAGGTTAAGCAGAATGAAAGGGTAGGGATCCCAGCTCCACCACGCCCAGCCGCCAATATTGAGAAAAATCCACACAATCACGAAGATGGTCTGCCAGAACAAATATTGGCCAGTGCCGAAGAAGCGCGCGACTTTTTCGGCATAGGCACCGATTGCATCATCATCAAATTTGAAGCGCTTGCGGGTGCCAAAGAGCGGGCTGTCTAATTCTGAACGGTTAAAATCAGCCATGGGTGGTCTCCTTTACTGGCCGGATTCCAGCATCACGCCAGTCTTCTGGAAGCATATGGTCAATCAAGTCATCGACAGCAACGGCACCGATCAAATGGCGGTTTTCATCTAATACGGGGCCACACACCAAGTTGTATGTAGCAAAAAAGCGTGCCGCAGTTTCCTGAGAATCATTGGCATACAACGGTGGTAGATCTGGGTCCAAGATGCCACCAATCAAACTTGAGGGAGGCTCCCGAAGGAGTTTTTGCAAGTGCACGCAGCCCAAATATTTACCCGTGGGAGTCGCGGTAGGTGGCCGCACCACAAAAATTAGTGATGCCAGTGATGTTGGTAAATCCGGGTTGCGTGCCATCGCCAATGCCTCCGCCACAGTGGTGGCTGGATCCATGATCAATGGCTCCGGGGTCATCAACGCACCAACGGTGTCAGGAGAAAACACCATGAGACGGCGAACCGGTGCGGATTCTTCTGGATCCATAAGTTCCAGCAAGACATCTGCTTTATCGTCAGGAAGTTCTCCCAACAAGTCAGCGGCATCATCTGGATCCATTTCTTCCAAAATATCGGCAGCGCGCTCAATATCTAATTCTTCAATCAATTCGGCTTGGCGGTCCTCGGACAATTCCTGGAGGATATCTGCCAGCTTTTCGTCGTCAAGCTCTTCGGTGACTTCGGTGCGCTGCGCTGTAGGCAGCTGATAGAGCTGCTTTGCGACGTCCGCAGGCCTCATATCCTCAAACCCTGCGATAAGTTCAGCGGTGTGATTGGATCCGCCGACACCACCTGCGGTGATGCCGTGGATATGGTTCCACGGAATAGCATGCAGCACAGGACGACGACCAAACTTTGGGCGTTCGCCTATAACTGCCACTCGAGTGATAACCCAGTCGCGGGTACGGGACAACTCCAATTCCACATCCGCGATTTCCACGGCACGACCGTGAAATTTATCTAATTCAGGATCATCGGTGTGTACTTTTGCACCCACAATATCGCCCATTACCTGCAGCTCGCCAGTGCGAACACGGAAGGATCGAAGGGACACTGAACCAGTGACTAGGGTGATATCTTTTGGTTCAATTGCAGCGATGCGAAGCATAGGGACAAAAATACGACGTTTATTATTTATGAGTTCAATAATTAAACCCAACGCGCGGGAATCGTGACCATTCGGTCGAATATTAACCACAACATCACGGACGCGGCCAATTGCATCCGTATCAGGTCCTCGAACCACCATGCCAGCGAGGCGTCCCACATAAAAACGGGTAATTCCACTCATGAACGCCCAGTTTACGGGAACCATTTGCGCAGCGTGAACGTTAGAAAACCTGAACGTAAAAAATAATTAAAGGAAGCTGATAAAGATGTCTGAACCACGGCCTGACACCAAAGCTGTGTCGCTGGAAAAGAAACGCCCAGAAGGATGGCCGGTGGGAAGTTTTCAAACTTATTCAGAAGCCCAAGCAGCGGTAGATCTGTTGAGTGATAATAAATTCCCAGTCACAGACATCACTATTGTGGGCGTGGATCTGATTGAAGTGGAACGCGTGACAGGCCGACTTACCTGGGGTCGAGTGATTGCTGGTGGTGCTGCTTCTGGTGCTTGGTTGGGTCTTTTCTTTGGCATTCTCATGGCGTTGATGTCTGCGACGTGGTTCCAGTCCATCGTGGCAGGTATCCTCATGGGCTTGGTGTTTGGCATCGTGGGCGTGGCTGTTCCTTATGCGGCGTCTCGTGGAAAGCGTGATTTTACTTCTTCGACCCAAATTGTGGCTGGACGCTACGATGTCATCTGTACACCGGAACGAGCTCGAGAGGCACGTGACATGATTGCCCTGAAGGCTCGGAATTTTGCATCGTAAGTTAGACTGGCAGCCATGAAAAATGTGGGGAAGCAGGTTTTTATCCTTGCACTTGTAGGTAGCTTATTGGCGGGATGTTCTTCGCTTTCTCAAGAACCTGCCCCACCGGTTCCTTTGGGAAATATGGATACTGTCCAGATCATTTCTCCCAGTGGAAATGCTGAAGCTTTCTTTTTGGGCAAGTTGTATGAAACGGCACTTGTGGATCGTGGTCGATCAGCTACGTTGCAATTAGTTGATGGCGGCACACTGGATATGCAATTAACTCGGCTGCGTGAGGATAGCACTGACCTTGTTATTGCCTGCTCCGGAGAGCTGTTGGAGTATTACAATCCTGATTTAGCTCAGGAATTGAAAGCTGAGTACGCCACTTTGAAATTAGTTGATAAAAACTCCGGGGAGTGGCGCGAAAAGATCTATGATGCAGTGCAAGGATCGCTGCCTAATTCTTTGGTAGCTACGGATCCATCAAATGCAGTTGGTTGTGAAAACAATGAATCACTGCCGCAAAATATTGTGCCGATTTACCGGAAACCTAATTTAGCACGTGGTGATCGGGAAACTCTCAACTTAGTCAGCGGTGCGTTAAGCACTGAGGATCTAAAAACTCTGGTGGAAGAAACTCGGAGCTCAGGAGTTACCTCTGAATCTTCTCTGGCGTTTTTGCGTTCTAAAGGTTTTTAAAACAAACGCGTGGTGGTGATGCAGGTGGGGGCATCACTGTCAGTGGAAATAGGCTGAGTAGCTGTCAATCCTTCATACTCAATGGTGAGGGTGCCGTGTAGATTTCGGGGCAGCCACATGCCGATGAAGCCATTATCAAAAGTAGTGGTGGATTTATCGATGATTGTGTCACCACTATCGGAAATAATTGTGACCGTGATTGGAGCATTGGATAGTTCACCTGTGCATGTGGTCAGGCTGTGATAAAAGCAGTCATGGGTTTGTGAAGTATAGGGAGCCACAGAAACATAGAATTTGTCTGCTGGCATCTCGATACTGATTTGTTCAGACTGATCAGACAAGATGAGTTCATCAGCGTGAATTGATGCTCTGAAGGTTGTTGCTCGCTCCGTAACAGGGGTCTGATCTAGTTCTTCGATAATTTCTTCTGCAGAACGCCCGTCAAAAGCAGCCAACCCGTTTGCCGTGGATGAACATGCACTGGTGAACAGGGCAGTAGCCATCAGCAATACCGAGGAAGCAACACGAAGTTTCATAAGTTTAACCTTAAACAGGTTAGAGCAATAAGAAGTGCCTTTGCAATGTGATACACATTGCAAAGGCACTTCTTTAGGTTAAAAGTTTAGCTTATGAGTTGAAAGCCTCGTCGATAAGCTGCTTCTCCTCCAACTGGTGCACCTTGGCGATACCAGTTGCGGTGGAGGACTGAGCGCGGCGGGAAACGCGACGCATGGTTGGCATGTTCGGAATCAAGGTAGGCAGGTGCTCTTGGTAGAACGGCCATGGGCCCTGGTTTGCTGGCTCATCCTGAACAAAGAGGACTTCCTCAGCGTTAGGGTAGCCGGCAAGAGCATCCGAGATGCGGTTGAACGGAATTGGGTGGAGCATTTCGATACGAACGATCGCGATGTCATCGCGGCCATCCTTCTCCTTGCGCTTAGCCAATTCGTAGTACAGCTTGCCGGAGACCAGCATGACCTGCTTGACCTTAGCTGCATCAGCAACGTTTGGATCGTTGATCACGGACTGGAACTTGGTGGTCTCAGTGAAGTCTTCTGGTGCAGAGGCAGCAGCCTTGTTGCGCAGCATGGACTTTGGAGTGAAGACAACCAAAGGACGCTTCAGATCGGACAGAGCGTGACGACGCAGCAAGTGGAAGTGGTTTGCTGGGGTAGATGGCTGTGCAACAGTCATGGAACCCTCAGCACACAGCTGCAGGAAGCGCTCGATACGTGCGGAAGAGTGGTCTGGGCCTTGTCCTTCGTAGCCGTGTGGCAGAAGGAGAACAAGCTTGGAGGTCTGGCCCCACTTAGCTTCACCGGAGGAAAGGTACTCATCGATGATGGTCTGTGCGCCGTTGGCGAAGTCGCCGAACTGTGCTTCCCAAGCAACGACAGAATCTTCGTTGCCCACGGAGTAGCCGTACTCGAAGCCCATGCCTGCATACTCAGTTAGAGCGGAGTTGTAGACAAGGAACTTACCGTTGTTGCCCTTGGACTGTGCAAGCTCGTGAAGTGGGTTGAACTCTTCAGCAGTGCTTGGGTCGATGGACACAGCGTGGCGCTGGGTGAAGGTACCACGACGGGAATCCTCACCTGCAAGGCGAACCAAGCGGCCGGAGTTTGCCAGAGAACCGAAAGCAAGGAGCTCGCCCCATGCCCAGTCGATGCCACCTTCAGTGACAGATGCGATGCGCTTCTTAGCAACTGGTGCCACACGTGGGTGGTAGTTGAAGCCTTCTGGAGTGTTGGCAAATGCCTGACCCAGTTCGAGGAGCTCTTCGCGGGAGATGTTGGTGTTCAGACCGTGTGGAAGCTTCTGGGAGCCGGTGATGCCAGTCTGTGCTTCAGCCTGCTTCTTGCCGCCTTCCTTGACTTCGTTGAAGACAGATTCCATCTGATCGTGGAAGTCGCGGACGACTGCTTCTGCATCTTCAGAGGAGAGGTCTCCACGGCCGAGCAGATCCTCGGTGTACTGCGCACGAACGGTCTCGCGACCGGTGATGAGCTCGTACATCTTTGGCTGGGTCATGGAAGGGTCATCAGCTTCGTTGTGGCCGCGCAGGCGGTAGCACACGAGGTCAATGAAAACGTCCTTGCCGAAGCGACGACGGTACTCGGTTGCCAGCTGACCAACCCAGACAACTGCCTCTGGGTCATCACCGTTGACGTGGAAGACTGGGCAGCCGAACGCCTTGGCGTAGTCGGTTGCGTAGTGCATGGAACGGCTGGAATCTGGGGTAGTGGTGAAGCCGATCTGGTTGTTCACCACGATGTGGATGGTGCCTCCGACATCGAAGCCACGCAGGGAAGCAAGGTTGATGGTTTCTGGAACAATGCCCAGGCCAGCGAATGCTGCGTCACCGTGAAGGAGCAGTGGCACGACAGTCTTGCCGTCTACGCCCTTGTCCAGGATGTCCTGCTTAGCGCGGACGATACCTTCCATGACTGGGTTAACAGCTTCGAGGTGAGATGGGTTTGCGGTCAGGGAAACCTTGATTTCGCCGTCGCCGAACATCTGAATGTGCTCGCCTTCGGAACCCAGGTGGTACTTCACGTCACCGGAGCCACCGATTTGGCCCTGCTCCATTTGGCCTTCAAACTCGTTGAAGATGGATGCTAGTGGCTTGCCCACGATGTTGAACAAGACGTTGAGGCGACCACGGTGAGGCATGCCGATGACAACTTCGTCGAGGCCTTGGCCTGCCGCGGTGTCGATTGCGGAGTCCATCAGTGGGATAAGTGCTTCTGCACCCTCAAGGGAGAAGCGCTTCTGGCCGACGTACTTGGTCTGCAGGAAGTTCTCGAATGCCTCAGCAGCATTCAGCTTCTGCAGGATGTACTTTTGCTCAGCCTGGGTTGGCTTTGGCATACCTGCTTCGAGGCGATCCTGAAGCCAGGTGCGCTCGTCGCGGTCCAGAATGTGGGTGTACTCGGAGCCAACCTTGAGTGTGTACGCAGCACGCAGGCGGGAAAGAACCTCGCGCAGAGTCATGGACTCCTTGCCACCGAAGCCACCGACGCTGAAAGTACGGTCCAGATCCCAGATGGTCAGGCCGTGAGTCTCGATGTCGAGGTCGCGGTGATCTGGAACTGGCATACCTGGCTGTACCCATGCGAGTGGGTTGGTATCAGCGATGAGGTGTCCACGGGAACGGTAAGCCTCGATGAGCTGCATAACGCGGGTGTTCTTATCAACACCGGTGTTTGGAACGTCCTGTGCCCAACGCATTGGGGTGTAAGGAACGTTCATTGCTTCGAAGATTTCATCCCAGAAGGAATCATCGGTAAGCAGCTTGGACATGGTGCGCAGGAACTCGCCGGACACAGCACCCTGGATCACGCGGTGATCGTAGGTGGAGGTGATAGTGACGAGCTTGCCAACGCCGAGTTCTGCGAGGCGATCTTCAGAAGCGCCCTGGAACTCTGCTGGGTAATCCATGGAACCGACACCGATGATGGTGCCTTGGCCCTTGGTGAGACGTGGAACAGAGTGGCGAGTACCAATGCCACCTGGGTTGGTCAGGGAAACCGTGACGCCCTGGTAGTCATCCATGGTCAGCTTGCCCTTGCGGGAGCGAGCCACGATGTCTTCGTAAGCTGCGAGGAAATCGGAGAAGTCCATGTTCTCGGTTTCCTTGATGGCTGCTACAACGAGGGCGCGGGAGCCATCTTTTTGTGGCAGATCGATTGCGAGGCCAAGGTTGACGTGCTCAGGCACGATCAGGGTTGGCTTGCCGTCGATGACATCGTAAGAGTTGTTCATGTCCGGGTGGGCTACAACTGCCTTCACCATGGCGTAGCCAATGATGTGTGTGAAGGAAATCTTGCCACCACGGGTGCGCTTCAGCTGATCATTGACCATCGCGCGGTTTTCGAACATGAGGCGAGCTGGCATATCACGGACCGAAGTTGCGGTCGGGATTTCCAGGGAGAGATCCATGTTCTTCGCGATGGACTTGAAAATACCCCTGATTGGGGTTTGTCCTGGCTCTGGAAGCTTAGGTTGCTGTGGCACTGAGGACTCCTTGGCCTTAGGGGCGGCCTTAGCGACCGGCTTTGTTTCTACGCGAGGTGCTGCCTTCGCTGCAGGGGCAGCCTTAGGCGCTGGTTTCGCAGTCTCTTTCGGTGCGGAAGCCTTCGCTTCAGCGGTAGCGGGGGTAGCCTCAGGGGCCCCCTGCGCCTCAAAGAGTTCTCTCCATTCCTTGTCCACGGACTTGGGGTCCTGTTGGAACTGCTGGAACATCTGGTCTACCAGCCACGCATTCTGGCCGAAAGTACTAGCGCTGCTCACGGCAGGTACTCGCCTCTTTTCCTTGCTTCTTGAGGGTTTTATTGAGCTTGTTTTATCTACTGTAACGCTGGTTGTTGGCTATTGACGCCTAGCATCCCAGTTGTAGCATTAATTTGTTGACAGTTCTCCTAAAAATAACGTGTCACGCCATTAAATGCCACATGCGGGCGTAGATGTCATTAACAGACAACAACGCATCATGAGATCCGTCCTCAATGATACGTCCTTGGTCAACAACAAGAATACGGTCAGCCCTCTTAGCGGTTGCTAATCGGTGTGCCACAATTATGCTTGTGCGTCCTTTGGTCACTCGATCGGATGCATTGAGGATCACGGCTTCGGTCGCTGGATCAAGCGTGGAGGTCGCTTCATCGAGCAACATGATGGCCGGCTCGATGAGCTCAGCACGAGCCAGGGCGATCAGTTGTCGCTGTCCGGAGGACAGATTGCGCCCGCGTTCACCGACTTGATGGTTGAAACCATCAGGGATGGCCGCGATAGCGTTTAGGGCACCGACGCGGCGCGCTGCAGCTTCAATAGTGCTTGTCGACGCATCCCTGCATCCGTAGCCAATGTTTTCTGCAATCGTGCCACTAAACAAATGCGCTTCTTGCGGAACATGACCAATCATGCGGCGCCAATCTTTGGTGGGGAAGTCTTTAATATCAATCCCGCCAGCTTGTACGGACCCTTCACTTGGGTCGTAGAGACGAGACAGTAGCTTCACCACGGTGGATTTTCCAGCGCCAGTAGGGCCGACAATAGCGACAGTTGTGCCAGGCTCAATCTGCACGGAGACATGTTCCAGAATCGGGGTGTCGGTGTAGCCGAAGGTGACGTCGTTAAGCATTAAAGGCTGCCGTGCAGCCAGCTTGGCCTGCCTGTTGACGCCGAGATCTGGGACGCTGGGCTGTGTCGACAATAATTCTGTGATGCGACGGAAGCCCACGGCGGCTTGTTGATAGGAATCGAAGATTTGGCTGAGCTGTTGGATAGGGCCGAACATCAAACCCATGTACAACACGAATGCGACAAGCACGCCGGTGGAAATATCTCCACGGGTAACTTGCATTGCACCGAAGCCTAATACGAGGGCTTGCGCGATTTCAGAGAGGGCACCAAGGCCGGGGAAGTAGATCGCGATGGCTGTTTGTGATTTCACGCGAAGGCGTCGGTATTCCTCTGCTTCCATGGCGTAGCTGCTATAAACATCATCTTCCATGCGGTGCATTTGCGATGTGCGCAATCCTGCGATGGCTTCATGGAACACCGCATTAACCTGACTGGATTGCTCGCGGGCTTCGGTATAAAGCCGGGAACTGATGCGTCGGAAAATTAAGGTGAGCACGATGATGATAGGGACAACAGACAACGCCACCAATGCTAATTGGGCATCGGTGATCAGCAGCATAGTGATCACACCGATGAGCGTCCCAGCCGAGACAACAGTTTGTGCAAGCCCCGTTTGGAGGAATGAGGAGAGGTTATCGATATCTGTGGTCATACGCGTCATGATGCGACCGGACATGGTGCGTTCGAAATAGCTCATGGACAGTCGCAACAAGTGCACAAAGGACCTCAACCGCAGGCCATAGAGCAGACGTTCACCCGTGCGTGCAGTGATGATGGTATTGAGTGCTGCGGCTGCCCAAGATACTAAAACAACGACACCGCCGAGGATGGCAATCCACCATAATGTGGTGGTGGATTGTGCCTGTACACCGTTATCGATGGCTGTGCGCATCAGCGTTGGAAACGCGAGATCGGCTGCCACACCAACTAAAAGCAGTGCGATAACCCCTGCGATCAGCCAGCGCACCTGTTTGAACAGGCTGAGTAATTTAAACCCATCTGTGGTGGTGCGTAAGCGATCTACATCAACGCGTGGCGTTTCTGTTGCAGCAGGCAGTGCCTCAATTTGTGCAAGTAATTCAGGTGTTGCAGGCATAGACATGCCACGTCCGCGACCTTGTCCAGGAGCCAGGATTTTATACTGCTTTTCTGTCTCAATATCTGGCCATAATTGCTCATGGGAAGGCACCGCATTGCCATTATCTAAAGTGAATTCTGGGCTTGTTGCTTCCTGGAAATCTAAAGCCATGAGATGGGAAAAACGAGCATTGTCACGCATCTGAGGCAATGAGCCCAGCGCGGTTACCGTGCCGTTTTCCACCAGACCTACGCGATCACCCAGCTCTAATGTGGAATGGCGGTGCGCGATGATCAACAGGGTGACATCGTGCAAGGCCTCACGCAGTGCCTGGAAGATCCGGTCTTCTGTAGAAGCATCAATAGCAGAGGTAGCATCATCTAGAACTAATACCTTCGGGTGTGCCAGGAATGCGCGTGCCAGGGCGATTCTTTGGCGTTGTCCACCAGAAAGAGTGAGTCCGCGTTCGCCAATTACTTCGCCGTAGTGGTTGGGGAGCTGGCTAATAAACTCATGTGCCTGCGCTAATTTCGCGGCATCTTCTACCTGCGCATCTGTGACATCCAAGCCCATCGCGATATTGTCGCGGATGGATGTGGAGTAGAGGAAAGGTTCATCGAAAACTGCCACTACATTGGCGCGGATATCACTGTGGGTGAGATCAGCAAAGTCAGTTTTATCGCCATTATGAATAAAAGAAATCTGGCCTTGTTCCGGCTGATAAAAGCTGCCAGCAAGTTGTACTGCCATGGTTTTTCCAGCACCCGGTGGGCCGACTAAAACAACAGTTTCCCCAGGTTCAACCTCAAGATCAAAATTGTTGAGAATGCCACGGAAATCAACATGATCGAAAGCCAATCCGAGAGGCGTGTTGGGGAGTTTCTTTGGACGCTGTGGATCTTGGTGGTGTGGAGCAAGATCAATGACTTCAAAAATGCGCTCCACCGAAGACAATGCGAGTTGGATCCGCATTAGCATTCCAGATAGAGACCTAGCCACTGCAGAAAGGCTGGTCAGATAAGCAGAAAACGCCACAAACGTACCCACGGTGATTTGCCCAGTCATAGCCAGATAACCACCGCCGACGATATTGATCACCAAGGCCAACTGCGGTAATTGTTCCACCATGGGGATGAACTTGGCGGTCAATTTTGCAGTGCGCATGCGCTGGGCAAAAAGCTCCCGGGCAGTGAGATCAAGTTTGTCAGTTTCGCGATCTTCTTGTGCAAAGGCTTTCACCACGCGAATACCGGTGACCGTTTCTTCCACATGTGTGGTGAGGTCTGCGGCTTTTTGCTGAGCTGACCAGGTCGATGCAAAGAGTGCTTTTCTGGAATAGGCCACAGCCCACAACAGCAATGGCACCAGCACTGCAGCGATGATGGTCAGCGGTGGGGAAATCGCCAGCATGATCACGAGCGTGAGCACCAGCTTGACCACATTTCCGATCAGCATGGGCAACATCGCGATAATGCCTTGCACCATGTTGATATCGGAGATAGACCGGCTTACTACCTGGCCTGTGCGGATGGAATCTTGGCCAGGGCCATCAAGTTTTTGCAAAGAGTGCATCGTTTGCAGGCGAATATCATGCTGCACCCCGATGCTGAGCTTGCCGGCGGTATAGCGTCTGCCAAATTGGCTGGCATAGCGAAAGAGCGCAAGGATCACGATAAGAGCGATAACACTTGTCAGGACACTGATTCCGCTGGGACTAAAACGATCTAGCAAATCAGTAGTCAAGGTATCGCCGGTGTTGCCAAGTGCAATATCGATGGCGCCACCGGTTAGAAGGGGGAGAGTGAGCTCAAACAGTGTGGCAGCTAAAGCTGTCAGGACTGTGAGCGAAGTAAGCCAAGGTCGTTGCCACGCCACCTGAACTAATTGACGGATACGACGTGGCTTTTGAGGTTGCTCGGAGTTCATGGAGAGGAGCCTTTCAGTTTTTAATGATGAGCCTGTTGGAGGATTAATCCTTTCTGTGAGTTTTTATGAGTAGAGGCAGATGTGTTTAAAAGTGGGTGGGGAGTGGGCCTAAAGAATCGTGTGCGTTGCCGACGGTCTTCTTGGCGATTTTGCGGTTCGCCATTGTGCCCAGAACAGCACCAATGCCAAAGGGGAGAATTTTGCCGATCCATGCAGTGCGGAAGCGTTTGTTTACTTCCTTGACTGCGAATTTCAAGAGCTGGCCGTTGATTTCCATCAGATGGCCGATACTGAACCTGGAAATTGCGACTCCAGGCACGCGGTTTTTGCGTGAAAGATCGCCCACGCCGGCATCGACAATCGCTTTACCAGCGGTGCCGAGCAAGACCACCAAGATTAAGCCGCGCCTGCGCTCTGGATGGCGAATATCAATGCCACGCAAATGAGCTGAAGCCATGGTGTAAAAAGCAGCAGCATCCAAAAACACTAAAGATTCAGCGCCCACGGCAAGAGCACCCGTGACAAAACCGATACCTGGTACAGCAGCAGCCAAGCCGACTCCTGCACCGGTGCCAGTAGCAAGGCGCATAAAATGCTTGTCGATAAGTACCTGCAGCTGCGCTGGAGACCTATCCGGGTGCTGTTTCCGCAGCCACGAAACATATCCCTCGATGGCACCAGTTTGCATATGAACGGCCTTGTCCAACGCCTTGATGAGGTACTTTCCGCTCATCCCAGCGTTATCTTCCAATACCGCAGGATCTGAATGCACTGCGTCGGTAATGATGGTGGTGTTCATGTTTGTAGCCATGTGGTGCCTCCTTGAAATAAGGGGAGTTGTTTATTTAGAGAACTCTTCCGCGGCAATGATCTGCTCGCTGGTTGGTCGGACTCCGGTGTAAAGATGGAACTGTTCTGCTGCCTGAAGGGCGGCAACTTCTCCACCGTCGATGGTGTGCTTGCCCTTAAGCTTGGACAATTTGATCAGAGGTGTCTCGACGGGAAAAGCAACGCAATCAAAAACTACGTCGGCTCGGTCTACTTCATCCTCACCAAAAGATACAACGTCTTCATCAGGTCCATTCATTCCCATTGGCGTCACATTCACCAAAATTTTTGTATTTTCCGGCACAGTTGCGGAGTAATCCCAGTTGTATCGGGACGCTAGCGCAGAGCCTGTGGTGTGGTTGCGGGCAACCACGGTGCCGTGCAAGCCATAATCTGCGAGAGCTGCGACAACCGCATTAGCCATGCCGCCTGAACCCTTGATGGCAACAGGTGCGTTTGGATCCACGCGGTGTGCTTCCAACAGGTTGAAAACGGCGGTGTAATCAGTGTTGTAACCAGTTAAATGTCCGTCATTGTTCACGATGGTATTGACTGAACGAATGCGCTCTGCAGAAGGATCAAGCTCATCAATCAACGGAATGACATCACCTTTATAAGGCATAGATACACCCGCTCCGCGGATATCTAAACCGCGAATTCCCGCCACTGCTGCCGTGATATCAGTAGGAGCGACAGCCTTGTATAGATAATTCAGACCAAGCTCAGCGTAAAGCCAGTTGTGGAAACGGACTCCATGGTTGGATGGGCGAGCTGCGAGAGAAATGCACAGGGTTGTTTCCCTGTCGACGTGATTAACCATGGGAGCAATTTTATACTCTTCCAGGATAAATATTGGGGATGATGTCTGATTGCGTGGGTTAGTGTTGGAATTTTTGCGTAGATCTCACCATAACCGCAGCGCACTTGTTTTGGAGTTAGAGGAATGTATCAATTTTGTGTCCGTATTGATATAGATTTAATACAGTACTCAAGCACACATTGTCCTTTAAAGATCCTCTCGAGCGTTGCCGGTGGGAAGCTTCGTGCCTAGCCTGGGGGTATGAACGGTTCGACGTGGACTCCGCGAAATTCCCTGCAGATGGCCAATAGCGCTGCAGGCTCGGTGTTGGCGGATGAGATGGTGGTACCGACCGCCTCTGGCTTTGTTAAAGGTGTCAAAGGGCCAGGACTTAAAACCTGGCGCGGGATTCCCTATGGCCGAAACACCGGAGGCAAGTACAGGTTTCGTGCACCTAGACCTGCAAAAAAGTGGGACGGCGTGCGTGATTGTTCCATGTTCGGCGAGGTCGCTTCACAGCCAACCTATTCCTGGACTGACAAAATCCGTGGTTCCGAAGACTGCCTTAACTTGGACGTAGTGCGACCCGACTCTGAAGAAAAGCTACCCGTGGTGGTGTACCTCCACGGCGGGTCCTACATCATGGGATCCTCCAGCGAAAAAGCACTGCGCGGATACAACTTAGTCAAGAACATGAACGTGGTTTATGTCTCCGTAAATTTTCGGCTCGGAGCACTGGGATACCTAGATCTACGAACCGTGGGAGAAGATTGCGTAGCCAACCCCGCGCTGCATGATCAGCTCCTTGCCCTGCAATGGGTCAATCGAAACATCGAAGCATTCGGCGGAGACCCACACAATGTCACATTGATGGGCGAATCCGCAGGAGCTGCAGCCGTAGTGGCCTTAATGTGTGTTCCCGCAGCCGGAGGGCTCTTCCACCGAGCTATCGCACAGTCCGCTCCGGTGATCTCTGTGCATTCCTCAACACAAGCCAAATTTTGGGCACGCGAATTGATCTACCGCATGGCACTGCCCAGAGAAACCACACTTGATGAATTACGCCAAGAATCAGCCGATGATTTAGTGCGCGCCGGGCAGTCCATGATGTGGCGTTCTGGTGAGCTGATTCAGTTGAACTCGTGTTATGGCCCAACCGTTGATGGATCTTTGCTACCAGACCATCCGTTGACCATGTTTGAACAAGGACGACAACACCGTGTCCCGCTGATGATCGGCACCAATGACGGCGAAACCTCTTTTTCCAAGGCATTTTATTTGAGGAGCTCAGCCAGGCGACGGTCAGCGCTGCGTATGCTGTCTGTGTTTGATCCAGAGAATGCGCCTCAAGTAGTTGGCGCTTATGGGGGAGCAGAGGCACGAACTGATTTCTCCGAGTTGCTTGCGGATGCGCTGTTTTGGGCGCCTTCGATCCGCTTGGCACAGTCACATGCCCGAAATGATGAAGATACGTGGATGTATCGCTTCGATTATGCGCCGCAGTCGATGCGAAAATTAGGTTTGGGCGCGATCCATTCCTTTGAGCTCAATGCAGTATTTGGCGATCACGAATCTTCCCGGTCGATGAATATCGCAAAAATGGCCGGAGGCATGGATCATTTGGAACAGGTCACAGAGCTTGTTCAAGAGCATTGGCGCCATTTTATTTATCACGGCCGACCAGGCGATGAATGGAAGGCTTACCGCGGAAGAAGCGATACAGAACCGGGCAGGGCCACATTTGTTATTGATACTAATTCCCGAATTGCCTGGGATCCTCGGCAAAACAAACGCATGGCATGGGAGAATTACGACATGTTGGAATGGGGGACAGGTCGCCCTGATCTAGCTAATGAGCTTGATTTCATAGAGCCCGATGATGTGGAAGATGTAGCTCAGCTGAAGTGGATGGGCCTGATGCAATTTTTTGGGAGTAGATAAATGAGTGTTTGGAATCGCCTTCTTGTGCGATACCCGCGCTTCGCCGACACCTTGGTGTGTGGCCCGCATGCAGAAGTAATCACGCTTGAGCAGCTGGCTAATCCTGGACTGCTCCGCGAAGCAATTGTTAAAGGCCAGGAAATCTTTGGCATTGAGCAGCAAAAACATGCCGGCCAGTTGTGGTTTCATTCCTTATGCACCGCGGTGGTTGGTCCGGCAGTTACTGCGATGGTGGAATTTGATGTCACACCAAGCCTCGACTTGCGCCGAGGTCAGCTGCACAGCATCGACGGTTATTGGTTTGGCTTCAGGCCTCAGGAGTTGCTTGTCGACGCCACCCTGCAGGCGTCGGGTACTCAATTCGGCGAGTCCATTCGTCCGGTGATTGATGCGCTGTGCCTGGCCACTGATCTTCGACCCGCACCATTGTGGGCAGTTGCTTCAGATGCGCTTGGTATTGCCGCAAGTGGAGCTGGTGTGGAAGCTTTTGAAGAGGAGCGCGCTCGCGAGGTGGCCGAAGGTTTAATTGAGGGCATGGCCAATGTTTATGCTGTTCCTTCTCCACGGTTTAATGAGGATGATTATTTCCACAGGGCTGGGTGTTGCATGATTTTTCATTCACCGCGGGCTGACTTTTGTACTTCCTGCCCTCAAAAGAGGTGAAATGTTAGGCACGAAAACGTTGTGGACGCTAGGCTTGTCGGCAGTGTCTGAGGGGACGTCCCCAGCACAAACCAGATGGAAGGTCATCAGAACATGAGCTTTTTTGAGGACATCGCGGCCGGACTTGATAACGACGGTATCGAGTCTCGTGTTAACGGCGATACAATGTTCGTTCCGATCACCTCTGACTTGGAAATCCAGTTCGTGGAGATCGATTCCCTCCTACCTGCAGCGAACGTTTATATCGCTGCAGCAAATGTTGATGAAGATGATGAAGATTTCGAGGCTGTTTTAGTTTCGGTGGTCTTCTCTGTTGAGGATGCTGTCACAGCTGTTGCTAAACACGTTGCTACTGATCAGGTAGTGACTGTGCTGCGTGACCTCCTTGAGGGAACTGATGAACGCATTCAGGATTTAGAATTTTACCAAGATGCCGTAAATGCAAATTTGGTTCGTGCAGAAGTCGGACAAAACTCTGAGCTACAGGTTTTGGTCGAAGTAGAAGATGGCGTCCCAACCGCTACAGTGAACTTCATTGCGATCGGCGAGTCTTTTGAAGATTTGATTGATCAGGCAATTGAAGAGCTGTGGGAATCAGACGGAGATGCAGTGCTATCCGATGAGGATCGTCAGCGCATGTTTACCGATTTGACCTCTGAGCTGGAGTTTATCACTGATGAAGTGCTTGATCTGGGCACCTTCACAGATTTTGACCGCCTTTTCGATATTCTCTCTTTGGCTGATGATCAGGCAGAAGATTGGGAAGCTCAGCTGGTTCCTTTTGATGATGAGGAATTCGACGAGCCAGACGTTTATGATCTTTTCGTTGATGATTCAGATGACGATGAATCAGACGAAGACGATGATCTAGATGATGATGACCTAGACGGGGATGATGATGACTTTGATGAGGAAGACAAAGACAATTAGCGTGTAGATCTTGTGTTAAGCCCTGGATAGTTTATCCAGGGCTTTCTTCATAATTATGCGGCGTTTTTGTTGGAGTATTCGAAAAGGCTGGAGGGGGAAGGCACCGGATCAAAGTGGGCGTCGATAAGCCAGCAGAAGGTCGGCGTAGGCTCATCGGTGAGCTGGTGCACGGTGCTGCTTTTAGTGGACCCAAGTATGGCCCGGACCCAGCCTTCTGCAATGCGGTTGGATACCTTGTATCCCATTGGGTTGGTGATCCGCACCGTGATCAAATACGCCGGTTGGCGGTTTTCACCGAATTCTCGGACGATTTTGCGGGCAGCGGGTCCTGCACGGTGGCGGGACAATGTCAGCACGAGGGGATCTTCACCTGGTGGGGGAGGCAATTGGATGCTGGGAGGACGCCACGTGGGGATTGATCTGGCTAGTGAACGCGGATGGCGCATCATGGAGGCAATATCTGTGAGTGCAGTGGGGAAGACACTGGTGAAGTGGGCTGCGTAACGGTGCGCGGGGAAAATGGAAGACATTAGGCGGCTGCGGTGTTTGATCATAATAAGCAGTGTAGAACATCTGAGCGACATTGTTCGACTATATGTTCTAAAAAATGGTGTTAATCCTGGTCAGCTAGATATAAAAAGGGTACAGGGCTAGCCTGGGTGTGAAATGTTAAATAAAAAAACAGAATCAGAGGCTAAACCAAAGATCCCGGAAGAAATCTGGGTTTTGGTTGTTGCCGCATTTATTATTGCGCTGGGTTATGGCCTGATCGCGCCGATTTTGCCACAGTTTGTGGTGGGTTTTGATGTAAGTTTTGCAGCTGCCAGCGCAGTGGTGTCCATTTTTGCGGGAGCCAGATTAGTTTTTGCGCCGATGTCGGGAAGTTTGATCGATAAGATCGGCTCGCGGCGGGTGTATTTAACTGGGTTGATTACCGTGGCGATCACCACGGGCTTGGTTGCGTTAGCGCAGGAATACTGGCAAATTTTGCTGCTGCGTGGCATCGCGGGCATTGGTTCGACGATGTTCACGGTCTCTGCGATGGGGCTGATTGTGAAGATGGCTCCAGCCGAGATCCGTGGCAGGTGCTCCTCTGTATATGCCAGCTCATTTTTGTTTGGCAATATTATCGGCCCAGTAGTGGGTGCTGCATTATCGGGACTTGGGATGCGGTGGCCTTTCGCCATTTATGGAGCATCAGTGGGTTTGGCAGCTTTCGTGGTGTGGTGGCGGATGCCAAAGATTAATGATTCGCTGCGCAACTCGGGTAGCAATAGTATCCCTCCGTTGAGATTTGCAGAGGCCATCAAGGATTCTGCATATAGATCAGCTCTCATTGGTGCTTTTGCCAATGGTTGGACAAACTTTGGTGTGCGTGTGGCAACATTGCCACTTTTTGCTGCTGCGGTATTTAGCAATGGTGGTGCAGCAGCAGGTTTCGCCATGGCGGCTTTTGCTGCAGGAAATGCTTTGTGTCTGCAGTTTTCCGGTGATTTATCAGATCGAGTTGGGCGCAAACCGATGATCATTGCGGGTTTGATTGTCAATGCAATTTTCACCTCCTTGATTGGTTTCGGGCAAGAACTGTGGATTCTTATTGTCGTATCGGCCCTGGCTGGTGCAGGAGCTGGATTATTAAACCCAAGCCAGCAAGCAGTGTTGGCTGATGTGATTGATTCGCGTCCGGGTGGAAAGGTGCTTGCTAATTTCCAAATGGCGCAGGATTTCGGTGCGATTGTGGGTCCGATTATTGTCGGTATGATCGCTCAGCAGATGGGCTTCCACTATGGATTTATGCTGTGTGGTGTCATCAGTTTATTGGCTGCCGCTGCGTGGCTGTTTGGCCGCGAAACACTTCCAACTGCAAAGGTTGAACAAGTTTAAATGGTGACAATTGCAGAAAATAGGGCGTGGAAAGCTCTAGGTGCGTTGAGCGTAGGGCTGTTTTTAACTCTTCTGGACCAATCTTTGGTGGCGGTGGCGCTGCCGAAGATTCGAGAAGATCTGGGCGCAAGCCTTAACCAAGCGGTGTGGGTGTCTGCGATTTATCTGCTTACTTTTGCAGTTCCTTTGCTAATCACCGGACGCCTTGGGGATCGTTATGGGCAAAGAAATATCTACCTCGTCGGTATGGCTGTATTTACTTTTGCAGCTTTGGCTTGTGTGTTTGCCCCAAGTATTGAATGGCTCATTGCAGCTCGTGCTGTTCAAGGCGTGGGCGGAGCACTGCTCAATCCTCAGCCGCTGAGTATTATTCACCGGATTTTTGCCCATAATAGAAGGGGAGTGGCAACCGGAGTGTGGAGTGCGGTTGCCTCGTCCGCAGGACTGTTTGGGCCTGTGGTGGGTGGCGTTCTTGTCGGGTGGATTAGCTGGCGAGCAGTTTTTGTGGTCTATGTTCCACTTGGCTTAATTTCACTTTTCATGGTCGCGCGTTATGTGCCCAAACTCCCCACTGGAACTGTCAAAATTGATTGGCTTTCTGGTTTTGTGTCCCTGGTTGCAGTGCTGGGAATCGTGCTGGCACTGCAACAAGGGCCAGAACTTGGCTGGAGTAGCTTGATTTGGGTATCACTTGGCGCAGGAATCGCTGCAGCGGTGCTCTTTATTTGGATGCAAACTAAATCTCGCGCTCCGTTGATGCCTCTGAGATTGTTTCACACACGCAATTTCTCCATTGGTGCTTTTTCTATTTTCAGCCTCGGCTTCACGGTGTATTCCGTTAATTTACCGATTATGCTTTATCTGCAATCAGGCCAGGGGCTCTCTTCGTAGCTTGCCGGGCTGATGCTGGTGCCAATGGGCATTATTTCTGTGGTGATGTCACCGATTATTGGTCGCTTGGTGGATAAGCTGGCACCTGGCATGATCTCCAAGATCGGATTTTCTTCGCTGATCTTCTCGATGCTGTTGATGGCTATCTTTATGCTTGCCAACGTGTCGCCGTGGTGGCTGCTGCTTCCCATTATTTTATTTGGCGTAGCTAATGCCATGAGTTTTGCACCGAACTCTGCGATCGCTTTGCGTGATGTGCCGCAAGATTTGGTGGGTTCTGCTTCTGGTTTCTACAACACATCGAGGCAGGTGGGTGCGGTGCTGGGCGCCGCTACTTTAGGTGCGGTTATGCAAATGGGTGTGGGCACGGTGTCCTTTGGAGTTGCCATGGGTTTGGCAATCCTGGTGACACTCGTGCCCCTGACCTTCGGTTTTATTGCGGTGACAAGGTTTAGATAGACGCTGCCAGGTGCGCGCGGGCCTGGTGGGCAGCACTCACAAGCACCTTTAGTGCTGCTTCAACTTCTGGCCAGCCACGGGTTTTCAGACCACAGTCTGGGTTTACCCACAGCTGACGAGGCGACACTGAGCGCAACGCTGCATCCAACAATCCGGACACTTCTTGTGCTGAAGGAACGCGAGGGGAGTGGATATCCCACACACCCGGTCCAACGCCCAACTCAAATCCAGAGGACTTTAGTGCGGACAGGACATTCATATCTGAGCGCGCAGCCTCGATGGTGGTGACGTCGGCATCCAGCGCAATCACCGATGAGATCACCTCATTGAACTCGGAATAGCACATGTGGGTGTGGATTTGAACGTCGTCGGGCGCGCCGGCAGTCGCTAGGCGGAAGGCATCCACGGACCACTGCAGATAAGCATGCTTATCGACGTCTCGTAGCGGCAACAATTCACGAATCGCAGGCTCATCTACCTGGATGATCTGCGCGCCAGCGTCGATGAGATCCGAGATTTCATCGCGAAGCGCCAATGCAACTTGGTCAGCGGTGGTAGCCAGTGGCTGATCATCACGAACGAAGGACCATGCGAGGATGGTGACTGGTCCGGTGAGCATGCCCTTAACGTGCTTCTGGGTCAGGCTCTGTGCGTACTGGAACCACTTGACAGTCATTGGTGCTGGACGGGAAACGTTTCCAAAGAGCACTGGTGGACGGACACAGCGGGAACCATAGCTTTGTACCCAACCATTGGCTGTGGATAAGAAACCATCCAGCAGCTCTGAGAAGTACTGCACCATGTCATTGCGCTCTGGTTCACCGTGCACCAACACATCAAGACCAAGCTCTTCCTGTTTGGTGATGACAAGATCGATCTCTTCACGCATTGCAGCCTCGTACTGCTCCAGCGTGATAGATCCCTTGCGAAGCTGAGCACGTGCAGCACGAATCGATGGAGTTTGAGGGAATGAACCAATCGTGGTGGTGGGCAGGGCTGGAAGCTCCAGTGCCTTCTCCTGCAGCGCAACACGAGTGTCGAAGGATCCGCGACTACGGCCAGGGAGTTCCTGCGTGGTGGGTTTGGTTCGTGGGGAGGTGCGCCTGGAAGCAATCGCTATGGACGCCGCATCGAACGCAGCCGCGTCGATATCGCCGGCGAGGGCGTCGGCAAGCAGCTTGACCTCGGTGATTTTCTCCGAGCCGAAGGCGAGCCACTCACGGACCTCGGGATCGATATTTTCAGCGTCAAGAGAATAAGGAACGTGTAGCAGTGAACAAGAAGTAGACACTGCAATTGGGCCACGAGCCGCCAGGCGCTTTAAGGATGCAAGAGCAGCGCAGAGATCGGTGCGCCAAATGTTACGACCATCAACGATGCCCGCAACTAGTAGCTCCTCACCCTTCCACGCAGCCAGTTCAGTGACACCATGGGTGACCAAATCAACGCCAATCGCGCCAAGACCAATTCCAGCCAGTGTGTGCACAGCCTGATCGCCTGAACCGAAATACGTATTGACAAATACACCCCCACGCGCTGCTAATGTGCCATAACCAGCGCGAACCTGAGCCAACACCTCCGGAGCGACATCCGCGACCAAAGCAGGCTCATCGAGCTGCACCCACTCAGCATCAATCGACTTGAGGAGGCGCTCATACACCGCAAACAGCGTTGGCAAATGATCCAAGGGATCAGAACCATCAACCGTGCGGGCAAGAGACAGGAACGTTAACGGTCCAACCAACACCGGACGCGCATTTATGCCACGAACCTGCTGGCAGTGCAGATCCTGCAACAACGAAGATGCATTCAACACGAAACGAGTATCCGCAGACAACTCCGGAACAAGATAATGATAATTAGTATCAAACCACTTGGTCATTGCCTGCGCGGGGAGTTTCTCTGTACCGCGAGCCGCCGCGAAATAACGATCAATCCACAGTGGAAGACCATCGTTTTCATGATCAGCGATCTCATCAAAACGTGCAGGCAGCACACCCAAAACAGCTGCCGTATCCAGCATTGCATCATAATAAGAACGACCTGCAAACGGAACAGAATCCAATCCCGACACAGAATCCGATGCAGTATTAACCAATTGGCGGGCAGTCTGCGCCAATGCGCGACCTTCAATTGATCCGTCCCAATAGCCTTCGAGCGCGAATTTCAGTTCACGCTTCGCTCCAATACGAGGAAGACCAGCGACAGTGGAAGAAAAATTAGAAGTCATGTGAAAAGACTTTCTGCTTGAGCCGAACGTGCGGATCCCGGCTAGGACGCACGGCAATCTTCTGACGATGTTTAAGGTTCGTGAAATCGCCGGGTATGCAGAAAGCTGCCCCGGGGTTTCCTCGCCTTTGTGTTATCGAGGTCGTCCCACCTAACGCGCGCTATTTCTGTGAAAGATTTCGCGGGCGTTCCTCATCATCCGGGGCTCCAGGGAGAGGATTAAAAGTGAACCGATTGCATTTTCAACCAAACCCTAGACTGCTTGGTCTGTCAAGAGATTTTGGGAGATTAAATTCATAGTGCTGCTTTGGCCGGATTCCGACCGTGTGGATGATGGTTGGCTCTTAAAGGTGGCCAAACTCATAGTCAAGTCACAATGGGTATCGAAGTCGCAGTTTACCCCCGTAACTGCGGTATAAATCTAATTCACCTGGTCTTTTGCAATGTGCAAGGTGGTGACGTGAAATTACACCCACCAAGGCTTGGGTGGTGGGTCACAGTTGAAAAAATGCCGTTGAGGATTACGGCAAAATTGAATTGAAAGTACCTAAAGAACATGTCACCCTAGGAAGCGTGATAATCATTGCTAGCGTTGTTTTCCTCCTCGTTGGCGCATTGTTGGCGAATGTTGCCGCTGCGCTCTTCAGTGGCAGCGAACCATTCGGACGCATTACTTACCTCATTGGCCTTCCCGAAGAAGACGATTTTGTAGCGTATTCACTTCGCTTCATTTCCTTCTTCCCACTCATGCTTTCCTCCGCCATGGCAGCATCTTTCTTTGGTGTATGGGCAGTGCTGCTCATCCCATTCGGATACTTCCCATCCATGATGATGGTGCGTAAGCATAATAAGCAGGTGCAGAACGCGTGGGATTCCATCTCTGTCGCTGACTTCTACGAAGATTCTTCCCGTCTGGTTTAATTTTCCAGAGTTTATTTTTCTGGATGTAATTTGCCGCTTTTCACCCGTATTTTTTGGGGTGGGGAGCGGTTTTTTGTTGCCCTTTTTGGTTCGGGGATGGGAATTTGCTAGTGGGATCCGAAAAATAGGGGGTTGGGCTCCCCTTGTGGCGGTTTGGGCTTGGGGCAAGCGGGGGATCAGACTAGGTGACCAAAACTTGGGTGAGAAGCGCTGTCTTTGGTCACCTGGTCTGATTTAAAAAATTCACACCAGACCAGGTGACCGAAATAGTGGAAAATGATCTCTGCTTGGTCGCTCTGTCTGGTTGGGGTTAAGGGGATGGAAAAGTTAACCCACCGCTTTGAAAAAGACCCTGCCTAGAATCGATTTTAAAGGCCTATTTAAGCCTTATTGATGGGGGAGCTGCCTATTTGAAAAACTAGGCCTCTTAAATTGCCTTGTAGAGCTTTTCTGAAATCTTCTCAATCTGCCACATATCAGTGGTTGACCCCATGCAATCAATAAAGAGTAAAAACTTATTTAGTTTCATGCTAAAAGTATCAAACCCAAGCATTCACCTGCGCTTTTAATGACAAACCCCACACTGTTTAACTCAATTAAATAGGTAATAAATATAAAAAACTAGCCAGTCCTGAATTAATCTGTTAAAGTTCTACCTGGACTTCCGGGAAAATTAACCGGAGTTTTTCAAAATTTTTGAGTAGTCCGAGTACGCCATCATCCAGGTGGCGCCCCGAGTTGGATTTGTAGTGAATCCTTAATCGAGTGAGGCCCTGATCTATTCGGATAGAGGATATCGCGTGGTTTTGGCACGTGATTTTTAAGTACGTGGTCTGTGGCTTGCAAAGCATTACGGCTCAACGTGATGTGAAGCGATTTTGCCCTGCCATGCTGGTGTTTATGGCTGCCGCCTTTTGCGGATGAATGGGTATTGGAGGCATTCTCATGGAGTTGGTTATGAAGAAGAAGCGCGTTGCGATTATTGGTGCAGGCCCAAGTGGAATTGCCCAGTTGAGAGCTTTCGAATCTGCGGAGAAGCAGGGACACGAGATTCCTGAGTTGGTGTGCTTTGAAAAGCAGGATAATTGGGGAGGTCAGTGGAACTATTCTTGGCGTACTGGAACAGATTCCTATGGTGAGCCGGTGCATTCAAGTATGTACCGAAACCTGTGGTCAAATGGGCCAAAGGAAGTTCTAGAGTTTGCTGAGTACAGTTTCGATGAGCACTTCGGAAAGCCTATTTCTTCCTACCCTCCACGTGAAGTGCTGTGGGATTACATCGCAGGTCGTGCAAAGAAGTCGAATATAGAAAAGTACATCAAGTTTGCCCATGTGGTGCGTTGGGTTAATTATGACGAAGAGACTCAGCTCTTTACTGTAACCGTAGAAAATCTCCGCACAGGAGAAACCAGCAGCGAAACTTATGACAACGTGATTGTTGGCGCTGGACACTTTAGTTTCCCAAATGTCCCAGATTTCAAGGGTGTGGAGACTTTCCCAGGTCAGATCATGCATGCTCATGAGTTCCGTGGTGCTGAGATGGTAGCGGGTAAGGATATTTTGCTGATTGGCGCGAGCTATTCTGCAGAAGATATTGGTACTCAGGCTTATAAGATGGGTGCTCGTTCGGTTACGTTCTCTTATCGTTCAAATCCAATGGGTTATGAGTGGCCTGAGGAGATGACTGAACTTCCTTTGGTTGAGCGTTTCGATGGCTCTGACGTGCACTTTGTGAATGGGGAGAAGCGCACGGTAGATATTGTCGTGTTCTGCACGGGCTACCTCCACCATTATCCGTTTATGCCTTCTGAGCTGTCTTTGAGCTCACCGAATAACTTGTACCCGGATACTTTGTACCGTGGTGTGGTTTCAGAAGCGAATAATCAGTTGTTCTGGTTGGGATCTCAGGATCAGTGGTTGACCTTTAATATGTTCGATGCTCAGGCTTGGTATGTGCGTGACATTATTTTAGGGCGCATCGCACTTCCGTCAGTGGTTGAGCAGCGCAAGCATATGGATCAGTGGCTGTCACGTTTTGAAGGTGTGAAGTCGGAAAATGATCAGATCGATTTCCAATGTGACTATGTTGAGGATCTGATCGAGCAAACTGATTATCCTTCATTCGATTTGAAGGAAGTCGCCACCATCTTGAAGGGCTGGGTGAAGTCTAAGGAGGAAGATATCCTCAACTACCGTGATTACACCTACACCTCAGTGATGACGGGAACTACCTCCGTTGAGCACCACACTCCGTGGATGATTGAGCTTGACGATTCCCTGGAGCGTTACCTCAGTGAGCCTGAGGAAGATGAGGCACGTGAAGTTTATCGAGGCAAGCAAGTGCGCGATAAGGCATAAATTAGCCATTGCGTCACATAGCGATGTGCTGCCAGAATTAGCACATGACAATCATCGCGAGCGTTGTGTTCCTTGTTATCGGAACAATTCTCGCAGCCATCGCTACCGCTCGGTGGAGTGTGCTTGAGCCGTATGGGCTCATTCCGCATTTCATTGGGCAAGACATTGATTTTGAGCGCGAGGGCCAGTTTGCAGTCTATTTTCTCCGGGCTGCAGGCTTTTTCGTCCTTTTCATTGCCGCCTCTTTTGCCCAACCTTTCTTTGGTTTGTGGGCATTGTTGCTCCTTGTTGTCGGTGGTTTTCCGTCGAGCATGATGGTGCGTCAGCATAATCAGCGAGTGCGCATCATGTGGAGGCCCAGAGAAATTTAAAGCGACTAGGATTGAGTTCATGCCACAAATTCCTGCCCAAAATTTTGATGATGTTGCTTTGATCATTGAGGGCGGTGGTACTCGAAATTCTTATACTGCAGCGTTGATTGATCAGCTGATCGCGCACAATATTCATTTCGGTTGGGTCGGGGGAGTCTCCGCTGGAGCTTCGCACACTGTTAATTATCTTTCTGCGGACCGCTTCCGCACGACATCATGCTTTGTGGACTTTGCTGCCGATCGCCGTTATTCAGGAATCCCGCATCTGATCAGGGGCAGGGGTTATTTCAATGCGGTAGATCTTTATGAGACCTCCACGCGGGCTGATCAGGAATTCCCTTTTGATTTCGCTAGTTTTTCAGCGAACCCCACGCCATTTCTACTCTCTGCGGTGCGTGCCGATACTGGTGAAACGAAGTATTGGGGCAGGGAAGATACTCCTGATTTAAGTTCTTTGATGAAGCGGGTGCGGGCATCCTCTACGATGCCTGGTTTCATGCCCATTACCTATATTGATGGGCATCCTTATGTCGATGGCGCAGTCGGGGAGACCGGTGGGCTGATCCTGCAGCCGGCGATTGATGCGGGCTTCACCCGCTTTATGGTCATCGCCTCCCGCCCGCGCGATTATTGGCGCAAAGAGATTACGCGCCCGGGTTTTATCAAAGCTGCTTTACGACGCTTCCCTGCAGTCGCCGACCTCACCATCGCGCGTCCTACACTGTATAACTCCGTCAAACAGCAGATCCTTGACCTAGAGAAACAGGGCAGTGCCTATGTGTTTTTCGCGGATAATATGAACATCCAGAACACGGAAACCAATCTGAAGAAACTCCGCGCTTCTTTTGATGCTGGTATGCAACAAACTCAGAAGGACTGGCCGGGGATTATGGAGTTTCTCAAGCAGAGCAAATAACCAGACGGCCATTTAAGAGGTCAGATTTTTCTGATGTGTATTTGTCTGAACGCGGGGCTTTGAGTCGCTTAGAGACGATTCTGAGAGGCTACTTTTTCAGCCGCTGACTTTAAATTTTACAGTATCTCTTGGTAGACCAGACCAGGCGACCAAGCGCATCTCTTTTTGCTGACCATTTGGTTAAATACGAGGTTAACTCAGTTCAATGACCAGACCAGGCGACCAAGAACCTCCAAAATATCGGTGTCTTTGGTCGCCTGGTCAAGTTTCGAGAGACTGCCCGAGCCAGATCGAAAATTACCTCACATGTCTCACGATCACCACAGTTCGCTGTGTGCGTTTACCTGGTAGTTCATCCGAGGCAAGTAGAGACAAAATCTCGGAAGAACCTGCCGAGTCGAGATGTTCCGTGGGTTCGTCGAGAAACAGAATCGGTGCGTCGCTGAGTAACACGCGGGCTAGAAGAAGTCGGCGGCGTTGGCCTCCCGAGAGACTACCTGCACCTGAATCAAGCACGGTTCCTAAGCCTTCGGGTAATTCTGCGACCCACTTAGCCAACCCAACTTCCCGGAGAATTAACATCATTTCCGCATCTGTTGCATCCGGTGCGCCGAGTGCGAGATTATCCCGCACGGTGGTGGCAAAGATGTGGGCGTCTTCTGGGCTAAATAGCACGGCTTTTTTCAGTAGGGAAGGATCGACACCATCAATGAGAACCTGTCCTCCACGAGGCTCCACAAGCCCTGCAAGTGTGAGCAACAGGGTAGTTTTACCAGTTCCAGACGGCGCGCTGATTTCATGTCGAGCCCCAAACGGTAGCTCTAGATTGCTTAGACCAAGGTCACTGTCCCACCCATAAACTAAGTTGTCTGCACGCAATACCGGCTGCTCAGAAACTTCAATTAGTTCATCAGGAGAAGCCTCTGGCAGAGCAGAAATTTCCGCAAGCCTTTTGGCCGCCCCAGCAGCACGAGTGTGTGCAATTGCAGCATCAGGAAGAACGCTTACTGACTCAAA
The DNA here is from genome assembly GCF_001643015.1 of Corynebacterium crudilactis. Lineage (NCBI taxonomy): Bacteria > Bacillati > Actinomycetota > Actinomycetes > Mycobacteriales > Corynebacteriaceae > Corynebacterium > Corynebacterium crudilactis. Next base: position 1,157,878 of record NZ_CP015622.1, read on the forward strand.
TGCTGCTAGTGAAAGCAGCACCAACACACCAAACCACTGTGGTGAATGACCACCATCGGCATACAAAGACGCAGCTACGATGAGCACACCGATGACAGTAAAACCATGAATCCATAATGAGCTCGCTGCACCACTTGCAGTATCTTTCGCACCAGTTTCCAAAGCAGAGGAATAGGAACGTGCAGCCTCATTGGCCTGGGATAGCGCACCTGGCATATCACCTCGTACACGTAGTGCAGCTTGATCAGAGAGCACCAGATCCAAGACGCTCATGTAGGTTTCGCTTGATTCCGCGCGCCGGGCTTCGGCAACTTTGACCCCTCGGGCGGCAAGTAGGGGAGGGATAATGGCTGCTGCGATCAAACCGACTGCCAGTACAAGTGCCGTTTTAGGGCTAAGAATTGCGGTGAAGATGATTGCGAAGAGGCCGGTGAATAGCGCGACTCCGGCGGGGATGATGGCTCGTACGATGACATCGGAAACGGAATCAATATCGGCACCAAGCCGACTTAACAGCTCTCCGCGGCGCATTGATAAGACAGATGTGGGAGATGATGCTAAGCGTTGATATGCAGTTGAGCGCGCTCGGCTGGCAGCTTTAAGCGCTAGATCATGCGAGACAATTCTTTCCATATATCGGAACACTGCACGGCTAATGCCTAAAGCACGCACTGCAGTTACTGCTACGGTCAGATCCATCACGGGTGGCATTTCCCAAGCTTTGGTGATCAGCCACGCAGATACCACAGTAAGAGTGATGGAGGCGATCATGGTGACGCTACCTGCAACAACGGCAGGAATTAGTTCCCGGATGCGAAGTTGTACCAGGGTGTTCATTTAACCTCCACCACTTCATCAGCAGCCGCGCGTAGCAGGGGATCATGCGATACTGCGAGTACTGTGGTGCCCAGGCGGGCTTCTGCCTGCAATTGCTCAATCATAATCTGGGCGTTGTCAGGATCCAGGTGCGCAGTGGGTTCATCAAGCAGTAACAGCTGTGCCCTGCCAAGCTCACGTTTCAACGCAAGCCGTTGTCGCTGGCCAAGCGAAAGGGCAGCAAAATCAGTGACACTTTCGGCATCAAGTACCGGGCGCTGTGGCAAATATGCGCAATACTCCCACAACGAGCTGCCTTGAAAGTGCTGGCCGGAAGCATCGCGAATGGAAATCTCACCCGAGATTCCTTCCGTGGCCAATCCCAATACTGCAAGCAATGCAGTAGATTTACCGCTACCATTTGGTCCCCATAGCACAGTCAACTGCCCAGGTTGGGCGGTGAACGATAACTCAGCAGGCCGCGGGCCATCGCGTCCATCAGCACGAAGCTTTTCGACGTTCACCTCCAGCCCGCCTGCAACGCTGCGGGGTGAGAGGGAGGGCGCGTCGATAAGCGGAGAAGCACTGAGTAATTTTAAAACCTCATCAGTGGCAACCAGCCCGTCTTGGGCGTCGTGGAAGCGGGTGCCGACGTCGCGGATCGGTGCGTAGACCTCCGGGATAATGATCAGAACGGTCAGACCGATGGCGAGGGTGAGATCGCCTGCGAGCAGCCGAAATCCGATGCTGACCGCGACCAATGCGACTGATAGCGTGGCTAAAAATTCCAACACGAAGCTGGAGAGAAATGCGATTTTCAGCACGCTTAATGTCGAACTGGCGTGTTGGGAAGACAATCGCGTGACTTGGGCAGCCATATCTTGGTGTCGTCTGAACGCGCGCAAGGTGGGTAGACCTGCAATGAGATCAAGCAGCTGAGCACCCAAAATCGCGAGATCGCTCAGGCGTTGTTCCGTGCGCCCGGCAGTAAGCGTGCCGACAAGCCACATGAACACCGGAATCAGCGGCAGCGTGATAATCGCGATGACCATGGATCCCACATCAAGCCAACCAACTACCGCGAGCATCACAGGAGTGGCAATGATCGTAGAAGCCAGCGCCGGTAAAAATCCAGTGAGATACGGCCCCAAACCATCAAGACCTGAGGTGAGACGAGTGCGCCAGAGTGCTTGATCGATAGTTCGCGGATCGCTATGTGCCAGGTGACGTAGCGTTTTCTCTCTTAAATCAATAATCACCTGGCTTGATGCACGCTCTGCGAATCGAGCCTGCGCCCATGCCAGAAGTCCGCGCACACCCACCGTGACAGCCAACGCGATGAGCTCAGCGCGAGGTAAAGAACTTCCTGGAACCTCAATAATTCCCGCAGCCATGTGGCCAATGAGCAAGCCCATTGCCACTGTTGCGAGAGTTTTTAGCGCGGTGAGAAATCCGGCGAGCAGTACCCACTGGCGAGTAGCAGGGGAAAGGCGCAATAATCGCGGATCAATGGGACCGGTGCGTTTGATAGTCATAATTGTGCAGCGTTGTTAGAAGCTGTGGCAAGCGGTTCTGCGTGCAGCCTCTTGCGAAACACCCAGTAAGTCCAGCCTTGATACAGAACAACCAGCGGTGCAATGACTGCGGCACTCCAAGTCAAAATGTTTAAGGCATAAGGACTTGCTGCTGCATTCCATATATCGAGGCTTGTGCCATCTGCCAATGTTGTGGGCATGACATTGGGAAATAGCGAACTAAACAGCAGTGCAACTACACCGATAACAGCAAGGGACGTGGATAAGAAACTCAGTCCATCGCGGTTTTTGAGCAGCGCAAAAGCTCCGCCAAGAACTGCAGCGATGATAAGCGCTGCAAGGACCCAGGACCAGGATCGACCGTAGGAGAACGCTGCCCACAGCACGAAAGGACCTCCGGTGAGGGCAGCAAGAAGTGTGACGACTGGAGCTACTTTCGCAGCATCCTTACGCACCCGACCAGCAGTTTTCAACCGGATAAATGCTAAACCGTGGAGAGCGAACAGTGCAGTGAAGGCCAGCGCGCCAAGAATAGCAAAGCCGTTGAATAATCCTGGTAGGGCAGCAGCTGCATCAATGGTGTGATCCGCTTTAATGGGCAGACCCCGCAGGATATTGGCAAAAATGAATCCCCACACCAGCGGTGGAGTCCACGATCCAATAGCGATTGCCTTATCGGACCATGTCAGCCACCGCGGATCATCAACTTTCTTGCGCCATTCAAGGCCAACCACCCGGATGATAAGCGCCACTAGAACGAAGAACAGCGGCAAGTACATTCCAGAGAACATGGTGGCGTACCACTCAGGGAACGCCGCAAAAAGTGCGCCACCAGCAACAATCAGCCACACCTCATTGCCATCCCACACAGGGCCAATGGTGCGGACAATCGTATTTTTAGCTGCCACATCCTTTCCAATAATCGGTGCGAGGATACCCACTCCGAAATCAAAGCCTTCAAGAAGAAAATAGCCGGCGAACAAAAACGCGATGACAAGAAACCAAAAGGTATTAAGATCCATGGCTATTCCTTCTCAGCGGTCGTTGTCGCAGTGAACTGCAGGGGTTTCATGGGCATATCCGATCCAATCGGTGTCGATGGTCCAGTCTTTGCCTCCGCTGATGGAGCGCCTTCTTCTGGAGGTCCGAGCAAAACTGCACGACGAATCAGCCACACCCACACCACAAACAGCACCAAATAAAGAATCGTGAAACCAACAAGCGTCAGCAACACTTGCCATGGCGCATGTTCAGAAACTCCCATATCAACAGTCATCCGGATCATCTCTGTTCGGGAATCACCTGCAGATTCAGGATTTGGATGCACCACCCACGGCTGACGACCCATCTCAGTGAAGATCCAACCAGCGGAATTAGCCAAGAATGGGAACGGAATTGCCACGAGGCTACCGATTTGGAACAGACGAGCAATTTTTCCAGTGGGGGTGCGCTTTTTACGCAGCAAGAACCACGAAATCGCAGCGATGGCCAAAGATCCAAGCATCAGGCCAATCATGGCGCGGAATGACCAATAGGTAACAAACAAGTTAGGGGAGTAATTACCTGGACCATATGCCTGCTCTGCGGCAGCTTGCAGTTGATTAACTCCCTGCAAAGTCACCCCGGAGAATTTTCCTTCAGCCAAAAACGGAAGCACAAACGGCACATCAATCAGGTGAGTTACCGCATCACAGTTGTTGTGTGTACCGATGGTCAGAATTGAGAAATTCGGATCGGTGGTCGTTTCACACAGCGACTCGGCCGAAGCCATCTTCATCGGTTGCTGCTGAAACATTAACTTTGCCTGGATATCGCCAGTGATAAACAAGCCGATTGATGCAACAACAGTAGTCCACCAACCGACCCACAGTGCAGGCCTGTGCATTGAATGCCGTGGCTCGATCTCGGTGCCAGCTTTCTTTGCCTGACGGTGCGCACGAATAAGCCACCAGCCGGAGATACCAAGAACAAACGTGCCAGCTGTTAAAAAACCACCGGCAACTGCATGAGGAAAAGCAGCCAGCGCGGTGGAATTAGTCAGCAAAGCCCAGAAATCAGTGAGCTCCGCACGTCCCGTCTCCGGGTTGTACTCAGCACCCACGGGATGCTGCATAAATGAGTTGGCCACGATGATGAAATAGGCAGAAATATTCGTCGCAATAGCCACGATCCAGATAGACGCTGTGTGCAACCATCCAGGGATTTTCCCCCATCCAAAAATCCACAGCCCAAGGAACACAGACTCTAAGAAGAACGCGATAAGCCCTTCCAAAGCCAGCGGTCCACCGAAAACATCACCAATGAAACGTGAATATTCCGACCAGTTCATACCAAACTGGAATTCCTGGACAATGCCTGTGGCCACACCAACCGCAAAGTTGATGAGCAACACAGTGCCAAAAAATCTAGTGGCCCGATACCAGTGCTCTTTGCCGGTAACTTGCCAAAAAGTCTGCATAATTGCGACCAAAGGAGCTAAACCAATGGTCAGTGGGACAAAAATGAAGTGATAGACGGTGGTAATTCCGAATTGCCACCGTGCGATGTCGACGACATCCACGCAAAACACTTCCTCTTCCATAGCCGGTTAACAGGAACAGCATTATTGGAATGGATTAATGATCATATTTAACTATCCAAATCTTAAAACCAATAAGTGCTTCTTAAGGTTTGTCGCAGTAGCTATGTCCAAAGTTCCCGCTCACAGGGGAACTTTATAAAGATCAACCCCCGTTTTAGGTCGATCTTTTCCTGTGAGGAGGGGGTTTTAAAAGGCACAAAGCGCCAAAAGCAATTGCTTTTCGACGCTTGGTTGCGGTGGTTATTTCTTTGCAGAGAGGTCTGTACTCAGGTACTCAAACAGACTTTGTTCGACAGGAGTGTCGAATTGCAAGTCCATGGTGACAACAGGCTGCTCAACGCCTTTGTTTCCAGGCATTGATGACTGCGTGCTGTTTTCAGAGTGCGCTTGACCAAGATAAAAGAAGTCAAGGCCTTCAGCATCGTCTTTTTTCACAAAAACATGAAGGTCAACAGCATTCTCAGCGATAGGCTTGATTTCGTTCGATGTGATCTTTCGATTGCCACGGGAATACCAATGAAGCGTATTCGGATCGACTAGTTCATCCTGGTAGCGAGTACTTTCGGAAACATCATCAGCCTTATGATAAGTCACAAAGATGGGGCAAGTGGAGGTGAAACTATCCACTTTATATCCATAAATAGTGCTCTCGTTGTTTCGTTCCCAATTGAGAATCCGGCAGACATCTCGTCTGGAATAGCGCTCACCGACAACGAGGTTTCCTTGCCAGAATCCACTATGCCTGGCGATAAACAATCCAGCATCAATGATGTCTTGGACATGAGACCTAAAATTCTGTGCCGCATCATGTCGGTTGGATGCTGCTGGACTTAGGTCGAGAGCATTACGGAAGGCAGGAGTAAATGAGTAAACGCCATCTTGTATAGAGAGAATCGGATGCTCGCCAAACTTCTTCCTGTTTGGCGCTGTATAGAATTCTTGACTCAAGATTCTTTCAACCGAATTGATTGTTTGCTCGTCTGAACTCGTTGCTTGAGCTTCTAAAAGTATACGGAACTCATTAGCTGAAGTCTCAGGCTTTTTCAGCAGCTCTTTAATCAACAAAAGCTCGTGAGGGCGCTTGCCATTGAGCAGCTCGCCGGAAAGGAAATCAAGAAATTGCTTTTCTGATTCAGTAGGAGACTTTTTGACAAATTTCAATGATTTAAGCAGCGACCAATAGTTACCAGAATATGTGGCAAGGATAAACGGATCAACAGTATTGAATCGAGCAAAATCCAAGAGCGCTGGTATCTGATTCAGACGGTCTTGGAGTTGAACAATATCTTGCTTGAACTGTGCTCTCGAATCCAATTTCGCGGCTTTCAGAGCCGCGAAAATTCTCTCCTGAGCAATGGGGTCGAAGTTCACACTAGAAACCCCAGAGATCGTTCCATCAATGTCGTTCTCGATCAGGCGGCGTCTGATGCTGTTCTTATTGCGAGAATTATCGCCAAATAAGGCAATGGGAATGAGATAGTTGTTCGCATAATTTCCAATGAAATCGATAACACGAAGGTGGTCTTTGCCAGCTGCTTTGCGCAGACCTCGGCCGAGCTGCTGAGTAAACACAATGCTTGATTGTGTACTGCGGATCATCACGATCTGATTGACCGAAGGAATATCAATTCCTTCATTAAAGATATCGACCGTCAAAATATAGTCCAGCTCGCCGGACTCCAACTCAGCAACAACCTCTTCACGGTGGGGAATCGAGTCTTTTGCCGAAAGCGCTTTGGTTTTCAGGAGCTTCCCATTGAAGAACGATTTATTGAGCAGCCTTGATAATTCTTCTGCTTCTTCAGTTTTAGAGCAGAAAATAAGGCCACGAACATTTTCTGGGTGCCCATAAGTTTTAAGAGCCTCCAATATGTGATGGACTCTTTCTTTACTCACCAATGAACTCAATTGGGAGGCATCGGTGATGGTTGTTTTAGAATCAAGCGTGAAATCTGTGACACCGTAATAATGAAATGGCACAAGCATGTTGGATTCTAAAGCTGCTTGCAGTCGGATTTCATAGGGAACGTTAAAATCGAATAACTCATAAATATTGAATCCATCAGTACGCTCTGGGGTAGCAGTCAAGCCCAGCAAGAACTTCGGCTGAAGATGATCAAGCAAGGTGAGATAAGATTCCGCGCCAGCTCGATGGACTTCATCCACAATGACTAAATCAAAGTCAGTAGGGGAGATCTGAGAAAGCGTAGCTTCCTTAGTCAGTGTTTGGATTGTGCCGAACACAAACGGCTTATCCAGTTCCTTGGTCGATCCAGACATCTTTCCGAAGTCTTCCACCGGGCGTTCTAAAACTTTGATGAACTCGGATCTCGCCTTATCTAGAATTTGTTCGCGGTGCACGACGAATAAGACTCGTTCTGGCTTAAGCATCCTGGTAGCCAGCGCCGCCAGAATAGTCTTTCCTGTTCCCGTGGCGGAAATAATAACGCCACGTTTTTCACCCTTCTCCGTTAATGAGAGCAAAGCCGCGAGGGCTTCTTCCTGCATAGCATTTGGAATGATTCGCCCAGCATCACTTTGATCTTCCAACGGAATATTCTGAGACACCAAACGTTCAGGAACTCGTCTAGTTGCCTCGTACTCTGTGATCCACTCAGCAGTTAGTGGAATAGACCGCTCAAGCTGGCAATTAATTGCATCATTAAGTTGAAAAGCAATATCGCCATTTGGGCTGGCAGAGAACTTTAAGTTCCATTCACGATTAACCAACAGCGCATTATCTGTGAGGTTCGAACTACCCACCACCGCGGTGATCCCAACATCGTGCTGGAAAACGTAACCCTTGGAGTGGAATCCTTCGCCTTGATGGATGAGGACTTCTACACCTTCCAAGGTGAGAAGCTCACGAAACATCGTTGGATCGTTGAAATCAAGGTAGCGGGACGTAATAATTCGTCCTTTACCTTTAAAATCCAACAATGCTTGCTTTAGCAAAGCTATGCCTTTGCTGGAGATGAAAGCGACTGAAAAAGTAAATGAACTTGCGGTGCGAAGCTCCAACTTGATCGCTTGCAACATCGTGTGCTGATCCTCATTGGAGATCAACATAGGATTTAGCAGTTGCTGAGAAGCAGTCGCCTTATTAAGGAACCCAAAGTGAGTATCACGACCAAGCTTGGAATCGAACGGGCTCATTAAGCAAGCTGCTCAACAAGAAGTCTCACTGCAGGAATATCAGCAGGAGCCCACTCCAATGATTCCAATTCATGCGGTGCCACCCAGCGAATTTCGGCATGCTCTGTGAGCTGTGGTTCCATGTCATTTAATGTGCAGAAATAGGTGGAAAGCACGACGATTCCGAAGTCGTATTCATGCTCTGTAGTGGTGAGATGTTCGCCAACAGTAGCGTCGCAAAGCAATTCTTCTTGGAGCTCTCTTGCAAGGGATGCTTCTGGAGTTTCACCTTGCTCAATTTTTCCTCCCGGAAACTCCCAGTATCCAGGAAGTGACATCTCTGGACCACGTTGTGCTGCAAGGATTAAGTTTTCCTTGACTAAGACGGCGCCGGTTACATTGATGCGTTTCTTCACGATTCTCCTCAGAAGTACTGGTCAGAAACTTAATGCTAACAGCAAAGCGTTAGCGCAAAGAGTTAGACCTAACGGGTAGGAGAAAGCCTAAGTGTTTCTTGGTGTCTGTAAGTTATAAATCATACTTTTTGAATTATGAGGGATGGGGACTAAAGAATGTCACTTAGGAAGAGCGTAAGTGTAATTGGAATCGTGGTTGCAATTAGTTTAATTGTTTACATTATTTGGGGGTTCTTAGGTTCAAATAATGATGTCTCAAATGAGTCTCAAAATATATCGATGAGGGATGCATCCGGCGATATGGGTTCAGATAGTGAGGAGGCTGTTTCTAGTGCAGATGGTGCACAGGTTGAAATTGTTGATTCAGGGTTTGGTCAGGACTCGAATTCAGCAAGGGCAGTTGTTATTGCTAAATCTTCTGGTGGAAGCCTTACCGGAGAGTTTGTTACAGCGACGGTGAATTTCCTCGATGAAAGTGGTGCTATTTTAGCGACTGAAGAGCGAGTAGAAGGGCTCGATTGGGAAGGCCAAGAATTGGCATTGCCAGTGTTTCATTACAAGGAAGATCCAAATAGCCCAGAAATTGCAAGTATTGAGGCTTTTCTCTCAGTAAGTGATTTCGGCTTAAGTCAGTCAGATAAAACGGTATTGCCAGTCTTGGAAACTACCGAAATTTCTAATCCATATATTGACAGTTATACCGCGTCATTTGGATTCAAAAATGATTCTGCAGAAGACTTTAAAAACTTGAGAGTTAGCGTTGCGTGTTACAACGAGCACGCTGACATTATTGGTGGTGGTGACGTATACCCAACGCTAGTTCCTGCTGGTGGGAGTATTCGAATGGATGTTATCGTGACTGTCTCCGAAATGCCTGCTTCTTGTAAGGCTTATGTGGGCCATTAGTAGAAACCTAAAAGGCGGTACCACTTCCAAAACTGGAAGTGGTACCGCCTTTATTAGTGGGAGTTTAGATTAGTCACGCCGTGGATCTAGTTCTTCATAATTGATCGGCGCGATAGCCTTTGGTCGACCAGTGGCGTAGTACAGGATCGTCATGATGACGAGGAATCCAATGCCGACGGCTAGTGGGAGATGGTAGTTGTCGTACCAGACCATGATTCCGAAGGTGAAGGCGATGAAGAGGATCGCGAAGTACTGTCCGAAGGGATAGAAGGGAACAGGGAACTTCAGTGATTTGGTCTCTTCAGCAGACATCTTTCGTCGGGAGCTGACCTGTGCGAGCAGGATCATCAGCCAGACGTAGACAGTGGCGAAGGTCGCAAGGGATGCAACGATCTCGAAGACGCGCTCTGGAAGGAGTGCGTTGAGGATAATGCCGAAGGCCAGCACGACAAGCATGATGGCGGTGGTCATTACTGGTACACCGTTTTTGGCGACCTTGCCCATTGCTTGAGGTGCAAGGTTTTCCTTGGCTAGGCCAGTGAGGACTCGGCCGGCACCGAAGAGGTCAGCGTTGATAGCAGACAGTGCTGCGGTGATGACCACAGCGTTAAGAAGGCCAGCAGCCCAGTTGACTCCGAGGGTGTCGAAGATCTGGACAAATGGAGACTCTTCGCCAGTGATGGATGGCCATGGGTTGAGTGCCAAGATCACGAGGATGGCACCAACATAGAAGAGCAAGATGCGAAGCGGGACAGTATTAACTGCCTTCGGAATCGATTTTTCTGGATCTTCAGCTTCAGAACCTGCAACACCGATGATCTCAGTGCCACCGAAGGCAAAGAGAACGAGGATGAACGCTGCGATCATGCCCTCAACACCGTTGGGGAAGAACCCGCCGTGCTCCCACAGGTTGGAGACACCCGCAACCTCAGGGCCTGAGCCAAGTCCGAATGCGAGGATTGCTGCGCCACCGACGATCATGGCAATAACAGCAGTCACCTTAATAATGGTGAAAACGAATTCAAGTTCACCAAACCAACGCACGGAAGCGAGGTTGGCGCCGCCGACAATTAAGAGTGTGGCAACAACCCACGTCCATTGTGGAGTGTCTGGGAACCAGAAACTCATATAAATGCCAATGGCAGTGAGGTCGGCAAGACAGACGATGAGCATCTCAAAGGCGAACATCCAGCCCGTGATGTAGCCAGCCCAGCCGCCAAGGTGGGCGCGGGTATAAACAGCGAAGGAGCCGCGGACGGGATGATGGACTGCCATCTCTCCGAGTGCGCGCAGCATGAAATACACCACGGCTCCGCCGAGAATGTAGACCAAGAGTACAGATGGACCAGCTGCTTGGATCGCGCCAGCAGAGCCATAGAAGAGGCCGGTGCCAATTGCAGAACCCAGTGCGATGAAGTGAATGTGTCGCGCCCGCAATCCTTTAAAAGATCGGGTTGGGGCAGGGGAGGCATTCATCGAGATGCTGACCTCGTTTCGGGTGATTAATGGACATTTTTTAACGCAGATCACCTTACTCTGGCATGAGAGAAAACTATGTGTCGGTGCACTTTTGTATAAGTTTGGTTGCGGAGTTTAAAGACTCAAAGTGGCTTATTGGTGTCTTGCATCACTGGAATCGGGGCGGAATGGTACGAAAGTGGGCGTCGAGAAGCATTTTTTGAGACATTTATGTGAGGAAAGTCCCATTTTCCCAGTTCACACGCTCGGGCTCGGCGATAAAAGCGGAATCGCATATGGAGTTTCGGGAAAATTTAGCGTAGCTTAAAGGAACAATGAGTAATACCGAGAACGTCAACGGCGACGTAGAACAGCCGGATAACGTAATTTTGTCGGAATCTCAGGAAACCCCGCAGGGTGACTCAGCATCAGCTGACTTCGCTCTCGAGACCCCATCCAATGAGGGTAGCGAAGAGATCACCAGGGACGCGGATACTTCTGAGGACGCCGACTCTGCAGATGCAGACAACGCGAGCAATGTAATCAATGAGAATGAGGACTCCTCGGAAGGCGCTAACCAGCCTTCAACCGAGTCATCCTCTACGGAAGCCAAGTCCGGCTTCGATGCACTCGGACTGCCAGAGCGTGTTCTTGACGCTGTGCGCAAGGTGGGTTACGAAACTCCTTCCCCTATTCAGGCACAAACTATCCCAATCCTCATGGAGGGTCAGGATGTTGTTGGTCTAGCACAGACCGGTACCGGTAAGACCGCAGCTTTCGCGCTGCCAATTCTTTCCCGTATTGACAAGTCCGTGCGCAGCCCACAGGCACTTGTGCTTGCCCCTACCCGTGAGCTGGCACTTCAGGTTGCTGACTCCTTCCAATCTTTCGCTGACCACGTCGGTGGCCTGAACGTTCTGCCAATCTATGGTGGACAGGCTTACGGCATTCAGCTTTCCGGTCTGCGCCGTGGCGCTCACATCGTTGTGGGTACCCCAGGTCGTATCATTGATCACCTGCAGAAGGGCTCACTGGATATTTCCGGTCTGCGCTTCCTCGTGCTCGATGAGGCTGATGAGATGCTGAACATGGGCTTCCAGGAAGACGTCGAGCGTATCCTCGAGGACACCCCAGAGAACAAGCAGGTTGCACTGTTCTCCGCAACCATGCCAAACGGCATTCGTCGCCTTTCCAAGCAGTACCTAAACAACCCTGCTGAAATCACCGTTAAGTCCGAAACCAGGACTAACACCAACATCACCCAGCGTTTCATCTCCGTTGCACACCGCAACAAAATGGATGCGCTTACCCGCATCCTCGAGGTAACCGAGTTCGAAGCAATCATCATGTTCGTGCGCACCAAGCACGAAACTGAAGAAGTTGCTGAGAAGCTTCGTGCACGCGGATTCTCCGCAGCAGCTATCAATGGTGACATTGCTCAGGCACAGCGTGAGCGCACCGTCGACCAGCTCAAGGATGGCCGCCTGGACATCCTCGTTGCGACTGACGTTGCAGCACGTGGCCTGGACGTTGAGCGTATTTCCCACGTGGTTAACTACGACATTCCAAATGACACCGAGTCTTACGTTCACCGCATTGGCCGTACCGGCCGTGCAGGACGTACCGGCGAGGCAATCTTGTTTGTCACCCCACGTGAGCGTCGTATGCTCCGTTCCATCGAGCGTGCAACCAACGCACCGCTCAACGAGATGGAACTGCCTACCGTTGATCAGGTCAACGAATTCCGCAAGGTTAAGTTCGCTGGCTCCATCACCAAGTCTCTTGAGAACAAGCAGATGGATATGTTCCGCACCTTGGTGAAGGAATACTCCGAAGCTAATGATGTTCCTCTCGAGGACGTTGCAGCTGCACTTGCAACTCAGGCACACACCGGCGACTTCCTGCTCAAGGAGCTCCCACCAGAGCGCCGTGAGCGCAGCGATCGCCGTCGTGACTTCGATGATCGTGGCGACCGCGGTGGACGTGGACGTGACCGTGATCGTGGCGACCGCGGAGATCGTGGAGATCGTGGCTCCCGCTTCGATCGCGATGATGAGAACCTGGCAACCTACCGCCTCGCAGTGGGCAAGCGCCAGCACATCCGCCCAGGTGCAATCGTTGGTGCACTTGCTAACGAAGGTGGCTTGAACTCCAAGGACTTCGGACGCATCACCATTGCAGCCGATCACACCCTTGTTGAACTGCCAAAGGACCTCCCACAGAGCGTTCTTGACAACCTGAGCGACACTCGTATCTCCGGTCAGCTGATCAACATTGAGCGCGATGCAGGTGGACGCCCACCACGTCGCTTCGAGCGCGATGATCGTGGTGGACGCGGACGCGAAGACCGTGATGGTGGCGATCGTGGTGGACGCGGTGGATTCCGCGGAGACCGTGACCGCGGTGGCGATCGTGGAGGCCGTGGAGGCTTCCGCGGTGGACGCGAAGACCGTGGCGGCGATCGTGGTGGACGCGGTGGATTCCGCGGAGACCGTGACCGCGGTGGCGATCGTGGAGGCCGTGGAGGCTTCCGCGGTGGACGCGACTAGTCTGTCACAGGAACTTTAAGTTCTGAATAAAAATCCGTTGTTCTCTCTGATGAGAGGGCAACGGATTTTTTGTGCTTTCTGGGGGAGGTTTGATGGGAGAGCAGGGGATTTCTAGAAAGGACACAACGGGGCGCGAGGTAGTGGACTATAAAGGTTGGTGTCTCTCATTGCTATATCTTGATCCTCTAGGAGAAACTGATGTCTTTAAAATTTTCTCATGAAACTCTCGGACAGCGAGTACTTTTTGGTACAAAGCAGGCATCTCAGTATCTCATTGCAGAAATTATGCGATTAGAAGCCCAAAATGTCATGGTGATTGCCAGCAATTCGGGCCTTTTCTCGGCCCAGGAGATTGCTGCTGATATTGATGTCAAAGTGTGGCACTCTAATGTCAAAATGCATGTTCCAATGGAAACTGCAATAGAAGCACGAGCTATAGCGGTTGACAATGATATTGATGTCATTGTTTCTGTGGGCGGTGGATCCGCAGTTGGTTTAGCTAAAGCAATCGCTCTGACCACATCCATACCTATCATCGCTATTCCGACTACTTATGCGGGCTCAGAAGCTACCAATGTATGGGGTATCACAGAATCAGCACGTAAAACTACTGGTGTTGATAACAAAGTAGTGCCAACAACGGTTATTTATGATTCATCTTTAACCATGTCGCTACCAGTAGAGATGTCTGTGGCTTCAGGTCTTAACGGCATGGCTCACTGTATTGATTCTTTGTGGGCACCGCATGCTGATCCGATTAATGCTCTGATGGCTGCAGAAGGTATTCGTGCGCTTTCTGCAGGTTTGCCAAAAATTGTTGCAGACCCTCAAGATATCAGCGGTCGTGATGAGGTTCTTTATGGAGCCTATTTTGCTGCAGTATCCTTTGCCTCTGCAGGATCGGGTTTACACCATAAAATCTGCCATGTTTTAGGCGGAACTTTTAATCTTCCTCATGCTCAAACACATGCAACGGTGCTGCCTTATGTGCTTGCTTTCAATGCGCCTTTTGCTCCAGACGCAGAACAGAGAACTGCAGCGGCTTTTGGGACAGACACCGCGCTAGAGGGACTGCAGAAACTGCGAGCTCAGGTAGGTGCTCCACAGCGATTGTCGGATTATGGATTTACTGAGGAAGGAATTCCTGAAGCAGTATCGATTATTTTAGAAAAGCTTCCGGCACATAATCCACGAGAAATAACTGAAGAGAACCTCACCGCGTTGTTGGTGGCAGCTCTCAACGGTAACGATCCAGCAACTCTGAATTAGAAGGACACAAGATGGCAATTTCAGCACAACAACAAGCAGTGGAAGAAGAACTCGTTCAGCGCGTCCTGAGTTCCTATGGCAACTGTGAAGATCCTCGGCTCAAGCAGATTATGCAGTCTCTAACTGTCCATCTCCATGATTTCATTCGGGATGTTCGGCTCACGGAAAAAGAGTGGGATTATGCGATAGATTTCTTAACCAAAGTTGGTCATATTACTGATGATAAACGTCAGGAGTTCGTGCTACTTTCTGATACTTTGGGTGCATCTATGCAGACTATTGCTGTTAATAATGAAGCGTATGAAAATGCTACTGAAGCAACAGTTTTTGGTCCGTTCTTTGTTGAGGATGCACCATTAGTGCAAAACGGTGAAGATATTGCTTTTGGGGCACCTGGGCAGCCTGCTTGGATTGAAGGAACCGTCAAAGATACTGATGGAAACCCAATTCCACATGCTCGCATTGAAGTATGGGAATGCGATGAAGATGGCCTTTATGATGTGCAATATGGAGATGAACGCAATGCTGGCCGAGCACATCTCTATTCAGACGAAAACGGAGAATATAGATTCTGGGGTCTAACTCCTGTGCCGTATCCGATTCCTCATGATGGTCCAGTAGGGCAGATGCTCCAGGCTGTGGGGCGTTCGCCGGTACGCTGCGCACACCTTCACTTTATGGTGACAGCGCCGGAGAAAAGGCCGTTAGTAACCCATATTTTTGCTAAAGGAGATCCTCAGCTTGGCATCGGTGATTCGGTGTTTGGTGTGAAGGATTCATTAATTAAGGAATTTTCAGAACAACCTGCAGGAAGCACGACTCCAGATGGACGAGACCTCGGCGATAAGACCTGGTCGCGTGCTCGATTTGATATTGTTGTCGCTCCAGATAACGCCTGAAAAATAGAGCAGGGGTTTAGAGGGAATTAAAAAACCCACCAAGAAAACTCTTGGTGGGTTTTAGCTATATCTAGGTTCTAGATGAACATCAGTACTGCGATGATGACCCAGAGAAGAGCCCAGATGCCAGCGAACATAGACAGCTGGCCCTTTGCCTTGTTCCAATCGGCGATTTCGTAGGACTGTGCAGCCTGCTCATCGGACTCCAAGAGACCAAGAGCACCCATCATCTTCTTCTGGCGTGGGAAGATGACGAAGAGAAGCAGAGCCCAGGTGATTACGCTGAGTGCGATTGCTGCGTGGAACTGGCCTTGGGACTTGTAGGTGGACCAATCAAGAAGCATGATTGCGATACCCAGCAAAGGCACGATCAGGGAGAGTAGGCCGTAGGACTGAGAAATTTTGAAAAGTGTCTTTGCGGAGCCAGCGGCTTGAGCATTGCCGTTGTGAGCGTCCAACGCGCGGACGTGGAACTGAGAGTTAGCAACCGTTGCTGGTCCTAGGAAAAGGATTGCTGCGATAGCGTGAATTGCGATCATGATGGTGGTCACGGGCTGGTGGACCTTTCAATTATTGTTGGGCAAAAAGAAAAATGCTTAATATATACACTAACTAGATCACCAGAGTTTGGCGAACCCACACTGTTTTCTACTCACCCGGATATCCTCTTCTGGCAAGGGCAGCTCATAGGCGTTGGCCACGGAAAATAATCGGGAAACATACCAACAGCGCACACTGCGATCAGAGGGGAGCCATTGGCTGGGGAGTTGGTCAGATTTTTCTTGGTTTTCAGCCCGAGAGACCAGCACAAGGTTTAAAGGATCATTGGCAAACTGGATTCTTTCGCCAGCGCTCCAGCTGTGTGCTCCCAAATCCCATGCCGCGCTGAGCGGGAAAATATGGTCTACTTCAGCATCCGAGATATCTAAAGCATCGCCGGCATAGGGGTCTATGTCATCTGCTTCGGCCACGATTGCTTCTCGCACACCACCTAGCCAGCCGCCGAACATGGAGGCTCTGTCATAGCCCAAGACTGTGGCTCTTTGCGGTACTGCTGTGACTGGGGCAAGGCTTTTTTGTTCTTGGCTGAGGTAAGGAATTGCGGTGTAAATGCAGAGAAAAACACTAAAGGCGATGAGCATCCGAATAAAGATCTTCATACTCGGGTTAGACTCATCGCCTAAGCATTTGGTTCCCTAAAGCAGTTAATTTTCTTTTGAAATCTTCTTAGCTGCTTCTGCGAAGTCCACATCTTCGTTGTTATCAACTGCGGAAGCAAGCTTCTTGGCAGTTTCAAATTCATTGAGGATTTCTTGGGATGGTTCCTTTGTCATCAAGGAGACTGCGAACATCACGATGGTGGCGAGGGCGAAGCCTGGGATGATTTCGTAGAGAACATCTCCAAGAGGGGACATACCCCACGCGATAGAGACCACAGCGCCAGTGATCATGCCGGCGATAGCACCTGTCGCATTCAATCGCTTCCAGTAGAGGGATGCCAGCACGATTGGGCCGAATGCGGATCCGAATCCTGCCCAGGCAAAGCCCACGAGACCAAGGATGGAATCAGATGGGTTAATAGCCATTGCTGCTGCAATGATGGCCAAGACGATGACCGTGCCACGAGAGAGCATGATCAAGGTGCGCTCGCTCAGGGATTCCTTCTTGGCGACCTTGAGCAGATCCTCAATCAGAGAAGACGCGGTGACCAGCAGCTGTGAAGACATCGTGGACATGATGGCTGCAAGTACGGCAGTCAGGATCAGGCCAGCGATCAGTGGGTGGAAGAGCACACGCGCAAGGTCGAGGAAGATGGACTCATAAGCCCTGGTGTCAGTGATGCTGTATTGGGTGTTTTGTGCGAAGAACACGGTCGAGATGATTGCTGTCAGTGTTGCGCCGATCAAACAGAAGACCATCCAGGAGATGCCGATGCGGCGACCTTGTTTTGCTTCAGCAGGTGTACGCAAAGCCATGAAGCGAACCACGATGTGTGGCTGTCCGAAGTAGCCAAGTCCCCAGCCCAAGTTGCCAATGATGGCAGCTGCGGACACTCCACTGATCAGTGAGAAATACGTGGGGTTACCGATGCCATCGGTGTGTGGGCCGTAATCATTAGAGGTGGCAAAGCTCCAGATATCTGCAGGATTAGACAGTGTGAAATAAGCCATGACAGGGACGATGATCAGTGAGAAGAACATGATCGAACCCTGGACAACGTCGGTGTAGGACACTGCGAGGAAGCCACCAATGAAGGTGTAGAGCACGGTTACTCCGGCAACCACTGCCATGCCGAGAAGGTAGTCGCCGCCGAAGGTGGATTCCCAGTACACGCCACCGGCAACCATGCCAGAGGAGATGTAGAAGGTGAAGAACACAATGATGATCAGTGCTGCAACAATGCGGAGGATGCGGGATTTATCGCGAAGTCGGTTTTCAAAGAAGGATGGCAGCGTGATGGAATCGCTAGATACTTCAGTATAAGAACGTAGGCGCGGGGCGACCCACATCCAGTTGGCCCAAGCGCCGATGGTGAGGCCGACGGCGATCCAGAGCTCGGACATGCCTGTGACAAACAGTGCGCCAGGCAAGCCCATGAGCAGCCAACCGGACATATCTGATGCGCCTGCAGACATTGCGGCAACAAAAGGGTTAAGCCCGCGGCCTGCGAGCATGTAGTCGTCGTATTTTTCAGTCTTCCGGTAGCTCCAGTAGCCGATGAGCACCATGATCAACATGTAGATAACGATGGCTATGATAAACCATGTGTTATCGCTCATGAGGTTCTCCTTTTGGGTTGTGGACAAATGTGCAAGTAATAAGTGTTGTGAATTACAACACTAATGGATTCAGCATCACTTATATACATAGGCATTCAAAAGCACCCCTATCTGCGCAGGCAATCCAGCATCGCAGCGCCTGTGCCTGGCGGAGGAGGGTGGCGTCGATAAGCAATATTTTTTAATCTGTGGTGAATTGGAAAATAACCGGTAGGCTGGAGTACTTGTCCAATGGTTTCGCACAAGGTTACGAGAAACCACTCTTCAACATAGGTGAAATGAGTTCATGACTTCTCACTTGCTTCACGGTCTCTGGATCAAAGATCGCGGTCTGCAATTGTGGATTGAACAGGTCGAAGGCCACCGAATTGTGCTTCCTGAGGTTGTAGAAAGCGGTACATTCCCGCCGGTGGTGGATCAGATTCTGCAAGGAAAAACGTTCCGGCCACGCATGAATGTGCATTTGCGCACGCCGAAAGGCCGCCATGTTGAGCTGCCTACTCCGACTGCAGCTTTTACCCCTGAAGAGGCGGTGACGGTTTTCTCGCAGTTGAGTTTTTTGAAGGCGGAAACTCCAGCAGCCACTCGCGCTCAACGGGCATCCATTGCGCCTGATTTGTGGTGGCTGATTTCCATGTATCAAGGCCTGGCGAGGTTTGTGCAGGCCGGCCGTGTCACGCTGCGCACAGTGATGATTGATAATGCCTGGTGGCCGCAGTGGCAGCTGTCTGCAAGTTTGTCTGAGCGCGGCTGGCTTGCGGAAATGAACCACGCAGCACCGGGAATCTTGCGGATTAATGGTGGCCGTGATTTGGCGGGAAGCATGTCTAATGAACTGCCGCATTGGATCGCTAATGCAATTTTGCGTGATTATCGCGATGAAACTATGCCTTATGCGCGCCATGAGTTCATTGATTCTTTGCTGTATAACCATTCTTTGCGCAAGGGTTCCACGATGCTCACGCATGCGCTTAATCAGTGGAAAAACACCATCACTTCGGCTTCGTTACAATTGGTGATTTTGGTGGAGGAACCACCTGCAGAATCAGATTATGAAGATCCAATGGATTCTGTGTGGCCGGTGCGCTTGATGGTGCGTACCGGAGTGGATGCGCCACAGGCCATTCAAAAGGGCTCGATTGATAGTGGCGGAATGGAGCAGCTTCGTTCACAATATGAATCTGCCAAGACCACATCATTTTTGCTTGATCCCGCTCGCGATGACGCCATGTTAGGGCATATGGTCGATATCGCCCAAAACGGTGATTGGGATATTTTCTTAACCACAGAAGAAATAGTCAGCTTTATTTCTCATGACGTAGCAAAACTCCGCAAAGCTGGCATCCCGGTCATGCTGCCCAAGGCGTGGAGTACCTATGAAACGCGCGCACAGGTAGAAGCACGCACTCCTGGCGATGGTGCAGATTCAACGACGAAGGCGATTATTGGCCTTGACCAGCTGGTTGAGTACAACTGGCGCATCAGCGTCGGCGATATCACGCTCTCAGATGAAGAGATGCGGGAACTCATCGATTCCAAAACAGGCCTCATCCGCCTGCGCGGCGACTGGGTCATGGCCGACCAAGATGCTTTACGACGGATCACCAGTTACATGGATGAGCTGTCGAAGTCCTCAGAAAAGCGTGCTCGCACTGAGATGGAAAAAGTGGCCATGGAAGCCAAACTTGCAGAAGCAAGTGGGGCAGAAGGCTGGCAATTGCTGGCTGCCAAAGCAGAAACGCTCCGTAAAGAATTTAATGAGAAGTTCAGCGGCGATGGTCATGGCGAAGTAACTCTTGCTGAACTGCGTGAAATCGCATTGAAAGCAGCAGAAAATGAGCCAGTAGAATTTACTGGATCGCAGTGGTTTAACTCTTTGCTGGGTGGCACTGAAACTCCTGCTCCAGTCCGAGTTGATATCCCTGACACTGTGCATGCAGAGCTGCGCGAATACCAGCATCGCGGAGTCGATTGGCTGTACTGGATGTCGGAAAACAACCTCGGTGCTGTCTTGGCTGATGATATGGGATTGGGCAAGACACTCCAGCTGTTATCCCTGTTGGCTGTCGAACGCGCCAAAGCACCTGATGTGGTCCGCAGCCCAACGCTTGTGGTGTGCCCGACCTCTGTGGTGGGTAACTGGGCAGCTGAAGCGCAGAAGTTTGTGCCTTCGCTCAAAGTCTTGATGCACCATGGCCCACAGCGGTTAAATGATGAAGAGTTCTTGATTAAAGCCAAGGGCATGGACTTGATTGTCACCTCTTATGGCGTGGTTACCCGCGATTTCAAACTCATAGGAGAAGTTGGTTTTGAACGCATTGTGCTTGATGAAGCCCAAGCGATTAAGAACTCTTCTACCAGAGTGTCTAAAGCAGTGCGCTCGCTGCCGTCACGCCACCGAGTTGCTCTGACCGGTACCCCAGTGGAAAACCGTTTGTCTGAAATGCGCTCCATCCTAGATTTCTGTAACCCAGGAGTTTTAGGTTCCGCATCGTTTTTCCGTAATCACTTTGCCAAGGCAATTGAACGCGAACAAGACGACACCATGACAGAGCGTCTACGCCAGCTCACCGCACCGTTTATTTTGCGCCGCCTGAAAACAGATCCATCCATCATTGATGACCTACCGGAGAAAACCGAGAAGATCATCCGCGTAGATATGAGCACCGAACAGGCTTCCTTGTACAAAGCCTTGGTGGAAGATGTGCAAAAACAGCTGGATGAGCGCCAAGGGATGTCGCGTAAAGGCCTCGTGCTTGCCACCATCACACGCATTAAACAGATCTGTAATCACCCGGCACACTTCTTGGGTGATGGTTCTGATGTGACCTTGAAGGGCAAACATCGATCCGGCAAGGTAGAAGCGCTGATGGAATTGATTGATGCAGCGGTGAAAGAAGAGCGTCGCATGTTGATTTTCACCCAATATGCAGCATTTGGACGTATTCTTTCACCTTATTTGTCTGATCGATTGGGCACCACTATTCCGTTTCTCCACGGTGGCGTGACCAAACCTGGACGTGACCGCATGGTGGCAGACTTCCAATCAGAAGATGGCCCACCAGCGATGATTTTGTCATTGAAGGCCGGCGGTACTGGCCTCAACCTCACTGCTGCATCGATTGTGGTTCATATGGATCGCTGGTGGAATCCTGCCGTGGAAAACCAAGCCACTGACCGCGCTTTCCGCATTGGTCAGCAAAAAAATGTTGATGTGTACAAAATGATCACAGCAGGCACCATGGAGGAATCTATTCAAGATATTCTCGATGGAAAAATGCATCTGGCCAGTGCCATCGTTGGTGAGGGCGAAGGTTGGATCACAGAGCTTAACCCTGAAGAATTGGCTATGCTGATGAGCTACCGCGAAAGGGAGGGCGCAGATGACTGAATCACGCCGCGTGAAAATGGATAACGTGATTTATGCCAATTTTGGCAATAAGAAACGCGTATCCACGCCCGAAGATCGCGTTCAAGTGATCAATAAATCGCGCGATAAACAGTTCAGCCCTGCCGGTCACCGTACCGTGATGTTGACGGAGAAAAACGCAGATAGCGGTAGGCGTTCCCGCGGTGAACAGTATTACCGCAACGGAAATGTCACGGGTATCACCGTGATGGAAGGCCGAGTGGAGTGCACCGTGGCAGGCTCTCAAAATGAGCCGTTTACCACCACTGTGACTTTTCCCTATAGAAGCTCGGATAAGTTGCGAGAAGCCTATGCAGCCATTGCGGATACTCCCAATGGCCTGCGTTTAGTACGCGAGGGGCATTTGACCTCATCCATGCTGGATCATCTGGTGGGTAATCCAGAGGAATCAATTTATTTTGATTGCACCTGCCCGGATCGTTCCTTGGTGTGTAAACATGCCGTAGCAAGCGCATATTATGTGGCTGAGAAAATGACCTCTAATCCTGCGTTGATCCTCGATATCAGGGGCCAAGGATTGGCAGGTTTAGAAGCGCTGATCCGGACTTATCACACCAAGGTGGATACGGAACCGGAAGATAATGACAGCTTCTGGAACGGCAAGGAACTACCAAGCTTGCCTGATCCAAAGATCGCTTCTGCCATAGATGATTCCGATATTAACTATCTGCACAAGGCCTTGCGTCTGATTTCCTATACCTCGCTTGAGCAGTTGCGCGCAGTGAGCGATATCGAAGATATGTATGAAATTTTGGTGTCTAATCACCCTGATAATCAACGGGTGTATGAGGAAGAAGATACGGATTAAACTGGTGTTTTAGGCATTGATTACCCCCACAGGGGAAGTCTGTGTCGACCGTGCATGATGAGATGAGCGCTATGAATACAACAGTTAAGTTTTTACACTCTTCAGATCTTCAAATAGGAATGACGCGGTGGTTCTTATCCGATGAAGCCCAAGCGCGTTTTGATGATGATCGCATTAGGGCCATCGAAAAGATGGGCAGGGTAGCGCGTGAGTATGCTTGCGAGTTCATTGTGCTTGCAGGCGATGTCTTTGAGCACAATTCTTTAGAGCAACGCACTACAGGCCGTGCGTTAGAGGCATTGCGTTCACTCAAAATGCCGGTGTATTTGCTGCCAGGAAACCATGATCCGCTGACCGCAGATTCACTGTTTTATCGGGCTAAAGATATTGCTGGCGTGACCATTTTGGCAGATACTCAAACCCATCAGATCAGCCCAGGCGTAGAAATTATTGGTGCGCCGCTACAACATAAAATTGCTACTTCTGATCTTGTCGCAGATGCCTTAAAAGATTTAGAACCTACCGATAGTATCCGTATCGCAGTGGGGCATGGGCAGGCAGAAGCTCGCACAACGCACCACCGCGCAGATTTGATAGATCTGCACAATGTGGAAGCAAAATTGGCTGAGGGCATCATTGATTACCTTGCGCTTGGTGATACCCACTCGGCACAGCCCGTGGGAACAAGTGGCAAAGTGTGGTTTTCTGGTGCTCCGGAGACCACGGATTTTCACGATTTAGACCCAGAGCGTGTGGGCGGTGAAGTTAATTCCGGCAAAGTATTAGTAGTGACAGCCTCCAAAGAAGCGGTGGAGGTGGAAGAAATTGAAATAGGGAAGTGGACTTTCCAGGCCTTTTCTCGAGATATTTCTTCCACGGAGGATGTACAAGAATTTTTGGATACTTTGCGTGCTTACCCGGATAAATCGCGCACAGTTATTAAATATGGCTTGCGCGGAACTATTACTTTGGAACAAAACAGGCTGTTGGAAGAAGGCATTGCAGAGCTAGAAGATGTTTTTGCCTCGTTGAAACCTCGAGAACGCACCACGGATCTTGTGTTGGAACCTGGGGAAGAGGAACTAGCCAATTTAGATGCCACAGGTTATGCCGCCGAAGTATTGCGAGAGCTAGCGGATTCCGTGGTTAATGGTGCAGCTCCTGAGGAAGATAGAGATGCCTTGAACCTACTGTTCCGCCTGAGCCGGGAGGTTTAACAGATGCGTATACATGAAATAATTATTGAGAATTTCCGAGCACTTGAGCATTTAGAATTGCGTGATATTCCTGATCGCGGTGTCATTGTCATCCACGGTGACAATGAGCAGGGAAAGTCTTCCATCCTTGAAGCCATCAATCTTCTTCTGAGCACCAAGAGCACAAGTAGAAGCGGAAAAATTAAAGTTACCCAACCTGTGGATCGGGATGTTCCGGTCAGCATCACCCTTGAGGCAACGGTGGGTACTGTCAGGTTTCGGATTCTGAAACGCTATCTCAAAACGCCTGCCACTGAACTGCAGATTATGGAGCCGCGTCCGTCGAACCACCGTGGTGAAGATGCAGAGACGAAGTTTGCAGAGGTCTTGGAAAGCCACCTCGATACCACGTTGTTGGATACCTTGTTTATGAAGCAGGGTGAGGTCCAAGCGGGTATTAATGCTGTGGGAATTCCTGCATTGACCAGCGCGCTTAATGCCCAAAATGGCAATACCGAGGATGCAGCTGAGGACACGGAACTCATGGCTGCGGTGGAGAAAGAATACGCAAAGTTCTACACCACTACTGGAAAAGCCAATAGTCGTTTTGCTCAGTTCACTAAACAGGTGGATGGGCTGCGCGCGGATCTTGATGATGCCAGCGCGGAGGTTGCGAAACTCTCCTCTCATGTTGATCGGGTATCTCGCTTGGAGCGCGACCGGGATCAAGCTCATACCAAGCTGCCACAGGCAGAAGAGGAGCTTGCTTCTCGACGCTTCGAGCTAGACGCCGCGCTCAAGGTAAAGACCGAAGCTGAAGAAGTCCGTGCACAGTTTGCCCGTGCACGGGAACAACTAGAACACGCCGAAGCTACGCAGCACCAACGTGGAGAACTTCAGCGCAGGGTGGAATCAGCACACCACACTGTGGAACAAGCTGTTGTAGGACAAAAAACTGCACAGGAAGCGGCAGACCGTGAAGAGGAAGAGCTCCAGATTTTAACGGAGCGTTTAAAAGCTACTCGGCGAAGTGAAACCACAGCAATTGAGACGGTTAAGCAAGCCCGCCAAGCTGTAGCCAGCATAAAAAACCGTGAACGCAAAGATGATCTCACAGCGCTTCTTGCTGAGCTGGAGGGCATTGGAGAAAACCTCCATGCATTACGGACCGCTCAAAGTACTCTGGCGCGGGTAACTCAGCGTGATATTGATGCACTGCAAAAGGCCAGTACAGAAGTTGATATTCAGAAGAAACTCGTGGAAACGCGGCAGGGAAGCATCACTCTGAGTGCTTCTGTGCCGACCGATATCCGCGTGGGCGAAGAGTCCATTTCAGCTTCAGCTGATGAGGAAAGCTTTAGTCTTGATCGAGAGCTGTCCATAGTTATTGGTGATGTCACACTGGTGATCAACCCAGGTAAAACAGCTGCGGAAAGCCGTACTGATCTGGAATCTGCGGAAGCCGCTTTGGCGGAACTTTTAGATCATCTTGATGTCGTAGATATCGAGCAGCTGCGAGAGCGTTTCAACACCCAGGAAAAACGTGCTGCTGATATTGCTGCTTTGTTAAAAGAAGAGCAAAGAATCAGCGGGGGAACAGAGATCGCTGTACTGCGAGCTGAGCTAGATGGGTTACAGATCGCAGAAGAGTTTGATCCTGACTTAAGTCTTGAAGATGCTCAAGTGGCTTTGGATGAGGCGGAGGATTTACGTGAACAAGCTGGCGAGGCACAAAAATTGGCCGCTGCTGCTCTGGATGGAGTGAGTGCGCGCCCAGCGGATACAGCGCTGACCATTCTTAATGCTCGGTTAGGAGAGCTCAACAGCAATGTAGTTGCTGCCCAAACAGAGCTTGATGCTGCACTGGCAGAAACATCCACTGAGGATATAGATGCATTAGTTTTACAACGCGTGGAAGCTCTGGCTGCTGTTGCTCTCCAAAAAAAGCAGGTAGAGGAAGCTCTAGCGCAGACCAACCCAGATATGGCAGCACGGCTTCATGATGCGGCAGAAGCTAATCTGAAGTCCTATAAGTCTGCGATTTCAGAGGCGAATACTGAACTCGTGCGCCTTGAAGGGCTTATTGGCGTTGCTGCTGGTGCGAAAGAGCGTTTCGATAAAGTACAGGCAGCGTTAAAAGGTGCAGAAAATAGGCTGGAATCAGAACAGCGTCGAGCTCATGCTGCACGCAGGCTTCATGAGCTCATGGTCTTTTACCGAGATGAATCCCGAAAACGATACGCAGCTCCATTCGCCGATAAACTATCTCGGCTGGCAGCATCTGTATTTGGGGAAAACACAGACTTTGATCTTGATGATCAGCTCTCGATTGCGAGTAGATCAATTGGTCCTCGAACTGTCGATATTGATCATTTATCCGGTGGTGCGCAAGAACAGCTTGCGATTTTAACTCGGTTTGCCATTGCAGAGCTGGTGGCAGAATCTTCGGCGCAGGGAGCTGTGCCGGTATTTATTGATGATGCCCTGGGCAGCACTGACCCGGAACGATTAACACGTATTTCCACGCTGTTTAGCGATGCCGGAAAAGAATCCCAAGTGTTTGTCTTGACCTGTGTGCCAGATAGATACAACTATGTGGAAGTAACACAAAAGCGCAGCATTGAATCGTTGAAAACTACCAACGTTTTGCTTTAAATAAATGGAGGGGTCTCCCTAATGAGTGTGCATCCAGAGGCGCAGAATTTTCTCGTACTTACAGCTCAGGCTCCTGAGCTAGATACACGCACACCTGCAGAAAACCGGGCAGCTAATGAAGCTAGCCAGCATCTCATGGGGGAGCAGACTCCAGTGGCAGTAGTCAAAGATGTGCTCATCAGGGATGTTCCAGTCCGCATCTATAATCCCTACCCTGGTCGTGATAGGCAGCCAGTATTCCTTTATTTCCACGGTGGAGGATGGGTTTTAGGAGATCTTGACACAGTTGATTCCACTGTTCGAGATATTGCGGCGACTTCAGGTGCGCTGTGCATCAGTGTGGATTATCGTCGTGCACCGGAGCATCCTTTTCCGGCAGCTTTAGATGATTGTCTCGCAGTGACAGCGGCGGTCTTGGAGGGAGAAGTCCAAGGCGTTGATTCACATATGGTTGCAGTAGGTGGAGATAGTGCCGGTGGAAATATCGCAGCAGTGATTGCCCAAGAACTCCGAGATGTTATTGCGCACCAAGTGCTCATTTATCCGGTGATGGATCTGTCTAGTTTTCAGACACCAAGCCATGAACAATACTCCGCTGGCTATTTTCTGAGCCGGAAGCGCTTGGAGTATTTCTACGATAGTTATGCCCAAGCGCATGATCGGCGGGATCCTCGGTTGTCACCGGGATTGAACAAGGACTTAGAAGGTATGCCTCCAGCCACGATTATTTCCGCAGAGTGTGATCCGTTGGCAGATGAGGTCAGTGCATATGGCGAGGCTCTGCAACATGCTGGAAATGTGGTGAGCCATGTGCAATTTAAAGGCCAAGTGCATCCTTTTGTACAGATGTCGAGCATTATTTCTGACGCCCTTGTTGCCAGGAGGTTGATCGCTGGGGAGCTGGCAGAAGTTTTTCTAAGAACCTAAAATAAATAGACTATTATTTTTGTAGATTTCTACAAATTTCATCCGAAAATTTTAGAGAATTTAGTGTAGACCACAGACCTTTAGAAACGTAACTTAGATCATATAAATTGATCGTATTCGTTTAGGGGGAGGTCCCTTTGTCAAAGGTCTCAAGCAATATTGAAGAGCAGCTCCGCGCAGAGCTATTCGATGGCATGACTATCGCTGCTGGTGGTTTTGGAGTATGCGGCATTCCAAGCACCTTGATTGATATCGTGCGCGATGCTGGGGTGAAAGATCTTACCGTGGTGTCCAACAACCTGGCGATTGATGGAGTTGGTCTCGGCAGATTGCTCGAAGGCGGACAGATCACAAAGGTCTTGGCCTCTTATATCGGAGAGAACAAACTCTTCATGGAGCAGTACCTCAGCGGAGCTGTCGAAGTGGAGTTTGTCCCACAGGGAACTCTTGCTGAACGCATGCGAGCTGGCGGAGCTGGCATCGCGGCCTTTTATACACGTACAGGTGTAGGCACTGAAATTGCAGAAGGAAAGCCAACTGCAGAGTTCGACGGCGAGATCTACCTCCAGGAGCGTGCAATCCAAGCAGATGTATCCCTTGTACATGCACACACATCTGATGTGGAGGGTAACCTGCGATATCGACTTGCAGCTCGAAACTTCAATCCAGTTGTAGCGCAGTGCGGAAGAGTCACTTTTGCAGAAGCCGAGCACATCGTGGAGCGCGGCGAACTAGGTCCAGATGATATCCATACCCCGTGTGTGTTTATCCATCACCTCACTCAAGCGCTTATTCCAAATGAAATTGAACAGATCGTTAACCGCCCACGACCAGCTACTTTGCAGGAGGCCTAAAGAACATGGCTTGGACACGAGATGAAATGGCTGTTATTGCGGCCTCTGAATTAGAAGACGGCGATTACGTCAACTTAGGAATCGGAATTCCGACGTTGATTGCTAATAATTTGCCCGAGGGTGTGTTCGTCAATATTCAAAGCGAAAACGGAATCCTCGGCATGGGTCCAAACCCTTATCCAGGTGAAGAAGACGCAGATCTGATCAACGCTGGTAAACAAACCATCACGCTTCTTCCTGGTGCCGTGATCTTTGATTCAGCAACGTCCTTCGCCATGATTCGCTCCGGAAAAATGAAAGCAGCATTTTTGGGGGCGATGGAAGTCTCTGGATCAGGAGACCTCGCCAATTGGACGATCCCTGGAAAATTAGTCAAAGGCATGGGCGGTGCCATGGACCTGGTTGCTGGAGCAAAGCGCGTTGTCGTGCTGAGCGATCACACCTCTAAAAACGGCAAGCCAAAAATCGTCACCACGTGCTCACTCCCACTCACTGGTGTTGGAGTAGTGAACCGCATTATTACTGAGCTGGCTGTCTTCGATATTGCAGATGGTCAGTTGATTTTGCGCCAGATCGCGCCGGGAGTCACGGAAGAAGAAATTCGGGAGAAGACCGAAGCTACGTTCACTGTGGATATTGATGAAGCTATTCAAGGAGTAATGCAATGAGTGTCATCGTCGCTGGCATTGGTGAAACCCTTATGGGAAAGTACCCGGATCGCAGTATTTACGAGATGATTCGGGAAGCTGGGCATGCAGCTCTTGATGAGGCAGGCATTGATTCCAGCCTTATTACCGCAGCATATATCGGTAATTTCAATGGTCAACAGCTTCTCGGCCAGGGACATTTTGGTCCGTTGGTGATGGAAACGCTGGGGATGTCGCATGTTCCGGCCATGCGTGTTGAAGGTGCCTGTGTCTCAGGTGGATTGGCGCTTCTCCAGGGCGTGGAGGCGATTCGTTCCGGTAGACACCAAGCAGTGTTGGTGGGCGGTGTGGAAAAGATGACCCATCAAACCACTGCTGCTGTTACCAGTGCTCTTACCTCTGCGATGGATATTGAATTCGAGGCGCATTCAGGTTTGAGCTTCCCGGGCAGTTTTGCACTCGTTGCGCATCGTTATTTCCATGAGTTCCGCAATGTGCAGCGCGAAATGGCACAGGTTGCAGTCAATGCTCATGATAATGCGTTGCTTAATCCTACCGCGCAGATGCACAAGAAAATTGATATCGACAAGGTGCTGAATGCACCGCGTATTGCGGATCCACTAGGACTTTATGATTGCTCCCTAGTTACTGACGGTGCAGCATTTATAGTTCTTGTTTCTGAGGAACTAGCGCAACAGCTTGATGATGGTGCGGAGCGACATCGCCAGGTTCGTATCATTGGTTCTGGTCATGGCGGCGATGCATTGACGCTGCATGGAAAAGCTTCGATGACCACCTTTGGTGCAACTATTCGCGCAGCAAAACAGGCTTATGCTCAAGCCGGAGTGGAAGCTTCTGATATCGATTTGGCTGAAGTCCATGATTGCTTCACAATCACCCAAATCATTAATACGGAAGATCTGGGCTTCTTTGAGAAGGGCCATGGCGGAGATGCCGTTGCCGAGGGTAGAACTGCCCGCGATGGTGATATGCCCATTAATGTTTCAGGTGGCCTAAAAGCCAAGGGACACCCCATTGGTGCCACTGGAATCAGCCAGGCCATTGAGGTAATTACGCAAATTCGTGGTGGAGCAGGCGAGCGTCAAAGCAATAAGGTCGATACCGGATTGACCCATAACTTGGGTGGAACTGCCGGTACCTGTGTGATCAATATCTTCCAAGGGGCTTAAAACTTATGACTGCAGAAATTCTTACTTACACCATTATTCGCACACCACCAGCTGGTTTTGATGGCGCACCGTACTGTGTTGCCGTGATCGATAACAACGGCACTGCAGAGACTGCTCGCGTGGCTGGATATGTAGACGGTCAAGATGTCCATATCGGTGATACCGTGCGCGCATTGGAAGAACCTGATCAATTTGGCGCAACTTTCCGCTTCGAGATCTAAATAATCCACAACCCGCACCAGATCTCGCCTTCCGCAATGGCGCTTGTGCCATGATGCGGAAGGCGGCGTCGACAAGCAGCTTTTTAAGGATTTGACGTGAGCTCTGCACAAAAGACTGCAACCAAGCAGTCGTTCATGGATCGATATTTAGCGTGGTTTATCAGGTGGATGCCTGAATCCTTTGTTATCTGCCTCGCCTTGACAGTTTTTGTCGGAATTTTTGCGCTGGTAGCCACAGAAACACCACTGTGGAGCATGGACCCAGAAACCACCAGCGTGGTGAGCGCATGGGCGGATGGCTTCTGGAGCCTTTTGGCCTTCACAATGCAGATGACAATTCTGCTGTCTACCGGTAGCGCTGTTGCATCTTCGCCACCTGCACAACGGGTGCTAACTAAGATCGCAAGCATTCCAAACTCCAAGGTCCAAGCGATTTTGCTCGGATCAGTCTCGGCAGTATTGCTGGGATATTTGCACTGGGGCTTGGGCATGATGGCTGCGATTGTGCTGGGCAAGGAGATCCTCGCGCAATCTCGCATCAAGGGTTATGACCTGCACCCGCCAGTGATGATTGCGGCATTATTTATGGCGTTCTTGCCATCGTCGGCAGGTATTTCCGGTGCAGCGGTGCTTTATGCTGCGACTCCGGGATATCTCAAAGACATGGTTCCGGAAAGCTACCAGGATCGTGTGCCAGATGCTGTTCCATTAACCGATTCCGTTTTGCGCCCAGATTTCATCATCTTGCTGGTGATTTGCTCCATCATCACTACAGGCTTCGCGCTGCTCATGCACCCTAAGAGTAAAGAGAAGACCGAAACGATTTCCGATGAGTTGTTCGCGGAAATTCAGGCAGGTAGTGAAAAGATCGAAATTCCACGGTCAACACCAGCTGAGAAATCTAATGCCAGCCGTTGGATCATGTATCTGGTTGGCGGAATTGGCTTGCTTTATAGCTTCTTCAGTTTGTGGACCGGCGGAGTCACAGGGCTAACGCTTAACTCCTTCAACTTCCTGTTCCTTTCCTTAGGGATGGTGCTCACCGCTAACTACGGTCCGGAATACTACGCCAAACTTATCCGCGAGGGCATTCAAGGAACCTGGGGATTCATCCTCCAATTCCCGTTCTACGCAGGTATTTTCGGCCTGATTTCTTTCACCGGACTCGGCGTGGTGATCTCCGGATTCTTTACCTCGATCTCCACGGCAACAACCTGGCCTGTTATCGCATTCCTTTATTCCGGTTTGCTCAATATCGCAGTGCCTTCAGGCGGTTCAAAATTTGTCATCGAAGCACCGTATATCATTCCAACCACGATTGATCTCGGCGCCGATATGGGCTTGGTTCTGCAGGCATATCAAATGGGCGATGGCGCAACCAACCTGCTGATCCCATTCTTTGCATTGCCATATTTGGCCAACTTCAAAATCAAATTCAGCCAAGTGGTGGGCTATACCGTTCCACCTGTGCTTGTCGTTATTGTGGTGACCTGCATTTATCTCTTTGTCAGGGCATCAATGATTTAAAAGATGCTTCTCGACGCCAAAAGCCGCGGCCCTCCACTGATTTCAGGGAGGAGCCGCGGCTTATTGCGGTGTGAGACTTAAGCCTGCTTGATAGCGGAGCCGTCGATCTCGATCTTGATCTTCTCAGAAACAAGGACGCCACCGGTAGAAAGTGGAGCCTGGAAATCGATACCGAAATCCTTGCGGTTAACTTCGGTGGTTGCTTCGAAGCCAAGACGGATGTTGCCGAATGGATCCTCAGCAACGCCACCAACCTCAACGTTCAAGGTGACGGACTTGGTGATGTCACGAATGGTGAGGTCACCGGTAACGGTACCTTCGTTCTCGTTCTTGATAACGAAAGAAGTTGCCTCAAAGGTCATCTCTGGGAACTTCTCAACTGCGAAGAAATCATCAGCCTTAACGTGAGCATCACGATCAGCGTTGCCGGTGGTAACAGAAGCGGTCTTGATGACAACCTTTGCAGAGGAGTTCTCTGGGTTCTCAGCGTCTACCACGATGGAATCGGTGTACTCAGTGAACTCACCGCGAACCTTAGTGACCATTGCGTGGCGTGCAACGAACTTAATTTCAGTGTGTGAAGGGTCAAGGGTCCAGGTGCCAGTCAAGTTGCTCATAGTAAATCCTTTTCAAAAGTGAATGTGTTTCGTTTCAAACGGTACCGACACTTTTGCATCTCTGCATTTTGTGTGGCTTCGTGTGCTTCGAGATCCATATTAACCACTTTTAGTGACATGTCAACAACTTTCTAGAAAAGCTTGCTGTGTAAACTAAAATTACCTGGTGGGAGCGTGAATAAAATTGAATTCTTGCTTGGATAGTCAAATTTTTTGGATGTTAGGGGCAGATTTGGCAACTTTGGGATCTTTGAATTTACCTTTCAAATCAGGCTAGGGTAAGTGGTATGACAACACCACGATGGCTTTCCACAGAAGAGCAACAGCTCTGGCGCATGATCTTGTCAGCAGTCCGAAAAATGGAACGCACATTAGATGAGACCCTCGTGGAAAAGCACCAATTAACCACCTCTGAATACGCAGTTTTAGTAACGTTATCCGAAGCAGGGGACCACGATATGCGTCTTCGGGATATGTGCCAAGCACTTGACTGGGATCGCAGCCGCACCTCCCACCAAATCACTCGCATGGACAAAAAAGGCTTGGTGTCCAAGGTTAAATGCGCAGGTGACGCCCGTGGTGTGATCGTGGAAATTACTCCAGAAGGTGAACGTCGACTTAAAGATGCTGTACCCGCTCATGTAGAAGTTGTGCGCAAGCTTATTTTTGATCCGATGGAGGAAGGCCACCTGGAAGGCATGCATTCGTACCTCACGGCGGTATTGAACTCTGGCAGCTGCGTGGAGATAAACGACAAGCGAAGTGCAGAGCTTTAGCTCAAAATTTTAGAGGGCGACTCAGGGATTTGTCGGGGTTAAAGTCGGGGTGAAATCGGGGTCAAGTGAAGGGACTTCCCCGATGTGCCAGCCAATTCTGAAAGGCATGATTGAGGAAGAAGAAAGCAAACAATCTTAAAGCCACTCAGAAGGAGCTTGATCCCCATGACTTTTCCAACACAATCTCGACGCCTTGCCCGCAGCACTACTGACAAGTGGGTTGGTGGCGTTGCAGGTGGACTCGCAGAAACTTACGGTTGGAATCCTGCCTATGTCCGCCTTGCTTTCGCTGCGTCACTGCTGCTTCCAGTTCCGGGATCTCAACTTCTATTCTACGGTTTGGCCTGGTTGGTTATCCCATCACGCGATAACCTGCGCTAATCACGTAAAATGAAGAAAAGCCTGCACATTGATTGTGTAGGCTTTATTGATTTTAATTAGCTAAAAGTCGCGCGAAACAGCGGGAAACCTGAGCGAGGCCATCGTTATCGTTGCTGTAAAGCTCAGACAGTGGCCAGCTGCGCTTTGGCGTGTGGATTTCCAGCAGTGAATGAGCTGCTTCGCCGCTGGTGTGGTCCAACGCGTTGATTCCAATATTGTCTAGCGTAACTACAGACAGCGTGAAATTAGATGGGGAAATAACGGGGATCATCACTCGTGTTGCGCCATTATTAATGTGCTCTTGAGCATCTGCCCGTAATTCTGCTACAGAAGTTCTTGTGGTGATAGGAATGACTGGAGCAAGAGGGTCAATTTTTAGTGACACATCAGAAGCGGTACGAAGTGCTTTGAAATATACCGTGGCAGTTAGTAGCCGAAGTTCATTAGCTTTTTTGGTTTCAACCGTTTGTGCTTTCATGTTCATCCTTCTCAACAATCAGTAAATCCCGCTAGTGACTTTTTGGATCGCCGGTTAGGGAATTCTGACACATGATGCTCAAGCGATACCGATTCGAATCCGTTTTCAAAGTCTATTGTCAAGAAATCCTAATTGAATTCTTAGAAATTGGAACCTTAAGCAGTCAAACGTGACCAACACCATGCTATGTATAAGTCTTTGTATGTGCTTGACCAGCAGAAATTAAATATCAGCTGAAAAATTTCTTGCATATTACTCTTGTCTAATATAGGAAACTAGGCTAATTACGATGCATAGTGCTCTTCCTGGCTAGCATTGGAGTCATGACTCAGATGACACAGAATCCCGTGAGGAAATCCTGTGCCCAACCGCATTCCTGTTCGCAGGAAGTGCGTTTGAAAGCCATGAACTCTTCTACGCTTACTAAAGATTTAAACCCGCAAGAGCAACTTGAGCTGGATAGCTTAATCAGCGCTTGGTCGTGGTCTGAAGGCGATCCCATTTTCTTTGCTGGTGAACAACTAAGCGGTAGTTATCTCATCGTTGCCGGCCGAGTGCGAGTTGCCAGAGATACTGTTGATGGTCGAGAAATCACCGTAGATATAGCGACTCCCGGCGATATCATCGGAGTAATTGACTCCAAACCAGGTGCAGCACAAGATTCCGCGTGGGCGATGGAAACAACATGCGCTCTATATCTCCCCGCGGATGCTCTCGCCGATATTGTGGCAGATCACCCAAAACTCGCGTTAGCGTTAATCCGCATGCAGCAACAGCGCTTGGAAATAGCTCGTGACAGAGAAATTAGCTTGAGCACAGCACCCGTCGAACAACGGGTAGCTGCAGCAGTAAAAGCACTCGGAGAAAAAATCGGCCAACGACAACGCAATGGCAATGTGCTCATTCAAGTACGAATACGCCGCGAAGATATCGCAGGCCTAGCAGGAACTACCGTGGAATCTACTTCTCGAGTGCTGGCTCGATTGAAAAAAGAAGGCGTGATTGACAGTGGTAGAGAATGGATCGCAATTGTTGATGAAGCACAGTTGGGCAGCCTCAGTAAAGATTTCTAGTTACTTGATCTGGATCAAGGAACCTTAAACGGCCAGCTCTTAAAGTTAAAGGTACACAGAGAAACAACACCTAATACTGAAAGGGCTGGATTATCATGACCACCTCAAACACCTTGAAGAAGACCACACTTCGTTCCGATGAGTTTACCTGCCCATCGTGTGTAGCCAAGATCGAGAACAAACTCAATGGGATGGATGGAGTAGAAAACGCAACCGTTAAGTTCTCCTCTGGACGCATCCTGGTCGATCATGATCCCACAAAAGCAACTGTGAAAGATCTAGTCGATGCAGTAGCTGAAGTTGGATACACAGCGAAACCATCTGCCATTTAAATACCTTGCCTTCCCAAGAACCTCCTGTCGCTTTTCAGTGACAGGAGGTTCTTTTTTATTGCTGGGAGCTTTTCGCCGATCTTTGATCTAGCTCAAGGTACTTCAAAGCTGCACGTCATAGCGTTAAAGATGAAGGAATTTGAAAGAGGAAGGGAAAACCATGAAAACTTGGAAGACCTGGGGTGTCGCAGGAATCTCAGGATTATTAATCGTCTTATCTTGGCTAAGCACTTTGTTATGGACAAATGCGATAAGCCCACTGTTGGCAGATGCCTTTATGATCGCTGCAGCAGTTGTAGCAGGCTGGCCGATCGCTAAATCTGCTTATCAGGCTCTGCGCATTCGCATGATTTCGATTGATTTACTCGTTGTGGTGGCAGCTGTTGGAGCTCTTTTTATCAACAACTTTTGGGAATCAGCCGCAGTGACATTTCTATTTGCCCTCGGAAAAGCGCTCGAGCAAGCGACGATGAATCGTACTAGAAAATCACTGTCCGACCTGGTTGATTCAGCTCCAGAAACAGCAACCAAATTAAACGCAGATGATTCAACTACCACTGTGGAACTCTGGGAACTTAACCCCGGCGATATCGTATTAGTGCGCAATGGTGAGCAGATCCCAGTCGATGGAAAAGTAATTATTGGCGCAGGTGGAGTAGATGAAGCCACTATTACTGGTGAGTCTATGCCTGCTGAAAAAACACCTGGCTCTGAAGTTTTTGCGGGAACCTGGCTGCGTTCTGGTGTCTTAAGAGTTGAAGCAACTGGAATTGGTTCTGATTCCACATTGGCAAAAATTATTCACCGAGTAGAAGACGCTCAGGATGATAAAGCCCGTACCCAAACATTCCTAGAAAAGTTCTCCGCTTGGTACACACCTGGTGTCATGATTTCCGCAGCGGTTGTCGGACTGATCACCATGAATGTGGAATTGGCCCTTACCCTGTTGGTCATTGGTTGCCCGGGCGCTCTAGTTATTTCGATTCCAGTGTCCATCGTGGCAGGTATTGGCAGAGCAGCACGTGATGGTGTGCTGATTAAGGGTGGCGAATATTTAGAAACCGCCGCGAAGGTAGATGTTGTCGTGGTCGATAAAACAGGAACATTAACTACTGGGCAACCTCAGCTCACTGACGTGGAATCCCTGGATGCAACTTTTAGCACCGATAAGATCCTGGAACTAGCAGCACGTGCAGAAACAGCTTCGGAACACCCACTAGCTGAAGCAATTATTCGTGGTGCCGGAGAACGTGGATTATCTACTGAGCTTGTTTTTGACGCACGCAATGTCACTGGCCGAGGCATCATCGCAGACGTTGACGGTCAAGAAATCGCCGTTGGCTCAGCTGCATTGCTTAATCACACCCCCGATTCAGCCAAAATCCTTGCGCTCAATGAACAAGGAAAAACAGCCATGTTTGTTGGAGTCGATGGGCGAGCGGTAGGGATCGTTGCGGTGGCAGATGCGATTCGATCTGATTCTTTATCTGCGATTAAGGCACTGCACCGAGCCGGAATTGAAGTCATCATGGCGACCGGTGACGCAGATCGAGTGGCACAAAATGTTGGCATGGAACTTGGCGTAGATGATGTGCGCGCTGAACTGCTTCCGGAAGACAAACTAGAAATTGTTCGTGAATTGCAAGCAGCAGGAAAAACCGTGGCAATGGTTGGCGATGGAGTCAATGACACCCCAGCACTGGCTGCTGCAGACATTGGTGTCGCGATGGGAGCAGCCGGCTCACCCGCTGCAATTGAGACCGCGGATATTGCCCTCATGGCAGACCGACTCCCACGATTGGCTCATGCCGTGACACTAGCCAAGCGAACCGTGAACACCATGAGGATCAACATCGCCATTGCCCTAGTTACCGTGGTGGTATTGCTCGCCGGAGTGCTGTTCGGAGGCGTCACCATGTCCGTCGGAATGTTGGTACATGAAGCAAGCGTGCTGTTAGTCATTGGTATCGCGATGCTCTTGCTGCGACCAACGTTGAAAGAAGAACCAGCCGTAATGAGCAAGAAGAGTGTGGATCGAGTGAATGCGTAAGGGGTAATTTAGAACAGAGAGGATAGATTCTTCTTCACTTGGATTCTGCCGAGATACCTGATGAAGAGGAATGCTTCTTTGCTGTTTTATCAGCGTGAAGTAGTTCTGCTGATGTTGAATAAAACCTAATGCTCCCGTCTTCTTATGACGGTGGGACATTTTCTTATTTTAGCCACCCGGCGACGGTTGGTTCTGACCGCTCAGTGACTTTAGGCATTCGGTATTTTGTAATTCCGGCTTCGTTGGCAGCTTTTGCTGTTTGGGTGCGCTCTTCTTTTGCGCTCTTTAGTTCGGATTCAAGCCTGCGAACTTTGTGTTCTGTGTTCTCAAGGTTCTTCAGTAGTTCGTTGGTGGCGTTCATGGTTTCCTTTTAGTTATATGATCTATTACTAAATCATTATTAGTAATAATAATTCGGGGATAGTCTACTTTTGTCTCTTTTCTTATTTGATGGTCGCCACTGCATTTACCTCGCAATTAAAAAACTGCTGTCATCTATGCCAAATCGACGTTTGAATTAGGATTTAGCAGCTTCACTCGGTCATCTAAAAGCCACGACAATCCCACAACATCCGGTCTATATTCCAGACATTACGAGGCATTGCCAGACACTACGGAGAAAACCAAAACCTCCAACACGCTGCAGAAACAGCATGTTGGAGGTGTTGTGAAAAGTGCCCCCGATAGGAGTCGAACCTACGACCTTCGGTACCGGAAACCGGTGCTCTATCCACTGAGCTACGGAGGCGAACCGCTGCCTTCACCGAATTGGTGATGACAACGGTGTAACTCTATCACCATTTGTTAATCGGAAAGCAATTAGCCAGCTGTAATTGGGGTAGGGGTGTATCCCTCAACACTGGTGGCGGTGGCGTGTCCGGTGCGGAGGTAGTCCACGACGATGTTGTTGACTGCCTGGTTGTTTCCGCCGTATGCCTGGCCGTGCCCTGGGCCGTTTACGGTGACTACGTGTGCGTTCATGGAACGTGCGAGGTCCCCGTGGGTCCAGTATGGGGTTTGTGGGTCGCTGGTGCCTTGGAGGAGGAGCGGACGGACGGCGAGTTGGGAGCCGTCGGTTGGCTGTTGTCCGCTGGACGGGTTGATGCCGGAGCAGGCTTGGCCGGAGCTGAATTTCACGGAGTAGACGTCGAAGACATCGCCGGTGACAAAGCCGGTCCAGGCCATGCGGGCTATGGCAACTGGGTCTGGGGCGACGGTGTTTTCGTTGCACATGACCAGGCGTTGCATGTTGACGCTGGCGTTCATGCTTTCGATGACATAAGGGTCATCGCCAGTTTCGGAGACATCTGGGATCGGGGTGTGGCCGGCGATAGCGTCGGCAAGCATTGGCCATGTGGTTGGCTGCGGGATCAAAGCGCGGGAGGCATTGAGTAGTGGGCTCATGGATTGGTTGGATCCTGGGTTCAAAAGCTGGGATGCCAGACCTTGGATCTGCACGGATGCTGGGTTGGTGGCAGTGATAACATCTGCGCCTGTTTGTCCTGCCCAGGCGAATGCTGGTGGGATATCGCCAACTTGTGCTGGTGGTGGCGCAACGGTTGGGTTGGTGCCGGTTTCAGCCACGATTTTGTTGGACCAGTTTTGGTAGACCGCCAGTGGGGTAGCGCCGAGGTGATAGGTGTCATTGTTGGCTGCGACCCAGTTGAAGAAGTCATTCAGGGAGTTTTTGTAGCCCTGTTCTTGGGAGGCCATAATGCCGTTCCATGCGAGGTTGGGGGACATCGCGGAATCAAGGACAACTTTGTCGGTGTGCTGTGGGTAGCGGGACGCATAGACGGAGCCTAGGTAGGTGCCGTAGGAGAGTCCGAAGATGGAGATCTTGTCTTCGCCGAGGGCTTGACGGACGCGTTCCCAATCGTTGGCGGTGTTATCGGTGGTCAGGCTGGAGGTGTATCCCGGGGTGCCAATTTCACAGGAATCTTTAACAAAGGCACCTTCGCGTGTGAGCATGGACAGTGGATCATATCCAGGTGCGATGTTGTTGCAATCGACTGGAGTGGATCCCACCATACCGCGGGGCTGTACTGCTACGAGATCAAATTCTTGGTACATGGCAGCAGGCCAGTTCATGGCTTGGTTTCCGAAGAAGCTGTAGGCATCACCGCCTGGTCCGCCTGCGTTGCCGAAGACGGTTCCGCGTTTTTGTCCTTGGGCGGGTACTTTGACAAAACCCACGCTGATATCGCCAAGTGATGGATCTGAGTAGTGCATTGGAACATCAATGCGACCGCACTGTGCTGAGGCAATATCTACCTGGGGTGGGCATTCTTCCCACGTGATGTTTTCTTGCGCTGCAGCCAGGGGAGTGGAGATTAAAAATGGGCTGAGTGCTGTGGTGGCAGCCAGTACTGCCAACATCTTTTTCATTGTCGTACGGGGCATAGGGGCTCCAAGGACTTTCTGGTTAAAGTTTTATTTTCGCTACATAGCCTAGTGATTTTTGAAGAAAAAGGCAGGAAATTCTTATAACTGTGGGTCATATTCTGTATGACGGGTGTACCTCGGCTAGAATTTCTCCCCATGACACCAGCAGATCTCGCAACATTAATTAAAGAGACCGCAGTAGAGGTTTTGACCTCTCGCGAACTCGATACTTCTGTTCTTCCGGAGCAGGTAGTTGTAGAGCGTCCGCGTAACCCTGAGCACGGTGATTACGCCACTAACATTGCATTGCAGGTGGCGAAAAAGGTGGGCCAGAACCCTCGCGATTTGGCTACATGGCTTGCAGAGGCTTTGGTTGCCAATGAGGCCATTGATGAGGCTGATATTGCAGGCCCAGGCTTTTTGAACATTCGCCTTGCAGCTGCCGCTCAGGGCGAGATTGTAGCCAAGATTTTGGCTCAGGGAGAGGCTTTCGGCTCTTCCGATCACCTTTCTCACTTGGACGTGAACCTCGAGTTCGTTTCTGCGAACCCTACCGGACCGATTCACTTGGGTGGCACTCGTTGGGCTGCCGTCGGTGATTCTTTGGGTCGTGTGCTGGAAGCAGCCGGCGCCAAGGTGACCCGTGAATACTACTTTAACGATCATGGTCGACAGATTGACCGTTTCGCTTTGTCTTTGTTGGCTGCTGCAAAGGGCGAGCCAACCCCAGAAGACGGTTATGGCGGCGAATACATTAAGGACATCGCGGGGGCAGTCGTCGACAAGCATCCTGAAGCGTTGACTTTGGAGCCTGCCGCAACCCAGGAGCTTTTCCGCGCTGAAGGCGTGGAGATGATGTTCGAGCACATCCGCTCTTCCCTGCATGAATTTGGCACTGACTTTGATGTCTACTTCCACGAGAACTCACTTTTCGAGTCCGGTGCGGTGGACAAGGCCGTGCAGGCGCTGAAGGATAACGGCAACCTGTACGAAAATGAGGGCGCATGGTGGCTGCGTTCCACCGATTTCGGTGATGACAAGGACCGTGTTGTGATCAAATCCGATGGCGATGCGGCCTACATCGCTGGCGATATTGCCTATGTTGCGGATAAGTTCTCCCGCGGACACAACCTCAATATCTACATGCTTGGCGCTGACCACCACGGTTATATCGCACGTCTGAAGGCTGCAGCTGCAGCGCTTGGTTACAAGCCTGAAGGTGTGGAAGTTCTCATTGGTCAGATGGTTAACCTGCTTCGTGATGGCAAGGCAATGCGCATGTCCAAGCGCGCTGGCACCGTGGTGACCCTGGATGACTTGGTGGAGGCAATCGGCATTGATGCTGCGCGCTATTCCCTGATCCGTTCCTCCGTGGACTCTTCCCTGGATATCGACCTTGGTCTGTGGGAATCCCAGTCTTCCGACAACCCTGTGTACTACGTGCAGTACGGGCATGCTCGTCTGTGCTCCATCGCACGCAAGGCGGAGACCGTGGGCGTTACTGAAGAAGGTG
Organism: Corynebacterium crudilactis; assembly: GCF_001643015.1. Classification (NCBI taxonomy): domain Bacteria; kingdom Bacillati; phylum Actinomycetota; class Actinomycetes; order Mycobacteriales; family Corynebacteriaceae; genus Corynebacterium; species Corynebacterium crudilactis. Next base: position 1,199,282 of record NZ_CP015622.1, read on the forward strand.
CCGATCTGGCTCTGCTGACTCATGACCGCGAAGGCGATCTGATTCGCACCCTCGGTGAATTCCCAGCAGTGGTGCGTGCTGCAGCTGACCTGCGTGAACCTCACCGCATTGCACGTTACGCTGAAGAATTGGCTGGAACTTTCCACCGTTTCTACGACGCGTGCCACATCCTGCCTAAGGCTGATGAAGAAACCGCACCAATTCACTCAGCACGTTTGGCACTGGCCGCAGCAACCCGTCAGACACTTGCTAACGCTTTGCACCTCGTTGGCGTTTCCGCACCGGAGAAGATGTAATAATGGCAACAGTTGAAACTTTCAATGAACTGCCGGCCCATGTATGGCCACGCAACGCTGTCCGCCAAGAAGATGGCGTTGTCACCGTTGCAGGCGTGCCTTTGCCGGATTTGGCTGAAGAATACGGCACTCCATTGTTCGTAGTCGATGAGGACGATTTCCGTTCTCGTTGCCGCGACATGGCTACTGCCTTCGGCGGTCCTGGAAATGTGCACTATGCATCCAAAGCATTTCTCACCAAGACTGTTGCACGTTGGGTTGATGAAGAGGGCTTGGCGTTAGACATTGCGTCCATCAACGAGCTTGGCATCGCCTTGGCTGCAGATTTTCCAGCAGAGCGCATCACCGCACATGGCAACAACAAGGGCGTGGATTTCCTCCGCGCTTTGGTCCAAAACGGTGTCGGCCATGTGGTGCTAGATTCCGCGCAGGAATTAGACTTGCTGGACTATGTTGCAGCTGGTGAAGGCAAAGTTCAAGATGTTTTGATCCGCGTTAAGCCGGGCATTGAGGCTCATACCCATGAGTTCATCGCAACCAGCCACGAAGATCAGAAGTTTGGTTTCTCCCTGGCTTCCGGTTCCGCATTTGAGGCAGCGAAAGCAGCTCACAACGCCGAAAACCTTAACCTTGTTGGTTTGCATTGCCACGTGGGTTCCCAGGTATTCGATGCTGAAGGTTTCAAGTTGGCAGCGGAGCGAGTCCTTGGACTTTATTCCCGCATCCACAGCGAACTCGGTTTGACCCTGCCGGAACTGGATCTTGGCGGCGGATATGGCATTGCCTACACCGCAGCTGAAGAGCCACTCAACGTGACTGATGTCGCTGCTGACTTACTCACTGCAGTGGGCAAGATGGCTGCTGAACTGGGCATCGAAGCACCGACCGTGCTTGTTGAGCCTGGACGTGCGATTGCCGGCCCATCTGCCGTCACCATTTATGAAGTGGGCACCACCAAAGATGTCCACGTTGATGATGATAAGACCCGCCGCTACGTCGCAGTTGACGGCGGCATGTCCGACAACATCCGCCCAGCGCTATACGGCTCTGAATACGATGCCCGCGTGGTTTCTCGCTTCACCGAAGGCGAAGCCGTGAACACTCGCATCGTGGGATCTCACTGCGAATCCGGCGACATTTTGATCAATGATGAGGTCTACCCAGCAGATATCACCGCTGGCGATTACCTCGCATTGGCTGCCACCGGCGCATATTGCTACGCCATGAGCTCCCGCTACAACGCATTCACTCGCCCAGCCGTGGTGTCTGTCCGCGCTGGTAGCTCGCGATTGATGCTGCGCCGCGAAACGCTTGAGGACATCTTGGCGCTCGAAGCCTAAAAGATTTTTGCTTTTCGACGCGCCCCTCCGCCCTTCACAGAACTTGTGGAGGGCGGTTTTGTTTAAGCTCTTAAAGTTCGACTTCGCATATTCGACTTCCCGTGGTCGACTTCAGTACGATTTTTCGAATTTCCATAGTGAAGTCGTTGTTAAGAAGTTGAGCATGAGAAGTCGCTCCTGTGAAGTCGAACTTAACAAGGGGGAGTATTTGATGAAGGCTTTTTGAATTAGCATGATGTTCCACCGCTGGTTATGAGACAAAAACTAAAGAATTGAATTGAATTTTGAGACTTTACGGCAAAAATGAACAGCTTGGTCTATAGTGGCTTAGTACCCTTTTTGTTTTTGTCCCCTGTAGGGTGGCGAAGCAAAGTAATAGGACAACAACGCTCGACCGCGATTATTTTTGGAGAATCATGACCTCAGCATCTGCCCCAAGCTTTAACCCCGGCAAGGGTCCCGGCTCAGCAGTCGGAATTGCCCTTCTAGGATTCGGAACAGTCGGCTCTGAGGTGATGCGCCTGATGACCGAGTACGGTGATGAGCTTGCGCACCGTATTGGTGGACCACTGGAACTGCGTGGTGTTGCTGTTTCTGATATTTCTAAGCCACGTGAAGGTGTCGCACCTGAGCTGCTCACCGAAGATGCATTCTCACTCATTGAGCGCGATGATGTTGACATCGTGGTGGAAGTTATCGGTGGCATTGACTACCCACGCGAGGTTGTCCTTGCTGCGTTGAAGGCTGGCAAATCTGTTGTTACCGCTAATAAAGCACTTGTGGCAGCACATTCTGCAGAGCTTGCCGATGCCGCTGAAGCAGCAAACGTAGATCTTTATTTTGAAGCAGCTGTTGCAGGAGCCATCCCCGTTGTTGGTCCACTGCGCCGCTCCCTGGCAGGTGATCAGATTCAGTCCGTGATGGGCATCGTTAATGGCACCACCAACTTCATCCTTGATGCGATGGATTCTACCGGCGCCGATTATGCAGATTCCTTGGCTGAAGCAACTCGCCTAGGTTACGCAGAAGCTGATCCAACAGCAGACGTGGAAGGCCACGACGCCGCGTCAAAGGCTGCTATTTTGGCATCCATCGCTTTCCACAGTCGCGTTACCGCAGATGATGTTCATTGCGAAGGCATCAGCAACATTACCGCTGAAGATATCGAAGCAGCGCAGCAAGCCGGACACACCATCAAGCTGCTGGCTATCTGCGAGAAGATTACTAATAAGGAAGGAAAGTCAGCTATTTCTGCTCGAGTACATCCGACACTGTTGCCTGTATCCCACCCTTTGTCGTCGGTTAACAAGTCCTTTAATGCAATCTTCGTGGAAGCAGAAGCTGCCGGTAGCCTCATGTTCTACGGCAACGGTGCAGGCGGAGCTCCAACCGCATCCGCTGTGCTTGGCGATGTTGTTGGTGCTGCTCGCAACAAGGTGCACGGCGGCCGTGCACCAGGTGAATCCACCTATGCAAACCTGCCTATCGCTGATTTCGGTGACACCACCACTCGCTACCACCTCGACATGGAAGTGGAGGACCGCGTGGGTGTTTTGGCTGAATTGGCTAACCTCTTCTCTGAGCAAGGAATTTCCCTGCGTACAATCCGACAGGAAGAGCGCGATGATAATGCACGACTGATCGTTGTTACTCACTCTGCGCTGGAATCTGATCTTTCCCGCACTGTTGACCTGCTGAAGGCTAAGTCTGTCGTGAAGACAGTCAACAGTGTGATCCGCCTCGAAAGGGACTAGTTTTACTCACATGGCAATTGAACTGAACGTTGGTCGCAAGGTAACCGTCACGGTACCGGGATCTTCTGCAAACCTTGGACCTGGATTTGATACTCTCGGATTGGCGTTGTCGGTATATGACACCGTAGAGGTGGAGATTATCCCTTCAGGCCTCGAAGTGGAAGTTTTTGGCGAAGGCCAAGGAGAAGTCCCACTCGATGGATCACATCTCGTGGTCAAAGCTATTCGGGCGGGTTTAAAGGCGGCCGATGCTGATGTTCCTGGTCTGCGCGTAGTCTGCCACAACAACATTCCACAGTCCCGCGGTTTGGGCTCATCTGCTGCAGCTGCAGTAGCTGGTGTCGCAGCCGCTAATGGTCTGGCAGATTTCCCTTTGACACAGGACCAGGTTGTTCAATTGGCTTCTGCTTTCGAGGGCCACCCAGATAATGCTGCGGCCTCCGTTTTGGGTGGAGCAGTAGTGTCGTGGACTAACTTGTCTGTGGATGGCAAGAGCCAGCCTAAGTACGCTGCGGTTCCTATCAACGTGCATGAAGATATTCGTGCTACTGCGTTGGTTCCAGATTTCCATGCATCTACGGAAGCTGTGCGTCGAGTGTTGCCTACTGAGGTCACTCATATTGATGCACGGTTTAATGTCTCTCGTGTTGCAGTGATGATTGTTGCTCTTCAGCAGCGACCTGATCTGTTGTGGGAGGGGACTCGGGACCGTTTACATCAGCCGTATCGTGCAGAGGTGTTGCCAGTGACTACTGAGTGGGTAAACCGCTTGCGTAACCGCGATTATGCAGCCTACCTATCAGGTGCTGGCCCAACCGCCATGGTGCTTTCTACCGAGGCAATTCCAGACAAGGTGTTGGAAGATGCACGCGAAGCTGGCATTAAGGTGCTCGAGCTTGAGGTTGCTGGACCAGTCAAGGTTGAAGTTAACCAGCCGTAATATTTTTTAAAGGGCCTTTCGAGTTACTAAAAATAGTGGATTGAAAGGCCCTTTTTATGTGCCAGGCTGGTGAGGAGATAAAAACCAGACACAGATGCAGGAAGCCGAAAAAGCTAAGCCGTGGGCACGGTGGTTTGGTATCTGCGCCCGAAACCGGTCACAGGTGCCCACATCTTGGAAAATAGGGCTTCGTGGGCATGCTCATTTGGTCGAGATAAAAATCCTGCTCAAAGCTGAAAAATAGAGCCTTCACACAGCGCGATTTAAGTGTCGATCAAGGTGTGGTCTATACAAACACTCATTCTGAAATCTGAAGGCCTTAAATAGGCGTATCGCACTTATTTGTTGAGCACATGCACTTTGCAGGTTCCCGGCGCGTTGAGGGGTTTGAGCTCTAGGTGAATTTGGTTGTTGCTGCCGAGGCTTTCTTGGATGAAGCCTGCATGGATGGCGCAGACAAATGAGGATGGGCGTTTGTCATTGACAACGAATGGGCAGCTGTGGAGGGCGAGGGATGCTTCTGCTTCGTTTGTGTTTTCTGTGGTGGTGGGATCGAAGCCCATTTCGCGGAGGCGGGTGATTAAGGGGGAGAGGGCTTCGTCGAGTTCTGCGGCTTCTGCGTGGTCAATGCCCATGATGTGTGCCCATTGGGTGCCGATTTCTCGTGCTTTGGTGCGCAGTGCGGGGTTTGTTAAAGCGTCGTCTTCTACATCGCCGAGCATATTGGCCATGAGCTCGATGAGCGTGATGTACTCTTTTGCGACTGCTTTGTTGTCGGGGACGCGTGTCTGGAAGATGAGGAAGGGGCGGCCTCGGCCTTTGGCTGCTGCGGTGACTACTCGGATGGCTTCTTTGGCTACGAGTTCTTCGAGGTGTCCGCGTGCGGTGTTGACGTGGAGGTCGAGTTTTTTGGCTATGTCTTGGGCGCGTGCACCGTCGGGGAACGTCTGTAAAACATCTAAAACTTCGCGTTGCTTTGGGCTGAGTTTGTAGGACTCGGCAAAAAGTTCTGTTGCCGCGGTGGGGGCGTCTTGTTGTTTCACGTCAGGCTCGCTTTTATGGTTTTCTCCGCTGTGATGACATTTTTGGCTGCATTAGCAGATGTTATAAAGAAAAGTGGGTGATTCTACTAAATAAATACCCAAAATCATAACATATTTAGTACTGGTAAACCCTAAACAATTTTTTACTGTCCACGTGCAAAGCGAAGCCTCCTTGCTAAAACGTTTATGTTTTTAGCAAGGAGGCTTTTGAGAGGGAAGTGTTTAGGCTCCGTGCCAGCGGGAGTTGTTGTCTAGTTGGTTTTTCACGGATCGAACTGGTTCCCAGGCCACGTTTTGTCGGGCTGGTTCTGAGGTCGTGTCGCGGGTGCGGTAGACAACGTAGGGGCGGGTGAGATATCCGACTGGGGCGGAAAATGCGTGGACGAGGCGGGTAAATGGCCAGAGTGCGATGAGTGTGAATCCGGCGATGATGTGGACTTTGAATTCCCATGGGACATCGGCCATGAGTTCAGGTTGAGCGTTGAAGATGAGGAGTTGGCGGAGCCATGGGGAGATGGTTTCGCGGTAGTCGTAGCCGTGTGCGCCGCCGAATATTTGGGTGGAGACGGTTGCGATGAAGCCGGAGAAAATTGCAGCTCCCAGCAGGACGTACATGACTTTGTCGGATTTAGAGGTGGAGAGGAAGACGGTTTTGTTAATCACGCGTCGTACGATCAATCCGATGAGGCCAAGGACTGCGGCGATACCGGCAATGGTGCCGGGGATAGTGGCGATAAGGTGATAGGCGGCATCGGAAATTCCTACTGTTTGGGTCCAGCTTTTGGGGATGGCAAGTCCCATGAGATGGCCGATGACGACAAAGACCATGCCCCAGTGGAAGAGCGGGGAGGCGATGCGGAGCAGTTTGGATTCGTAGATTTGGGAGGAGTGGGTGGTCCAGCCGAATTGATCTGCGCGCCAGCGCCAAGAAATGCCGATGATATAGGCTGCGATGCATAGCCAGGGGTAGGCAACCCAGAGGAACGTTTCAAAGTTTGACATAGCGTGTCCTAATGAATGTCCGGTTGTGATGTGGGAAAGGGGAGGGGCGTGCCGATGCCCACCATTTCTGCTGGTGGACCGCTCGTAATGAGTTCGAGATAACTGTTCGCGGTTTCCTCGGTGATTTCTGGCAAGGCTTGGCAAAGCGAGGTTACGAGGAATCGGTACGGGGAGTCGAGGTTGTCTAGTGCTGCGCGCAGCACTTCGATGCCGTCGCGGTGGGCGGCAAGAACCTCGGTGGCGGCGTCGAAAAGCGAAGGTTCGGCGAGTGCTGCGGCTTCAAGCACGACGCAGAGGTGGTCCGGCAGCTCATCGCGTTGGGATTCAAAGCCCAGCTGTTGCAGGGTTTGGCGGAAGGCGAGGATCGCGGTGCCGCGTTGTCGGGTATCGCCGACGGCGTAATAAGACAGGAAGAGCGAGCAGCGTCGGCGCTGGTCAAAGGTCTCCACATAGGTTTCCTGCATCGCGCGTGGCCCACTGATGCGTGCCGCATCGATAAACTCGACCACTTGTGCGGCGACGGGAAGCGGGAGGGCATCAAGTTGTGCCTCGACGGCATCAAGCTTGTCGACGAATCCTTCTTCTGGATAATCCAACAACAAACTATTCAGCATGAACACAATGCGACGCTGTGCCTCAGTCATGGAAATGCGAGGAACAAAGTGCTCTGGGACTTTACCGACATGTGTGCGCATCGTTTTAGTCCTTCCTTGGTGGGAACATGGATGCGGGGCGTTCGCCGATATTCCAGGAGGTCAAGCTCACGCGCCCACCGGTAGTTTCCGCATCGCTGCCGCAACCACCATCACCACAGGCCTCTGGTGCGCCTTCACCCAAGCCAGCATTGAGCTGTTCTGCGGCTCGCGCTGGATCAACATCGCCAAAAGGATCCAGGGAAGAAATTCCGCGTGGGGTTTCTGGGGAGGTCGTGGGGATAACATAGCGATCGTCATATTTCGCGATAGCTAGGATGCGATACATTTCCTGCATGACCTTGCCCGTCATGCCTACTGCCTGGGCGATGTCTTCCTGAGGCTCGCGCCCCAAGCTGATATCGCGCATATAGGAACGCATAGCAGCTAGTCGCCTTAAAGACTTCTCCACAGGTCGGGTATCGCCGGCGGTAAAAAGGCCTGCCAGATATTCCAAAGGGATACGCATGGTAGAAAGAGCAGTGAGTAAGATCTTATGGTCTTCGCCGTCGTTGCCCGATGCGGTGACCTCATCAACGATAGGGCTTAGTGGCGGGATGTACCAGACCATTGGCAAGGTGCGGTATTCCGGATGCAGCGGCAACGCCACTTCATATTTGAAGATGAGATCATGGATCGGAGAGTTCTGGGCTGCCTCAATCCAGGAATGCGGAATGCCGTTGCGCTGTGCATCAGCAACTACTTGAGGATCATGCGGATCGAGGAACAGTGTCTTTTGGGCTTCGAAAAGATCTTTCTCGTCCGGTGTCGCAGCGACTTCGGCGACGCGGTCGGCGTCGTAAAGCAATACTCCTAGGTAGCGCAAGCGGCCCACGCACGTCTCGGAGCACACCGTTGGCTGGCCAACTTCCAAACGTGGATAGCACAGCGTACATTTTTCGGCCTTACCGGATTTATGGTTGAAATAGACCTTCTTATACGGGCAACCTGAGACACACATGCGCCAACCACGACATTGATCCTGATCCACCAAGACAATGCCATCTTCCGCACGCTTGTACATTGCGCCGGAAGGGCACGAGGACACACACGTTGGGTTGAGGCAGTGTTCACAAATACGAGGCAAATAGAACATGAAGGAATCTTCGATTTCTTTTTGCACTGTGAGGTTCATTTTCTCCAGCACAGGATCTTGATCAAGCGTGGTGGTAGAACCGCCCAAGTTGTCATCCCAGTTGGAAGACCATTCAATTTTATCGATAGGTCGGCCATCCAGCTGGCTGATTGGACGCGCAGTGGGCTGTGTTTTCTGACCAGCTGGCGCAGAGAGCAGCTTGTCGTATTCATACGTCCACGGCTCATAATAATCTTGAATTGTAGGCAGCTTCGGATTGTGGAAAATCGTGGCCAGCTTCTTCAACCGGCCACCAGCCTTGGGCTTCAACTTGCCAGAATTGGTACGGATCCAACCTCCTTCCCATTTCTCCTGGTCCTCCCAACCACGGGGATAACCCACACCTGGCCGGGTTTCCACATTGTTAAACCAGATGTATTCCGTGCCTTGACGGTTGGTCCATGCCTGCTTACACGTGACAGAACACGTATGGCAGCCAATGCACTTATCCAAGTTCATGATCATTGCGATCTGAGCCATGACCTTCATTAGTACTGCACCTCCTGGGAGCGGCGACGGATTCTGGTGACCTCATCGCGGTTGTTTCCTGTAGGTCCGATGTAGTTGAAGCCATACGTTAAGTGGCCATAGCCACCGGCAACATGGACCGGCTTAATCATGATTCGGGTAAGGGAGTTATGCGTGCCACCGCGACGTCCGGACTTTTCATTAAGCGGGGTGCCAGCGGTGCGTTCCTGAGCATGGTTCATAAACACCGTGCCTTCTGGAATACGGTGGGAGACAATCGCACGGGCAGAGACCACACCATTGCGGTTATAAGCCTCAATCCAGTCATTGTCCGCGATGCCAAGTTTTTCGGCATCCTTATTAGACATCCAGATCACCTGTCCACCTCTAGAAATAGACAGCACGTGGAGGTTGTCGTAATACTGCGAGTGAATAGACCACTTGTTGTGGGTGGTCAGATAACGCACGGTTACTTCTGGTTCGCCATCAGCACCAGTGATGGATTCGCCCGGTCCTACTTCACCGTTGATGTGGATCTTGTCCAGTGGGGGTCGGAAGATAGGCAATTGCTCGCCATAATCAATAAACCAATCATGATCGAGGTAGTAGTGCATGCGACCAGACAGCGTGTGCCATGGCTTGTCATATTCCAAGTTGATGGAAAACGCCGTGTAGCGTCGCCCATCCTTTTTGGAGCCCGTCCATTCCGGAGAAGTAATGACCTCCATCGGGCGTTCCTTGACCTGATCCCAATTGATGCGGGTGCCTTCATGATCTGCAATGAGATCCATCATGTCAGTGCCCACGCGTGCGCCTTGGTTCTTAAAACCTTCTGCAGCAACTTCACCATTAGACACACCGCTGAGGTGAAGAATCATCTCAATAGCCTTGATGGCAGAATCCAGCTGTGGGCGCTCACCTGCAGATTCCGTCATGGAGGTGCCGTTGATCAACGCGAGCTCGTCCACCTGCTTGCTCACATTGAAAGCCGTGCCATGGGTACCAGTGCCAGCCTTGGCCGTTAGTGGCCCCAAGTGCGTCCACTTTTCATACACCTTGGAGTAATCGCGTTCGACCGGAATGATCTTGGCCATGGTCTTGCCAGGGATCAAACCTACGTCCTTAATATCCGGCACGATGCCACCGGGCATATTCAGCTCATCTGGCGAATCATGCGCGATAGGTGCAGTGACTACATCAGTCTGGGTACCCAACCAGGTTTCGGCCTGGGCGGAGAACTCCTTGGCCAGATCGTGGAAAACTTCCCAGTCAGTGCGGGTTTCCCACGGTGGGTTGATGGCTGCGTTAAAGGAATGAATGAACGGGTGCATATCTGTGGTAGACAGATCGTGTTTTTCATACCAGGTAGCTGCCGGCAGGACGATATCTGAGACCAAAGTGGTGGAAGTATTGCGGAAATCCGTGGTCAGCATGAGATCGAGTTTTCCTTCTGGAGCCTTCTCCCTCCAGACAATGGATTCTGGTCGATCTTCAGGTGCATTTTCTTGCGCAGAATCATCAGAATCAACACCAAGCATATGGCGGAGGAAAAACTCTGTGCCCTTAGCTGAAGAGCCCATCAAGTTGGTGCGCCAGTTAAGCAAAATACGAGGCCAGTTTTCTGGTGCATCGGGGTCTTCGCACGCGAACTGCAATTCACCATCAGTGAGCTGCTGGACAATATGATCCGATACCGACACACCCTTTTCCTCAGCCTCCTGAGTAAGGAGAAGCGGGTTGCGATTGAATTGCGGGAAGGATGGCATCCAACCACGCTTCATGGATTCCACTAGCGTATCTGCCGTCATCTTATCCCCCACGGTGCCACGATTAGCCAGTGGAGAAGCAAGACGGTTAGCGCGAGTGTTGTCATATCTCCACTGGTCAGTGGTCAGATAATAGAAACCAGTGGTGATCATCTGGCGAGGAGGGCGCTGCCAATCTGTGGCAAAAGCATACTGTGCCCAGCCATTCATCGGGCGGAGCTTTTCTTGGCCAACATAGTGCGCCCAACCGCCACCATTGACACCTTGAGTGCCACACATGGAGGTCAGCGCCAGGAAGGTGCGGTAGATGGAATCCGCGTGGAAGTAGTGGTTCACTCCAGCGCCCATGATGATCTGGGAACGTCCCTTGGATTCTTCAGCATTGTGAGCGAATTCGCGGCCTAAACGGATGGCCTGATTAGCTGGTACGCCTGTGAGCTCTTCCTGCCAGGCAGGTGTGCCCATCACTGGGTCCTGGAAATCCTTCGGCCATTCACCAGGCAGATTTAGCTCTTCACGGTTCACACCGTAATGGGCAAGCAAGACATCAAACACGGTGGTGAATTTCCGACCATTCAAGGTGATAGTTGGTACGCCACGGCTGATAGTGCCAGCGCCGACGGGACCTTCTTGGGCTGCCGTTGCTGGAAGATCAAAGCGTGGGAAAAGAACTTCGGCAGTATCAGTCTGTGCAGTTTCGACCTCTGCAATAGACATGACAGGATCCACTCCATCTAGGCGCAGATTCCATTTGCCCATGCCTTCTTCGCCCCAACGGTCTGCCACCGTGCCACCGGGATCAACAACAGAGCCATCTTTTTGCAACACAAGAAGACGGTGAGTGGCATTTGGAGTAGTAGCTAAAGCCGGTGAGATATCAGCGGCACGGTCAGCAGTAAGGAATTTTCCAGGTGTATAGCCGCCATCACCGTGCTCATCCAATTCGATTAAGAACGGAGAGTCAGTGTATTTGCGCATGTAATCCATGAAATATGGAGTCTTTTTAGCAACATGGAATTCCTTTAAGATCACATGCCCCATGGCAAAAGCTAAGGCGCCATCCGTTCCGGGGTGGATGCGAGCCCATTCATCGGCAAATTTCGTGGAGTCGGCGAAATCCGGGGAGACCACAACAACCTTGGTGCCCTTGTAACGAGCTTCCACCATGAAGTGGGAATCAGGAGTACGGGTAACCGGGATATTAGAACCCCACATCATCAGGTAACTGGAGTTGTACCAATCACCAGATTCGGGGACATCGGTTTGATCACCGAAGGTTTGTGGGGAAGCAGGTGGGAGATCTGCGTACCAATCATAGAAGGAGAGTGCGACTCCGCCGATGGTCTGCAAGAAGCGGGTACCAGCACCATAGGAGACTTGGGACATTGCTGGAATGACCGTGAATCCGTGGATGCGATCCGGGCCATATTGGCGGATGGTGTACACATGGGCTGCTGCAGCAATTTCCATGGCTTCTTCATATTGGACGCGGATAAGCCCGCCTTTGCCTCGCTGTGACACATAGGCGTTGCGCTTTTCAGGTGTTTCTACAATCTCACGCCAAGCTAGAACTGGGTCGCCGAGGCGTTGTTTTGCCTCACGGTACATATCAACGAGTACGCCACGGATATAGGGATACCGGATGCGAGTAGGGGAATAGGTGTACCAAGAAAATGAGGCTCCGCGAGGGCAACCGCGTGGTTCATAATCAGGCATATCGGGGCCGGTGCTGGGATAGTCCACAGCCTGGGATTCCCAGGTGATCACGCCATCTTTGACGTAGACCTTCCAGGAGCAAGAGCCAGTACAGTTCACGCCGTGAGTGGAACGCACGACTTTATCGAATGCCCAACGATTGCGGTAAAACACATCAGCTTGGCGTCCGCCCTGCAAAAAGATCTGCTGACCTTCAGCACCAACGGTGCCTTTTCTTAAGAAACTGCCGAGTTTAAAAAGGGGATTAGTGTTGTCCGATGACGGGGAGGACGAGGTGGACTGCGACGTGGAAGTAGTCATGAATTAGCCTTTCGAGTTATCCCGGGAATGGAGCATTCGGGCGCGCATAGTAGATCCAGGTCAAAGCGGTAGCGATGATGAAAAACACCACGCAACCCCAGAAGAAAGCCACGGTTGGGGTGGCTGAGAGCAAGACACCGACGATGAAGGGGCCAAAAGCTCCGATTGCACCTGTCCAGCCAATGACGCCGCCAGCTTGGCGTTTCGGCAAGATCATCGGCATTTGTTTGAAGGTGCCGGCGTTGCCTAAACCGGTGAAGAAGAACAGTGCAAGCATGGACCATAAAAATGGCCAGAAATCATCGGGAGTCTGGGCTTTATTGAGGAAGACCGCAGCGGCTGCAGTGGAGATGATCATTCCGATACCACTGATAAAGGTCCAGATGGCGCCGCCAAAACGGTCACACAGTGGTCCCCATGCCGCGCGCACCAAAGCTCCGATCAATGGCCCAAGGAATGCGTAGGTAGCGCCAGCGTGGAGCATTTCTGCTGGATAAGACTCTCCCATCGGGGAAGCGATACCGAAGTTGTTGTTGATAATAAGGCCGAATTGCGCGGCGAAACCTGCGAAAGCACCGAAAGTCATCAAATACACAACGGAAAGAATCCACGTGTTCTTATTGCCAAAGATATCGATTTGCTGACGGAAGTTTGTTTTGATGGGGATGTCTTTAAGGAAGAGAAACGCCAACACAGCAGCAAGAATTGTCCATGGCACCAACACAATTGCGGCATTGTGCACAAATACTGTGGAGCCTTCCGCAGTGCGCTGTGGGCTAAGAAAACCGATGCCTAGAAGACCAAAACCCATGACCCAGGGGCCCATGAATTGGATGATGGACACACCCAAGTTGCCGATACCTGCCTGAACGCCCAGTGCAGTTCCAGATTTAGCTTTGGGGAAGAAAAAGCCGGTGGAAGGCATGTATCCAGAGAAGATACCTCCGCCGATGCCAGTAAGTGCTGCAAGGGTGAGCAACCACCAATAAGGAGTGGAAGCATCCTGAACCGCGAGAAACCAACCAAACATGGGGATGAGGAAGAGCGCTGAGGAGATGCCCACGAGTTTGCGAGTGCCGAGCAGCGCGGGAAGGAACATGTAGATCAAGCGGATTAAACCGCCAGCAAGTCCTGGGATGGAAACAAGCCAATAAAGCTGTGCGGAGGAAAGATCGAATCCGATGCGATTGAGCAGAGGAGCGATGGCGGAAACCAAATACCAAACGCAGAAACCAATAATCATGGAGAAGGTGGTGATCCACAGTGTTCGCCATGCAATTTTTGAGTCCCAATGGTCAGGATCTTCGGGATCCCACCCTTGGAGAACAACGCCTTTTGTGTTGAGTTGTGTCACGTGATGCCTCTTCGTGTGTAAGCGGAAGGGCTTTCCAACAAGCCCACCCTACGGCTGTGATAAGACTTAATTTAACAGCTCTGACCTGCGACTGTCTATTTAAATACGGAAATTCCCGTACTTAATTACGCAACACTTTTGTAGCTTAATTCGCTTTATGCAGGTAGATGAATTTGTGCTTGTATCAACATTCATAAGTTCATAAATTTATTTACACTGGAAATAGGGTATTAAATACCCCCGCCTGAGGAGGGAAAGATGCTTACACAAACAAAGAAGCTTCACGGTTGTGTCATTATCGTGTCCGATCGAATAATTTCTGGAGAGCGAACAGATAAAGCGGGCACAATTGCCACAGAACTTTTAGTAGAAGCCGGCGTTAAGCTTTCTAAGGTCACCATTGTGGAAGAAGGCTTTGAAGCAGTCCATCGCGAATTAGGTGAAGCACTGGCGCGCCGGGATCGCGTGATCGTGACAATCGGCGGAACTGGGGTGGGGCCACGTAACCGCACCCCAGAAGCCACGGAGTCCTATATCGATACGTTACTTCCAGGTCTCATGACACAGATTTTATTTTCTGGTTTATCCAATACCGCACAGGCAGGCTTGTCCCGTGGCTTAGTGGGCTTGAGCGCCCGCGATTCCAGCGCCAGCCTTATTATCAATGCACCCAGCTCGGCAGGGGGAGTGCGAGACGCGCTCAGCGTGGTCTGCCCGCTTTTAGGGGCTATTTTTGAGCGCCTTTAAAATTGCTTTTCGACGCCTCCCTTCGGCGTAGCCGCATTATAAAAAGTCCCTATGACATGGGAATATCATAGGAACTTTGAGATGTGAGATGAAAATTTAGAGGCGGAACATTTCCTTGATGGCAGGTGGGAGGCCAAACTGGGTAATAGCTCCAAAGATGAGAGCTGCAATGCCTCCAAGACTAGCTAGAATAGTGAAGATTCCACCAGTGGAGGAACCTGATTCTTTATCATCGTTAGGTGTATCGGATGTCAGTAGAACTGATCCATTTTCATAGCTGACAGAAATATTATCGATACCGTCAACGATCACATTATCGAATTCACCTGAAGTGGATGCTGCATTAAGTGCCACAAATCCGGTGGAAAGATCTGCATTATCAGGAAGAGATACCTGCAAGGTGCCGTCTAATGCTGCAGAGCCAGTAATCGAGATAGGCTGGTTTAGCTTGAGTGTTGCATCGGCTCCGATATGGAGGTTTCCAGATCCTAGGGCTTGTGGGGAAGCCGCAGCCAAAGTACCTGCATTAATGGTGGTGCCACCGGTATAGGTATTGTCTCCAGACAAAGTGAGCTCGCCGGAGCCATTCTTAGTGAGGCTTCCTGCTCCTTCAATATCATTTTGCCAATTATCGGCAGCGGAGTATCCACCAGTGGATGCATCCATGTTTACTTCAACATTGGTATCAAAGGCACTGTATCCCGCTTGTGCTGCATAAAGATTGAGACGACCCCAGCCTTCGACATCATCAAGGATAGGAAAACCAGATTCAAGTCCAGTGGAATGCAGAACCCAACGACGTTGATCGTCGTTAAGGTAGGGGAGCCTGGTCTCTAGAAGGGCTTCGGCACCTTTGGGGACGCGCATTGCTTCGGAGGTGTCACCTGATTGTTCAAAGCCAAAGGTGAGGTAAGAGGTGTATTCGGCGAGTTGTTCATCAAAATTGCGGTTATTTGGCGTGATGTCGTTTTGGTTACTCAGCCAGAGCTGGGCATCATCAAAAGCTTGAGTCTTAATCGAATCGAGGGATGGATCGTTGAGCGCACCTGCAGTAATTGCAGTGGAGAGGACACGTCCACCGATAACGTCAAGTGGGGAGTGCATACCGAGTTGGATACGGCTTTCACCGATTTCCGCAGAGGTCATGAGAAGTTCATCAAATTGTTGTGGGAATGCGTATGCAAGTCCGTTGGTCGCCATTCCTCCTGCGGATGTGTGACCAGATGGGAAGCCACCATCGCCTGAAGCTTCGGCTTCAGATTTGCGTAAAGGATAAGCGTAAACGGGCATATCTACGCCCTCGCCCCACAGTTCTGGTTCAATCGATTCGGTCCAGCGGTATGGGCGTGGATATTGGTAAAAATTCTTGGCGTTGTTACTGGTTGCAGAGTGTCCACGGATGGCTTCGATCAGATCAACTGTGGAGCCGACCTCGCCGCCAGATTCCGCCCAATTGCCATTGGCGTTACCTTCATCGCTGTGCTTAATGGTGTGTGCATCATCAGGCACTGTGCTCGGGATGGATGTTCCGACCTGAGCGGAGGTGCGGTAGCGGTCAGCGTAGGCGCCAAGTCCATCAGTTGCGGTGTAGTTCTGGTTGCGACGATCAATTACCCAGGCTCGTTCTTGTTCTGCATCGGTTGCCTGGCGAGAAATAGCGATGGATTGTGCAATGTTGGAATCTAACACGGAGGCATTGAGCTTAGTGCCAGTATTCCATTCCGAACCTGGAGTCCACAGTGTGAGCATCTCACTTAAGACACCTACGGCTGCATTATGTGATGGAGTGAGGTCAGTAGGCACATTGGTATGCCAAGCATCGACATAAAATCCGTAATCTGCTACATGTGGGACGATTGCACTGGAATCAAGGAGCATTGGTTCTTGAGCGGTTGCCAGTGGGGTGCTGATTGTAGCTGCCAGTGGGGTGCAGAGGAGGAGTCCAAGTAATCGGGGAGAGGTGCGCATTTTTCTTTCAATGTGACATGGCTTCACAATGTGCCTGTTGAGTTTTTAGATAGGCTAAGAGATAAGGCCAAATTAATGGGGGAAAGAACTCTTAAAATCAGGTTCAGCTGATTAAATTAAGCGCACGAGATGTCTAGAAAGTTAATTTGGAAAGTCTTGTTAATTAACTTGTGAATTTTGCACAACCACAACGTGCATGTCCATGAGACAAGGCGGGATATCAATAACCTTGATATCCCGCCTTTTAATCATTGATTGCTTAAGCCGTAGCGGGCCACATGTATCCCAGCAAAATATCCCAGGAAATCACACCGAGGACCGCACTACTACCACCCTCAGTAGAGATAACCGCAGCAATCTGTTCACTATGTTGGCGCATCATATCCAAGGTTTCCTGCAGGGTAGTATCCGCAGAAATACTCAGGATTGGCCGTGACCATTGGATGGCTTGTTCATCTTCAGCAGCAGCCAAGGTGTCGCGGACGTGCACAACGTGAGGGATTGCGCCGGAGGGGACGTCGATAAGCACGCGCAATTGACCGGAGCGCTTAGCTGCGGCCTGTACCTCAGCAACTGTGGCGCTGGTGCTTACTGTGATGGGCGCAGTATCAGTATGTGCGAGAGCTTCGCCAACAGTGGTTTTCTCCAACTTGATAATGCCACTGATTTGAGCGGCGGATTGTTGATCCAACGCACCGGTTGATCGGGAATGTTCCACCAACGTAAACAGCGTATCGGCATCGTATCCACCTGCTGCAGCTCGATCAACTGGAGTTTCACCAGTTTTGCGCACCAACGCATTAGCCATTTTATTAATCCACTGTAATAAGGGACGCAAAAGATTAATAAACCCACGCGCAGGCAAAGCAATAGCGCGCAGAGCGGTCTCCGGATGCGCAATTGCCCACGATTTAGGCGCCATTTCACCAATGACCAAGTGCAAGAAGGTCACAATAAACAAGGACAAAATAAATGCAATGATGTCAGCGGCAAGCAGCGGGATATGAGCCCACTCAAAAAGCGGCATTAGCGCATGGTGCACCCAGGGTTTCGTCACTGCACCCAGTGCGAAAGTAACTACAGTGATGCCCAATTGTGCACCAGCGAGCATGAGCGTGAGTTCATTGAGACTACGTAGAGCTGCGCGGGAAGATCGGGAGGTTTCTACAGTTTCTTCCAAACGATTTCGCCGTGCAGCAAGCAAAGCGAATTCAATGATGACAAAGAATGCGGATAAAACAATAAGCAGAACAGTGACGGGGAGAACGATATACCATTCATTCATCTTTAACGGGTCTCCTCTGGCTCAACCGAATTACCATCTGTGTGCGCAGCAGGTTCGCTTAATTCTGTTAATTGCAGTGCCAACTTGGTGGGTACATTTTTCTCAACATCCAAGACGGTGATCTGCACAATGCGCTGTTTAAGGGCAGCATTATCGATGTAGTCTTCAGGCTCCAGGTCTAAGACAATCTCAAAGACCTCACCTTCTTCAACTAATTTGTTCGCATGATCAAAAAGCAATCCGGATATTGTTTCAAAATCACCGTCGGGCAGGGCGTAGCGAATAGCGCGTTCCACCTCGTCCAATGGAGTATCGCCATCGATGAGCCATTCATCAGTTCCGGTAAGCGTGATTTTTTCTGAAGAAGTAAAATCATGCTCGTCATTAACGTCACCGAGGATTTCTTCTGCTAAATCTTCCATGGTTACGATGCCGATAAAGCCACCGTATTCATCAATCACACAGGCCAGTTGTTCACCTTTACTGTCTAGTTCTGCAACCACCTCAGGTAGTGCCATAAATTCTGGTACGACTACTGGTTGTCGCATGAGCTGGGTAACTGGTGCATCATGTGCAATATCCGTGCCAAGGATATCCAACAGGTGAATCACACCAATGGGCACATGCTCATCATCGACAATGGGATAGCGGGTGTGTGCCCCGGCCATGAGTGCTCGAATCTGCGCAATGGTGGTTTCCGGGCTCACCACATCCGCGCGAGAACGCGGGGTCATAGCATGACCGACATCATGCGTGGGGAAATCGAGGAGGCGATCAAGGGACAACGATGTTGAATCCCGTAAATAGCCACTATCTCTCGAAGAAGCAACAATATGGGGGAGATCTTGGGTGGTAGCAGAAGAATCAATATCTTCCACTGGCTCAATGCGGACAAGTTTTAGCAAGGCATTAGAGGAGAGATCGAAAAATCGAATTAACCAGCCAGTGATTTTGAGATACCACGTAGTAGACGGCGCTAGTGCCAGAGCAGACTTCAACGGGGCTGCAATGGTGTAGTTCTTCGGAAAAAGCTCGCCGAAAATCATTTGGATAACTGTAGATAAAGCCAATGCAAGAAGTGTGCCCACCGTAATGGAGACCGCTGGCGGAATACCGACTCCACCCAACAACACACCAAGCGCATTTCCCACCAGCGGTTCAGCAACAAAGCCAACTAATAGGCCTGTTACGGTGATACCCAATTGTGCCCCAGAGAGCATAAATGACGTGCGAGTGGTGATCTGAAGTGCACGTTTGGCTTTCTTATCGCCAGAATCTGCTAGTTGTCGCAGTTCATTGCGATCAACAGACATATAGGCAAATTCTTGGGCAACGAAATATCCATTGAGGACGATGATCACCCCAATGATCAACAATCCAGCAATTAAAGTTAGTACAGCTGTTAACAAGGTTTCACCTGACTCAACACAAATAAAATATCAGTGTGGACAGGCCAAATAGATCGTGCTGGAGGCTCCATACGGAGTCTAAACCTCATTCATAAAAGTCTGTGGTGGCTTCCTAGATTTTTGTACTCTGGGAAGATTCCATGACATGGAATGTGATTGAGTGTACTAAAAATCCGCACTCTGTAGCATCAAAGATATGCTCCTGCTAAGCGTTAGGGACTGTCACTTCTCCCAAAACCTGCAGCTCAGCTACGGTGTCATAGTCTTTTTCAGAGCCATTTCCCGGAACTTCAATTAATTGTGTTGCTTGTTGAATAAGCGCTTTTGCCGGTCGATTTCGCGTCCTGCCCAGATTCGCTAACGCAGCTTCCAAACTGGTGCTGCGCCACAGAGCGCACAGTGGTTGCATCCAGCCATCGAGGCCAAGGGTGACTGCTGCATCGGCCTGCCCAA